>NZ_AEJF01000052.1 GCF_001028175.1 Caballeronia mineralivorans PML1(12)
CAATCGCGAGCGCGGCGCGCAGGTTGGCGCTGGCGTCGCTGCCATCGGTGTTGGCCGGACGCTGCGCGCCCGTCACGACGACGGGCTGATCCAGCGCGAGCGTCAGGTCGAGGAACCATGCCGTTTCTTCAAGCGTTGCCGTGCCATGCGTGACGACGAAACCCGTCAGCGAAGGATCGGCTGCCGCTGTGCGCCGGATCAGCGCCGAGAGCTCGAGCCAGTCGGCCGGTCCAATCGACACGCTTCCAAGACTTCGAAACGGAATCGGCACGAGGTCGAGATCGGGCGCGAGTTCGCCGAGTGTGGCAAGCAGATCGTCGATAGGATGAATCACGCCGCTGTCGGCATATTCGATCCAGTCGAAGCGATGCCGCCCGTGCATCGCGAACGTGCCGCCCGTGCCGATCACCGCGATCCGCGCGCGTTTCGCGGCTGCATTGGGCGTCTGCATCATGCTTGCAGCCTCACGAAAAGCCGGTCGTCCACGATCTTCGTGTCGTGATGGCGCGTGTCGCGTGTGATGGGTGCGGCCAGCGCGCGACCTGTGCGGACATCCACGAGGCCCGCGTGCAGCGGGCATTCCACTCCGCCATCTTCCATGTCGCCGTCGCTCAGGAGCGCTGCGCCGTGCGTGCAAATGTCGTCGAGTGCGTGCACTTCGCCATCGACCTGAAAGAGGCCGATCTTCTCGCCCGCGAGCTCTACGCCGCGACAATCGCGTTCGGCGAAGAGTTTGGCGATCGCGCCGATCTCGTACCAGCCATCCACGAGAGAGAAGTTCGTCATGGCCGATGCATCCTGGATCACGATGGTATTCATAGCGCCGCCGCCTTTTGAAGCTGGATGGGTTCGTGCATGCGCACCGCGCCGATGATGTCCGCAATGCGCGTGATGCCATGCCGCTCGCAATATTTCATGAGGTCGTCGATCAGGCGCGGCATGGTGGTCGGCGAGACGAAGTTCGCGGTGCCGACCTGCACGGCGCTGCATCCGGCTAGCAGAAATTCGAGCGCATCTGACGCGCTGCCGATGCCACCGCAACCAATCACCGGAATCGATACGGCCTGCACACATTGATACGCAATCCGAAGCATGATGGGGCGCGTCGCGGATCCGGTCAGTCCGCCCATGACGTTCGCCAAACGCGGCCGGAAAGTTTCGACGTCGATTGCCATCGCGAGGATGGCGTTGCTCACGACCAGCGCGTCCGCGCCGGCTTCTTCCGCCGCGCGCGCCACTTCGACCACGTTGCCCGCGTTGGGCGTCATCTTCGGCCAGATGGGGACACTGGTGGCGGCCTTCATCGCTTTCACGACCTGGTACGTGGCTTCCGGGTCCATGCCGAACGCGCGCCCGTCCTTCTTGAGATTGGGGCACGAGACGTTCGCCTCGATCGCTTTCACGCCCGGCACCGAGATCTTCGCGGCAAGTTCGCCGAACTCCTCGATGCTATTGGCTGAAATGCTTGCCACGAGCGGCGGTGAATATCGTCGATAAAAGGGCACGGTCTCGTTGATGTAGTAGTCGCTGCCCTTGCTGGGAATGCCGATGGAGAAGAGCGTGGCATCGCGGAACTCGGCCAGGCGCGGCGGCGGCACGCCTTCGCGGATGTCGTGCGTGATCGTCTTCGTCACGATCGCGCCGAGGCAGTTGAGGTCGAAGACCTGCGCCGTGCCTTCGGCAAACGTGCCGGACGCGGGCATGACCGGATTCGCGAGCGCGAGCGAACCGATGTTGACATTGAGATCTACCATGATGTCGTTTCCTGAAGGTCGAAGACGGGACCGTCCCAGCACACACGCCGGTAAGTCAGTTCGTCCGAGCCGCTGTGTTTCCTGAACGGACGCACGCACGCGTAGCAGGCGCCGATTGCGCAGCCCATGTGCTGTTCGAGCGCGATCTCGCCGGGAATGCCGAACTCGGCCGTGAGGCGCTGCAGTGTCGAGAGCAGGCGGTTCGACCCGCACGTGGTCGCGAACGTGATCGCCTGAGCGGCGTGAACGCGGCGAATCATGCGTTCGATCTGGACGACGTCGCTGGTTTGTTCGTCGTCGGTGACAACCAGGACTTCCGCGCCTGATTCGCGCAGATAATTCGCCGACATCACGAGCGACGCGCTGCGCGCGCTCAGGATCGCGGTCACGCGCGCGCCGCTGCGGATGGCTTCCTGCGCG
>NZ_AEJF01000053.1 GCF_001028175.1 Caballeronia mineralivorans PML1(12)
CGACGGCCGGTAACCTGAAGCCCTGTCCGAGCGGGCCGAGCGCGTCGAGCGTGTCGCGTGGAGCCAGGCGCGCGAGGCCGCGCGTGCCCACGCCCTGCACCTTGTAAAGGAACTCGATGCGTTCATCGTCCGCTTCCACACGGTAGATGCTCATCGGGCGGCGCAGGTACGCGGCTTCATCGGTGCCCGGCGGGCACGCGAGATGGAAGAACTGTCCTGCAACGACTGTGAGCGCGGTGGCAGGTGCGCTCAGCACCAGATGCTTGTATTCGGGGTTGACCCAGTCGTTCGAGCGCACCGTGCAGATGTTCTCGGCAATCGGCAAGGCTTGGTCGTGGCATGCGGAGTGTGTATCGCAGTGGCCAGGCGCAAACGCGATGACCTTGCTCGCCGTGGGCGCGGTGGGTGCCATGGGGGAATCGTTCATGTTCATTCCGTAAGGGTTGTACCGCGCGTTCGCATGGCCGCGAGCGCGCCAAAATCATTCGCAATGGGAAAGGGGATCGCACTTGACTCCATCATCTTCAGTTGCACGAAGCGCATCTCACTCACGAGCCAGTGGCCCGCATCATCGACGGCATATTTTTCTTCCGTGATCGCGCCGAGGAGGACGGCGTGAGCGTCGTCATCGCGCAACGCCAGTTGCCAGAGCCGCCAGGTTGCGTGTGCGATGCCCGTGCGAACGTCGACATCGATCGTTTCGCTCGTGTAGTAATGCATGGCGAAGCGCCAGGGCGAACGAAGGAACCAGTCGTGCAGCGCTTTGCGTCCCGTTAGATCATTGCCGAAGCCCGAGCCGCCGACCCAGACCGCGTCGTGCGTGAAGCACTCGGCCTGTTGCCGCGCGACGTCGTGCATGACGGCGTCGGGCTGACGCGTGTAGTCGCTGGTGTACTTGGCGTCGGCGAGCGCGGCGTAGCGGGCTTTCAAACGGCGAATGGCGTCGATGGCCTCCAGCCGCGCCACGCGTTCTTCAAGTGAAAGCAAAGCCGGTAGGGTCGTCATGATCAGAGGAACGTTTTCAGTGCATGCCGGGTATCGGCGATACGCAGCGTGTCCACTGCCTGGCGGCCTGTCACGAGCGCTTCGATGTGACGCCGGTCGCGGCTCTGGTTGATCGTCACGCTCGCCTGCACGCAGCCGTCGCGCAGCCCCACGACCGTTGCGTTCGCCGTTTCCAGGCTGCCGCGCACGATCCATTCGTGCGCGGCGTCGGGTGTGCCGGTCACCTGAATGGCGTGGCCGTGCTGATCGGTCCACATCCACGGCGTTTCGCGATACGGCTCGCTGCGGCCAAGCAACATTTCCGCGACGGCGCGCGCCTGGTTCTCTGCATTGCGCCACGTTTCCTGGCGCAACGCGACGCCGGATTCAGCGTCCCGCAGGTAGGCGACATCGCCGGCTGCATAAAGCCACGGGGCGAGCAGGCTGCGGCAGCGGGCATCGACGTGCACGCCTTGCGTATCCGCGAGACCCGTGCCGTGCAGGAAAGCGGGATGGCAGTTGGCGCCGGTCGCCATCAGCACGCAATCGGCATCGGTCAGCAAGCGCTCATCGCCGGACCTGGCTACGATCTGCAGCCGCTCGCCCGTCTTCACGATCTTCTCCACGCGCACGTTCTTCTTCACCGCGACGCCGTGTTCCGCATGCTGAGCTTCGAGCCACGCGGACACGAGCGGCGGCAGGCAGCGGTTCATGATCGCGCTGCCCGCTTCGAGCACAGTCACGCGCATGCCGAGCTTCGTTGCGCTCGACGCGACTTCCATGCCGATCACGCCGCCGCCGATGATCGCCAGTTCGCGGCACGCCGGAAACGCGGCCTTCAGCGCGATGCAGTCATCGAGCGTGCGCAACACGTGTACGCCAGGCAGGTCGCGGCCGGGCACCGGCAAGCGACGCGCCGCCGCGCCCGTCGCCACGACGAGTTGATCGAAGCCGATATGACGTCCGTCATGAAGTCGCACGCGGCGGGCATCGACGTCGAGCGACTCGACCGTTGCATGCACGCGTTCGATGCCGATGCCCGCGAGCGCGTCGTCCATCCAGAATGCCGACGGCGCGAGTACGAGGCTTTCGCTGGCTGTCGTGCCCAGCAGCATTTCCTTCGATAATGCCGGTCGCTCGTAAGGCGCATGCGCTTCGGCGCCGATCAGCGTCACGCGGCCGCTGTGGCCTAGCGCGCGCAGATGCTGCGCCACGCGCCCGCCCGCGTGGCCCGCGCCCACGATCGCCACGTGTGAATGCGTGTTCATGCTCGCTCCGGCACATTGCCGTACGCGCTGTCGTACGCACGAACGGTGACGCGATACAACTCGCCGCGCTCGGTGAGGCACGTGAAGCGCCGCGCTTCGCCGGCGGGAATCACAATGGCTTCGCCTGCGCAGAGAACGTAGTGCTCGCCCGCGGCAACAACGTCGATGCGGCCCGAGAGAATCGCGCCAACTTCTTCGCCGAGCGTGCCCGCTTCGATATCGATGATTTCGTTTTGACGTAACGTCTGGATGCCGGCGGAGAGCGCGGCGCCTTCCACGCGATCACCGCTTGAGACGTGCTGGCAGGACATCGTGTTGATGGTGCTCATCGTGCCCCTTCCCGGTCCGCGAGCGGATAGTAGGGCGTTTCATCGCCGCTGCCATACTCGGCGCGCGGCGGCGTGACCACGTTCAGGCGCATGCTGATGCCAGCCGGTTCGAAGCGGTTCACGCCATAGTGGCTCAGGCCGGCGGGAATGATTACCGCGCTGCCCGCATTCATGACGCGCTCGACATCGGCTTCGCCAGGCCGCACTTCGAAGATCGAGCAGCCGCCGCTCACCTGCAGCGACGCTTCCTCGCCGTGGTCGTGCGCCTTCGCCGGCAGTTCGCGTCCCGCCTCTTCGACGAACTTGATCACCGCGACGCTGATCGATTCGCCGATGTAGAGCTTCATATAAAGGCCGTTGGCGACGACCTGCTTGAGACCGTCGTCGATGCCAAAAATGCGGCACTTGGGCATGGTGTTGTTCCTCTGTGAATGCTGCGCGACGTCAGATGGTGGGCCGCATCGTGAACGTTTCATCGGCCACGAAGCGCCGCGGATCGTATCCGTCGATGACCGCCGGCTGTTTGTAGAACTCAACTGCAGGCGCGACCTCCGCGAACGAGAGCAGCAGGTACATCAGTGGCTTCGCCACATCGGGCAACGCGTTGAGCGGAAACGGGTTGAGCCACTGCACCACGGCGTCCACGCGCGGCAGCATGGCGTCCTTGAACGCGAGAATCGCGTCCATGCCCACTGCATGACGTTGTGTGTTGCGCTCGGTTTCCGTTGCCAGCGCCCAGCGTTCAACGAACGGCTGGAGGTCGGCAAACGCGTCGGGTAAAGTTGCGGGTGTCGTTTTTGAAATCTGGCTGCGCCCAGTCATTACGATGATTTTTTCTTCCACGTTCATGCTCCTCAGGCGGCGGCCGCCACGGGTTGTTCCTTCGCTTCAGCTTCGGCCAGCAGGCGCTCGATCACGTGATAGCTGTGGCGCACGAGCAGTTCGTTATCCTGCAGCACCATGAATTTCTTCACGCCGGTTTCGGCGGCGCGCTGCGTGCGCTCGAGCGTGCTCAGGTCCTCGAGCAGCACGTCGCGCAACGCGACCTTCATGTATTCGAGGAAGAAGCGGCCGCCGGGCGTCGTCATCTCCGGGTAATAGACGCGCGCTTCGAGCAGCGTCTTGTTGTGCGCGATCGGGCGGAAGTTGTACGCCTGGCAATAGTTCGGGCGTAGCGAGAGATAGAAGTCCGGGAAGACGACATTGATGTCGAAGAGCCAGTTCGGGCTCTTGGTCCAGTTCACGCCCTTGGGCAGCGCGTCGAGCGGGAACGCATGGCGCGCGCTGCCAATGCCCGCGCGCAACGCCGCCGCTGCAATGGGCCGCTTCGCGCTTGCATCTGACAAGGCTTCGCTCGCCGCCGCGCCGCCCGAGGTGACCGCCTTCGGGTTGCCATAGACGGACTTCTGGTTGCCCGCGAGCGAGAGCCGCCGATGAAACTCGCCGCACAGCGCGTCGAGCGGCGGCATGCTGCCGCCGTCGCTCTTGTCGATCGCATCGGCAATCGAATTGCCGTGCACGTAGGCCACGTGATACGCCTCCTGGAAAGCGTCGAGCGCGAGTTTCCAGTTGCAATCGACGACCGTTTCCCACGCAAAGCCAACCGTCATCTTGTCGAACGGATAGCCTTCGATGTCGCCGTACATTGGCTTCATGAATTCGTCCAGCGAGAGCGCGGGCTCCGGATCCATGTTGACGAAGATGAATCCCTGCCACACGTCGCACGACACGCGCGTGAGCGCATAGTCCGCGTGCGAAAGGCCGAAGAAGCACTTTTCGTCGGGCACGCCGGTGAGGTTGCCGTCGAGGTCGTACGCCCAGCCGTGGAACTTGCAGAAGAATTTGCGCGTGTGACCGGTCTTCTCGTAAGCAATCTGATTGAGCCGATGCGAGCAGACGTTGTGCATCGCGCGAATCTGGCCCTGCTTGTTTCGCACGAGGATGATTTCCGTATCGCACGCGGCCAGCGTCTTGACGAAATAGTCGCCGGCTTCCGGAATTTCTTCCACGCGGCCGACCTGCAGCCACGTCTTCTTGAAGATGTGCGCCTTCTCGCGCGCAAAGTAGTCGGCCGAGATGTATGGCTCGACGGGAATCAGTCCCGAGCCCAGTTCGGCGTAGCGGCCAGTGAGTGTGCCTTCAGGGGCGGGAATGTTAGTCATGCGATCGTCCTCGAAAGGGAAGCAGATGTTCGTCAATAACGAATGGCATTCTGTTTTCAAAAAAAAGGCTTGTCAAGCGTTATGCGTCACGCGTTGTTCGTCGATGGAAACAGGGGGATTGCTAGAATGGCGGGCGCCCGCGCTTGGCTTGGCGGGCGAAGAAGTAGGGACGCCGGTGCCTGGCGATACCCGTAGATCATCCAGTTCGAGGAGACCCAGTGCCGCAGGTCAAGAAACCAGAAGTGCGGGAGGCCATCCTGAAGGCCGCGTTTTCGGCGTTCAGCAGCAAGGGCTATTCGGCGACCACCATGACCGAGATTGCTCGTCTCGCCAAAACAACGGTCGCGAACCTGTACGTCTACTTCGACTCGAAGCTCGTCATCCTCTATGAGATTTACCAGCCCTGGCTCACGAAGCAGCTCGACCTGCTGCGCGAAGAGGTGATGAGCCTGGATACGCCGAGGGCGCGCATCAAGCGCATTCTAGTGGGGCTCTGGTCCGACATTCCGTCCACGGACCACACGTTCGCCAACGCGCTGATCGACGCACTCGCAAGTGCGCCGCCGAACCTGGGCAAGCCGTTCAAGCTGATCGATACCGTCGATGCCTTCATCGGCGCATTGCTGCGCGACTCGTTACCGCCGGAGCGGTCGTCGGTGGTGCAGGGCAACATGCTCGCGCACGTGATCTGGATGGCGTTCGACGGCTTCGTGATCAATCACCGGATTGGCGACGTGCGCGACATTGACCAGATCGCCAGCATGATGACGGATCTACTACTGGGCGGTACTGAGCCCGACACCGAGCCGCGCACGCGCTGATTTTTTGCTGCAGTGCAATTGCGCACATCGAGCGCGTTGCAATGTTCAGCGTCGTCAAAAAGAAACAGAACGGATTTTTGAAAATCTTTTGACATGCTCGAATAAAGAATGTCATTCTGTATTTAGATCATCACGCGGATCGGCACGACGTTCCTGACCTCGCGACGGCTTGAAACCCGGCGCGTCCGGTCTGGGCGTGCGGAACGGTCGCGCCTGCAGATCCTGGTCCACATCATTTGCTATGCTAAATATTGAGGTGCCTTCATGGCGGCTTTGTCCGATAGCGCGGCGTCCCACGCGTTCCATCCCCCCGCGCGAACGACGTATCTGGTGCTGATCCTGTGCTTTCTCACCATCGTGGCCGAAGGCTACGACATTGGCGTGATGGGCACGATCGTTCCCTCGCTTCTCGCGGACACCAACTGGAAACTCACGCCCATTGAGGTCGGCGCGATGGGCAGCGCCGCGCTCTTCGGCACGCTCATCGGGTCGTATTTCATCAGCGTGGTGAGCGATCTGGTCGGGCGCAAGTTGTTGCTGATTGGCTGCGTGACGCTCTTCTCGCTCTCGATGATCGGCGCTGGCTGCGCGCCCACGCCCTTCGTGTTTTCGGCGGCACGGTTTATTGGCGGACTGGGCCTTGGTGGCGTGATTTCGGCCGCAGCGGCATTGACGATCGAGTTTTCGCCGCCTGAAAAGCGCAACCTCAACTTCGCGCTGATGTACTCCGGCTATTCGATCGGCGCGTTGCTCTCGGCGGTGATGGGCATGGCGTTTCTCGGCTCGCATGGCTGGCGCTTCGTCGTGGCGCTCGGCGCCGCGCCGTTGCTCGCAGTGCCGTTCCTGTTCTATATGCTGCCCGAATCGCTAGACTTCCTGATTGCACGTGGCCGTCACGCGAAAGCGGCGGCGCTTGCCAGGAAGCTCGGCATTGCGGCCGTCGAACTGGAGCAGCGCGTCAAGGACCCGCTGCCCAAACCGACGGTTGGTGCCGTGTTCCGCGAAGTGTTCTCGAAGCAGAACGTGCTCGCCACCATCAGCTTGTGGGTGGCGCAGGTCGCTGCTGTCATGGTGATCTACGGCCTCGGCACGTGGCTGCCGCAACTCATGCGCAAGATGGGCTACGACCTTGGCCCGAGTCTCTCGTTCCTCGCGGTGTTCATGCTCTCGTCGGCGCTGGGCGGCATTTTGATCGGGCGTATCAGCGACTTTCTCGGCACGCGCAAGACCATCGTGGGCGGCTATGTGGTCGGTGCAATCGCCATCTCCAGTCTCGCGATCAAGAGCGGTCTTATCATGAACTACGTGCTGGTGGCGCTCGCGGGCTTCGGCAGCATTGGTGTGGCGATGGTGCAGCTCGGTTACATCGCCAACTACTACCGTGCGCATGCCCGGGCGAGCGCTACGGGCTGGGCGGTGGGCGTCGGCCGATTCGGCGCAATGAGCGGTCCGATGGTCGGCGCGTACCTGGCTTCCCAAGGCGCTGATGTCCAGTGGAACTTCTACGCGTTCGCCGGCTCGGCGCTGGTGGCAGCCGCAGCCATTGCGCTCACGCGCAGCCCGCACTGGAGCAGCCCTTCGATGACGCCCGGCGCGGTATCGCTGAAAAGCTGAAGCAGCTTCGCTGACCGTACCGCGGTGCGCCATGCGCGCCTTCGAAGCTAACCGTCGCCACAGGACATTCCATGAGTTGTGGATTCGGCGAAGTGGCGCGCATTGGGCATTTGTATCCATCGGGTGGTCTTTGCGACTATGAAGTGCAGATGATGGCGCCCGACGGCGTGCAGTTTCTTACCACGCGGCTGCCGTTTAGCGATACGTCGATCGCATCGGACAAGGCGCTGATCGACGATCTCGAATCGCACGCCATGCTGCTCGCCGATGCCCGCGTGGACCTGATCGCGCTCAACTGCACCGCGGCGGGCGTTGTTGCCGGCCCGGAGGAGATCAACCGCCGCGTGCAGGCTGCGACCGGCATCCGGTCGGTCACGACGATTCAAGCGGTCATGGCGGCGTTGGCGGCTGTGAAGGCCACCCGCATTGCGCTGATGACGCCCTATAGGCGTGAGGTGGTGGAAGCGGAAGTTGCGTTCTTCGAGAAACAGGGTCTGCGTGTCGTTGTGGAAGAAAGCTTGCCGCAGGACACCCCCTACGATCAGGGGATGCTGCATCCACAACGATGGCTCGAACTGGCGGCCACGCTCAAAGGACCGTTCGATGCGCTCGTGATCAGTTGCGCGGGAATCCGGCTCGCCGGTGCTATCGAAAAGCTTGAAGCGCTCGTGAACAAGCCCGTGATCGCCAGCAATGCCGCATTGCTCTGGTACTGCCTGAAAACGCTGAACATCGCGCAAAAGCCGAAGCACTATGGAAGCCTGCTGGAAGGCGCTTTCGACGCATGAACCATTGACGTAACCGCATCGCGCAGGACGTCCGGCCGGACGTTTAGCTTCTACGCGCGCTTGGCTACGGCCGATTCAATCCAGTTTGGCATCAGACATTCAACCTTGATCCGGCCGGCATCGGCCGGTGTTTAAATTTGCTCGATTTTGATATCTTCCATAGGATTAGTAATGCTAAAGAATATTAGTCTCATTGCTGCGACGGCTATTTGTATCGGCTATATCGATCGATGCGAAGCACAGACCAGTAGCCTCACCATGTACGGCAGTATCGACGAAGGGATTGGCTACGTCAGCAATCAGAATGGCGGCAAGGCGGTTGTCATGGGACCTATCGCGGTGCCGGATAAGTTCGGCTTCGTCGGTTCGGAAGATCTTGGCGGCGGTTTGAGCGCCATTTTCAAGCTGGAAAATGGCTACTTCTCGAACAACGGCCGCTTTGCGATATCGGGTTATCAGTTCAGCCGGATGGCTTATGTGGGTCTAACCAGCCAGCAGTGGGGCACGCTGACGCTCGGCCGGCAGTGGGATCTGACAAACGAAGTTTTTACGCCGAACGCGAACGGCGCGGTGCAGTTCAATAACTTCATGTATCACCCGGACAATATCGACAATGCGGCGGTAACGCCGCTCAGCAATTCGATCAAGTATGCGAGCCCGGGCTATCGCGGCTTCAGCATTCGCACCATGTATTCGTTCAGCGACGCCAACACTGCGCTCGGCCGGTACATCGGCGCGGCGGTGCTCTATGCGACGGGGCCGCTGCAACTCGGCGCCGTCTATAGCGACACGAACCATCGCACGTATGCTTTCAATACGCAGCTGGGCTACACGAGTTTCATGGGGCAGAACCTGGCAGGCGGCGCGTCTTTCGTGGCGGACAACACGCGGATCATCGGCGTGGCGGGAACCTACAAGCTCGGCGATCGCTGGCGCATTCACGGCATGATCGATCAGGCGCATCTGCAGACACGGCAGGATACGGAGACTGCGCTGACCGAAGAACTCGGCGTGGATTACCAGGCGAGCGTCGCCAACACCGTGAGTTTGGGTGGCTTCCACACCGAGTTTGCGGGCAAGGGATATAGCACCGTGGGCCTTGCAAATTTGTATCAGCTGTCCAAGCGGACACTGGCTTATGCCGAAGTCACGTTCCAGAAGGCGAATGGCGGTGCGCTGGCAGACTTGCCTTCGCTGTCGCCTTCGTCAAACGATCATCAGCTTTCCTTGCGGATCGGCTTGCAGCATTACTTTTGATTTGCGTGTTCGTGCAGGGCGATGAGGTGCGCATGCAGCGCGTGCGCGCCTTTCAACAAAAGGGAAGACATGAAGCTCTTCGAGTACCCGGCGAGTTCGTCGTCGCTTCGCGTGCGCATCGCGCTCAACCTGAAGGGAATCGCTTACGAGTCGTTCAGCGTGGATCTGTCGAAGGACGGCGGCGAGCATCGGCAGCCAGCATTTTTGTCGATAAATCCGCAGGCGCTGGTGCCGGTTATCGAGTCCGATGGGCGTCACATTGCGCAGTCGCTCGCGATACTGGAATTCCTGGAGGAGTGGTGTCCGTCGCCTGCGCTCATGCCTGGTTCATCGCATGAGCGGGCGCATGTGCGCAGCCTGGCGCTGCACATTGCCTGCGAGATGCATCCGTTATCGAGCATGAAGACGCGGGCTCGGCTGAGCCGTGAGTTTTCACTTGGCGACATCCAAACCCTGCGATGGGCGCTTCACTACCTCGAACAAGGCTTCGGCCAATTTGAAGCGGTTCTCGGCAAGGGTCGGCAAACTGGGCTGTTCTGCCACGGCGATCTACCGACCATCGCCGATTGTTTCCTGATCCCGCAGGTCTACAACGCGCGGAAGATGGGGCTTGATACGGCGCATTTTCCTCGCATCGATCATATTTATTCTGCTTGCCTCGAGCTGGATGCGTTTCAACGCGCCATGACACCGATGACGGGCTGACTGTTGAGACCGCGCGCGAATCTCCGTTTCTTGACCGGCTTACTTTACGGTGTGTGGACACGCACATTCACCACCTTCCTCAGTCAGGACAGGTTCGTTTTGCACCGGATTGTGTTCGAAGTGCATCGTGGGCAAACAAGTTTTCGATTCCTCTTGATCTGATGTTCCAGCTCCAAGAGAGGCGATGCGCGGTTCTTTTCGCGAGCGCTTACAGCGATTGTGTCAACGCGGGCAGTACCTCGAACAGGTCGCCGACGAGACCGTAGTCGGCAATTCCAAAGATAGGCGCGTCAGCATCTTTATTGACTGCGACGATGACCTTGGAGTCTTTCATGCCGGCCAGATGCTGGATGGCGCCCGAGATGCCGATAGCGATATAGAGTTCCGGTGCAACGATTTTCCCGGTCTGGCCGACTTGCCAGTCGTTCGGTGCATAGCCCGAATCCACCGCTGCACGAGATGCTCCGACTGAAGCACCGAGCTTCTCCGCCAAGGGGTCGAGAAGGGCGAAGTTTTCCTTGCTGCCCAGACCACGACCACCTGATACGACGACGCGCGCCGCAGTAAGCTCAGGCCAGTCACTTGTGGCGACTTCACGGCGGATGAAAGTTGACAGGCCAGAATCAGCGACAGCCGGCGCCGTTTCGATAGCCGCACTCCCACCCTCGGCGCGGGCTGCATCGAACGCTGTCGTACGAATGGTCGCGACTTTCACCGCGTCGCTCGACTGCACAGTTGCGATAGCGTTCCCAGCATAGATGGGGCGCTGAAACGTGTCGTCGGACTCGATAGCAATGACGTCGGAAATCTGGGACGCATCGAGCTTCGCTGCCACGCGCGGAGCTGTGTTCTTGCCGGCAGCCGTGGCGGGGAAGAAGATATGTGAGTAGCTACTTGCCAGGGCCAGCACCTGCGCCGCGACGTTTTCCGCCAAACCGTCCGCGAATTGGGGCGCATCGACGAGGATGACCTTGTCCACGCCCTCGACCTTGCTCGCCGCTTCTGCTGCAGCTTGTGCGCCGCTGCCAGCGACGAGGACGTGGACGCCGTTCGAAAGCTGCTTCGCGGCGGCGATGGTATGAAGCGTCGCGCTCTTGATTTGAGCGTCGCCCCCCAAGGGGGCTTCCTTCGGGGCGTTGTGTTCGGCAATAACAAGCGTCGTCAATTAAATCACCTTTGCTTCGGTTTTCAGTTTCTCAATGAGAGTCGCGACGTCCGGCACCATCACGCCTGCCTTGCGTACTGGAGGTTCAACGACCTTCAGCGTCTTGAGACGCGGCGACGGGTCGATACCAAAGTCGGAAGGTTTGAACACCTCAATCGGCTTCTTCTTTGCCTTCATGATGTTCGGCAAGGTCACGTAGCGCGGCTCGTTCAGGCGGAGGTCCGTGGTCACAATCGCCGGCAGACGCAACGAAATGACCTCAAGGCCGCCGTCGACTTCGCGCGTCACCGTTGCGGTGCCATCGTTGATTTCGATGTTGCTGGCGAAGGTGGCTTGCGGCCAATCGAGGAGAGCGGCGAGCAATTGACCCGTCTGGCCAGCGTCGTCGTCGATTGCCTGCTTGCCGAGGATGACCAGTTGAGGTTGCTCTTTTTCAACGACTGCCTTGAGAAGCTTTGCTACGGCAAGTGGTTGCAATTCTGCGTCCGTCTCGACCAGCACCCCGCGGTCCGCGCCGATAGCCAGCGCAGTACGCAGTGTTTCCTGGCTTTGCGACAGACCGCAAGAGACGGCGATGACCTCAGTCGCTTTGCCAGCTTCCTTCAGACGCGTCGCCGCTTCCACGGCGATTTCGTCAAAGGGATTCATGGACATCTTGACGTTGCCGATGTCCACGCCGCTTTCGTCGGCTTTTACCCGGACCTTCACGTTGTAGTCCACCACGCGCTTTACTGCGGTAATAACCTTCATCTCATCTTCCTCGTCATTTCAGTCGTTTATTCTGATACCGGACGGCTCGATAGTCACAAGTACGGACCGTCACGCTCAATCTCGGCCAGACTGATTCGCCATTGACTGTTTCCCGTCGCAAGGGTCCTCGGGACCCCGCCGCCGTTGCGCCAGGGTTCTATCGGAACCGATGCGATCGGGCGCACATCGATTGCAGACATGGTTTTGACCTCAGGACACCGCGCCGAGACCGTATTTGCCGATCAACAGTTCGCCAGTCGTAAAGCGTTCGATGGAGTACGGCTTGAGCGACACGTCGGTCGGCAGGCCGAGCGCTTCCTGCGCAAGCACTCGTCCGACTGTCGGTGAAAGTTTGAAGCCGTGACCGGAGAAGCCGTAGCCAACCACCAGGCCTTCAATTCCGGGCAACTTGCCGAGGACAGGGTTCCAGTCCGGCGTCACGTCATAGACGCCCGTCCACGACGAAGCAATCCCGGCAGTCTCGTATTCGGGGAAGCGCTCGGCGACCTGGGCGCCGACTTCGATGACGTAGTCCATCGGGATGTCGCCTTGCTCCACTTCGGTCGTGTTGAGCTTTTCACCCACCACGCCTTCACTGACGAGCATCTGGTTGCCGCCGTAGCTGCGGTAATAGAGCATGCCCGGCGATGCAAGGTCCTTGAAGACGGGCATCGAGAACGTGTACTTTGCGGCTTCACATTCGAGCGCCAGCACAGCATGGCGCTCGGGCATGACAGGAAGGGACTTGCCGGTCCAGCCAGCCAGTTCCGGTGTCCAGATGTTCTGGGTGCTGATGACCATCGACGTAGAGAAGTCGCCGATGCTGGTGGAGACGCCGACGACCTCGCCGTTTTCGATAAGAATCTTGTTGACCGAAGCGTTCTCGCGGATGGTCACACCGGCACGACGTGCTGCGCGGGCGAAGCCGGTGGCCACAAGGTAGGCGTCAGCAAACCCGGCCTCGGGCTCGTAGCCAATCAGGGCGGCATCGCCGAACTGTGCGATGGGAAGCAGCTCGCTAGCCTGTTTTGCGTCGAGCAGTTCGAGTGGAATGCCTTGCTCTTTCTGCTGGTTCAGGGACGCCCGCAGCGGTTCAAGCTTGTCGCCCTCAGCTGCAACAATCATGTAGCCACACTTGACTAGCCCGCACGACGCTTCGTCGTCGCCCAGATAGGACGCGAAGTTGTTGAAGACGTCCCACGATTTACGCGCCAACTCGACGTTTTCCTTCACCGAGTAATGGGTGCGCAAAATGCCAGATGATTGCGATGTTGTTCCGGCCCCAATCGTGCCCCGGTCAAGCACGAGTACGTTTTTCGCGCCCAGCTTTGCAAGCTGAAATGCTACCGAACTGCCGATAACGCCAGCCCCAATCACAACCACATCATATGTATTCACTTTCAGCTTCCTTTTGAGCAAGGTGTGAGTGAAGTGTGATGCGGCAAAAACAAGGGACCGGAAATATAAGCGAATACGATTTTTAGCAGAAGCGCATCTCACGGTGCGGGTCTTCGGGTACGAATCTACGCAACCGATGCGAAGACTCGCCACGCCGGTTTTCGCTGCTGCCCGGACGTTAAAGGCGACTGTTTGGGCGTGTGACACCCGCGGCCTCGGTCATCGACTTCGTCTCGCAGACAAGAATAGTTTTCTTGTTGATGACGAATTGGGCAAGCTAAGCCCGGTTTATCACGCGTAAGCTTGCGCAGGTGCGGCAAGCGTGCGGGCCGTGCTGTAAAAGCCTGCCTCGTGGTCGGTTTCGTCAATCAGGCAGGGGCCTTGAATGTCCATGCTGCTGGACATTAACGGACATTTTTCGAAGACCGACGCGATCCAGTCAACAAACACGCGAACCTTGGGCGCCAGATGACGGTTGTGCGGATACACCGCCGCGATAGGCATGGGAAGCGGTTTCCACTGCGGCAGCACCTCGACCAGCTTGCCGGAACGCAAGTGCGGCAACAGCATGAACTGGGGCGCCTGGACAATCCCGGCGCCCTTTACGCCGCACATCACGTAGGCTTCGGCGTCGTTCACGGCTAGTGCACCCCGCATCTTGACCGCGGTCGTTGTCCGGTCGACAACAAAATTCATGTCCTTGATACGACCCGTCCTGTTGGAGAAATACTGTACCGCCAGGTGTTGCCGCAGGTCGTCCAGATTCGTCGGCTCGCCATGGCGTTCGATATAAGCGGGGCTTGCGGCAGTCAGCGTCTGAAGCTCACCCAGGCGTCGTGCGACCAGACTCGAATCCTCCAGCTCGCCGACGCGAATCGCACAATCCACCCCATCCTGCACCAGGTCCACGGGCTTGTCTCCGAAGCCGACCATGAGGTCGATGTCAGGGTAGCGCTCGCGGAATTCGAGCAGCCGGGGCATCACGATCAACCTGCCGATAGACCCCGGCATGTCGATGCGAAGCTTGCCTCGCGGACCCTTTCCAGTATTTGAAAGGGAGTCCTCAGTTTCGTCTATCTCCGCAAGGATGCGCAGACAGCGTTCGTAATATTGCGCACCTTCCGGAGTCAGGTTCAACCGTCTTGTCGTGCGTTGCAGGAGGCGTACACGCAGGTGTGCCTCCAGGTTCTTGATGATCGTGGTGGTGGAGGCGTGCGGCAAGCCCAGCGCATCTGCCGCACGGGAAAAACTGTTCATCTCCACGATCTTCGTGAATACCTGCATTGCCTGTAGCCGGTCCATGTTGCCTCACCTTCAGCGCTTCGCCGCACACGCGACAGCACGCTGTTCAAGTAGAAATGGGCAGGTCCGATCGCGATTGTTCCGAGCGAGCGAATTGTGTTCTGGATTATAACCATTTATCAGAATTGCGCTGAAGTCCACAATGCCACGCATCGTAACTTTGGCGGAATGGCGCAAAACGCGTCACACGAAACATGCAATCGACGAGCGATCCGACGCTTAGCATCGAAGACGTATCGATCACGGGTCACGCGCAACTCATCAAGGTGCGCAGCTATCTCCCGGCTTCGAAAGGCGCGCTCTTGCCGATCGTTATTTATTTCCATGGCGGGGGTTTTGTCCGCGGCTCGCCGGACGACGCGGAGATTGCCGCAGCGACGATCGCCCGGCATACGCAAGCCTGGGTGGTGTCGGTGGGTTACTCGCTGTCTCCCCGGTTTCCATTTCCTGCCGCACTCGAAGATGGCTACCGCGCCACGCAATGGGCGGTGGCCAATGCGCGCGCGCAAGGTGCGGATGCACGGCGCATGGGCGTGGCCGGTCACGATGCCGGCGGCAATCTCTCGACCTGTCTTGCCGCGGTTGCGCGAGATCGCGGCGAGTTCGCCTTTGCGGCGCAGGCGCTGCTCGCGCCTTTGCTTGATCCCAGCATGACGCGGATGGCCAAGGAGGACGAGATTGTCGATCCGGATCTCGGAGTGAGCGAATGCGCGCAATGTTATCGAGCCTATTTGCCCAATGCATCGCAGTGGCTGCATCCATACGCGGCCCCGATTGAGTCGCGCCGGCTGGCTGGTTTGCCGCCGGCACTGATCGCCAGTGCGCAGCAGGATCTGCTGCACGTCGAGGCCGAAAAGTACGCGGGCGAACTGATTGCCGCAGGGGTGCCCACCGAAGTCACACGGCATCGCAACGCTTCTCACCATGAGCTGGGGAGGCATCCGGCGGCGCTAGCCGATGTCGTGGCGTTCTTCCAGAAACGGCTAGCTGTCAAAGCACACAGACGCTAAGCCCTCGTAGCAATTCATAAAAATTGATAGCGATTTAATCGGAGCAAAAAAATGTCCAACACACGCAATCGGAAATACGCTGCGCTTGGCGCAACGCTCGTCTTGGCCGGGGCAGGCGCATTGACGGTATTTCATGGTCACGGCGATTCGCCGGTCAACTCGGCGGTTGCCGCGTCGAATGCCGCACCGCCGACGGAAGTCGATGTGGCTCCGGTTGTTGCCAGGTCGGTGACGGATTACCAGAGCTATTCCGGACGGCTGGAAGCGATCGATAAAGTGGAGATCCGGCCGCTCGTGTCGGGCACCATTGTCGCGGTGCACTTCAAGGACGGCGCGTTGGTCAAGAAAGGCGACCCGTTGTTCACTATCGATCCGCGCCCTTACGTCGCGGAAGTGGATCGTGCTTCAGCGCAGCTAGCGGCGGCGCAAGCGCGCAATGGTTATACGTCCACCGACGCCGCGCGCGCGGACCGCTTGCTGGTGGATAACGCCATCGCCAAGCGCGACTACGATCAGGCCCAAAACGCCGCGCGTGAAGCGCAGGCGAATTTGAAGGCGGCGCAAGCAGCGCTCGAAACAGCGAAGATCAATCTGGGTTACACGAACATTGTCGCGCCGGTATCGGGCCGTGTGTCGCGTGCCGAGATGACGGTGGGCAACATCGTCTCTACGGGGTCGAGTGCCCCGTTGCTTACCACGCTCGTCTCGGTCTCGCCCATCTATGCATCGTTCGATGTCGACGAGCAAACGTATCTGCGGTATCTCAGCCATGACTCGCGTGGAAGTGTGCCGGTCTCGCTCGGGCTGGCGAACGAGGACGGCTACTCGCGCGAAGGCAAGGTCGACTCGGTGGATAACCGCCTTGATACCGGCTCGGGCACGATCCGGGTGCGCGCGCGATTCGACAACGGCGACGGTGCGTTGTTACCCGGGCTCTATGCGCGCATCAAGGTGGGTGGAGGCGCGCCGCATCCGGCAGTGCTGATCGACGATGCCGCGATTGGCACCGATCAGGACAAGAAGTTCGTGATGGTCGTGGATCACGACAACCGTGCACAGTACCGGGAGGTGACGCTGGGCACGCAGAACGACGGGCTGCGCGTGATCGTCAAGGGTCTCCAGCCGGGCGAGCGGATTGTCATCAACGGCTTGCAACGGGTGCGGCCGAACGACGTCATCAAGCCGAACGTGGTCGTCATGTCCGGCACATCCACACCGGTCAAGGACGCTTCATAGGGCGTGTGCTTCCAGGCAGCGCCACCCGAACGCTCATGCACCCTCTCATGCAGATAAACAAACCGTCATGAACATCTCCAAGTTTTTTATCGACCGACCTATTTTTGCGGGCGTGTTGTCGACGATCATTCTGTTGGCCGGGGTGATCGCCATGTTCAACCTGCCGATCTCCGAGTATCCAGAAGTCGTGCCGCCGTCGGTGATCGTAAATGCGCAGTATCCGGGCGCCAATCCGAAGGTCATTGCGGAGACGGTCGCTTCGCCGCTGGAAGAGCAGATCAACGGCGTCGAGAACATGTTGTACATGCAGTCGCAAGCCAACAGCGACGGCAAGCTGACATTGACCGTCACGTTCAAGCTGGGCATGGACCCGGACAAAGCACAGCAGCTCGTGCAGAACCGCGTCTCGCAGGCGCTGCCGCGTCTTCCTGACGACGTGCAACGGCTCGGCGTGACGACCATCAAGTCATCGCCGACGCTGACCATGGTCGTTCACCTTATCTCGCCCAACGGCCGCTACGAGTCAACGTATCTGCGCAACTACGCGCTGATCAACGTCAAGGACAGGCTCGAACGAATCCAGGGCGTAGGGCAGGTCGACCTGTGGGGTTCGGGCGATTATTCGATGCGCGTGTGGCTCGATCCGCAGAAGGTCGCCGAGCGAGGCATGACAGCAACTGACATAGTCAATTCGATCCGCGAGCAGAACATCCAGGTAGCGGCCGGTGTGATCGGATCGTCACCGACCACGGCGAACGTACCCCTGCAATTGAACATCAATACGCAAGGGCGCTTGCAGACCGAAGCTCAGTTCCAGGACATCGTGCTGAAGACTTCGCCGGATGGCGCTGTCACGCATTTGCGCGACGTAGCGCGTGTCGAATTGGCCGCGTCCGACTATGCACGGCGCGCGCTGCTTGACAACAAGTCCGCGGTCGCCCTGACGATCTTTCAACAACCGGGCGCGAATTCACTGCAAATATCGGATCAAGTCCGGCAGTCAATGAAGGAGATGCAAGTCGACATGCCGCCGGGCGTGAAGTATGAGATCGTCTATGACCCCACGCAGTTCGTGCGCTCGAGCATTGACGCGGTGATTCATACGCTGATTGAAGCCATTGCGCTGGTCGTGCTGGTGGTGATTGTGTTCCTGCAGACATGGCGTGCCTCGATCATTCCGTTGCTTGCGGTCCCGGTGTCGATCATCGGGACGTTTTCGCTGCTGCTGGCATTCGGCTTCTCGATCAATGCACTGTCGCTGTTCGGCATGGTGCTGGCGATCGGCATTGTGGTGGACGACGCAATCGTGGTGGTGGAGAACGTCGAGCGAAACATCTCGTCCGGACTTTCAGCACGGGATGCGACCTATCAGGCGATGCAGGAGGTGAGCGGACCGATCATCGCGATTGCGCTTACTCTCGTCGCCGTGTTCGTACCGCTGGCGTTCATGTCGGGCCTGACGGGTCAGTTCTATAAGCAGTTTGCGATGACCATCGCCATCTCCACGGTGATCTCCGCGTTCAACTCGTTGACCTTGTCGCCGGCGCTCGCAGCACTGCTGCTGAAGGGACACGATCAACCGAAGGACTGGCTGACGCGTGGCATGGATCGCGTGTTCGGTGGGTTCTTCAGGCTCTTCAACAAGGTGTTCCATCGCGGTTCTGAAAACTACAGCAAAGGCGTGGCGACCTTCGTCAATCGCAAGGCAGCGATCCTGGGGATCTATCTGGTCCTGCTGGGCGGCGCGGTGCTGATGGAGAAAATTGTCCCGGGCGGTTTCGTGCCGGCGCAGGACAAGCAATATCTCATTGGCATTGTCCAGTTGCCCAACGGCGCTTCGCTCGATCGTACGGAGGACGTTGTCCGCCAGATGGGCGAGATCAGCAAGAACGTTCCGGGCGCAATCTCCGCCGTGCAGTTTCCCGGTCTATCGATCAACGGTTTTACCAACTCGTCCAGCGCCGCCGTCGTGTTTTTCGGGTTGACGCCGTTCGATGAACGTAAATCAAGCACGGTCACCGCCAGTGGTGTGTCGGCCGAACTCAACAAGCGGTTTTCGACGATCAAGGGCGCGTTTATTGCTGTGTTCCCGCCGCCGCCGGTCCTGGGGCTGGGAACGCTGGGTGGCTTCAAACTGCAGATCGAAGATCACCAGGCATTAGGCTATTCCGCGTTGAACGACGCCACGCAGGCGTTCATCAAACGCGCGGCGCAAACGCCGGAACTGGGGCCCTCATTCTCCAGCTATCAGATCAATGTGCCGCAACTGAACGTCGATCTGGACCGGGTCAAGGCGAAACAGCTTGGGGTGTCGGTAACGGATGTGTTCAGCACGATGCAGGTCTATCTTGGCTCGTTCTATGTGAATGACTTCAACAAGTTCGGCCGGGTGTACCAGGTACGCGTGCAGGCAGACGCGCCGTTCCGCTCGAGCACCGACGCCATCGGTTTGCTCAAGACTCGCAACGCCAATGGCGAAATGGTGCCTTTGTCCTCGCTCGTCAAGGTGACGCCGACGTTCGGGCCCGAGATGGTCGTGCGCTACAACGGCTATACCGCAGCCGATATCAACGGCGGCCCGGCACCCGGCTATTCGTCCGGTCAGGCACAGGCGGCCGTCGCGCGTATCGCAGCCGAGACACTGCCGCGCGGCTTCAAGTTCGAATGGACCGACCTGACGTACCAGCAGGAGCTGGCGGGCAACGCGGCGCTGGTGGTATTTCCTGTCAGCGTGCTTCTCGTGTATCTGGTATTGGCTGCCCTGTACGAAAGCCTGACGTTGCCGCTCGCGGTGATTCTGATAGTGCCCATGAGTATTTTCTCGGCGCTGCTGGGCGTCTGGCTGACTCACGGCGACAACAATATCTTTACGCAAATTGGCTTGATGGTGCTGGTCGGTCTGTCGGCTAAAAACGCAATTCTCATTGTGGAGTTTGCGCGGGAGCTGGAGATGCAGGGACGGTCGATTGTCGAAGCGGCTATCGAGGCAAGCCGCTTGCGTTTGCGTCCTATCCTGATGACGTCTATCGCTTTCATCATGGGCGTGGTGCCGCTTGTGATTTCGTCAGGCGCCGGGTCGGAGATGCGCAAAGCCATGGGCATTGCCGTGTTCTTCGGCATGCTTGGCGTAACGCTCTTCGGGTTGCTGCTCACGCCCGTGTTCTACGTGGTGCTGCGTAAGCTCGCTGGCAACGAGCATGTAGTGGACAAGCATGGCTTGCATCCGCACATGCGCGGTATCGACGCATCGATCGAGGCTTAACAGAACGGAATGGACATGACAAAACCATATTTAAGCAACCGGGGTTGGGGCTTGTCGGCATTGTTGCTGGTGCTGGCCGGGTGCTCGCTGGCGCCGGTGTATGAAAGGCCTGATGTGAACGCCCCGGCCGCGTTCAAGGAAACACCGGTTCAATCGAGCGCTGGCGATACCGCTGCCCAAGCGGACGCCGGCACATGGAAGACCGCGCAACCGTCGGATCATATTGCCCGCGGCCAATGGTGGACCATTTTCGATGACGCCACGCTGAACGATCTCGAGCAACAAGCGCTGGATGCCAACCAGAACCTGAAAGCAGCGACGGCGCGCGTGAAGGAATCGCGAGCCATTCAGCAAACGGCCCGCTCCGGTTTGTTTCCATCGATAGACGCGGGATTCGGACCAACGCGCGAAAAGGTTTCCCCTGCGTCGCTGCTTGAAGCTGATGGCGTCAACGTGCCGTCGCAGACCTTATGGCGCGCACAGGCCACGGCGTCCTATGAAGTCGATTTGTTCGGCCGGGTATCCGATTCAGTGAAGGCTGCCGGCGCGGATGCCGAGCAAACCGAAGCGTTGCTTCGTTCAGTGCAGTTGGCTTTGCAAGCGGACGTGGCGCAGAATTACTTCAACTTGCGTGAACTGGACTCGGAGCTGGAGGTTTATACGCGAACGGTTGCGCTGCGCGAACAAACGCTTGAACTCGTGCAGCATCGCTTCAATGAGGGGGACATCAGCGAACTGGACGTGGCCCGAGCGAAGTCCGAACTCGCTACCGCGCGCTCCGACGCGATGACCGCGCAGCGGCTGCGTGCATCCTCCGAGCACAGCCTTGCGGTTCTGCTGGGCAAGGCGCCGGCACAGTTCTCCATGGCGGCAAACCCGCTTGTGCCGGTGCAGATCCGCATTCCGCCGGGCTTGCCATCTTCACTGCTGGAACGCCGGCCGGACATTGCCGCCGCCGAGCGTGCAATGGCTGCGGCCAATGCACGGATTGGCGTGGCCAAGTCCGCCTACTTTCCGTCGCTGTCGCTCACGGGTGCGGCAGGGGTCGAATCCGCCACGCTAGGCGATCTTTTCAAATGGTCGAGCCGCGCTTTCCTCCTTGGGCCATTGGCCGGGACCGCGCTTGCTGTGCCTGTCTTTGACGGAGGGCGGCGCAAGGGCAACCTCGCGAACGCTCGCGCCGTGTTCGAGGAGGCCGCGGCGAATTACAGGCAGCAGGTGCTGGTTGCGTTCCAAGAGGTCGAGAACAACCTTTCGGATCTGCGCATTCTGGAGGAGCAAACACGCACGGAAGCGCAAGCCGTCAGCGCGTCCAATCGTGCCGCCACAATTTCCAGGGCGCAGTATACGGAAGGCGCCGTTAACTACCTCGACGTGATCGATGCAGAACGCACCACGCTGCAGACGCAGCGGGCCGCAGTGCAATTGTCGGGTGTGCAGGCAGTCGCAACGGTTAATCTGATCCGGGCATTGGGCGGCGGGTGGGGCGATTCGGTAGCGGCAAGCTCGTCGGAATCGAGCGTCGCGCAGCGCTGACTGAGGCTAAGGTCAACGCGATCATTGGGCAAACAACCTCCCGAGATGAGGCTCCCGGTCTTCCACGCCTGCTAGCCGCAACGCGTGCCAAGCCATCGCGAAGTTGCTGGATATCACCGGCTTGCCGATCCTTGCCTCAAGCTCTGGAATCAGTTCGGCGATGCGCAAGCTCGTGCATGAGACGAAAACAGCGTCCACGTCTGGGTTCTCTGCAAGGCGCTCCACGGCGGCTCGCAGAGAGGCCGCGTCTATCCGTGCCACCTCGTTGTCATTCGCATGCTCGAACGACGCCATGCGCGTAATGCCGACGCCGCGTGCCTCGATGTAGTCGCGCATATAGTCGTTAATCGAGCGCACATAGGGCGTCAACAGTCCGGCGCGCTGAATGCCCAGTGCGCGTAGCGCAGCGAGCGCGCCGGTAATCGGTGTGGTACACGCGACGCCCGGGCGCGCTTCGTGGATGCGCGCGAATACGTTTTCCTCGCCGATCACCATCGATGCCGACGTGCAGCCAAACGCCACGACATCGATCCGCTCGGCGGGACGAATCAGCGCGACCGCCGATGCGATGCGCGCATCCATCTCCAACAGCCGTTCGGGCGTGATGTCCGGCGAGTTGAGCACGCGGCTTTCGTAGAACGCCACGCCATCTTGCGTCAGCAGGCGGCGCCATTCGTGTTCGATCGTGTGATCGGTGGCAAGGACCACGAGCCCAATGGCGGCACGCCGGCAGATGCCGTCGTCCAGCACGAAATCGAGCCTTGCGTAGGCATCATCCTGCAGTGGGATCGTGCTCATTTCAGTGTCATCCCTGTCATGTCGAGTTCGGGTTGGCGGCCGGCCATGATGTCGACCAGCAGTTTCGCAGTGCCACACGACATCGTCCACCCCATGTGTCCGTGGCCCGTGTTCAGATACAGGTTCCTGTGATGCGTGCGGCCGATCAACGGCGTTCCCTCGGGCGTCATCGGGCGAAGACCCGCCCAGTACGACGGGCTGTCATAGTCGGCGCCATCCGGGAACAACTCGCGTGCGGCCTGCAGCATCTGCCTGAAGTCGGCGGGGGTGTGGTGGGTGTCGTAGCCGGCGAACTCGGCGGTCGCCGTAAAACGCAGCCGTTGGCCAAAACGTGCCCATGCCACGAGATTGTTCTCATCGACGCCGCCCAGCGTCGGCGGACGGTGATTCGGCCCAACAGGGAACGTGGCCGAATAACCCTTCACCGGGTACACCGGTAGTCGATAGCCCAATCGACGCGCCACAATGGGCGACCAGGAGCCGAGCGCGAGGACGAACTCGTCGCCTTGCACGAGCCCCGCCGGCGTACGCACCCCGACTACCTGGTCGCCGGACGCCTCGATCGCGCTAATGGACGTATCGAATTTGAAACGCACGCCCAGGCGCTCGCACACCGACTTCAGCCCGCAGGTGAACAAACGCGCATCACCGCTTTCATCGGTTGGGCAATAAATCGCGCCTGCGATCCTGTCACGGGCGGGCCCAAGCGCCGGTTCCCGCGCGACCACCTGCGCCGCATCGAGCGTTTCGAGTCTCAGCCCGTTGTCCGCGAGGATCGACATGTTCTGCGTGCCTCGCGCGAAAGAAGCTTCGTCGCGATAGAGATACAACAGGCCGCGGCTGGTGCGATCGTATTCCAGGCGTTCGGCCGCGGTGAGCTGCTGCAATTGACTCTGTGCGTAGCGGCAAAGCCTCACCTTGCGCGTCGTGTTCTGACGCGAACGCTCCGCCGTGCAATTGAGCAGAAACTGGAAGCACCAGGCCCACATGTGAGGATCTGCGTTGAGCTTGAGCCGTAGCGCCTGCCCCTCGACGAAGAGTGACTTCAGTAGGATTTTCGGCGCACGCGGAGACGCCCACGTATACGAGTGCCCCGGCGCGACCAGACCGGCGTTGGCAAAGCTGGTCTCGAGCGCGACGCCTGGCTGGCGGTCGATCACCGTCACCTCGCGGCCCTCTTTGGCGAGGTAGTAGGCGGCCGTGACCCCCGCGATTCCGCCCCCCAGCACAACGCTTCTCATGCGTGACTCCGGTGTCGACCAGAGTTGGCGCTTCAGCGCTTACTCTGGTCCCATGCAAAGCTGCTTGTCTTTTAAAAATACGATGTTGCCGGCACTTTTGCATGGTGGTTTATACGCAGATACCCTATACGGCCCAAATGTGCGGCGAGACCTATCATGAAAGGAGTGCTTTCATGGTTGCGCTGCGACGAGTCCCGAGAATCAGGCTACTGATCTGGCGGGTTACGACTTGAATGCGGACGCAGGTTTCCATTCGTTTCTGATGTCACCGGTACAGCCGTGTGGCGGATCGGTCCGATCCCTTTCACAATAAGGAGTCACGAACATGATTGCTCAGAAGAATGGCTCGCCCGGCGCGAGTCGCGTCTTGCGGAAAACGACAATCGCGGCACTAGCCGCTCTGGCCGTGCTCGCCGGCACGGCCCCCGGTTTGGTACAAAGCGAGAACGTCACGATCAAGATCGGCGTGCCTGCGCCGCTGTCGGGCAGCAGTGCCAACGCCGGCACCGACATCGTTAATGGTGCCAAGCTCGCCGCCGCCAGGATCAACGCGGCTGGTGGCGTTCTCGGCAAACAGATCGAAATAGTGCCGGAGGACGACGCTTGCGACGCGCAGACAGCAGTGCAGGCAGCGCAGAAACTGGTCGATGCGGGGGTCGTCGCGGTGGCCGGCGGTTATTGCTCCAGCGCGGCGCTACCGGAACTAACAACATTTCATCGGGCCGGAATCCCCTACGTGCTGGATGCGTCGACCAATCCCAAGCTGACCGAAATGGGCTATGACAACGTGTTCCGCACGATCGGCCGTGACGACGAGCAGGGTCCGTTTGCAGCCAGTTTCATGAAGAACTCTCTACATGCAAAGCGGGCAGCCGTGATCAACGACAACACGACCTATTCCAAGGGCCTGGCCGACAACACCGTGGAAGCCCTGAAAAAGGACGGCGTCGATGTCGTCTACAACGATGCGATCACGCCAGGTCAGATGGACTACTCTCCGACGCTGACCCATGTCGCCGCATTGAAACCTGACGTGATCTACTACACCGGCTATTTCTCCGAAGCTGGCCTGATGGTGAAGGAGGCGCGGCAACTGGGCCTGAAGATGACCCTCATGGGCGGCGACGCCACCAACGACCCCACGCTGATGAAAACAGCCGGCCCGGCGGCCAATGACATGATCATCACCACAGCGCCGCTGGCGCAGTTCCTGAGCGCCGCCCATGGCTACGTCGACGACTATATGAAGGCTTACGGGCAAGGCCCGGGCCCGTATTCAGTCTACGAATACGATGCCGTGGGAGTCACGGCGAAAGCGATCGCGGACGCAAAATCGGCGACGCCCGCCGCGATCACGGCTGCCCTGCACAAGGTCTCGAACTACCCCGGCGCGACCGGGACGATCGGCTTCAACCCGAAGGGTGACCGCAGCGTGGCGGTGTACATCACCATCATCGTTCGCGACGGTAATTTCGCGCCCTATCAGAGGCAAGATGCAAGCGGACACTGGATGACGATGAAATAGGGTCTGCCGCCCACCGGGCCCAGCCATGAGCACCTTCTTCCAGTTCGTCGTCGAAGGGCTGACGATCGGCTCGTTCTATGCCCTTGTCGCCCTCGGCTACACGATGGTCTACGGGATTATCCGGCTGATCAACTTCGCTCACGGCGACTTGTTCATGGTCGGTGCGTTCATCGGCTGGACCGGTTTGACGGTGCTTGCTGCAGCACACCTGCCGCTTGCTTTGGCGTTGCTGATTACCCTTGTGGCTTCGATGGCGGTCACAGGGGCACTTGGCCTCGCGATCGAGCGGGTTGCGTACCAGCCACTGTTGCGCGCACCGAGGCTGTCGATTCTGATCACAGCACTCGGCGTCTCGCTAGCGCTGGAAAACGGTGTGCTGCTGCTCTACGGCGCCGGGTTCAACACCTATCCCCACGTGCTCAGCCACGCAGGACTCGATATCTACGGCGTGCAGATCACGTTCGCACAGATCGGCATCATCGTGGCCAGCTTTGCGTTGATGCTCGCGTTGTATTTCTTCGTTCACCGTACGTTCGTCGGCACCGCGATGCGCGCGCTGGCGATCGATCAGGACGCGGCGCGTCTGATGGGCATCGATGTCGAGCGGCTGATCCAGCTAACCTTCTTCCTGGGTTCGGCGCTCGCTGCCGTGGCAGGGGTCATGGAAGGGCTCTACTACACGCAGATCAATTTCTTCATGGGCTTCGTGCTTGGCCTGCGCGCCTTTACCGCCGCGGTTCTCGGCGGCATCGGCAATATTCCGGGCGCGATGGCCGGCGGCATCCTGATTGGCCTGCTCGAGGCCTTCGGCGCCGGTTATGTCTCTTCGCGGTGGACCGATGTGTTCGTGTTCGGCGTGCTGATCGGCGTGCTCGTGATCAAACCGACCGGGTTGTTCGGCGAACGCGTTGTCGAGAGAATGTAGCCCATGAACGCACTGCAGGCGTCATCACGTTGGTCTCGCGCGGCCGGCGTCGCTCTTCTTGCCGCCGCCGCGGCGCTGCCGGCTATCGCCAGCAATTATGTCATCGATGTCGGCCTGACCATCGCCACTTATTCGATCCTCGGCCTCGGGCTGAACATCGTGGTGGGCTATGCAGGGCTGCTGGATCTGGGCTATGCGGCCTTCTTTGCCATCGGTGCCTATACGACGGCGCTGCTGGAAACGCTGCTGCACTTCTCGTTCTGGGAAACGCTGCCGTTCAGCCTGGCGTTTGCCGGTGCTTCGGGTATCGTTATCGGATACCCCACACTGCGCCTGCGCAGCGACTATCTGGCCATTGTGACGCTGGGGTTCGGCGAGATCACGCGCATTGTCGCCACCAACCTCGACATCACGGGCGGCCCGAACGGCATCTACGGCATTGCCAGCCCAAGCCTGTTCGGTTACGAGATCAGCTCGCCGGGTGCGGTCTACGAACTGGGCATCGCGTTCCTCGTGTTGGTACTCGTGTTCGCGATCCGTCTCGGTCAGTCGAGGCTCGGTCGCGCCTGGACCAGCATCCGGGAGGACGAGGCAGCGGCCGAAGCGGTAGGCGTGCCGACGCTGCGCGTCAAACTGCTCGCCTATGTCATGGGCGCATTGATCGGCGGTTTCGGGGGCAGCCTGTTCGCCGCGCGCTTTGGGACCATCGACCCGACCGGCTTCACCTATCTGCAATCCGTCACCATCCTGATCGTCGTTGTGCTCGGTGGCCGGGGTAGCATTCCTGGCGTGATCCTGGGCGCAGTCATCGTTGCCGGCCTGCCTGAGATGCTGCGTTTCCTCAACCTGTGGCGCATCTTCGCTTTCGCGATCGGGCTGGTGATCCTGATGCTGCTGCGGCCGCAAGGGCTGTGGCCGGCACCGCTGCGCCGCGTGGCGCTGCCGCGCAAGGATGCCGGTGACGCTGCAACACCCGTGCCCCGGGAGACTGTCACCGGCGAAATCCTGCTCGAGGTGCGCAACATGCAGCGTCGCTTCGGCGGTGTGCAGGCGGTCGGGGGTATCAGCTTCACGGTGCGCAGTGGCGAGATCGTCAGCCTGATCGGCCCGAACGGCGCCGGCAAGACAACAGTGTTCAACTGTCTTACCGGTGTGACCCGCACGACCGGCGGTCAGGTTCTCTGGCGCGGCGCCTCGCTGGCCGGCGGAGCACCGCATCGCATCGTCCATCGCGGCATCGCGCGCACCTTCCAGGGCATCCGCCTGTTTGCCAACATGACGGCCGTCGAGAACGTGCTGATCGGCATGGATCATCGGCTCCGGACGTGGCTTTACGCCGAGCTGGTTGCGTGGCCCTCCGCGCGTGCCGAGGCAGCGGATCACGCAGCAGAAGGCCTGAGCTGGCTCGGCTTCGTCGGCCTTGGCGCCCGGGCGGGTGAACGCGCGGCCGACCTGCCCTATGGGGATCAACGCCGGCTGGAGATTGCCCGCGCCCTCGCCAGCAACCCGCGCCTGCTGCTGCTGGACGAGCCGGCAGCGGGGATGAACCCGACAGAGAAGCACGCGCTGATGGAATTGATCCGGCGTATCCGGGATCTTGGCGTGACGGTGCTGCTGATCGAGCACGACATGATGCTGGTGATGGGCGTGTCAGACCGGATTATTGTCATGGACCATGGCGTCATCATCGCCGAGGGCCTCCCTTCCGAAATCCAGGCCGACCAGCGTGTGGTCGACGCCTATCTCGGTACGGCCGGGAAAGACGAGGCCGCCGACGATGCTGCCGGGGAGGAATCGCTGTGGGACTCCTAGAGATCCGCGATCTGCAGGTGAGTTATGGAAACGTAGAGGTTCTGCATGGCATATCGCTGGACGTGTCCGAGGGCGAGATCGTTGCGTTGCTTGGCAGCAACGGGGCGGGAAAGACCACCACGCTACGGGCCATTTCCGGCCTGATTCGCCCGCGAGCGGGGGAGATTGTGATGGCCGGGCACCAACTGAACGCACTGCGGGCTCACCAGATCGTGGCGCTGGGTCTCGGTCACGTGCCGGAAGGCCGTCGCATGTTCGGCGCGCTGACGGTCGAGGAAAATCTGCGGCTCGGCGGCTATCTGATCCGGCGCGACGGCGCCACGCTGGCACAGCGCATGGACAGGGTCTATCAGACTTTTCCGCGGCTTGGTGAGCGACGCGGCCAGTTGGCGGGGACGCTCAGCGGCGGCGAACAGCAGATGCTGGCGATCGCACGCGCCCTGATGCTGCGGCCACGCATAATCGTGCTGGACGAACCGTCCATGGGGCTGGCACCGAAGCTGGTCCGCGCGATTTTCGGCATGATCGCCCACATCTGTAACGAAGGCACATCGATCCTCCTCGTCGAACAGAACGCACGTCAGGCGCTGCGCATCGCTCATCGGGCCTACGTGCTGGAAAGCGGGCGCATTGTGCTCGCCGGCTCAGCCCGGGATCTGGCGCAGGACAGTCGGGTCCGCGCCGCGTATCTTGGCGGCAGCGCAGTAGCTACAGAGTGACCCGTGAATGGGTCGGGAAAGGCGATTGCCTGGCGTAAGGAGTGTTGACATGGCATCCCGTGGATCGAAAATAAACAGCCCCGCATCGCGTCGGGCCTATAGCGCGCGCATCGCGCTGGCCTGCGCGGTAGTGCTCGCGCTAGGCGCCTGCGCGCAGCCGTGGCAGGGTTTCCAGGCGGGCGAACAGGAATCGGCCGTGATCGCCAAGCTGGGCCCGCCGCGCGAGGTCTACAACCTGCCCAATGGTTCGAAGCGGCTGATGTGGCCGACGCAGCCTTGGGGCGAATTCACCACGGCTGCGGACATCGACGCGACCGGCAAGGTGATCAGCGTCAGGCAAGTGCTGCAGCCGAGCGAGTTCTACCGCGCGGAACCCGGCAAGTGGACGAAGGATGATGTCCTGGTCAACTTCGGCCGACCGGAGGAGACGGCTTACTTCCCACTGATGAAGCGAGAAGTATGGACTTATCGCTATCTGGAGGACGACGTGTGGTATCAGCTCTTCCACTTCTATTTCGACGACACCGGCGTGCTGCGCGCGACCCAGAAGAGCCCAGATCCGCTCCACGAACACAATGGCAACGACCAGCCGTTTTGATTGCTCTCCCACGCGTTCCGCCGCCGACCCACAGTCTTTCCGCCGAATGCCCCGGACGGGCATGCGGATTTGTGACGAACGATCGAACGGCAAGCGCGCAAAAGCAGCTTTACGAACGGCTAGCCGCACAACAGTGACGCGTGCTGGCGCGACGTGATCGGGCCCTTGAGCGGGCTCGCTTACTTCAGCTTTCCGGCGTATTACGTCGAAGCACCGGCGTTTCGTTCACAACATCACTTTGGTAGAACGCAGGAAAGCGCTCGAATTGACGCTCGGCGTCAGTTGGATCCACACCTTCTTTCAATACGGCGCTGGAGAACCCGGTGCGCTCCATCTGGATGAGCTGGTCGATCAGAACATCACCAGTCGCTCTCAAATCGCCTTTGAAGTCGAGTCTGCGGCGCAGCAGATACGCCTGACTGTAAGCGCGGCCGTCGGTGAAATGAGGGAAGTGCAGTTCAATGCGCTCGATACTGCCAACCCGGTCTTTCAGCGTCAGCGGATCTTCGTCATTGGCGAGCGACACAACCTGCTGGCCCGCGTCCAGGGAGTGCTCAACTGTTGTAAGAAGCCTGATGCGCGCAATATCCGTCATGCGGCTCTCTCTCCATTCGCGCGCACATCGTTCGCGGCCACCTTGAAGGGGTCTAGTCCAACACGCCTTACCGTCTCGATGAAGAGCTCTTGCCTTGCGCCAACGGTTTGCCGGATGGCCAGGTACGTCGAAAGGACCGCCTCGATGACCCCAGGCACCTCGGGTGCTGAAAAAGATGGTCCGATCACTTTGCCCGGCTGCGCGGTGCCGCTCGCGGCCGAGCCGTCCGATCCACCCAGCGTGACCTGATACCACTCCTTGCCGTCCTTATCGACGCCGAGAATACCGATATGGCCGCTATGGTGATGACCACACGAGTTGATGCAGCCGCTGATATGGAGGTCTATTTCGCCGATATCATTGAGTTCGTCGAGATCCTGGTAACGCTCGGCGATCGCTTCGGCGACAGGGATTGAGCGTGCATTCGCCAAAGCGCAGAAGTCGCCCCCCGGACACGCGATCATGTCGGTGAGCAGATGCACGTTTGCACTGGCAAGCCCTGCATCGCGGGCCGCTTCCCAAAGGGCGCACAGGTCGTCGACATGAACCCATGGGAGCACGAGATTCTGAGTGTGTGTAACGCGCGCTTCGCCTGCCGAAAAGCGGTCGGTGAGTTCTGCGACAAGCTCGAGTTGATCGGCTGATGCGTCGCCCGGCGCCTGAAGGAGGCGCTTGAACGAGAGCGTCACGATCCGCATTGACGGATCCTTATGCAACGCGACGTTGCGCTGCAGCCAGCGTTCGAACAACGGGTGCTGCGCGGCTTGCTCCTTTAGCGTATCAGGAGCGTCGCGGCTGGCATGCGTGAGCCGCGCAGGCAGTTTTGGCGGGAGGAAGGATGCGCTCACGCGGTCCAGTTCGGCTTGGGGGATGGTATGCGGCCCGCCGTCATGTTCGACGATCTGGCGGAATTCCTCCTCCACCTCATCGACGTAACGCTGGCCCTCGGCTTTAACCAGAATCTTGATGCGTGCCTTGTACTTGTTATCGCGGCGGCCGTACCGGTTGTAGACGCGCACGACCGCCTCGATGTAATTCATGATGTGGTTCCACGGCAAGAACTCACGCAGTACGGTTCCAATGACGGGCGTGCGGCCCATGCCTCCTCCGACAGACACGCGAAAGCCCAGTTCGCCCGCATCGTTGCGCTGTAGGTGGAGGCCCACGTCATGCCAGTCCGTGGCGGCACGGTCTTCGGTTGCGCCAGTAATGGCAATCTTGAACTTGCGGGGCAGGAACGCAAATTCAGGGTGCAGCGTCGTCCATTGGCGCATGATTTCCGCGAAGGGCCGAGGATCGGCGAGTTCGTCGGGTGCAACGCCGGCACGTTCATCGCAGGAGATGTTGCGGATGCAATTGCCGCTCGTCTGGATGCCGTGCATGTCGACGCTTGCCAGGAGGTCCATCACGTCGGCCGCCTTTGACAGCGGAATCCAGTTAAACTGAACATTCGTGCGCGTGGTGAAGTGCGCGTAGTGGGTAGGCAGACGAACGGTGCCGAGCTTTCGTTGCGCATCCGACGCAAGCCGGTACACCTGCGCCTCGGGTTCGTCGTACTCACGTGCCACACGAGCCAGCACGCGAAGCTGCGAGCTTGATAACTCGCCGTATGGCACAGCCACGCGCAGCATCGGCGCATGGCGCTGAACATACCAGCCGTTCTGCAGGCGAAGCGGACGAAAGTCGTCTTCGCTCAGCTTACCGGTCTGCCACCGCTCGATCTGGTCGCGGAATTGCGCAGCTCGACTGCGCACGAAGGCTCTATCAAATTCGGTGTATTGGTACATTGTCGAGACTGTCCTGCGGCCCTGTCGGTGGGGGCCTCATTTTGTTTTATCGCCCTGACGTAGGGCAGTGCCCCAAGGTAAGGCAGTCGTGCGTCCGGGACAAGAAGCAGATGGCACCGGATACCGGGTAGCAGATCGAGTCAGGAATGAATTTTGGAGATTAGCTTATCGCGACGGGTCATATAAGGACGATCAATACCGCTTCGGGCTGACCCGCGGTGACGGCAGAGAGAAGCCCACCCTCTCTCTGCTGCTGCAAAACTTTGCCTAACTGCTGCTGTTTCGCGCGCCTTGATCCTCCTATCATGAAGTCAATGAAAAAGCTTTACCGTTGGTCAACCGCGAGAGGTGAGTCGTGACTTTTCTGAGAATGCTGAGAATCGTGCTGTGGAGCTTTTTTGGCGTCCGCAAGAGCGCGTCGCATCAGGCTGACATGGCGGCGATAAAGCTGCCATTGCTACCGTTGGTTGCAATCGGACTGGCTGCGGGTTTCGGTGCAGTACTGTTCTGCCTCGCGCGGTTTGCAACAACAGTGGCGCACTGAGCTTTCCGGCCGCGAACAAAGACTTCTGCTCTCACCAGCCGCAACACAACGGGGGTGCCGTCGGGGCGATATTTTCGCCAGTCAGTGCCCAGATGCGCGAGCGTGCAACGCGTCGCTATTTGGCACGCACTGACGGGCGGGTGAGTAACTCCCCCAGTACCCGAATCGCGTCGTCGATCTTCGGACTCCACGGATGACCGAAGTTGAGCCGCACGTAGTGCTCGAAGGCGTGTGTGGCAGAAAAGATCGGGCCCGGAGCGAGGCTGACGCCTTGCTCGATTGCAAGACGATGCAATTCCATCGCGTCAATCGCTTCGGGAAATTCGAGCCACAGAAAATACCCGCCGGTCGGATGCGTGCGTCGAGCGCCCTGGGGTAGCCAGCGCCGGATAGCGCTATCCATTTCTCCGAGTTGCTGGTTCAGTGCTCCGCGCAATTTTCGAAGGTGCTTATCGTAGCCCCCATGCTGAAGATAATCAGCCATACCAGCCTGTACCGGAATGCTGGCCGATAGGGTCGTCATCAATTTCAGCCGCTGAACTTTGTCCGTGAACCGTCCTGCCGACGTCCACCCGATTCTGTAGCCCGGCGCGAGCGTCTTCGAAAACGAACTGCAGTGCATGACGAGTCCCTGTTTGTCGAACGCCAATGCTGGCAACGGATACTCGGGCTGAAAGTGCAACTCGCCGTAGACGTCGTCTTCGATCAACGGTACCTCATGCTCCGCGAGCAATTCGACGAGGGTCTTCTTCTTCTCAAGCGAGAGTGTCACGCCGGTCGGGTTTTGAAAGTTCGTCATGAACCAGCAGGCGCGGATTGGATGCTTCTTCAAGGCGTCGGCGAGGGCGTCGAGATCGAGGCCGGTCACCGGATCGACCGGGATTTCGACGGCCCGCAAGTCCAGTCGTTCGATGGCCTGAAGCGCGGCGTAGAAACCAGGGGATTCGACGGCGACCACGTCGCCAGGCCGGGTGACCGCCATCAGGCACAGGTTCAATGCCTCCAGCGCGCCGTTGGTAATGACTATCTCCTCGATGGGCTGCGATATACCCATGCCCATGTAACGCATGGCGATCTGGCGGCGCAGGTGTTCATTGCCCGGTGGCAGATCGACCACGGTGCTCCACGGGCTGAGCAGCCGCGAGGCCTGTGCGAGCGACTTCGCAAGACGGGGTAGCGGAAAAAGAAGAGGGGAGGGAAAGGCCGAGCCCAGCGGCACGATGCCCGGCGTTTTTGCCGCGTCCAGCACGGAAAACACCAGGTCACTGATGTCGACTTTGCTTGATTCGGCGAGGGACGCGGTACGAGGCGTTCGTGCGGCGGTGACACTCGCGCCGGGTGCCACGTAATAACCGGAGCGTTCCTGCGCGCGAACCAGGCCCCATTCCTCAAGCAGGTAGTACGCACGAAACACCGTGGATTGACTCACGCCGTGTTGCGCGATGATCTGGCGCAGCGAGGGCATGCGCGAGCCGACCGCGATGCTGCCCGAGCGAATTTCAGCCGCCATTGCATTGGCCAGTATTTCGTATCTGTTCATCGGCTCTCAATGTCCCTGCGCTTGTTCCTGCACTACCCAACTGCTTCGTTAAAAAATCGTCATCTGCTGCTATGGCAACGGCTGCCATTTTCTTATGCTTCGTATCAGAAGGAAAGCGTCGTTGCGCGACTCCACTGTGGCTGATTGTCCGCCCTCCCAATCATTTGTATGCGGTTATTGGAAGCTAGCTCGAATTGACTATCGAAACCTCACAGTACGCGAGTGCGACCCGTCGCGTTCAACCGTCGGCTATTCGCGAGCTGTTCTCGCTGTTGTCCAGACCCGATGTCATTTCACTGGCCGGCGGCTTTCCCAGCGCGGCCGCACTCGATCTGAACGGGTTGCGCGGGGCGACGGAGCGTGCGCTCATCTCGTCGCTTTCAACGGCGTTTCAATACTGCAACAGTGAAGGCTATGGGCCGCTCAGGGATCTGATTGCCCAGCGGGCGAAGGCGAAGGGCATCAAGCTCGACGCGTCGGATCTTCTCATCACAACGGGATCCCAGCAGGCGATCGATTTGATCACGCGCGTGCTGGTCAATCCGGGTGATCGCGTCGCCGTTGAAGCACCGACCTATCTGGGTGCTCTGCAGACCTTTCAGTTTCAAGGTGCTGACGTGCTGCCCGTGCCGACGGATCACGAAGGGGTGAGGGTGGAGGAACTCGAAGCGCTGGTGGTGCGGCATCGACCGAAGTTGTTGTATCTGATTCCGAACTTCGCCAATCCGACCGGATATGTCATGTCTTTACGGCGACGTAAACAGGTGCTGTCGCTTGCGAAAACCCACCGTTTCTTCATTGTCGAAGACGACGCGTATGGCGAGCTCTATTTTGAAGAGCCGCCCCCGCCGTCGCTATTTGCGTTGGCGAACGAGGAAGAGCGTCAGTGGGTGGTCCATCTGGCGAGCTTTTCGAAAATACTCGCGCCCGGGCTTCGGCTCGCATGGCTCTCGGCGCCAGCGGAACTCTTGCGCCACGTGGTCGTGGCCAAACAGTTGGGCGACACGCATGCCCCGACACTGTCGCAGCTCGCTGCCTTTCACTACCTGAATGCGGGTTCGCTCGAACCTGCGCTCAGCCGCTTGCGCCGCTTCTACCAAAACCAGGCGCGTGCAATGCAGCGCGCGATCAAGACCGAACTGAGCGGTACACCCTTCAACGCCAGGCCCGCCGAGGGCGGAATGTTCTATTGGGCGGATCTTCCATTTGTGGACACGACGGCGATGCTGCGCAACGCGATAGAGGAGCACGGCGTGGCTTACGTCCCCGGAGCGGCGTTTTACGTCGGGCAACCGGAGCGCACGCGTCTACGGTTGTCGTTCGCGAGTGCATCGGTCGAGCAGATTGGGGAGGGCATCCGGCGTCTCGCACGTTGTATCCGGTGGGAGCGCGTTGAGGCATCGAATCAGATTACGCGTGCGGAGCAATTGCCATGACAAATTCGTCATTGTTGCAGGGATCAATGGTGGCGTTGCTCACGCCAATGACCCACGATGAGAAGATCGATTTCCCTGCACTCGAACGGCTCGTCGACCTCCATGTGGACGCTGGAACGAGCGCGATCGTGGTTGCGTCGACAACGGGGGAGGGCCCAACGCTCTCGCTCAAAGAACATGTGCTTCTGTATCGCGCCGCTGTCCTGTGTGCCGAGGGCCGGATTCCGGTGATCGGCGGCGTGGGGTCGCCGTCCACGCATGTCGGCTGTGAGCTGGCGAGAGCGGCCGCGAACGAGCGGGTCGACGCCATCCTCTGCGTGACGCCGTACTACAACCGGCCAAATTCTTTGGGTTTGCGGCGTCATTTCATGGCAGTGGCTGAAGCGACCGATACCCCGGTCATCCTCTATGACGTACCGCACCGCACGGGTGTGGCGCTTCCGGAGGATCTGATCGTGGAGCTGAGCGCTCATCCGAATATCATCGGCCTGAAGGACGCTACGGGGGATCTGCATCGGGCAGAGCGGCTGCTGCGTGCTGTCGGCGCCGAGTTCCAGATTCTCAGCGGCGATGATTCGACGGCCTTCGCCTTGATGGCTGCCGGTGGTGCCGGCGTGATTTCCGTGGCGGCGAACGTCGCGCCCTCCGCGGTTCGTGCCATGTGCGATGCAATCCGGCGAGCCGATATGAGAGACGCAGCACGGATCGACGAGACGCTCAGGCCGCTCTATGACCTCCTCTCGGCTGACACCAATCCAGTTCCAGCAAAGTGGCTCGCTCATCGAATCGGATGGATGAATGCGACGCTGCGCTTGCCGCTCGTTATCCGACCAGAACTGTCTCGCTGTCTCTCAGAAAGCGTTGCGCTCAATGCCTGCGAGACGTTACTTGGCCATTAGCGTCGGCATTAACGGCGACGGATATCCGAGTCCCGCGTCTGGTTGCGGGGCACGAACGATTGAATTGCTTACCTTGGCTCAGGAATAAAAATGAGTGATGTCACCTCCGACCCTGCTGTCGAACACCACGATGCGCACGATATTCCCGTCGGCTGGCGTCGATGGTTATTGGCGACGAATCACAAGGACATTGGCACGCTATATCTCCTGTTCTCGATCATTAACCTGATGATCGGCGGCGTGATGGCGCTGATGATTCGGGCGGAATTGTTCGAGCCCGGACTTCAGATCATGAGGCCGGAATTCTTCAACCAGTTGTCGACCGAGCATGGGCTCATCATGATCTTCGGGGCGGTCATGCCCGCTTTCGTCGGTCTCGCCAACTGGATGATTCCGCTGCAGATCGGGGCATCCGACATGGCGTTTGCCCGGATGAACAATTTGAGCTTCTGGCTCCTGCCTGTGTCCAGCGTGCTATTGATCGGCTCGTTCTGGGTACCCGGCGGCGCGCCGGCTGCAGGGTGGACGATGTATGCGCCACTTTCCACGCAGATGGGACCCGGGATGGACCTGTCGATCTTCGCGATTCATCTGGCCGGCGCGTCCTCGATCATGGGAGCGATCAATATCATCGTAACGATCCTCAACATGCGTGCGCCCGGCATGACGCTGATGAAAATGCCGATGTTCGCGTGGACATGGCTCGTTACCGCATTTTTGCTGATCGCCATCATGCCCGTGCTGGCCGGCGCGGTGACGATGCTGCTGTTTGACCGGCACTTCGGCACGTCGTTTTTCAACGCGGCGGGGGGCGGTGATCCGGTCTTGTACCAGCACATTTTCTGGTTCTTCGGGCACCCCGAGGTCTACGTCATGATCCTGCCGGGCTTCGGGATGGTATCTCAAGTGATTCCAGCGTTTTCCCGCAAGCCGTTGTTCGGTTATGCCTCCATGGTGTATGCCACATCATCCATTGGCATCCTCTCGTTCATGGTCTGGGCGCATCACATGTTCGTTACAGGCATGCCTGTGACCGGCCAACTGTTTTTCATGTACGCAACGATGACGATCGCCGTGCCGACCGGCGTGAAGGTGTTCAACTGGATCGCAACGATGTGGCGGGGTTCGCTCACCTTTGAAACGCCCATGCTCTTTGCAATGGGATTCATCTTTGTGTTTGTCGTAGGGGGACTGACCGGCGTGACGCTCGCCATGGCGCCGTTGAACGTTGCATTGCATGGCACCTACTATATCGTTGCGCACTTTCACTATGTGATGGTGGCGGGGTCGCTCTTTAGTATTTTTGCCGGCTGGTACTACTGGGTGCCGAAATGGACTGGCTACATGTATCACGAACTGCGCGGGAAGATTCATTTCTGGGGATCGATGATCTTCTTCAACATCACGTTTTTCCCCATGCATTTCCTGGGACTCGCCGGCATGCCCCGGCGCTATGCAGACTACCCCGCGCAGTTCACAGACTTTAACCAGATCGCGACGATTGGAGCATTCGGCTTCGGTCTCTTGCAGGTCTACTTTCTGTTTTGGGTAGCGTTGCCGACCTACCGCGGGACGGGGCAAGTGCAGGCCGAGGCGAAACCGTGGGACGGTGCCGAGGGTTTGGAGTGGACGTTGCCTAGTCCCGTGCCCTTTCATTCGTTTGAAACACCTCCTCACGTCGAATAGCACCGGCAAAGAGGAGCGGGGGTCGAATGCCTGGACATGCCGCAGGGTGAAGAACACAGCCGTTGCGACCCTCTGGGTCGAGACATGCTTCGTGCTCATCGGCGACATCGGAGCAGCCATGATCGCCGATACCTCATTAAAGTGCCCATGGCGGCCGCGGATTGAACGCGGCGACAAGGAAGTCGATCATGACCCGGACCTTCGCCGGGGGGGCGCGATCCGGCGAGCGAACCAGGTGTATGCCGCCCAGATCCGCAGTGCTGGCGTCGAGTGCGACCCTCTCCAGTTCGCCTCGCCGGATTGCGTCGGCAACGATGAACTCGGGTTCGTAGAGGACCCCGAGACCGGCGACGGCAACTGCGACGAGAGCGTCGCCGTTATTGGCCAGCATGGTTCCCTTTACGGCAACGCGCTTGTCGCCTTCCTTGCCGAACCGCCATTCCTCGGGTCGTGAGATGTTGGAAAAACAGACGCTCAGGCAATTGTGATTTCGCAAATCGGACCAGAGCCGGGGACGTCCGTGCTGTTCCCAGTAGCCGGGAGCCGCACAGACGATCATGGCGCTTTCGGTCAGCTTGCGGGAGACAAGACGGCTGTCCTTC
>NZ_AEJF01000054.1 GCF_001028175.1 Caballeronia mineralivorans PML1(12)
CTAGTCAGGGGATTATCGCTTATCCGGTGAAACTGTAAATTCCACGCCTGGCATCCGTATCGCCGAGTCGCGTGCCGATAACGCCATAGCGCCTGCAACAAAGAGAGTCGATGAGATCGGGCTGTTTGTTCGAGCAGTCTGCCGGGAAATCTTCAGGAAAAGAATGATGAAGGCTTATCAAATCCAGGCCGGCACCGGAATTGCCGGGCTTAAACGGGTCGAGCGCGTCAGCCGTGCGCTCGAAGCTGGTGAGATTCGAGTGCGTGTCAGCGCCGCAGCACTCAACTATCGCGATCTCAGTTTCGCGAAGGGACAGTTCTACAATCCCCCCGGCTATCCGCTCGTGCCGCTCGTGGACGGATGTGGGGACGTTGTCGCCGTAGGCCCGGCGGTAACGCGTTTCAAGGAAGGCGATCGCGTCATCACGAGCTACTACCCGCGATGGATCGATGGTGCATTGTCGTCCGCCAAGACGGCCGTCTCCTTTGGTGCGCAGATTGACGGCACGCTTACGGAAGAACTCGTTGCGAACGAGGATGGTTTCGTTCTGGCGCCGAACAGTCTCGATGCAATCGCTGCTGCGACACTCCCATGCGCCGGCGTGACGGCGTGGAATGCCCTGTTCGTTGCCGGCGCGGTCAAGCCGGGTGCAAGCGTGCTTCTCCTGGGCACCGGCGGGGTATCGCTCTGGGCACTGCAGCTTGCCAAAGCCGCCGGCCTTTTTACGATCGTAACGTCATCGCAAGATGAAAAGCTCGAGCGAGTGCGCTCACTCGGGGCTGACGCGACGATCAATTACCGGACGACGCCGGAATGGCAGGACGAAGTGTTGCGGCTCACCGGTGGGGTCGATGTCGTGGTCGAAGTCGGTGGCGAAGGCACATTGGCACGATCACTGAAGGCTGCGGGGGCAGGCGGGACCATCGTCGTTATCGGCCGGGTCAGCGGCGGGGGCGGTGTCTCGATCGAGCCGGGTGCGCTTATCGGCGGGGCCAAGCGTCTGGTCGGCATGACAGCCGGTAGCCGCGCGATGCTCGAGCAGCTCGTCCGCTTCGTCGACGTCAATAAGATCACCCCAACCGTCGACCGAGTCTTCTCCTTCGACGAAGCTCCGTCCGCCTATGAGTATCTCGAGGGCGGGCGGCATTTCGGCAAGGTGGCAGTCGACGTGCGCGCATAGCGCGATGTGCTTCTTCCGTTCCGGCAAACGGATCGCCTTCCCAGGCGTAGTTCCGCTGTGATTGTCACTGAGGCCATCAGCAAAGGAGTCGTGCATGAGATTGATGTCAGCGTTGTTGGCGGTGGGGTATGCCATTACTGTTAGCTCGGCATTCGCCGCGGACCCCGTTCGAATCGGCGTCACAACCATCCTCAGCGGCCCAAATGCCGATCGCGGACAGAGCGAGCAGTACGGCGTCGAGTTGGCGTTGCAGCGCATCAACGAGTCCGGTGGCGTGCTCGGCAGGCCTGTCGAGGCGTTTTACGCCGATAACGCCGCCGACCCGGCAGCAGGCATTGCGGCGGCGAAGCAACTTATTGAACAGCAGCGTGTTTCCGTGTTGTTAGGTGCGCTGGTGACTCCGGTGACGCGGGCGGTGATGCCGGTAGCAAATGCGGCGAAGGTGCCGCTTGTGATCGACATCTCGGCCGGCCAGGAGTTCGTCGACGCCGCCGGCTCCGGCGGTTACGACTACGTGTTCAAAACCAGTCCCTCCGACGGCGATGTTGCGACTGCGATGATGCAGTGGCTGAAGACCAGGAACGTGCAGCGCATAGTTATCCTTACCGATGACAACGACTTCAACCGCGCCAACGCGACGGCGATGGAAGCAGCCGCGACGGCCGCGAATATAAGGACCTTATCCAGCGAAATAGTGGCGAAGGGAACGACGAATCTTGCGCCGGCTCTTGAGCGATTGACGGCGCTGCATCCAGATCGCATCGTCACTCTTCTCAGCGTGTCCAGTGCGGCGTTTTTCCGTGCGTATGAGCAAAGCGGCGAGGGCATCCCTCTTGCCGGACGCATTGATTTCGCGTCGGCCATTGCGAACTTGTCTCCCCAGTTCATGGCGGCCGGCGGGCTCGATCAAGCAGCGGGGATTTCAGTGTTTACGCCCTCGGTTCCTACACCCGCCGTGCAAGCGTTCATGACGTCTTATCGGGCGAAATACGGACTCGCTCCGACCCAGCGTTCGATCTTTGCGTTTGAGGCGACACAGCTGGTAGTCGACGCGATTCGCCGCGCGAAGTCAGACGATCCTGCCGCAGTACAGCAGGCGCTGCGATCGACGCAGATGCCCTCCATGCTTGGCGGAACTTTTGCCATGGATGAGCACAATCATTCCCACACCGCAATGCAGATCGTCGGAATACGGGGCAGCAAGCTTGCGGTTCTCGACCAGGTCGGGAAGTAGGCCTTATATGCCCGATTGGGACTGCGCCGCCTATTGGGTGGCCACATCGGATTGCTGTGAAAAAAACTGACCGCGCGTGGCGTCTTCCAGGCTAACAATCGATTGAGCAATAGCTTCGGTTGTGGCGAGCGTGGTGATCACGCCCGTTCGTAACGCACCTAGAACGGCAGTCGTTTTCGTATTTTCGCTGGCTACGGCAATGACGTTCGGAATGTGCTTCAGATCTTCCAGGCTGAGACCGATGACCCGATCGCGTACGGGAGTGATAACTGGACGGCCTGCCATGTCGATGAAGTGGTAACCCATCAGGTCTCCGACTGCCCCGCACTGCCGCAGCTCGGCGATCTCGTCTGTCGAAAACCAGCCGGTGCGGACCATGTTGCTATCTTCGTTGATGTCGCCGATACCGACGAGCGCGACGTGCGCTCTGCGTGCCTTATCAAGCGTGGGTTTGACGGCGTCATTGTGGAGCAATCCCTTCCGGACCTCCGGGTCGCCGACCAGCGCAGGCGCATAAAGCGTCTCGCTGTCGCCCCCAAAACGCGCCGCGAGCCGTCGGCTGATGTGATCGGCATTCATGATCTCGCCGCCACGATAGAAGCCGCCGATTGCGCAGACGAACGTAGAAGAGCGCTGCGTCGAGGAGATCGCGTGCTCCGAGATCGCGTTGATATTGCGCCCCATGCCGACAGCGACAATCATGTCGTTGGCGAGAATGCGGTCGAGATGACTTGCGACGAGGCCAGCGAGAAGTTCGCGCTGCTTGTCCTGATCCTTGTGATTGATCGACACGATCGCTTTCTCGATGCCGAATCGTGCGATCAATTCACGCTCGAGGTCGCGCGTATCGCGTGGATGGTGCTTCACGCGAATCTCGACGATACCTTCCTCCTGCGCGCGTTTCAGGAGACGGCCTATCTTGGCGCGCGAAAGCGAGAACTGTTTGGACAGATCTTCCTGTGTGAGTCCGTCGACATAGTAGAGCGTCGCCAGACGAGTCAGTTCGTCAGTGGTCATATGGTTTATCTCATTCCCATGCGGCTAAATGCAACGTGGCCTGCCACGTGCCGGTGTCCTGATGGGCCGATGAGCTGACCGACCCGGTTACACAGTTTCGTCGCCGCGCGGTAATTGATGACTATCCTCGTATTCCTTGATGCGGTTTACCTTCGGGACAGAGCGCCCTCCGTCAAAGCGTGCTCCAAGCCAGGTGTCGACAATCGCTTTCGCCAGCTCGGGGCCTACGACGCGAGCGCCGATTGTAATGATTTGCGCGTCGTTGCTCTTGCTTGCGCGCTCCGCCGAATACGTATCGTGGCATTGGGCGGCGCGAATTCCGTGCACCTTGTTGGCTGCGATCGCCATCCCAATCCCGGTCCCGCACAGCAGAACGGCTCGTTCGAATTCACCTCGCGCGACGCTTTCAGCCACCGCGAACGCGATGTTTGGATAGTTCACGGGCTCCGTGCCGTGCGTGCCGAAGTCGGCGACATCCACGCCCTTGTCGACCAAATATCGCTTGATCAACTCCTTCAGGTCAAGCGCCGCTTCATCACATCCGATTGCCAATTTCATATTTGACTCCGATTTTCCAAATTCACCTGACAGGGGACGAACAAATGTTCATCAGTGATCAAATTCTCATTTCAGTTTGCCCGAATGTCAAGGTCGCAATGAGGATGGTTTTTGCAATTACCTGCGCAAAACCGACGGCGAATAATTGCCTGAAAGCCTCTGTGGTATTGCATGTTTAGTGCATACGGGTTAACCACGTGGCCACGGAGATTGACACGCATTTGGTCCCAACCTACGATGTCATCTAACTGCTCAAATGTTCAATAACGAGCAAATGTTAGGAGACAAAGTGAGCGACCTTCTTGTTGAAGCCACGGGTGTGCAGAAGGCATTCAATGGCGTTCGGGCAATAGATGACGGCCGTCTGAGATTGCGGCGCGGAAGCGTTCATGCGCTATGTGGCGGGAACGGCGCAGGCAAATCGACCTTCCTTGGCATCGTCATGGGTATTACCCAGCGCGACGCCGGAGAAATCCTCTTCAAGGGGCGGAGTGTCAATTTCCAGTCGCCCGCTGAAGCGCTGGCTAACCGTATCGCGATCATTACCCAGGAGCTGTCGCCGATTCCCGGCATGACGGTCGCCGAAAACCTGTATCTCGGCCGCGAGCCCCGCAGAGCTGGTGTCCTGGTCAGGTATGCGGCGCTCATCAAGCAAGCGCAGGATCTGCTGGACCGGCTCGGCTTTCCAGTCGACGCTCGCGCGAGAATGTCGTCGTTGAGCCTGGCGCAGATTCAACTCGTCGAGATCGCCAAGGCGTTTAGCCACGACTGCGACGTGATGATCATGGACGAGCCGACCTCTGCCATCGGCGAGCGCGAGACCGAGGTGCTGTTCAGTGCGATTCGCAACCTGACGGCGCATGGGGCCGGGATCATCTACGTTTCCCATCGGCTCTCCGAAATATTCCAGATCGCCGATGACTACACGGTCTTTCGCGACGGACGATATGTCGACAGCGGGCGCATCGCCGACATCGACCGCTCCTACCTGGTGAGCACGATCGTTGGGCGCAAGCTCAATTCAGCCGAAAAAACCCGCAGGCCTGCCGGCAAGCCCGTGCTTGAGTCGACGGGGCTCTCGCGGGAGTCGGAATTCAACGATATTTCGCTCACTGTTCACCAAGGGGAAGTCCTCGGCATATACGGACTCATGGGTGCAGGCCGGAGCGAATATCTCAACTGCGTCTATGGGCTGACCCGCCCCGACAGCGGTCAAGTCAGGCTCAATGGCCGCGCATTGCCGGTTGGGCATCCGCGCAAGGCAATTCAGGCGGGACTGTCGCTGGTGACCGAGGACCGCAAGGAGACGGGTCTTGTGCTGTCCGCTTCCGTACGGGACAACATCGCGCTTTCCGCCTACAAACGACTGTCTCGCCTGTCCTTCATCAATCGGCGAAAGGTCAAAGCCCTCGTCGAGTCGATGGTCGCGCGCATGCGGATCAAGACCAGTTCCGTATTGCTGCCGGTATCGTCGATGAGCGGGGGGAACCAGCAGAAGGTCGTGCTCGCGCGTTGTCTTTCAACCGAGCCGACGTGCCTGTTGTGCGACGAACCAACCCGAGGCATCGACGAGGGCGCCAAGCGCGAGGTGTACAGGCTTCTCGACGACTTCGTCTCGAAAGGGGGCGCCGCCATTGTGGTGTCTTCGGAGGCTCAGGAAATTCTGGATGTCAGCGACCGAGTCGCCATTTTCAAGTCGGGGCTGTTGGTCACCGTGATCGACGGCCATACCACCACTCAGGAAGATCTTCTTCACCTCGCATCATGAATACTGAAACTACTTCCCTGAAAGTCCCCGTGGTTCAAAGCCGCGCGGCGCATATGCGCGAAGTCTATCGTCGCTACGGTATTGTCGCGGTGCTCATCGTCTTGTGCGTCGTGCTGTCTTTTGCGAACCAGTACTTTTTGACGGTTGGCAACATCGCGGACATCCTTCGACAGACGTCGATCAATGGCATCCTTGCTGTCGGGATGACCTACATTGTCCTCACGGCCGGCATCGACCTGTCTGTCGGCTCGACGCTCGCGCTTGCGGGCATCGTCAGCGCGAGTCTGGTTACCGGCGCGCATCCGCACAGCGTGATGTTCGGGCTGGCGGCGGGACTCGTTGTCGGCGTGGCCGTTGGTGCAATCAACGGACTGCTCGTTGCCCGGCTATCTATACCGCCCTTTGTCGCGACGCTCGGCATGCTGAGCGCGGCGCGGGGTCTCACCTTTATCTATAACGACGGCATGCCTGTGACGGATCTGCCGGACGGATACCTGAATATCGGCACGGGTGCGATTGCCGGAGTACCCGTGCCGATCATCATTTTTGCCCTCGTCGTCGTGATCTTCTGGTTTGTCCTGCGCTATACGACTTACGGCCGCTACATCTACGCGGTGGGTGGCAACGCAAGGAGCGCCAAAACGAGCGGCATCTCGACCAGAAAGATCATCTTTTCCGTGTATGTGATCGGCGGACTGCTGGCGGGCCTCGCCGGGATCATCCTCGCCGCCCGCACGACCTCGGCTTTGCCGCAGGCTGGCCTGTCCTATGAGCTGGACGCGATCGCGGCTGTAGTGATCGGCGGGACGAGTCTTTCGGGCGGCTCGGGGTCACTCGGCGGTACGGTCGTCGGCGCGCTGCTGATCGGCGTTATCAATAACGGCTTGAATCTGCTGGGCGTGTCGTCGTATTACCAGCAAGTTGTAAAGGGCGTCATTATCGTCGGCGCTGTCCTTCTCGATGCTTCGCGCAAGAAGCAATAACATCAACCCAAAAAGAAACAACCCGGAAACTCAGGAGACTTAAATGATTTCGTGGAAAAAAGCCGTTCTGGCCTGTGCGGTGATGGGCCTGACCTGTACCGTGGCGCAGGCGAAACCCATCCGCGTCGGTGCGGCCGTGTACGGCCTCAAGGGCGAATTCATGCAGATGTGGACCAATGCACTGAAGGCGCACCCGGCGGTCAAGGACGGTACCGTGCAACTGACGGTCTTCGACGGGAACTATGACGCGCTGACCCAAAGCAACCAGTTCGACACGATGATCACGCAGAAATACGATGCAATCATTTTTGTGCCGATCGACAAGGCGGCCGGTGCGGCTGCGGTGGCAAAGGCCGCTGCGGCACACATTCCGGTCATCGGGTCGAATACGCTTGTTTCAGGTGACAAGCTTACGTCGTATGTAGGGAGCGACGACGTCGTCGCCGGGCGGATGGAAGCAGAGGCTATCGTCAAGGCAATTGGCGGGAAAGGCAACGTGGTGATCCTCGAGGGCCCGATCGGCCAGTCTGCGCAGATCGACCGCTCGAAGGGAATCCAGGAGGCGCTGTCGAAGACCCCCGCCGTCAAGGTTATCGAGCATAAAACGGCGAACTGGTCGCGTGCCGAGTCGCTGGGTCTCGTCGAGAATTGGCTGACCGCGCATCCAGACCAGATCAGCGGGATCATTGCGGAGAATGACGATATGGCACTTGGAGCCATTCAGGCATTGAAGTCCAAAGGTATCGATCCGAAGAAAGTGCCCGTGGCCGGCATCGACGGTATTGTCGATGGCATCTCAGCGGTGAAACGCGGCGACATGACAAGCTTCTTCCAGGACTCTCAGGCCCAAGCGCAAGGCGCGCTGGATGTTGCGCTGCATACGGTGATGGGCCCGTCGTACAAACCGCGCTCGGAAATCTGGGCCGGATATGGTGCGAAAATGCCTTGGGCCGACGGCAAGGAGAAATCCTACTCGGTGCCATGGACGGAGGTCACGCCGGCAAATGCGCAAGAGATTCTCAACAAGATTCCCAAGAGTAATTAATTAAGGAGTTGAGCGATGCCGGTCAATTCAACGACCCTTTTCGATATCACGGACCGCGTCGCGGTCGTGACAGGTGCGGCAAGCGGTATTGGGCTTGCCGTTGCCGAGTGCCTTGCCGCAGCGGGTGCGCGTGTTGCGCTGCTCGATATCAACCCGGCAGTCAACGCGGTCGCCCAGTCGCTTCCTGGCGGTCCGGACCGGCATGTGGGTATCGCTACTGATATCACCGTCGCCGGAGCGTCGGACGCTCTGGTCCGGCGCGTGACCGAGACGCTGGGCGCGATCGACATCCTGGTCAACAATGCCGGCGTCGCTTTGCTCGACGATGCGCAAGCATTGTCCGAGGAGGCCTGGGACAGGACAATGGAGATCAACCTCAAGGCTCCGTTTCTTCTTGCGCAGGCGGTAGGCAAGCAGATGTTGAGCCGCGGCTCCGGCCGGATCGTCAATCTTGCCTCCCAGGCAAGTGTTGTCGCGCTGGAGCGTCACGTGGCGTACTGTGCAAGTAAAGCCGCGATCGTCGGCATGACCAAGGTGCTTGCACTCGAATGGGCGAAACACGGCATAACGGTCAACGCCGTTTCGCCAACGGTCGTCGATACCGAGCTCGGCAGGAAGGCATGGGCCGGCGAGGTGGGCGAAGCGATGAAGGCGAAAATACCTGCCGGACGATTCGCACGCCCTGACGAAATCGCCGCGTTGATTTTGTATCTGGTCAGCGACGCGGCCGCCATGATCAATGGCGAGAATATCGTGATCGATGGCGGTTACACCGCCCAGTAACAACACTCAAGATGCAAAGGAACGGTATGAATCGCGTCATTAACAACCCTGATCTCGTTGTCGAGGACATGCTGCGCGGCATCCTTGCCGCACACCCCGAACTGCGTGCGGCGCCGGCAAATCCTCGCGTCGTGTCGCATGCACAAGCGCGTCAGGCGGGCCGCGTGGGTATCGTGACCGGCGGCGGATCGGGGCATGAACCGGCGTTCATCGGTTACGTCGGGCGCAACCTTGTGGACGCCGTGGCTATCGGCGAAATCTTTTCGTCACCGACCGCCAAATCGTTCTTTGACGCCTTCAAGGCGGCTGATAGCGGTGCCGGCGTTGCATGCCTTTACGGCAACTATGCCGGCGACAACATGAATGTGAAGATGGCGATCAAGCTGGCCGAGCGCGAAGGGATTCGCGTGCGCACGGTCGTCGCGAACGATGACGCCGCGTCGGCACCGAAAGACGAGATCGAAAAGCGGCGCGGTGTTGCCGGTGAAATTGTCATGTGGAAGGTCGGTGGAGCGCGCGCGGCTCAAGGCGCATCGCTCGACGAAGTGGTCGCCGCTGCGCGCAAGGCCGTCGACGCGACCCGCTCAATCGGTATCGGACTGTCCGCATGCACGATTCCTGCGGTCGGCAAGGCCAATTTCGTGATCAAGGATGGGGAAATGGAAGTCGGCATCGGCCATCATGGCGAGCCGGGCATCCTGGTCCAACGCACCGTGCCCGCGAAAGACATGGCGAAGCTGATGCTCGACAAGCTGTTGCCGGACCTGCCCTTTGCCCGGGGCGACAAGGTGTCGGTGCTGCTCTCCGGCCTCGGCGCGACGCCCTTGATGGAGCAGTATGTGTTGTATGCAGAGGTAGCTGACTGTCTGCGCGAGGCCGGCATCGACATCGAGTTTTCCTTCGTGGGCAATCTGTTCACGTCCCTGGAGATGATGGGGGTAACGCTTACGTTGACGAAACTCGACGCTGAACTGAGTGCTTGCCTCGCACATCCGTGTCGCAGCATCGGACTTACCGTGGGAGAAGCATGATGACCGAAACAGTCAAACTGGCCGACGCCGGCGAAGTCGTTGTCGATCTTGTTCGCACCGTCAACGCGAATCGTCAGTACCTGAGTGAAGTTGATGGCGCCATTGGTGACGGCGATCATGGGATCAACATGAGCAAGGGCTTCACTCAGTGCGGTGAGCATATGGCGGCACGCGGCGCCATGCCGTCGCTGCCGGTGGCGCTGGGCGATTTGTCGACGGCGCTCATGGAAGGCATCGGTGGCTCGATGGGCCCGCTTTACGGCACCTTTTTTCTCGGCATGAGCGACGCATTCGCGGACCACATCGAACTCGACAAGGCATTGTTTTACCGTGCGCTCACCGACGGTATTGCCTCCGTTCAGGAAATTGGCGAAGCGAAGGTCGGTGACAAGACGCTGATCGATACGCTGGTTCCGGCACGTATCGCGTACGAGTCCGCATTGAAGGCGGACAAGAGCTTTCGCGAATGCCTCAACGCGATGGTGGCCGCCGCGGAAGCCGGCATGAACTCGACGCGGGACCTGCGCGCCCGTGTCGGCCGCGCAGCCCGGCTTGGCGATCGTTCGATTGGCGTGCTGGACGCCGGCGCCTGTTCCTGCTTCCTGATTTTGCACAGCATGGGTGAGTCGATCACACGTTTGCTGAATAGCGCCACCTCCGCATCGGGTGGGGTGGCCGTGAGCGTGCAGACAGACTAGCAACGGAAGACTCGCACAACGAAGCGAGTTTTTCGTTGTTACTGTTAGGTATCCAAATTATAGGTGATGCATGTCTTACGTTAATCCGACTCGGCTTGAGCTTGCCAATGCCATCCGCTTTCTGGCGATCGACGCGGTTCAGGCCGCGAATTCCGGACATCCCGGCATGCCAATGGGCATGGCCGATATCGCCGAAGTGCTGTGGCGTAAGTACATGATGCACAATCCGTCGGCGCCCGATTGGGTTAACCGCGATCGTTTCGTGCTGTCGAACGGCCACGGCTCGATGTTGCTGTATGCCGTGTTGCATCTGACCGGCTATGAGCTGTCAATCGACGACCTGAAGGGGTTCCGCAAGTGGCAGTCCATTACGCCAGGGCATCCCGAGCGGGGCCTGACTCCGGGTGTCGAGACCACCACCGGTCCGTTGGGGCAGGGCTTGGCCAATGCCGTAGGCATGGCGTTGGCGGAGCGGCTGCTAGCCGCCCAGTTCAACGAGCCGGGATTCGACATCGTTGACCACTACACGTATGTGTTTCTCGGCGATGGCTGTCTGATGGAGGGCGTCTCGCATGAAGCGTGTTCGCTGGCGGGCACTTGGGGCCTGGGCAAGCTCATTGCCTTTTACGACGACAATGGCATTTCGATAGATGGACATGTCGAGGGCTGGTTCACTGACCAGACGGCGATGCGTTTTCGTGCCTACGGATGGCATGTCGTCGAGGGCGTCGACGGCCACGATCCGCTGTCAGTCGAGCGCGCAATCGATAAGGCCCGTGCCGAACGTGACCGGCCGTCGCTGATCTGCTGCAAGACCGTGATCGGGCACGGGTCGCCCAATCGGGCGGGCAGTCGCGATGTGCATGGTGCGCCGCTGGGAGCCTCCGAAGTCGCGGCGACACGTGAATATCTCGGCTGGAGTCACGCACCGTTCGAGATTCCCGACGCGATTCGCGGCGCATGGGATGCGCGAGCCGCGGGCCGCGACTACCACATGATCTGGCGTACGCTGTTCGAGGCCTATCGCACGCGCTTTCCCGAAAAAGCCAGCCGCTTCGAGCTGCGTATGCACAGCGGCTGCAGCGAGCGATCAGCCGACGTGATCGAGAGCCTGCTGGAAAGAAGCGACTGGTTCGAACAGAAAATGGCAACCCGCAAGGCGTCGCAAAAGTGCCTTGAACTTCTGGTCGCGCAGATACCTGAACTGCTGGGCGGCTCGGCGGATCTTGCGCCTTCAAACCTCACCATGGTGCCGACCTCCCGCGCAGTCGCAGCGGACGACCGGTCGGGCCATGCAAACTACATTCACTACGGTGTTCGTGAGTTCGGCATGGCCGCGATCATGAACGGCCTTGCGCTTCATGGCGGTTTTCTTCCGTACGGCGGCACCTTCCTCGTGTTCTCCGACTACGCGAAGAATGCGCTTCGCATGGCGGCATTGATGCACCTGCAATGTGTCTACGTCTTCACCCATGATTCGATCGGACTCGGCGAGGACGGGCCCACCCATCAGCCGGTCGAGCATGCGGCAATGCTGCGCATGATTCCCGGGATGAACGTGTGGCGCCCGGCGGACGCGGTTGAAACGGCGTTTTCATGGGCTGTGGCACTCGAGACCACGGATTCGCCGACCGCGCTGCTGCTTTCGCGCCAGAATCTGCCGCCGCTTTCACGCACCGCGCAGGCGAGGAAACAAATTCGTCAGGGCGGGTACGTGCTGTCGGAAGCCACCGGTGGCAAACCGGACATCGTTCTGATCGCGACAGGCTCCGAGGTTGAACTCGCGCTGAAGGCACAGGCGGAGCTCGCTGATCAGGGCATCGCTGCGCGAGTTGTGTCGATGCCATCGACCACGACTTTTGACAAGCAGCCGCTGGCGTACCAGCTTTCCGTCCTGCCGCCGAAGATCCGGCGCGTCGCGGTCGAAGCCGCTGCCAGTGATTTCTGGCGCAAGTACGTTGGTCTGAGCGGTGCAGTGGTCGGGTTATCGCACTTCGGTGAATCCGCTGCGGCTGAAGTGTTGTACGAGGAGTTCGGTATTACCGTAAGCGCGATTGTGAGCGCGGTGTGTAGCACGCTCGAGGTTGAACCCGATACCGTCGACTAGCGGGGCCGCGTCATAGAGGCTAGTGTTTTTCGGCCGCGATACGTTTGCGCACTCGTCGATCCTTGTCGAGGAAAGAGAACGTGTTGCGTCGGAAGGCATCGTGACTCATACCTTCAAACTCGCCGTACGGCGGGACTATTTCATGGAAATGACATGGCGCTGATCTCATTGCGACAAATGCTGGACCATGCGGCAGAGCATGCGTATGGCGTGCCGGCATTCAACGTCAATAACCTCGAGCAGGTTCAGGCGATCATGCAGGCCGCCTCCGGTTGCGACAGTCCGGTCATCATGCAGGCGTCTGCCGGAGCGCGCAAATACGCCGGGGAGGCCTTCCTGCGGCACCTCGTCGAAGCGGCAGTCGAGACGTATCCCGACATTCCAATGGTGATGCATCAGGATCATGGCGCATCGCCGGCCGTTTGCCAGGCAGCGATCCGCAGCGGATTCAGCAGCGTGATGATGGACGGTTCGCTGATGCCGGATATGAAAACGGTTGCGACCTACGACTACAACGTAGAAGTGACGCGGACTGTGGTGGATATGGCGCACGCGGTCGGCGTATCGGTCGAGGGCGAACTTGGATGTCTGGGCTCCCTCGAATCGGGTATGGCCGGCGAAGAGGACGGCTCGGGCGCCGAAGGCGTTCTGACCCACGACATGCTGCTGACCGACCCTGAGCAAGCCGCTGATTTTGTGCGGCGTACCGGGGTCGACGCATTGGCGATCGCGATCGGTACGTCGCACGGCGCCTATAAATTCTCCCGCAAGCCGTCAGGAGATATTCTCGCGATCGATCGGATCAAGGAGATTCATCGCCGCCTGCCCAATACGCATCTCGTCATTCACGGATCGAGTTCGGTTCCGCAGGAGTGGCTCGATATCATTCGCGAGTTCGGCGGGGAAATCCGGGAAACGTATGGCGTTCCCGTGGAAGAAATCTGCGAAGGCATTCGTCATGGAGTACGCAAGATCAACATCGATACGGACATTCGGCTCGCGATGACCGGGGCAATACGGCGCTCGCTTGTGCAGCATCCGTCCGAGTTCGATGTTCGACGATTCCTGGCGGATGCACTGGCCGCCGCCCGCGATCTGTGCCGTTCCCGCTTCGAAGCGTTCGGCAGTGCCGGACAGGCACACAAGATCAAGCCGCTTGCGCTGCCGGCGATGGCGGAGCGCTACGCCCATGCGCACCATGGTTGACGTGTCCAACTGGCACGGACGTGCGATCCGCTCAGCGGACTCAGGAACCTTGTCGGGATTACATCGATGAAAGCACAGGTGTTGGTCATTTTTGGGGGCACCGGAGATCTTGCCATGCGCAAACTCCTTCCCGCCCTGTATCAGAATCACCGAGAGGGCGCGCTTGCGGACGGTATGCGCATTGTCGGCGTCGGCCGGGAGGGTTTCGATCGAAACGCCTATCTTGCGAAGGTATGTGACGCGTTGCGTCAGTTCGTACCCGTCGACGACTTTGACGATGCACATTGGGCCATATTCTCATCGCGCCTCGACTTCGTCCAGCTTGATGCGCTTATTTCATCGGACTACGAACGGCTTGCGGACACATTGCGAGTGCAGGGCAGGCCAGCCCGTATCTTCTACCTTGCGACGCCGTCAGAACTGTTTATTCCGATATGCGCCGAACTGAACCGGGCCGGCCTGGTTTCGGTCACCTCGAAGGTCGTGCTCGAGAAGCCGCTGGGACATGATCTGATTTCCGCGCGACACATCAACCGGGAAGTCGGCACAATATTTAGCGAGAACCAGATCTACCGGATTGATCACTACCTCGGCAAAGAGACCGTACAAAACCTGTTTGCACTGCGTTTCGGCAATGGGTTGTTTGAACGCCTCTGGAATCGTGACGGGATTCGCGATGTCCAGATCACCATTGCGGAGCAGGTCGGAGTCGAGGGGCGTGGCGCGTTCTACGAACGCACTGGCGCGATGAGGGACATGGTCCAGAATCATCTGCTCCAGTTGCTCTGCATACTCGCCATGGAGCCGCCGCTGAGTCTCGAAGCGGACGCGGTACGCGACGAAAATCTCAAGGTTCTTCGCTCGCTCAAACCACTTGGCCGGGATGAAGTGGTCCGGCAGACCGTGCGCGGTCAATACACGGCCGGCCAGATGCATGGTGCGCCGGTCGCCGGTTACCTGGATGAACCTGACATTCACACCGACAGCAGGACGGAAACATTCGTTGCGCTGAAAGTGGAGTTGAACAACTGGCGCTGGGCGGGAGTGCCCTTCTGCCTGTGTACCGGAAAGCGGCTTCAGAGCCGCGTTGCCGAGATCGTTGTCAATTTCAGGGATGTGCCGCACTCGGTTTTCGGCGTGCCCGCGACGGACACTCGCGGCAACCGTCTCGTCATCCGGCTGCAGCCGGATGAGAGTTTGAAACTCTACCTGATGACCAAAGCGCCAGGCGACGAGATGACAGTCAGGCCCGTGAGTCTGAATCTTGAATTTGCGACGGCATTTTCGACGAGCCGACGCGATGCCTACGAGCGACTTCTGCTCGATGTGATCCGCGGCAGACTCACGCTCTTCATGCGTGGCGACGAACTCGACGCCGCATGGCAGTGGATCGATCCCGTGATCCAGGCGTGGCATGAACAGGACCATCCGGAGCCCTATGCCGCGGGAAGTGCCGGCCCCGATGCTGCGCTTGCGCTCGTCGGGCAGGGCCATGTCGCGTCATGCGACGCGTGAGCCCATCTTCGTTGTGCACACGATGCTGGAACTGTCCAGAGCCCGTTGACTCCGGCTCGATCGCCAAGCCGTCCCTTTCCTTTCAAGCGGACCGAACATGATCCACACAACCCCCATCGAACCCATCACGCTGCCCTCGTTTCTCGCTAACGTGGCAGGCGTCCCGGCAGGGCTTGCCACGCTCGTCGAAGCAGTCGCCGGCGCTTGTTCGGCCATCGCAACGGCCGTGGAACGAGGCGTCTTCGACGGCGCGTGCGGAAATGCGCATTCCGAAAACATTCACGGAGAGGCGCAAAAGAAGCTCGATGTCGTGTCGAACGAGATCATGATCAGCAGCGTCGAGCAGGTCAGCTGTCTTCGCGGACTGGCTTCCGAAGAACTCGACTCGATTCAGGTGATCCAGCATGGACGTTCAGCGGACAATCCCGGTTACCTGCTCCTCTTTGACCCGCTCGACGGCTCGTCCAATCTTGAGATCAACGGAATTGTCGGAAGCATTTTTTCCGTGCTTGCCGCCCCGGAGTCCGGCGCTGAAATCGACCAGAGTCATTTTCTGCAACCAGGTGTGAAGCAGGTCTGCGCGGGGTATGCGCTTTACGGCGCGACTACGATGTTCGTACTGACCACCGGGCAAGGCGTTGACGGGTTCACCTTCGACGGGAAATCGGGAGCGTTCGTGCTGACCCATCCACAGATTCGGATTCCTGAAAGTACCAGAGAATTTTCGATAAACATGTCCAACGAACGCTTCTGGGACGAACCCGTGCGCCGTTATGTCCGGGAGTGCGTCGCCGGTGCCGCAGGACCACGGCATGCGAATTTCAACATGCGATGGATTGCGTCCATGGTCGCGGAGGTGCACCGTATCCTGATTCGCGGGGGCATTTTCCTCTACCCGCGGGACAGCAAGAATTCCCAGCTCGCGGGGCGGCTGCGGCTCACGTATGAGGCCAATCCGATGTCCTTCATCGTTGAGCAGGCCGGCGGAATGAGCACGACTGGCGGGGCCCCGATCATGGAAATCCAGCCGGATCAGGTTCATCAGCGCATTCCGGTCATCCTTGGATCAAAACTGGAAGTAGAGCGCCTGATCCAGTACCACGGTGAGACGTTGACTCACTGAGTTCGCTGACCTGTTTCAGCGAACTTTAATCGCACCGCTGTTCGTGCATGGTTGACCGTTGATTGCGCAAACGCAGCTGCCGCCTATGTGACCGTATGACGTCTGGAGTGCGTATGTCTCCGCCCGACCATGATCGCCGATATCGATCCGACGAGCCAGTAGGCCCAAACCGGGCTAACGCCCGGGATGAGTGTCGACTTGATAGGTCATCCCGGTGAAGAGTCGCTCAGGTTCTGCCCAATCGACGAGCAATCAAGGCCACCGCATCCGCTACCGAACACTGAGTGGTATTGATGCGAATATCGGGGGTTGTCGGTTCTTCATAGGGGGAATCGATACCCGTGAAATCCTTGATTGCTCCCTGTCTTGCCAGCTTATAAAGGCCTTTGGGATCGCGCCTTTCTGCAACAGCGACGGGAACATGCACGTGGACTTCTATGAACCGGTGAGGTCCGGCAATCGCTCGTGCCAGTTGGCGATCGGCAGCAAAGGGTGAGATGGAACAGACCAACACCAGCAGGCCGGCGTCGGCCATCAGTCGACTGACTTCGCTCACCCGCCTAATGTTTTCATGCCGATGTTCGTTGGAGAAACCGAGATCTCGACATAGTCCGGTGCGCAAAGTATCTCCGTCCAATAGAAAACTGTGTTTGCCGTTTCTATGGAGCACCACGTCCACGGCGCTCGCGATGGTGGACTTTCCAGCCGCGGACAGCCCAGTGAACCACACGATGCCGGGAGTCTGTCGAAGCAATTCCGCGCGTTCCCTCGCACTTACTGCGAAGGCGTGTGGGTGAATGTGAGGTGTGCTATTGATCGGCAGGTCCATTTAACCTCCGCGCTGTTTCGCATAACATGGCTTCAGTAGCGCCGCTGTTCCAATAGGAAAGCTCGAAGCGCCGTACTGGGTCGACGGGTAGTGTAGTTGGATGCTTCGGCAGGCGCGTTACAGTGAAGCCAGCAACAGTTACACCTCGTTACCAGAAGCAATTTTCTGAAAACTAGTTGAAGGTTTGAATAATGAAGGCGCAAATTAATGCGTGCGGAAGCGATCCTCCCGACTAAGCTTGAACACTGGGCCTATCGAAAATAGCGTCAAAACAGCATCGTGTTACAGCCGTTTACTGCTTCGGCCCCGCTAGATCCCGGCTCTTGCTCATTTGGCTTTGGCTGGCGCCGCTGGAGTATTACGGCGTGTTGCAGAAAAAACTAAAAAAAGACCGCACGACTTTTACATACATTAGCATCTCGACTATTGTCGCTCAAGCGATGCTGGCCATCGGCGGTGCATGCCAACACGTGCCATTGCCTGGCTCGAGATTACTTATGCAAAAGACAACGCCAGCGAAATCCCCCATATTCCTGCACTCACTATTTCGGTCCGGTAGCACGTATCTCTTCGAGAAGTTTCGTCATGCAGATCAATTTTACTGTTATCAGGAACCATGCAATGAAGCACTTATCGATCTGGATATTCACCCCGACGGGTTTCTAAAATCTCCTGACTATGACAGCCGCATGCTGCGGCATCCAACGCTTACTGCACCCTATTTTTATGAATTTCACTGTATCCGCGATCGGCTGAAAGGTCTGTTCAGAAAATCGTTCAGTTACGACGAATATTTCACGGGGTCACGACTTCCCGATGCGCAAAAGGAATATTTCGATACGTTGATCGAAGCAGCGCCAAAACGACCGTTGCTGCAGTTTTGCCGTAGTGCTGGGCGCATCGAAGCGCTCAAGCATGAATTCGGTGGCACTCACATTCATCTGTGGAGAGAGCCTCGCGGGCAGTGGTGGTCATATAAAATCTCTGACTATTTTGATGCAGCCACCCAGGCGACCTACAATGCATTTCAGTTACCCGCGGTCCTGAGCAAAATCAGAGTGCTTGCTGGCATCCGCCGTTTCCGAGGACGTTCGGTGAACAGAGAGATCCGCTTTTACCGGAACCATCCAATGCGTTCGCGAGAAAGCTATCTCGCGTTTTTCGGCATGTGGCTTTATGCGTTCATCGAGTACGAGCGGCACACGTCCGAAACAATTTGCATCAACAAGCTCAACGACGTTGACTACCGTGCGCGTGTGACGCGTGCGTTAGCGCTTGCCGGCGTTGGCAGATTGGAATTCAACGATGCGAAGCTGGCAAACTCGATGTTTTCGGAAACGGAGGCGTGCTTTTACGAAAGTATCGAGAACGAGGTCGCGCAGCTGTTTTGCGCATGTGGTTATGCTCGATCGGAAGTCATGGCAGCCCTTTCCGCTGGAAGGACTGCCATGCCGCCCACTCCGGATTCGCTCGTAGATACTTTGCAAAAGGAGATTTCCCAGCTACGAGTGCTGGCATTTACGCATTGGGACTCGCCGGGGGCCTGCGAATATCGCATTTTTCCTGGGGCATTGTCGACGTGGCGGGGTTTGGTGCGAGGCTTGGGGAATGGTTGAAAACGCCGAGGCGCGAGTGACCCGTTAGAATGCGCACGCGAGAACCACGTGCCCTTAAAGTCCCATCGCCCGACCATCGCTACGCGGGTCATGCGCCCCGTACACCACGCCGTCCGGTTCAATTCGAATCACCCCTGGATGGCCGGCGAGCGGACTCTGCGCTGCGATAGCGCTCACCTCATGCCCGCGCGCGGCCAGTGTCGCGAATACCTCGGCACTGGCATCCTCCTCGAGCTTCAGCGCATCGCGGCTATCCGAGAAGGTCTTGCCGAGCAGGAAACGCGGACGAGCCAGTGCGCTCAACGGGTCCATGCCGTAGTCGATCAGGCGCGTCAGGACCGCTGCCAGCGTCTGCGGCTGGCCGTCCGCGCCCTGCGTACCGAACAGCAGGTGCGGCCGGCCATGCTTCAGGTACATGCCGGGATTGAGCGTATGAAACGGGCGCTTGCCCGGCTGCAAGGCATTGTGATGCGCGGGATCGACGCTGAACGACGCGCCGCGGTTGTGCCAGAGAATCCCGGTATCGCCCGCCACGATACCGCTGCCCCAGTCGAAGTACACCGTCTGCAGCAGGCTGACGCTACGGCCTTCACGATCCGTTGCACCGATAAACACCGTATCGCCGGGACGAAACACGTGCGGCCAGGCGCGCGCTTTGTGCAGGCTGATCGATCGTGCGTGGGCATTGAGCGTTCCAGCCGAGAGCATGTCGTCGACGGGAACGCGATTGAACTCCGGGTCCGAGACAAAGCGGTCCCGGTCCACGAACGCGCATTTCACCGCTTCCACGAGCAAGTGGTAATAGTCCGCGCTGCCCTCGGCGATGGACGACAAATCGAAGCGGGCCAGCGTGCCCATGATCTGCAGCGTGGTGACGCCTTGCGTCGGCGGCTGCAGGCTGACCAGTTCTCCGCCGCGATACGCCACGCGTAGCGGCGCTTCGTCGCGTGCGCGGGTCTTGGCGAGGTCGGCTTGCGTGAGCGGCGAGCCGGCCTGCTGCAAGCCGCGTGCAATGCGTTCCGCGAGCTCACCTTCGTAGAACTCGCGCGCGCCATAGGTCGCGATGCGTTGGAGACTGCGCGCAAGCGCCGGTTGAACGAAGCGCCCGCCAATCTCCGGTAGCTGGCCGCCCGGAGCAAACACCGTCGAAAAGCCCGGCAAAGCGTGCAATTCATCGGCGCGAAACTGCTGCCAGAAGTGCTGCGATGGCGTGACCGGAAATCCCTCCGATGCATATTCGATAGCGCGATCGAACAGCGACGACCACGCGCGTTGGCCACCCCACGATGCCTGGCTGATCGCATACGCCTGATGCCAGGTGTCGACGGTGGCTGCGGTGGTCAGGGTCGAGCCGGCGCCGCGCAGCGGAATGGCGCCGGAGTATGCGGGCAGATTCTGCGCCGCCTGGCCGATCCCCGACAACGTGCGCAGCATGCCCGTCCGGTCGCCGATGACCCAGAATGCATCGCCGCCGAGACCGGTGAAATGCGGATACGTCACGCTCAGCGCCGCGCCGATAGCAATGGCCGCTTCAATCGCGTTACCGCCCGCGCGCAGCACCTCTAGTCCGGCGGCGCTCGCGAGCGCGTGGGGACTGGTGACCATGCCTTCGGTGGACGTGGCCAGTGTCTTGTTGTGCATCGATGCTCCGTGGGTCGGTCAGCCGAGCGTGAAGCGCTCGCGGGTGGTCACGTAGTCGCTCGCGCCAAACCGTCCGACCGGGAAATAGTGTTCAAGCCGCACGCGCCATGTTTCGATATCGATCAATTCGTCGCGTGCATGTAGCCTGTGAACACGTCCGATAAATATTTGCCGGCTCGTGGTCTCGAGCGTCTCCCACAGCGTGCATTCGAACGCCACCGGCGCTTCAGCGATCCGTGGCGGCGCGACCCGCGAGCTTGCGACCGGCGTCAGCCCGACCTTCTCGAGCTCGCTGATATCGGGCGGGAGGCGTTCTCCACAGCGATGCATTTTTTCCGCCATCGCCTCGTCGCTGAGATGCACGACGAACTCGCGGCTGCGCGCAATATTCACAGCGGTGTCCTTGAGCGAGCCATCGTCGAGACGGTTGATGCTGATCATCACGATGGGCGGTTCCTCGCCCAGCATGTTGAACATCGAGAACGGCGCGGCGTTGATCGTGCCGCTCGCGCTCAAGGTCGTAACCAGCGCGATCGGGCGCGGCACGATCAGGCTCGCCATGAGTTTGTATCGCTGATATTCGGTGATGGCTTCGAAGTCGATTTCCATGATGGCCTGTGTGAGTGAGCTTACGTCCGGATCATGCCGAGCAATTCCCCAAGGCTTTTCTCGCCCTGCATGCGCGATGTCTCCAGGCGTTCTTCCAGTTCGCGAAGATGGGCTTCCATGCGAGTGATTGCGCCTTCAGCATCGCGCGCCTCGATGCAGTCGACGATCGCTGCATGTTCATCGTGTTCGCAGGGCGCATGGCCCGGCGGCTCGTACACGCCCACGATCAGCGAGCATCGCGACACGAGTTCCGTCAGGTAGCGTTGCAGGATCGAGTTGCCTGCAAGCGCCGCGATACGCAGATGAAAGTCGCTTGCAAGCCGGGCCCATGAAGGCTGGTCGAAGCGATGCATCGCTTCGTGTTCATCGGCTAGCTGACGCCGGAGTTCCTTGATGTCGCCTGCGCTCGCGCGTTGCACGGCCAGTTCCACCAGCACGCGTTCCATCGAGCGGCGTGCCTCGAAAATCTCTCGTGTTTCCTCAGGCGTCGGCTCGGCGATCGCCGCGCCCTTGTTCGGCCGCAATGCAACGATGCCCTCGTAGGCAAGCTTCTCCAGCACGCGCCGCACAACCGCGCGGCCCACGCCGAACAACTGGCACAACTCTGGCTCTGGAAGTTTGGTGCCGGGCGTCAGGCGATGGTTGAGCACGCCGTCGAAGATGGCCTGGTAAAGGTGGGCATCGGCGTCCTGGGTTGTGCCGCGCACGGCTTCTTTCAGGGGCTTTGCAGCGACCCTCAGTGCGGGTTTCGAGGTCATTTTTCTACGGGAAGGTGGGCTGGTTGCGGCGTGCCGGCGAGGCCCAGGCGCTCCATCTCGTCCATGTGACGGGCGATCGCGCCGGGTGTCGTCATCCATACGTTGCCGTTCGCGCGGGCGGCCGCAATGTGCTGTAGCGCGCGCCGCAAATGCCGCAACCGGTAAGGTTGTCCGACGAGATAGGGATGCAGCGCGATGCCCATCACGAGCGCCTGCGGATGGCGGCTTCGGTTCGCCTGGTCGAGCATTTCGTCGAACTGGTCGATGATCATGTCGGCGAAGGCGCACGCGTCGAGATGGCGGCCGACCATCATCGGCAAGTCGTTGAGTTCCTGTGGATAGGGGATGGACCATAACGAGCCGTTGCGTGTCGCCATGCGCACCGGGCGGTCGTCGTGGCACCAGTTGAGGGTATAGCCGTAACCGGTTTCCGCGAGCAGGTCTGGCGTAACGCGCGACTCGGAGATCCACGGCGAGAGCCAGCCCGAAGGCGGCGTGCCGGTATGTGCTGCGATGCGTTCGCGGCAATGCAGCAGCAAGGCACGTTCGTTGTTTTCGTCCAGGTCGCTCTGGCGTTGGGTATTCGTATGGCCGTGTGCAATGAGTTCGTCGCCGCGCGCGAGACAGGCGTCGATGACCTCCGGGCAGTGGTCATAGAGTGCCGTATTGATCAGCGTGCCCGACGGCATGTCGAGCTGGTCGAAGAGTTCGAGGCAGCGCCACACGCCCACGCGGTTGCCGTATTCACGCCAGCTGTAGTTGAGCACGTCGGGCTGCGGCGAGACCGGGCCAAGCGTCGCGCCGAGTCCTTCGCCGAACGCGAAGTGCTCGATGTTGAACCCGAGATAGACGGCGAGCCCGGTGTCGCCGGGCCATCGAAACGAATCGGTGTCGGTGATCGGCCGGTACGGAAAGCGGCCGTGCGTGGCGAGCGGACCGAACGCAGGTTCCTGCGATGCACAAGCGTGGCGGTTGGTGTCCATGTGCAAAAGCCTTGAGTGACGAACATGTGGCGCGGATGGCGTTGCGCGTGAACCTTTTTGGTGGATCGCGCCCCGTGGCGGACCGGCGGCGCACCTCAATCGTGCGGATTAGCCGGCTTGATTGCCAACAGATCGATTTTGGATTGTGTGCAATTTACACGCCATATCGTCTACGTTCAATAGAGGAGATAGTTGGCAACCAAGTTTGGATTATGCGAACGAATTGGCATATGTCTTGCATTCGAGGCATGCAAAGACCTTCCGTTCGTCGCGTGTCGCCGCTCGTTGCCGTTCTAATTCAGGAAACGCCCTGCATGAGTCAGTCCACTTCAGCCGTGCTTAAAACCGAAGCCGCCGATATCGAACTGGTGCACGTATCGAAGCAATATGGCGATGCGCTCGCCGTCGATTCGATCGACCTGCGGATTCCCGGTGGACAGTACTGCTGCCTGCTCGGACCGTCTGGCTGTGGCAAGACATCGACCCTGCGCATGATCGCCGGCCACGAATCGATCACCGACGGCGACATCCTCATCGGCCAGCGCAACGTCACGCGTGCGCAGCCTGCCACGCGCGGCACCGCGATGGTCTTCCAGAGTTATGCGCTGTTCCCGCACTTGTCCGCACTCGACAACGTCGCGTTCAGCCTGAAGATGCGCGGCGTCGCGAAGGACGCACGTCGCAAGCGCGCAGGCGAACTGCTGGAACTCGTCGCGATGAGCGCCTTTGCCGAACGCAAGCCATCGCAGCTATCGGGCGGCCAGCAACAGCGTGTCGCGCTTGCCCGCGCGCTGTTGAACGAACCGCGCTGCCTGCTGCTCGACGAGCCCCTGTCCGCACTCGACCCGTTCCTGCGCGTGCAGATGCGTGCCGAACTCAAGCGGTGGCAGAAGGAGCTGGGCATCACGTTCGTGCACGTGACGCACTCGCAGGAAGAAGCGCTGGCGCTCGCGGATATGGTCGTGGTCATGAGCCACGGGCGCATTGAGCAGAGCGGCTCGCCGCACGAGGTCTTCAACCGGCCGCGCACGGAATTCGTCGCGCGATTCCTGGGTGGCCACAACGTGCTCGCGGCGAACGGCCGCGCGTTCACCGTGCGCGCCGATCATCTGCGCATTGCGCCGCACGGGGTCACGCCGGTTCAGCCGCCCGCGAGCGAAACCGGCTTCAGCCGCATCGGCGGTATCCCTTGCACGGTTCGAGAGACCGAATATCAGGGTACCCACCTGCGCATGACGCTCGCGCCGCTCGACGGTTCGCCCGACCTGGTTTCACTGCTCCCCGACAACGAATACGACCCGCAACGCCTGGGACCGGACGCGCGTGTCGTGGTCTGGTGGAACGAGCAGGACGCGCATGCATTCGCGGCATAAGAGGCTGCTTTCTGCGGCACTGAACGACGATTTCAACCAAGGGAGATTGCAATGACCGAGCGTTACGAACACCCGTCCGATCCCAGCACGAGCGAGACGCCGGCGAGCGCCGCAGACACTGAATCCAGCCTCGGCGCGGGCAAGGGCATGTCGCGCCGCACCTTGCTCAAGGGCGCGGTCGCCGCAGCGGGTATTGCCGGGTTTCCGTACGTGCATGCGCAGGAAAAGATCACGCTTCGCTACCTGGGCACGGCGGTGAACCAGAGTTCGGACATCGCCAAGAAATTCCAGGAAGACACCGGCATCCAGATCCAGTACATCCCGGTGACCACCGACGACGTCGCCAAGCGCATCATCACGCAGCCGAATTCGTTCGATATTGTCGACACCGAGTATTTCTCGCTGAAGAAGCTGATCCCCGCCGGCACGCTGGCCGGCATGGACGCAAAGAAGATCAAGCTCGCCGACAAGATCACGCCGGTGCTTACCCGGGGCGAGGTCGACGGCAAGAAGATCGGCGACCAGGGCACGGCGCCGAAGAAGGTGATGTTCCTGACCGGCGCGCAGTCGACACAGTTCTCGGCTACACCCACCGAATGGATGACGCTGATCCCGACGACCTACAACGCCGATACGCTCGGCATCCGTCCCGACCTGATCAAACGTCCGATCAATAGCTGGTCCGAGTTGCTGAACCCCGAGTTCAAGGGAAAGGCCGCACTGCTGAACATTCCCGCGATCGGCATCATGGACTCGGCCATGGCAATCGAGGCGATGGGTCATGTCAAGTACGGCGACAAGGGCAACATGACCAAGGCCGAGATCGACCAGACCATCAAGATCCTGATCGAGGCGAAGCGCGCTGGCCAGTTCCGTGCGTTCTGGAAGGACTTCAACGAGAGCGTGAACCTGATGGCTTCCGGCGAGGTGGTGATCCAGTCGATGTGGTCACCCGCCGTCACGAAGGTCCGCACGATGGGCATTGCGTGCAAGTTCCAGCCGCTCAAGGAGGGTTATCGCTCGTGGGCGTCAGGCTTCGGGCTGCCGCGGTCGTTGCAGGGCCGCAAGCTCGACGCGGCCTACGAGTTCATCAACTGGTTCCAGGACGGTTGGGCTGGCGCGTATCTCATGCGCCAGGGCTATTACGCGGGCGTGCTCGACACCGCCAAGACGCATATGCAGCCGTACGAGTGGGACTACTGGATCGAAGGCAAACCGGCCGCGCAGGATATCAAGGCGCCCGATGGCCAGTTGCTGGAAAAGGTCGGCACGGTGCGCGACGGCGGTTCGTACAACCAGCGCATGGGGGCGATCGCTTGCTGGAACGCGGTGATGGACGAGAACATTTATATGGTCCAGAAATGGAACGAGTTCATCGCAGCCTGATACGCGTAGCGTGCCTGATGCATATCAGGCACGCCGGCAGCCTCCGTTTCTTCAACAGGTAATCCGCGATGGCATCGATCGAGCTTCCCATCCAACCGCTGGACACACCGGTCAAGCACCGGCGCGCGGCCGCATGGCTACAGGCGACGCCGCTCACGTTGACCTTCGTTCTGTTCTTCCTTGTGCCGCTGGTCATCACGCTGATCGTGAGCTTCTGGGACTTCAACGAATACCAGATCATCCCCGCGTTCACGTTCAAGAACTACGCGGCGATCTTCGACGGCTGTTCCTCGATGACCGATGTCTGCGTGACATTCAAGACCTACTGGTCGACGATCAAGTTTTGCGCGATCGTCTGGGCGGTGACGCTGGTGCTCGGTTTCACGATCGCGTACTTCTTGTCGTTTCATATCCGTTCATCCGGCATGCAGACGGTATTGTTCCTCGTCTGCACGATTCCGTTCTGGACCTCGAACGTGATTCGCATGATCTCGTGGATACCGCTGCTCGGCCGCAACGGGCTCGTGAACCAGGCGCTGCTGTCCTCGCACATGATCGACCAACCGCTCGAATGGCTGCTGTATTCGAACTTCTCGGTCGTGCTCGCCTTTGTGCACCTCTATACGTTCTTCATGATCGTGCCGATCTTCAACGCGATGATGCGCATTGACCGCTCGCTGCTCGAAGCCGCGCGCGACGCAGGCGCGAGCGGTTGGCAGGTGATCCGCGAAGTGGTGCTGCCGTTGTCGAAGACGGGCATTGTGATCGGTTCTATCTTTGTGATCACCATCGTCATGGGTGATTTCTTGACGGTCGGTGTCATGGGCGGTCAGCAGATTGCATCGGTCGGGAAGATCATCCAGGTGCAGACCGGCTACCTGCAATTCCCCGCCGCTGCAGCTAACGCAATCATCCTGCTGGCCGTCGTGCTGATGATCGTCTGGGGCCTCACGCGCGTAGTCGATATCCGCAAGGAGCTTTGAAATGGCTGCGATTCGTCTGAAACACCGCGAACGCCGGCCAGCCAGTTTCTATTGGCTCGCGCTCGTGTTCGCGCTGTTCGTGCTGTTCCTCTACGGGCCGGTCATCACCATCTTTATTTTGTCGTTCCAGGGACCGGAAGGCGGTCTCACGTTCCCCATGCGCGGGGTTTCGTTGCACTGGTTCGCGGTGTTGCGGCAGGGCGTTGGCGACATCGACATCTGGGCCGCGTTCGGGCGCTCGGTGCGCCTCGCGGCAGTTGTTACAGTGTTGACGGTGCTGTTCTCGGTTGCGTCGGGACTCGCGTTTCGCAAGCGCTTTCGCGGCGATACCGCCGTGTTCTACGTGTCCGTCGCGAGCTTGATCATGCCGTCGATCATCGTGTCGTTGGGTATCGGGTTGACGTTCCGGCTGCTCGACAACGGCGTCAAGTACCTTGCAGGCGCGTGGGGTCATCAGTCGTTTGCCGACAACTACACAACGTCGATGGGCCTCTATACCTCGGCGCTCGGCGCGCATCTGACCTGGACGCTGCCCTTCGGGTTGCTCGTGATGTTTGCGGTATTCAACCGCTTCAACCCCGCGTACGAAGAGGCGGCTCGCGACCTCGGTGCGTCGCCGTGGCAGAACTTTCGCCATGTCGTATTGCCGATCATCGGGCCGTCGGTGATTGGCGTCGGGATGTTCGGTTTTACGCTGTCCTGGGACGAAATTGCGCGCACGTCACAGGCTATCGGCGACCAGAACACGCTGCCGCTCGAGCTTCAGGGACTCACGACTTCCGTGACAACGCCCGTGATCTACGCGCTCGGCACGATGACCACGATGCTGTCCCTGACCGTGATGGTGGTCGGGCTGCTGACGGTGCAATGGCTGAGCCGGCGACGTTCGCGGGCGCTTGCCGGCTGATAGCTGCCAGGCGCTCTCAAGTTACGCCGCCGATAGCGACCGTTCGAGCGCGGCCACGCCGGCGGGAAGATCCACCGGCACGCCCAGGTCGACCATCGTCCGGCCGAGGGCATGGATGGTTCTAAAAAGATGATGCTCGCGGCATTGCTCGCCCATCTGACCGATCCGTACGATGGGCGCACCGAAGGAGCCCGCAATCTCGACGTGATGATGACGCGAGATATGAGCGCATACGTCAGTGCCGCTGAGACCCTTCGGCAACTCGATACCGACCACCGAATTCAGCCGGCTCTGTTTCGGAACGTAGAGTTTGAGCGAGAGCGCCTCAATGCCTGCCTGCAGCGCGTTCGAACACCTGAGATGACGCGCGAACCGGCGCTCGAGGGTCTCCGCGCAGACCAGTCGCAGTGCTTCATGGAGCGCGAGCACACCGGACACCGGCGCCGTGTAATGGTACGACGCGTTGTGCCAGAAGTTCGCTGCCAGCGACGCGTCGAGGCACCAGTGTGTAGGCGCCACCGGGCGCGTCTTGATTCGTTGCCAGGCGGCTTCGGAGAACGCGAGCAGCGAAACACCGGGAATCGACGACAGCCCTTTCTGGCCCCCGGTGATTACGGCGTCGATACCCCATGCATCCATCGGGAGCGGCATGGTGCTCAGCGTGCAGACCGCATCGACAATCACCAGCGCACCGGCGGCGCGGGCGATTGAAGAGATCGATTCGAGGCTGCGATTCCAGACGGTGTTCGACGTCTCGCCATGCACGATCGTGACAATCTCCGGGCGTAACCGGTCGATAGCCTCCGTCACTTTTTCCGTGTCCGCCGCGGTGCCGTCGACCACGTTCAGCGTTTCCACCTGGGCGCCGGTTCGCCTCGCCATCTCCGCCATGCGCTCGCTGAAGAACCCATTGCAGATGCAGAGGACCCGCGAGCCTTTCCAGGCAAGATTCGTGATGGCCATTTCCATGGCCGCCGATCCCGGTCCCGCAACGCCCATCACCCATTTCGATTCGGTCTGAAACACGTACCGCGCCATCGTCTTGACCTGGCCGATGACCGCGGCCATCGTCGAGCCAAGATGATTGATCACGACGCCGTTGGCTTTCGCCACGGCGTCGGGAATTGGCACGGGACCGGCACCCATCATCAGCAGAGGCTCTTCGGGAAGAATGGAAGAGAGCGGCAGGACCGTCGGGCAAGCGACGCTGGACGTATCCGGTGTGCCGGAATCTGCGGAGAAGGAATGTCGATCGTTCATCGAGGCTGGTTGAATGGTTGCGTTGTGGGGCGGCCAAATTGCTTAGCTAAGCGAATCGTTTGCGGTTTACCCGCTGCTGTCGGATGCCGGTAGTCTACACGCGCTCACAGCGCCCGCGATCTGCGCTGGCCGAACCGGATCAGCAACCAGTAAAAAGCGAACCGTCGCGTGGGCGAAAATACCGGTGCCGATGCCAAAATAAAACGGCTGTTCGATTCGGATGCGCTGATCCAGACCTTCGTGCGCGGCGCAAGCTCCAGCGTTTCGCCGGCTCGCAGCCACCAGTCGTCAGGCTCGCCTTCAATAGTCAGCCACACCGTACCCCGGCAAACCGTCAGGGTGTGGGGGCGATCGATGAGCCAGCAGGCTGGCGCATCATGGGGTTCCTGCTCCAAGGTCCGGATTTCACGCATGGCCTTCTCCCATCTCCAACATGGCCGCTCACAGAGAGACGGCCTCTTGACTACATTATTTATTTAAACTCCAATCTTAGGAATGTACAGTCACGAACAGTTGCGCCGCACTGTTCAGTGAATTTCCCTGCACACTTCAAAGAGATCACGCGATGAACCTCGTTATCGATCCGCAAAACGGCGTTCCCATGACCGATCAGCTCGTGACCGGCATCTCGACCCTGATCCGCTCGCGGCAGCTTTTGGCCGGGGTGAAACTGCCGTCCATCCGGGCGCTTGCGGCCAGTCAGCAGATCAGCCGCTTTCCGGTCATCGAGGCGTATGACCGGCTTTCATCACTGGGTTTTATCGTGCCGAAGCATGGTTCGGGCTTCTACGTGGCGAATCACATGGGTAGCGAGAGCAGCGCTTCGGGCGGCTCGGACCCGCGTCTCGCGGAAGAAGAATCGCACCAGATCATGCTGCAGTTCAATTACCCCGGCGAGGCCTTGAAGCTGAGTAGCGGTTTCGTGCCCGAGGTGTGGCGGGATATCGAGGGCATCACCCAGACCATGCGCCAGGTCATGCGGATGGACCCGAGCAGCGTGATCGACTATGCAATGCCGCATGGCGACGCCAATCTCAGGTATCAGATCCAGATACGCCTGGGAATGGTCGGTATTGAAGCCGATGTGTCGAACATTGTTGTGACCAACGGCGCGAGCCAAGCGCTCGATCTGATTGTCCGGTTCATGCTCAAGCCGGGAGACACCGTGTTTGTAGAAGATCCGGGGTATTACAACCTGTTCGGGTTGCTCAAGCTGCAGGGTGTCAGGATTGTGGGCGTTCCGCGGCTGGCTAATGGGCCAGATGTCGACGTCGCCGAATATCTGCTTAAGACCATCAAGCCGAAACTGTTCTTCATCAACACCGTCTTCCACAACCCGACCGCGACGAACGTCGCGCCACAAGTGGCCTTCAAGTTACTGCAACTCGCACAGCAGCATGACTTCACGATCGTTGAAGACGACATCTACGCAGACTTCCAGGCCACGCCGACTCAACGGCTTGCGTCGCTGGATCAACTCGATCACGTGATCTATGTGGGGGGATTGTCGAAGACGCTGTCGTCGTCGCTGAGGATTGGGTATCTGGCGGCCAAGCGCGAGCTGATCAAGGACCTTGTTGATGTGAAGGTGCTGACTAGCCTGGGCGGTTCCCGCTTTAGCGAATGTGTGGTGGCGGCCTTGCTCGAACGCGGCACATATCGCAAGTATCTCGAGCGGCTGCGTCGCCGGATTCGCGATACGCTCTCAACAGCAGTTTTGCGTCTTGAGGAAAACGGCTGGGAAGTCTTCGACGAACCCAGCGGCGGCAAATTCGTGTGGACCCGCGTGCCCGGTATTGAGGACTCCATGGTCCTGGTCGACCATGCGTTGAAATTCGGCATTACGCTTGCGCCGGGCAGCTACTATCGCCCGAGCGGCGAGGCGTCGCCCTGGGTCCGGATCAACACGGCGCATGCCGACGACCCGCGGGCCATTCGATTCTTCGAACACATGGGAAAGGGCGCGGGCAAACGATAACCTCGCGCCGTTCACCATAAGTTCCAACAAACAATCAGGACTCCACGTCCTCCAGGCTGAACAGTTCGGTCTGGTCATTGTAGGAAAAGACTTCCCCGTAGCGCCCCCAGTTGATCACCGAGTCGAGCGTGTCTTCGGCGGCACCGTCGGAGAGGAAATCCTCCAGTTCCTGTTCGAAGCGCACCCGCGGAGCCCGGTGTCCCGGACGCTCGTTCAACACCTTCTTGATACGCGCAGCCAGCGGCACGTGCTTCAACAGATGATCGGCGAACATCATCTTGCGTTCATGCGTACCCAGGTCGGCGAACACGTGTGCCGCCGGCGTCAGGAAGATATCGCCTTCGCGCAGTTCAGCAAAACCCAGGTGCTGCAACATTTCCGCGATCGGGAACAGGTCATCGACTTCGAGATGCAGCGACCGGGCAATGACCGGCATATCCGCGCGGCCGTTGTAGGGGGCCACCGCGAGCGTTTCAATCAGACCGGCCAGCAGGTTGGTCGATACATGCGGCAAACGGCTGCCGAATTCGAGCGTCTGCTTGGTGGCCTCATCGGATCGCCGGGCCGTCATCTTGGCGTAGATCTCGTCGACGAGCGATCTAAACGCCGTATCGAGACGATTGCGAGGATGCTTGAACGGCACCTCGATCTCGGCGATCACCCGGCCTGGGTTCGACGACAACACCATGATCCGGTCGCACATGAACACCGCTTCTTCAATGTTATGCGTGACGATCAGCACCGACTTGATCGGCATCTTGCCCTGCGTCCAGAGATCGAGCAGGTCGGTACGCAAGTTTTCGGCGGTCAGCACGTCGAGCGCGGAGAAGGGCTCGTCCATCAGCAACAGCGTGGGATCGACCACCAGCGCGCGAGCGAAGCCTACACGCTGGCGCATGCCCCCGGACAGTTCGCGGGGATACGCGTTCTCGAACCCGTCCAGACCGATCAGGTCGATGGCCGCAAGCGCGCGTTCGCGTCGAGGGGCCGCACCCACTCCCTGTGCTTCCAGGCCCGCTTCCACGTTCTGCAGCACCGTTAGCCACGGGAACAGCGCGAAGGTCTGGAACACCATTGCCACACCGTCGGCGGGACCTTCAAGCGGCTTGCCCTTGTACGTGACCTCGCCATCGGTGGGCTCGATCAAACCCGCGATGATACGCAGCAGCGTTGACTTGCCCGAGCCCGAGCGTCCAAGCAACCCGACGATCTCCCCCTGGCGCAGGGAGAGGTTTACGCCGTCGAGCACGAGCAGGTCGCCCTGGGTTTTCTTGAAGCCCCGGGAGACGTTCCGGATGTTCAGGATCTCTTCCGAAGTACGGGCGGCCGGGGTCGTCGACCCGACACGGGAAGCCACGTTGAAATCTGAGTTTGGCATGGAGATAGGTCCTCAATCGACTCGAAGCTTGGCTTCGGCAAAGGTGTACATCGGGCGCCACAGCAGGCGATTGAACAGTGTGACGAACAAGGACATGACGGCGATGCCCAAGATGATCTTCGGATAATCGCCCGCAGCGGTGGTTTGCGCGATGTACGAGCCGAGCCCGTGCGCTGATACCTTGGTATCGCCCCACTGCACGAACTCGGCAACGATACTTGCGTTCCACGCGCCCCCGGAAGCGGTGATCGCACCCGTCACGTAATACGGGAAGATGCCGGGCAATATGGCCTGGCGCCACCATTGCCAGCCGCGAATCCTGAAGTTGGTTGCCACCTCGCGATAGTCGTTCGGATAAGCCGTGGCGCCCGCGATGACGTTGAACAGGATGTACCACTGCGTGCCGAGCACAATGAGCGGCGACAGCCAGATATCGGGGTTCAGGTGAAAGCGAACAATCACGATCACGAAAATGGGGAATAGCAGGTTCGCCGGAAAAGCCGCCAGGAATTGCGCGAGCGGCTGCACCTTCTCGGCGAGCGCAGGGCGCAATCCGATCATCACGCCGAGCGGAACCCAGATGAGCGACGAGATGGTGATCAGGATCACCACGCGCAGCAACGTGATCAAGCCAAGGAAAAACACGTGGCCGACTTCATCGAGAGCGACGCCGGTGCGCACATAGCTGACCACGCGCCAGACCACATAAATCGTGACCGCAATGACGACAATGCTCCAGATAATGTCGCCGATGCGCGACGGCGTCCTGCGCTTCGTGACACGCAGATTCGCGCGATCGAACGAGGGCAGGCGCAGCGGTATACGCGCGGCGCTGGCGAAGACCCAGCCGGCCGGCACGAGCAAGCGGTGAATCAAATGCGTGCGTCGAATCAGGCCGAGCAACCACGACTCCGGGGCAACGCCGGAACTGGTGGTTTCCATGCGGAACTTGTCGGCCCATGCGACGAGCGGACGAAACAGCAATTGGTCGTAGGCAAGGATCACGATGGTCATGGTGAGAATGACCCAACCTATCGCGCCCATGTTCTTTTCAGTGATGGCCTGCGCCAGATACGCACCGATGCCGGGCAGCGTGATCGTATTGTTGCCGACGGTGATGGCTTCGGATGCAACTACGAAGAACCATCCGCCCGACATGGACATCATCATGTTCCAGATGAGGCCCGGCATGGAGAAGGGCACCTCCAGCTTCCAGAATCGCTGCCATGCGGTGAGGTGGAAGCTGCGCGCGACTTCGTCCAGGTCGCGCGGCGTGGTCCGCAGCGACTGATAGAAGCTGAACGTCATGTTCCACGCCTGGCTCGTGAAGATCGCGAAGATCGCGGCGCACTCGGCACCCGCTACGCGCGTCGGAAATAACGCAATGAAGAACGTGACCGTGAACGAGATATAGCCAAGGACCGGAACCGACTGAAGGATGTCCAGGATTGGCACCAGCACCTTTTCCGCGCGGCGGCTCTTGGCCGCGAGCGTGCCGTATATCAGCGTGAAAACGAGCGATGCAAACATGGCCGCGAGCATCCGCAAGGTCGTGCGCAGCGCGTATTCAGGCAGGCTCGACGGATCGAGCGAGATGGCTTGCGTCTTGAGCGTAGCAATGGGCGCCATGGTCTGATGGAAACCGATAGCCGCCATCGCGATCAAACTGATGATCAGGGGGAATGCGACGAAGTCCCAGCGATTAGGCAACAGCCGCCAGGCGGACGCGTTAGCGGTGCGGTTCAGGTTGAATCCGAAGTCCATATATTCTCCGAACAGCTACGCTTGAAAACATGGCAGGCCCCATCGAGGCGCAAGCCTCGAGTTGCCACCATGCGTTGATCCGCCGATGCAAAGATATGAAGGCATCGGTATTTGACTGAGCCGCGATAATTCGCGAACTGTAAGCTGTAATCGTTAAGGAGTGCGGCTAAGCAATAGCGTGCACGCGGCCAGCCCGGGCACGGGTTATCCGGTTTATTCCGACCGCTCTGTCTGGACGGCCCGACACTACTACAAAGCGTGTTTCAGGCACAACCTCGGAGGCCAAACTTATACGTTTGCGCTCGAAAATTTATATGTACAGAGGTCTTTAATTGAATGAGCACGTGCAAAGCGAGTGCTTCGGCGCGGTACTTGGGGTTGGGCCTGTATCGATTAACGCATCTGAACGCTAAAGGTGTTTGTTGGCTTTTTGAAGGCTAAATAGAAACATGAGTATTTCGTTTGCCTTTCGGGCGCGTTGAGGAATGTGCGTGAGACTGTTTGGATTCTGTTCGCCTTAGGCCGGCGGCAGCGCGCACTTTTCCTGAGCGCCAGAGCGCCAGAGCGCTGGTCGCGGGGAGGCATTACTTATGGCACCGCGCTTGAGGTGCGCCATGTTGACCGAAAGAAGTTAGTTATGCTTTTGTTCTTTTGGACTCAATCGTCCGTCCATTTACAAGCCGCGCCGGACTTCGCCTCAAGCAGCGGAATCCGGCATCGGTGCTGCAAAAACTTTCCCCGCCTTCGATCAGGCGCTCATGTGCAGGGTGCCGTTGACACCCACCGGGAAGAAGCCGCCCTGCGTGACCGCCGCGCTCGTGAGGTAGACGATGTTCAGGACATTCGCGTAATTGCGGCTGAACGCTATGCCGTTGGCATCGAGCGGCACGATGTTCGAGATGCTTGATGTTGCTCCTGCAATGCCCTGATCGTCGTTGCCCACGTTGTCAAGCGCGTTGCGTGCATTGGAGACGGCACCGGCCGACGCAATAAGGCCGAGCGACGGGTTCGCAATACCTTTTGCATAGAGCACGGTGCGCACGAGGCCGGCGTGATACGCCTCGGCCGCCAGGATACCCGCAGCCGCTTCCAGATAGGTCTTGTTCGTGATCAGCGGCGACGCACCCTTGTAGGCCGTCACGCCCACGTCTTCAAAGATGAAGGCGGCGAGCAGGAAGGTCTCATCGTTCAGGTAAGGGTCGAAGGCCGTGCCCGCGGGAACCAGGCCGGCCGCCTGCGCCGCTTTCGAGAACGCACCGCTCGGGTTCTGGTATCCGACATCGAGGGCCGGCATGGCCACCGCCGATGCACCGAGCGCTGTGCGCAGGAACGTGACGTGTTCGAGTTCGTCTTTGGCGATCTCATTGGCATACGCCTGGACCACGGGGTCCGTGAAGGTCACGGCATGGCCGGGAATGACCGTGCCCGGGGTACCTGCACCGCTCATCAGGCTGGACGAGAGGCCCGCGCCGGTGGTCGCGTAGGCATAGAAGGTCGCTTCGAGATATTCGAGGTTGAGCGCGAAGTTGAGTATTTCCGGATCGGTCGGGCCGCTTTGCGCCGATGCACTCGACGAACCGCCGCCGCATGCACCCAGGATCGTGCCGCCGATGAGCCCAAGACCGACGCCGCCTGCGCTTCTGAAGAACTGCCTGCGTTTTGCGAGCTTGTCGGCACGCCGCACGAGCACATCCATGACCGTTGAATCTTCTGACATGATTTCTCCCTGAACCGTTCTGTAAACTAACTGATACGGCGACTGCACCCGATGAAAGCCAGAGACAGAAAAGCAGCGGCCAGCAGGCGACGAGGCAAACGTGAATCACGAACTCGTGACGAAGCACGGCGCGGAGCAGCAGGGCTGATCCGGCACCTCTCATGTCACGTACGATTGGATACGCAGGCCGACCTCAAGACGGATGCGTGCGCGGTCAAAAATATTTCGAGTGCTTACCGGGGGAGGAGGGTGAAAGATACCGTTGGTCGTTTTGACGTATTGCAGAGTGCTTGATCCGGTATTCGATACCGACACTCATGGGATGCGCGGTCACGCGGCGTTGCAACTAGACACTGCGTGAACGCGAGACCACGACGGAGCTTCTCAGGAGAAAAAGCTCAGGCTTGCACCCAGGACACCTGCCGCGCACACCACCGCGGCAATGCCGGAAACAAGCCATAGATAGATACCACGAGGCCGGTGCTGAGGCGGCAGCGCGGTGACACTGAGGGCGATGAGCAAGCCCACTACTAGCGGCAGCATCAGCGCATTGACGACCTGTGCGGCCACGTTCAGCGACACGAGGTTGGGCGCCAGCCAGACAATGGCCGCACTGCCGACGACCGAGGCAACATACACGCCGTAGAACCACGGCGCGCTCGCCGGCTGGTCTTCAAGCGAGCGCTTGTATCCCGCGACTTCACCGAGTCCCCACGCCAGAGACAGCGAGCAGACGATGGCCGCCACCATCGACGCTCCCAAAACACCCGCGCTGAAAAGGAAACGTCCGGCGCGTGGCCCCACGGCCGTTGCAAGGACGCTGCTGATTTCACCCACGCTTTGAAAGGCGTGTTGCTGACCGTCTCTCGACAGCGTTGCCGCAACCGCGACAAGTACAGCGGCCGTCAACAACTGCGTGAGGACAGCGCCGGCGGCGGTTTCGAATCGAGCGGCGGAATAGTCCTGCGCGCCTAGTTTTTTATCGGCGATCGCGGCCTGCTGATAGAAGATCATCCAGGGATTGAAGGTCGCTCCAATCAGCGCTGCCACGAGATATCCGTAATGGGGATTGGACAGCGGAAGCTTGACCATTTGCCGGAACATCTCGTGGATGTCCGGGTGGGCATGCCAGGCGACCACGAAGAAGGACAATTCGAAGGCGCCAATGACGATGGCGAATTTGTCCACGCGCTTATGCGAACCGGTGAACACGATGGCCACCAGGAAGGCGGCGGCGAGCGGCAACGAGACGGACCGGGAGACGCCGTACATCTCTCCCACGCCGGCGACTCCCGTGAACTCGGTCACCAGCGAACCCAGCACGGCAATGCCTAAGCCGCCTGCGGATATCCATGCCCATAAGGGACCAAAGTTCGACCGGACAAGCTCGCCGTGGCCCTGTCCGGTAAAAATGCCCAGCCGGACAGTGAGTTCCTGGACCATGTACAGCAAGGGGATGAGCGCCAGGAGAACCAGCAGGAGCTGAGGGCCCCATTGCGCGCCGCTTTGCGCCGCCGTCACCACGTTTCCGGCGTCACAGTCCGCGAGCATGACGAGCAGCCCGGGTCCCCATAGAGTAAGCCATCGCAGGCTGGGCGAGACCTTCGGTTTGAGCAGCGAGGAACCAGCCATGCGTTTTGGAAGGATGCGAAAGGTGTATTGGGAGACCGATTGTAGCGAGATTTCGGCTACCCATTTGGGCGCGTGGCGCCCAACCTGCATCGTTACGCATCGTTACTACAGGCGGACCTTCAGATACTCTTGACGAATGCGACTATCGCGGCATCGAGCATCGCGGGGCATTGCCGGTGGGGAGAATGCCCGCAAGCGGACAGCTTGGTCAACTGCGCGTGCGGTATGTGCGATGCAATCGCGTCGATTTGCGCCATGGTTCCGTACTCGTCGTCATGACCTTGGATGGCGAGCAGCGGGCACTGAATGGAAGAGAGAACGCCCGTGATATCCCACTGCCGGAACTCCGGGTTCAGCCAGATATCGTTCCATCCGTAGAAGGCTGAATCAACATCGGTGTGATAACGCGACAGCTTGTCCCGCAAGTCGCCTTGCATATATAAAACCGTCGCTTCGGCGATCGCTTTGACGGACACATCTTCAACGAACACATGCGGCGCAATTGCGATCACGCCGCCAAGCGCGTCAGGAAAAGCCGCCGCATAAAGCAGCGCGATAGAACCACCATCGCTATGTCCGATAACCCACATGCGGGCACGTTCGGCATCGTCTATCCCGATGGCATCGAGCAAGGCCGGCAGAACGTCATAAGCCTGGCGATGCATGAAATCGACCGGCCATTTCACATCGGCTTCACGCGGGGTCGAACCGCCATAACCCGGGCGCGAATAGACCAGGCCGCGGAACCCAAGTTGCTCGCATACCTTCTGCGGCCAGTCCTTCCACATGGCAATCGATCCAAGCCCTTCGTGCAAAAACACGATGACGGGGGCATCGGTCCGGCCGGCATTCAACCATTGATACTCGAGACGAAGTGATTCGCGACCGTCCTTTGCGGGCAGATCGGCAACGGAGATCGCAGGGGTGTGCTGTACTAATCGGTCCATAACTCGCAGCCAGACAATGGAGGGAGACCTTCAGTCATCGAGGGTCGGTTCGCGCAATTTAAACCGCTGGATTTTACCAGTCGCGGTTTTCGGCAGATCGTCAACGAACCGGATCTCGCGCGGGTATTTATGAGGTGCCATCCTCGCTTTGACGAACTCCTTGAGTTCGGCGGCAAGTTCTTCTGTCGCCGGTATGCCGGGTTTAACCACCACGAACGCGCGCGTTTTGACGAGACCATCGCGCGTAACGCCGACGACCGCCGCTTCGAGAACGTCATGGTGCTGCATCAGTACCATCTCGACTTCGACAGGTGACACGAACTGGCCGCTCACTTTCAGCATGTCATCGCCGCGGCCTTCGTAGACGTAGTTCCCGTTGGGCAGGCGGCGATATTTGTCACCACTCCTCAGCCAGTCGCCAAGAAACGTCGCGCGGGACTTCTCGCGGTTGCACCAGTACATGAGCGCGGCGCTTGGGCCCCTGATATACAGATCGCCGATCTCGCCGTCCGGGACCGGCTGGCCATTTTCGTCGCGTAGTTCGACTTCGTAACCGGGCACGGCGGTGCCCGTTGTTCCGTATGCGACGTGGCCTGCACGATTCGACAAGAAGATGTGCAGCATCTCCGTCGAGCCGATACCGTCGAGAATCTCGCAGCCCACGTGCGCTGCAAAATGCTCGCCGATCTCGCGCGGCAACGCTTCTCCCGCTGACGTGCACATCCGCAAGCGAAGATCGGCGCGCGCCGGCATATCGGGCGATGCAAGCATGTTGGCGTAGAGCGTGGGCACGCCGCAGAAAATAGTCGGTTTGTATTGCGTGAGGCGCGCGAAGACGGCAGCCGACGTGGGGCGCTCGGCCATGAGCACGGCCGTCGCGCCAACCGAAAGAGGGAAGGTCAGCGCGTTGCCCAGTCCATACGCAAAGAACAGCTTGGCCGCGGAAAAGACGACGTCGTCTTCACGGATGCCAAGCACTTGCTTCGCGTACAGTTCCGCGGTCCAGTACAAGTTGGCGTGCGTATGGACGGCGCCCTTGGGCTTACCCGTCGAGCCCGACGAATACAGCCAGAATGCGATGCCGTCGGCGCTGCTCACGAACGGCGTGGAACGAGGTTCTGCAGCGGCCAACAGCCGCTTGAATACGCGCGCTCCCGGCAGGTTGTCCTCTTGCGTTTGAGAGACGATCAGCGCACAGCCCTCGTTGGCCGTATCGGCGAGTGCTTGTGCGATGGTCGGCAGCAACGGACCCGATGCAATGACCGCACGCGCCCGGCTGTGCTCGAGCATGTAGGCGTAGTCCGGCGGGGTCAGCAAGGTGTTCGCGACAACCGGCACGACGCCCGCATATAACGCCCCGAGAAACGCGATGGGCAGGTCCACGCTGTCGAGCATCACCAGCAGGATGCGCTCCTCGGGATGAATGCCCAGTGTGTTCAGCACCGATGCGAACTGGCGCGCCTGCTCCGCTAATTCGCTATACGTCGTGGTCCCGTCGTCGTCGATGTACGCAACCTTCTGCGCCCGCGTTTCGTTTAACGCAAACAGATGCGTCGCGAAGTTGAATTTGACTGGCGGTGTATCGGCAGCCGGTTTTTCAGCGGTAGCGGGCGGCGCAATGATGGCGTCCATGATGTCTCCTTCCTGATGATGGGGCGATGCATAGTCGCAACGGATAGTGCCGTCCGCCATGCATTCGGTTTTGTTTGACGCGCGGATCGTCGCGGGCCGGTGAAGCCTCAACAGCCGACCCGCTTTACTTCAAATTTCGATCTGACCCGTCGACTCGATGAGCGCGTCGATCGAAGCAGCCGGTCCCTGGACCGCGGCCCGGCGATGATAAAAATTCAGTGCGCGAAGTCCGCCGAGTTCCTCGCCGCCGCCGGCGCGGCCCGGACCGCCATGCAGCGACATCGGCATGACGTTGCCATGGCCTGTCTGACTCTGAGCGACCGAGGGAGAAATGGCGTGGACGCGGCCGTGTGTGTCGGCGAGTTCCAGCGCGATGCGGGCAAGGCGCGTGTCGTCATTCGAATACACCGAAGCGACGAGCGAACCCTGACCGCGCCGCGCGAGTTCGACGGCCTGAGATTCCTCGAGACGCGAATCGGCCGTCGTGACTTCATAACCGCAGAGTGTCGCGACGGGACCGAACACTTCGACGTCGTGAACACGCACGGCGCTGCTTGCGTCGTCAATCACGAACAGATGCGGCGCGATGCATGCAGCGATGGCCGGATCGGCATCGACGAGCTGAACCTGCGAGCCGTCGAACGCCAGGCGCGCTTCTTCGCGCAAAGAGGCGATGCCGGCGCGAACCGCGTCGTATTGTGCGCGGCTGACGAGCGAGCCCATGCGCACGGACTCGTTGCGCGGGTTGCCCACGGTCACGGCCGAGAGCTTTGCGACGAGCGCATCGGCCGCGGCGCCCAGATATTCGTTCGGCACGAACGCACGGCGGATGGCCGTGCATTTCTGGCCCGACTTCACGGTCATCTCGCGCACGACTTCCTTGATGAATAGGTCAAACGCAGCGGTGCCCGGCGAGGCATCGGTGGCTAAGATGGCGCTGTTGAGACTGTCGGCTTCCACGTTAAGCCGAGCGCCGCGCGCGACGAATGCGCTATGGGCGCGCAGCTTCGCGGCTGTTTCCGCGGAGCCTGTGAACGAGACCACATCGAATGTTTCGATCTGATCGAGCAAGCCCGCCGAACTGCCGCAGATCACCGACAACGCGCCGGCCGGCAAGATGCCCGCATCGACGACATCGGCCACCATGCGTTGCGTGAGCCACGCCGTCGCGGTGGCGGGCTTGACGATCACCGGCACACCCGATAAGAGCGCAGGCGCGGCCTTCTCCCACAAGCCCCACGACGGAAAGTTGAACGCGTTGATAAACAGCGCAACACCGCGCGTGGGCGTCAGCACATGCTGCGACTTGAAACTCTGGTCGCGGCTCAGGCTTGCGGGCGAACCGTCGCGCAACGCTTGCACATCGCCCAGCGAGGCGCCCAGTTTTGCGTAATAAGAAAGCGTGAAAATGCCGCCGTCGATATCGACCGCCGAATCGTTCTTCGTCGTTCCCGAGTTCACGAGCGAAATGGCGTAGTAGTCGTCGCGGTGTGCTTGCAGCAGTTTGGCAACTTCCGAAAGCTGGGCGGCGCGAGCGGCGTATGTCGAGGCACGCAGTGCCGCACCCCCATGCGTTCGCGCATAGTCGAATGCAGCGCGCAGATCGAGGCCTTCGCTTGAGACGCGGACCAGGGCTTCGCCTGTGACCGGATCGATGAGCGTTGTGCCGTCTCCGTGGCCAGCGACTCGTTCGCCGGCAATATAGTTGTTCAATAGTTCGGCCATTCAAATGCCCTTGTTGGTCATGCAAAGAGTTGGCGTGCGTTCGCTCAAGTGGCGCTTGCCGCGTGCTTCGTGAATTCGATGGCGCCCTCGGGCAACAGATAAAGCACAAGCGCGCTGCCTCCAGCCACGGTCGGCCGATGCGCGCTGCCGGGTCCGTACACGCACCAGCCGGCGGGATGGCCGTCGAATGTGGCCCCTTCGGTAAGTGGCACGATCAGGTCGATTTCGCCGTTCGGATGCACGTGATGCGGGCCGGCGATGTCGCTCATCCGCACAACGTCGACAGAGAAACCATGGGTGTCAGGCAGGGCTTTGAAGATGCGCCCGTAGCGGATGCCGCCTGCTTCTCGATCGGCGAGCCAGCCTTCTTCCACGCCGGCGCGGATTGCATTGGCGAGTTCGGTATATTCCGCGCTGCCGGCCGGGTACTCGGCGTTCAACCACGCTTCGAGGTTCGCATCGAGTGGCCGGGACGCGATCCTTTCCGTCACGCGCGCGATAAAGCCTTGGAACTCATTGGGGAACATGCGTATCTCCGTCGCGCTAAAGCGCTGTTGGACGCTGGACGCGCCTTGCGGCATTCGCGAAGGCAGCCCAACTTTCTCGTGCTGAGTGCATTAAACTTAGCTTGCGACACAGTGCATGTCAAGCACTATAGTACATAAAATATCCTAAAGGGATTCATAGATATGAAGCAAACCGCCGTTTTACAGCCAATTGAGGGCGGAGATCAGGGCGCGGACATCGAAAAAGAGCGCGAGAGCCGCGATCCGTTCCTTGTCGGGATGGGCGAGCGCGTTCGTTTGCTGCGTGCGCGTCGTGGACTGACGAGAAAAGCACTCGCGAAAGAGGCCGACGTATCCGAGCGATATCTGGCGAACCTCGAATCGGGCGTTGGCAATGCCTCGGTGCTGTTTCTCCGGCAACTGACGAAGGCATTAAACTGCACCTTGGCAGAGATCGTGGGTGACGAAACCACGTTGACACCCGACTGGCTGCGCATTCGGGAATTGCTGAACGGCCGCGATCACGACACGCTAAAGCGCGCACGGATCGCGCTGGAAGAGATGCTGGCCACGGCGCCGCAGGATCCGCACCGGCTGGAACGGATCGCGTTGATCGGCTTGCGCGGCGCGGGTAAGTCGACGCTCGGCCGCATGCTCGCCGACGAACTGAAAGTGCCGTTCGTCGAGATCAACCGGGTCATCGCGCAACTGGCCGGCTGCCCGCCGTCGGAGATTCACGCGCTATATGGAGCAACGGCTTACCGTCGATATGAACATCGCGCGCTGGAAGCGGTGATCCAGGAGCATCCGCGTGCGGTGATTGCGTCGCCGGGCGGGCTGGTGTCCGAGGCGACCACCTTGAACGCCTTGCTGACGCACTGCTTTACCGTATGGCTCCAGGCGACGCCCGAAGACCACATGCGCCGCGTAGTTGCCCAGGGCGACTTGCGGCCGATGTCGGGCAACAAGGAATCGATGGATGACCTGAAGCGCATCCTGGCTGGGCGCAGCGAGCTGTACGGCCGCGCCGACATGACCTTCGATACCAGCGGAAAATCGCTGGCGGAATGCTATTTATCGCTGCGAGACAGGCTGGCCGCGCGACTTGCGTCCGAATAGCGGGCGCGTGGACTCAGCATTAACCCGATAAGAGCATTAAAGTGCTTGCAGCGATTCTTAAGATGCACTATCGTACACAAATCATATCCAGTGTACGAAGGAGACATCCATGTCAGTCGCTCAATCAACGGAGCAGGTAGGCGTCAACGGCGCGGTCCCGGCGGCCCAGCCCGCAGCTCAATCGGCAGCGCCGTCCACCAGCCAGCGCGTCGATTACCGTACGGAGCCCGCCCGCTACAAACACTGGTCGCTGACGTTCGACGGCGCGGTCGCGACGCTCGGCATCAATATTGCCGAAGACGGCGGCATTCGCGACGGCTACAAGCTGAAACTCAATTCGTATGATCTGGGCGTCGATATCGAATTGCACGACGCCCTCCAGCGCGTGCGTTTCGAACATCCGGAAGTACGCACGGTAGTGGTAACGAGTCTCAAGGACCGGGTGTTCTGCTCGGGCGCCAACATCTTCATGCTCGGCCTTTCATCGCATGCGTGGAAGGTCAACTTCTGCAAGTTCACTAACGAGACGCGTAACGGTATTGAGGATACGTCGCGTCATTCCGGCATTAAATTTCTCGCAGCGGTGAATGGCGCGTGCGCCGGCGGCGGGTATGAAATGGCGCTTGCCTGCGACGAAATCTATCTGGTGGACGATCGTTCGTCATCTGTCGCGTTGCCGGAAGTGCCGCTGCTCGGCGTGCTGCCGGGCACCGGCGGTCTCACGCGTGTGACTGACAAACGCAAGGTCCGTCACGATCGCGCCGATATCTTTTGCACCATCGTCGAAGGCGTGCGCGGCGAGCGTGCGAAGCAGTGGCGCCTCGTCGATGAAGTCGTCAAGCCGAACGTATTCAAGGAGACGGTTCAGGCGCGCGCGCTGGAACTGGCTGCGCAAAGCGACCGGCCGGCAGATGCACAAGGCACCGTGCTGACGCGTATTGAACGGTCCGATCGCGAAGATGGTCTGGGCTACGCAACCGTCGATGTCAGCATCGATCGTGTTCGCCGCACAGCGACGTTCACGGCCAAAGCGCCGTCGGTGAATCCGCAATCGGATATTGAATCGATCTTGAAGGCAGGCGCCAACTGGTGGCCCCTGCGGTTCGCCCGCGAACTCGATGACGCTATCCTGTGCATGCGCACGAATGAACTCGATATCGGCACGTGGATCTTCAAGACGGAAGGCGATGCACGCACGCTGCTTGCCGCTGACGCCACGCTCATTGAGCATCGCAATCACTGGTTCGTGCGCGAAACCATCGGCATGGTGCGCCGCACGCTGGCGCGTATCGATGTCTCGTCGCGCACGCTGTTTGCGCTGATCGAACCGGGCTCGTGTTTTGCCGGGACCTTCGCCGAACTGGCGTTCGCCTGCGACCGCAGCTACATGGCCGCGTTGCCGAGCAACGAGGACGAAGAGCCGGCATTGACGCTCTCCGAGGCCAACTTCGGCCTCTATCCGATGATCACCGGCCAGTCACGTCTCGGCCGCCGTTTCTACGATGAAACCGAGCCGATGAACGCGGCGCACCAGCAAATCGGCCAGCAGGTCAAGCCGGTCGAGGCCGAGCGTCTTGGGCTGGTCACCGCGTCGCCGGATGACATCGATTGGGCCGACGAGATCCGCATCGCCATTGAAGAACGCGCGGCCATGTCGCCGGATGCGCTGACGGGCCTGGAAGCCAACCTGCGCTTCAACGGCGTCGAGACGATGGAAACGCGCATCTTCGGACGTTTGTCTGCGTGGCAGAACTGGATCTTCAACCGGCCGAACGCCGTGGGCGAGAAGGGTGCCCTCAAGGTCTACGGCAAGGGCAGCAAGGCGCAGTTCGACCTCAACCGCGTCTGACGCGTTTTACGTCCCGGTCTCGACCATTCAAGCGTTCATCAACGTCACGGCTTAAGGAAATAACCATGTCCACGATCAACTACAGCGAAAAGATCCCGAACAACGTCAACCTCGCCGACGACCGCACGCTGCAGCGCGCGCTCGAGCAATGGCAACCGAACTTCCTGTCGTGGTGGGGCGACATGGGGCCCGAAGGCTCGCCGAACTACGACGTGTATCTGCGCACGGCGGTGAGCGTGGATGCCGGCGGCTGGGCGCACTTCGATCACGTGAAGATGCCGGACTATCGCTGGGGCATTTTCCTTGCACCGGGCATGGCGGATCGTCAGATCAGCTTTGGTGAGCACAAAGGAGAAGCGGCGTGGCAGGACGTGCCGGGTGAACATCGTGCGAATCTGCGGCGCATTATCGTGACGCAGGGCGATACGGAACCGGCATCGGTCGAACAGCAACGGCATCTCGGTCTGACGGCGCCGTCGATGTACGACCTGCGCAACCTGTTCCAGGTCAACGTGGAAGAAGGGCGTCACTTGTGGGCGATGGTGTACCTGTTGCATCGCTACTTCGGCCGTGACGGTCGTGAGGAAGCCGAAGCATTGCTTGACCGCCGTTCAGGCGATGACAACAATCCGCGCATTCTCGGCGCGTTTAATGAACGCACACCCGACTGGCTCGCGTTTTTCATGTTCACGTACTTCACGGACCGCGACGGCAAGTTCCAGTTGTCAGCACTCGCCGAATCCGGTTTCGACCCGCTCGCGCGCACGACCAAGTTCATGCTGACGGAAGAAGCGCATCATATGTTCGTGGGCGAATCGGGCGTCTCGCGCGTGATCCAGCGCACCGCTCAGGTCATGAACGAACTGAAGACCGACGACGTCAACAAGGTGCGCGCCGCGGGCGTGATCGACCTTGAGACCATCCAGCGGTATCTGAATTTCCACTACTCGGTCACCATCGATTTGTTCGGTGCGGATCATTCGTCGAATGCAGCGACCTTCTATAGCTCTGGACTTAAGGGCCGTTACGAAGAGACCAAACGCGACGACGATCATCAGTTGAACGGCCAGCACTACAAGTTGCTGGACGTTGAAGACGGCAAGCTGGTCGAGCGTGAAGTGCCCATGCTCAACGCCATGAACGAAGTGCTGCGCGACGACTACATCAAGGACTCGGTGGCAGGCGTCGGACGCTGGAACAAGGTGCTGGAAAAGGCGGGTATCGACGTTCGCCTGACCGTGCCGCACAAAGCGTTCAACCGGCAGATCGGCACCTTCGCCGGCGTGCGCGTGGCGCCGGATGGCCGCGTGGTCAACGAGAACGAATGGAAGGCGAACGAGGCAAAATGGCTGCCGACGCCGGAAGATCGTGCATACGTTGCCTCGTTGATGGGGCGCGTGGTCGAGCCGGGCAAGTTCGCCAACTGGATCGCGCCTCCGGCAATGGGCATCAACCGCCAGCCGGTCGATTTCGAATACGTGCGCTTCAATTAAGCAATGCAGGAGGTGCGTCCGGGATGTCGCGGCATGTTGTAGTACGCCGCGGCGGCCCGGGTGCAGGTGGAGATAACAATGAATGGTCCAGCCCCGATAGAAGTCCTCAAGCAGCATCTGATCGACCCGGAAATCTGCATTCGCTGCAACACATGCGAAGAGACGTGCCCGGTCGACGCCATCACGCACGACTCTAACAACTACGTCGTCAAGGCAGAGGTCTGCAACGGCTGCATGGCATGCATCTCGCCGTGCCCGACCGGCTCCATCGACAACTGGCGCACGGTGCTAAAGTCGCAGGCGTACAGCATTGAAGAGCAGTTCACGTGGGACGAGCTGCCGGCGCAGAACACGACGGCAAGCGCGGCGTTGGACAGCCTGCCGCAGGCGGATGCCGATGAGGCGGAGAGCACCGGCGAAACGTCGGAAGGCATCGACATGGATACGGTGCGTGGCTCGACGCTGCCGCCCTGGTCGGCGGCCAAGCCTTACGTGAATCTGTACACGCACAAGCTGCCGGTGGTGGCGACGGTCGTAGGCAATTACCGCCTCACGGGCGAGTCCACCGAAAGCGATATTCATCACATCGTGCTGGATTTCGGCACGACGCCGTTTCCGGTTGTCGAAGGCCAGTCGATCGGCATCTTGCCGCCGGGCACGACGAAGGACGGCAAGACACATCACGCGCGTCAGTACTCAATAGCCAGTCCGCGGGACGGCGAACGCGAGGGTTATAACAACCTGTCGCTGACGGTCAAACGCGTCACGCAGGACCATCGCGGCAATGAAGCCGACGGCGTCTGCTCGAACTATTTGTGCGACGTGAAGAAGGGCGACAAGGTCAATGTGATCGGTCCGTTCGGCAGCACGTTCCTGATGCCGAACCATCCGAACTCGCATCTGCTCATGATCTGCACGGGCACCGGTTCGGCACCCATGCGCGCAATGACCGAGTATCGCCGGCGCCGGCGTCTGAAAGGCGCGACCGGCAAGCTGATGCTGTTTTTCGGCGCGCGCACGAAAGAGGAGTTGCCTTACTTCGGGCCGCTCGTGAACCTGCCGAAGGATTTCATCGATACCACGCTGGCGTTTTCACGCACCGTGGGCCAGCCGAAGCGCTACGTACAGGACGCCATGCGCGAACGTGCGACCGATGTCGGGCAGATGCTGCGCGATGACAACACATACATCTATGTGTGCGGGCTGAAGGGGATGGAGGACGGGGTGCTTCAGGCGCTGCGGGATATCGCCGAGCAGAACGGCATTGAATGGGATCCGTTATGGCGCACGCTCAAGCGCGATGGACGGTTGCATCTCGAGACCTATTGAGCGCTTTCCAAACGGCATCGCCG
>NZ_AEJF01000055.1 GCF_001028175.1 Caballeronia mineralivorans PML1(12)
AACAACCAACGCCCGCTTATGCGGGCGTTTTTCATTGATGTCCCACGCCACCCGCTGACGTCATCAAGGTGACTTATTGATTCAGTTCGCAAATCAATAACGTTAATTGAAAGAATAAATCAAAACTGTTTGTCGGGCGATACTGTCTCGACCAAAAAAACAAGAGACGGAGACAACCGGCACCTAAGCCCACATTCGCGGCCACGCCGCTCCCGCGGTTTGCCCGTTCGACACGCTGATCCTTCGCACTTGAACCAACCCGAGATCCTCTAGCAGTCGTTATTCGACGCCCGGCATCCCCTCGACGAAGGGGCGGGGAATCGCTTTGCCTAAAAAAACTCAATGGAGACAACGCAATGAAGAAGAGATGGATTTGCAGTGCCGCAGCAGTGGCAATATCGGCGATGGCTGCTCAATGCGCATACGCGCAGAGCAGTGTCACGCTGTACGGCATCATCGACGCCGGCATCACGTACTTCAGCAATCTGAATGGACACGGAACCTTCGTGGCCAATGACGGCTCGATTCAGTCGAATCGCTGGGGCTTCCTTGGCAGTGAAGATCTCGGTGGCGGCGCGAAGGCTATTTTCCAGCTGGAGAACGGCTTCAATTTATACAACGGCACGATGGTCCAGTCCGGCGTGCTGTTCAGCCGGCAGGCGTGGGTAGGTCTCACTGACACCACCCACGGCACGCTCACGCTCGGCAAGCAATACGACTTCTTCTGGGACAACCTCACGCAGTTCGCGATGGGCCAGTACGCCGGGCAATACTCGTGGCACCCAGGCGATTTCGACCATCTGGCCGGCACCTTGCACATCAACAACGCGGTCAAGTACAAGTCGCCGACCTATTATGGTTTCTCCTTCGGCGCGCTCTATGCGTTCCCTTCGCAAGCCGTTTCGGCCGGCACCGGCCGCGTGATCGCGTTCGGCGCGCGATACGACGGCGGTCCGTTCCAGGCCGGCGTCGCTTACACCGATACCCACGATCTCGGTCTCAACGGGCCGAGCCAAGCGGGCACCACGCTGTTTCCGAACTTGTCGGGTGCGCCGGTGGTGGCCACAAGCGTGAGCACGATCGGTGCGGGTGCGAGTTACCGGTATGGGCGCAGCCTCACGCGCCTGCTTTTCACCGATACCCACTTTCGCATTGCCAAGGACAACGGCTCGATGCCGACCTACGAGGTCAACGAAGTCTTCCAGTTGACCCCGGCGACAACCTTGATGGGTGGCTACTGGTACAGCAAGCTCGGCGAGCAGAAGTTTCAGAACGGGACGTTGCTGCTCGACTATGCACTGTCTAAGCGCACGGACGTCTACACGAGTGCGACTTACCTGCGGGTATCGGGCGGCGCGGCGCCGGTGTTCCTCGGTAGCGGTTCGGCACCGGTGTTTTCCAACGGGGCGTATGTCGGCTCAGGGGAGTCGTCGACGGCAATCCGGATCGGCATGCGCACGAGGTTCTGAAGCCGAAGGGGCTTGTCGTTCAAGCGGTGACTCCCGATGAACGACAGCCCCCTCGGTTTGTGCGATCAGTCGGCCGGCCGCTTGTCGGCGAGTGCCCGCTTGCATTCATCGAGCACGCGCAGCACGAGCTCCGATTGATAGTTGAGGTCGTCGCTGTCGAGAATTTCTTCCACGGCATCGCGAGCCCAGTCGGCATCCACGAGTTCCGAGTGCCGCTGGGCAAGGTCGGCCGCAATGGCCGACAGCTTCGCGATGGCGAGCCATTCAGCCTGGCGCTTGTGCCTGTCCAGCCACTTGTGAGCCGCTTGCACGTGAAAAGCCGCCGTGGGCCAGGAGCCGTTCAGATAATAGGCGCCCAGGCTCCCGCAGGTGAGCCAGCAGAGCAATTCCACGCGGTCGGTCGGGCTGAGATTGTGGCGTACATCGTTCATGGCGGAGCTCACGAAGATGATTGACGTGTGCCGGACGTTTTGATTCCGGCATGAAAACGATAGCACGCTACGGTGCAATGCGGAATCCTCCATTTATACGGAGCATTTTGCGGGCGGAGCTAAGCAGCGGCGGGGCCGGCACTCATCGGCTTGGTGGGATCGAGCAGAAATGAATGCCCGGACGCCGGTTCCCTTCGACACAGGTGAATCCCGCCTTCCGCGACCCTTCATAAGCCTCCGCCTGCCGATGTGCCGATGTAACGTAACGCCGTCGCTACATTCACGCGTCGTGAGCGGCACGATGCGGCGCGTCAGGAGGCCATCGCCGCCGTGATTTCCCCGAACGACGACTGCAGCCGATCGATCTTTTCCCGCAAATTGTCGAGTCTGTATTTGGTTTTGTCGGCCAGATCGCGAACGCTTTCCAGCATGTGCTCGCACAGGGCGGAGTGTTGGGCCACCATTGAATCGAACGTTGTGGGTTCGGGCCATCCGGTTTGACCGGCTATGGACATTCCCTGATCCGGAGACGATTTTCCTTGGGCAATCCTCATGCGCTCGGTCATTTCGGCGAACTTCTCGACAGGGCCGATGGCGGTGCGAATGGAGGCGTCGACCTCATCGAGCGCGGCCTTCAGATCGAGCGCGTTCTCCTCCATCGATATGGTCAGCCCCTCCACCTTTTGCGGCGTCATGTATCCTCGCCTGGCGAGCGTCTCGCTCGCATTGACCAGCGCGGCAGTGATCGCCGATACCGCCACGCGCTCGGTCTCAACCCGGCTTTTAAGGTCGGT
>NZ_AEJF01000056.1 GCF_001028175.1 Caballeronia mineralivorans PML1(12)
GCATTCAGCAAGCACCTCATGGAAGGCATTCAGGTGTGTTTCAATCACTGGAGTAGATGCCATAGCAATGAGTAGACAAAAAGACGACACAATCGAAAGATTCAGACGGTGTTTTAAGCATAAAACGTGCCAATTCTGATCGAAATCGTTTCAAGGCCTCGATGCAAGGTTCGACGTTATCGTGCTCAGGTAGACGGAAGAAGCAACAATGATGTTCGAATTGAGACCATTACACACGTTCCATTAATTACAGTAAATTATTCGTATCGAAATGGATGTTTGGCATTGAAATTTGACAAATTTTCCGATTCAGTCAGTCAGGACGTTTTTCCCGACGAAATTGATTTTTAATTTGTTTCAGAATTCAATTACGCTCCGGCTTATCGGCAAAAAGTGTTCGGACGTCAAGGTCTGATAAAACTAATGACGTCGGCTTTCTGCAACTCGGACTTCTTTTCCCGTTACCGTGCAAATTCTGCAAAAGCGGAACACGATTAACCCAACCGGCTTGTTTCTCCAATCGTTGTAGCGAAGTGACGGTGGATGACTTGAAGAATCAAAGCGGCAGTTCGTTGCAGATTTTGGCGTATCTGGAGGACTGGTGCTTGGATCGCCCAGGTGGAGCAAGGCCTTCGAGCACTGGCGTCGAGCGTGCCGCCGTTGGCTGAAAAAAGGCCGCGCGAGGCGGCCTTCGCGAACTCAACGTGCAGCGATATACATCGCGATTTCAAAGCCGAAACGCATATCTGTGAAACTCGGCGTGACCCATTGCATATCACCACCTTTTGCCTTGCGAAACTCGTGAACAGCTCATGATTAAAAACCGAAATGCGAAACAATATCGTTATTAAATAATATGCAAATAAAATGCATTTAAATAATTACTCGATAATCTGGTTTTTTATTAAGAAAAAATAAATGCAACCGAACAATTGGCTTGCAGCGGATGGCCGCCGGCAACGCCCCCGCCGACCTGAGTGTTATCCATGAGAACTCTCCAAACGCTTGCGTAACCAACCTGAATTGCGCAACGATCGTTCTCTTGACGGTTCAACCATCGCGGGTTTCGCCCACGTTCCACTCGATCCACCTTCGCAAAGGAGCGGAAAATCAGCTATTCAAGTACGTGCCGGGTGAACCGATGACGCAGCGCGTGCGTGCAATCTGGCGTCTCGCGAGACTTTTCGTGCGGGAAAGCCGCGTCAAGTCCGCAGCCGACGCCCCGATCCATCACGTCCTGCGCTCGTTCGCGACGGGTGCGCGGGCTCGCAGTGCGACCAGTCTCGCTCAGCGCGCGCCCGTGTTGCAGAATCTGTCCGGCGTGCTGACCATGGCGTCGGGTCTGCTGATCGAGCATCGGGGGTTATCGGAGACGGCGGTGCGTGTTGCGCTCGCCGAACTGGACACGCTCAAGGCGCCGCTGAAAGACGCGCCGCTGCGCCAGGCGCTGGAAACCGCGTTGCCGCCTGGACGGGCGGCGGCGTTGATCGACGTGGACGCCGAGCCCGAGCGTTGCGGCATCGCGGAGCAGACGCATCGTGCGCTAATCGTGCTGGATGTGAATCCCCGCTCCGGTGTGAGTGCCGCGCCCGTGGCCGCGCGCATCACGCTGATCCGCACCGATACACGCGCCGAACTCATGCAGGACCTCGACGTGGCAAGCTCGGCGGCGAGTCTGGCGGCACGGTTTTCACGCGAGGTCCGCGAGCAGAACGTCGGCGCGCTCATCGCGCGCGTGACGGAGTCTATTGGCGGCATGCTCGATCTGCGCCAGCGCGCCGCCGATCAAAGTTTTCTCCGCTACCGGCTGCGCGAGGTGAACAAGGATTCACGCGTCGTCGTGCCGGAGGTGTTCTGGGATTTTTGCAGCGATACGGTGCTCGTCACGCGCTCCGTGCGCAGCGTGCCGCTCTCGGACACCGAAGCACTGCGCGCCCACGGTCTGGACTCGGCCGACTTGATCGCTACGTGGATCGAGGTTTTTTTCGAGGTCGCGCTGGGCGAGGGCGTGTTCCACGCCGGTCTGGAAGCGGCGGGCGCAGCGGTCAGCATCGAGCCGGACACGCTCGGGGCGCTGGTGCTGGATGGCGATTCGCCGCTCACTTTTTTCGCCGCGCACGAGCGCGGTTTCCTGGTCGCAGGGTCGGACGCGTTGTTGCGCGGCGATCACAAGGCGGCTGCGCGCGAACATATGCAGCACGGCCGCCCCCGTGAACAAGAGACGCAGCATGCGGTGCGCGTGGAAGCGACGTATCGGCGGGAAGCAGAGCGTTTTGCCGGCGATGCCCATCGGCACCGGACTGCCGCCGATCTCTTCACCGCGCTGGGCAAAGGGCCGCTGGAGCATGCTTTCGGCGACAACCATACAGGCATCGCCTCCCGCGCGGCGCTGCTGGCGCGCTCGGTACAGAGCATCGAGGAGATGGTGCGGCGGGTCGCGCCGGATGTCGATGTGTGGCCAATCGCGCGCCGGGTAATCATGCGCCTGGCGCTGGATCAGTTCAGTTCGCACGGAGCCTTTTCGCAACTGGCGAAGGAAGCCATGCACTGGCCGCACGCGCTGCCGCGTGTGCCGAATCTGCTGGCGGATTGGGTGAGGCGGCAAAACCAGCGGAACACGGATTCGCGTTCCGCGCGTTAGGACCACCGCGACAAGGGACCGTCTGTTACGCGACTGATGTGGCTTCAAGCCATCGAAGTCCCATTGGGTCCGCCAGGAACAGGCATAACACGGTGCGTAAAAAAACCGGCCGCACTTCGCAGTGCGGCCAGCCGTTTCCCGCCCAAACCCTTCTGACGAAACTACCGTTGCCGTGCCCAGATTGCGCCCAGCACAAAACCAACCGCAGCTGCCACAAGCACCCCGTTGATTGGCTGTGCAATGACCGCCTCGCGCACGTTGTCGATGGTCTCGCCGTAATTGCGCTGGATCGTGCCGAGCGTCTGACGCACCTTGCCTTCAGCCTGCAGCGACGCGTCGCCGGTCAAACCGCCGACCGCATCCTGCACCTTGCCCACGACGGTTTGCGCCGCGCCTTCTACCTGATCCTGCACCATAGTGCCTCCCGTTCTGGTTGAAGCGGTTATCGAAGAATCCGGCGTACCGGAGCGATTGATTGAGCAGGGTTCATGCCCAGGTGCCACAGGTTTGAAGCTGGATTCGAGAGTTCGATTCGAGCGCGCGCCGCATGAACCCCGCCTTAACCTGATCGCATGCGCACTTTTCGCGCCCGGTCGCGTTTTGTCGGCGCGCGAGGCGCACGACACGACGCGTGGCATCATCTGGCTTCATCGTTTTCGCCCGTCAAACACCACGTCATGCTGCGCGCCCTTGCTACCTTGTTGTTGTTCCAGTGCTTCGGAGAGGGCCTTTCGATGGGCTTGCATGTGCCCGTTCCCGGCCCTGTCATCGGATTGTTGCTGCTGTTCGGCTATCTGCTGATCAGGCCGTCCGCCGTCGATTCGATCGAACCCACCGCCCTCGAATTGCTCCGCCACTTGTCCTTGCTGTTCGTGCCGGCTGGCGTAGGGATCATGGTCGCCGCCGACAAGGTGCGCGGCGAAGGTCTCGCGATCGTGGTCGCGTTGGTGGTGAGCACGACGCTCGCGATTGCCGTCACCGCGCTCGTCACGCGGGCGCTGATGCGGCGCCAGGTGAGACGGGCGCGTATGAATACACCGTCAGAGCTTTAAGGACCACGCGATGACAGAACTCGGCGCCCTGTGGGTCTATCTCGCCGCAACACCGCTGCTCGGCCTGACGATGACCCTGTTCGCGTACCTGATCGCACAAGGCATCTATGCCCGCGCGAAGTTCAACCCGCTCGCGAACCCCGTGTTGATTGCGGTGGCGCTGATCGTTGCGGTGCTAAGCGTCACGCACACGCCATATCAGACGTATTTTCAGGGCGCGCAGTTCGTCCACTTTTTGCTCGGACCGGCGACCGTCGCACTCGCGCTGCCGCTCTACCGGCAACTGCCGAAGCTGCGCCGCGCTGCGTTGCCGCTGGCCGGTGGGTTGATCGCGGGCTCGCTGACGGCGATCGTTTCCGCGACCGCCATCGCGATGTTATTCGGCGCGCCGCGCGTGACGGTGATATCGCTCGCGCCGAAATCCGCGACCACGCCGATCGCCATGGCTATCGCCGAGCGACTGGGCGGACTGCCGTCGTTGACTGCAGTACTCGTGATTTGCACCGGTGTGTTCGGCGCGGTCTCGGCGCGCACGATTCTCAACGTTTTACGTATAGAGGAGCCCGAGGTGCGAGGGTTCGCGCTTGGCGTGGCGTCGCATGGCATTGGTACGGCGCGCGCTTTCCAGGTCAGCGATGAAATGGGCGCGTTCGCTGGCCTCGGCATGGGCTTGAACGGATTGTTCACGGCGTTCGTGGTGCCGGTCCTGTTGCCGATAGTTTTGCGCTGGGTCAACTGACCCGCGAAGGATTGAAACGATCGAGGCGATCTAGGAGAAGTTAGGAACTCGCTCATGGTTCAGGCGGCGCGGAGATGGTCTCATCTTGGATTGTCGCGGGCGCTGTCATCGGGCGCACGCGAGTTCCTCGTCTGGTTCACGCCTGTCACGAGTACGCGGTTCAATGGTCGTTCGCGCGCAGGCATTTTTTGCGGCGAGTCTCCGTCATGTCCCTGTATACCCGTTTGTCTTTTATAACCGCCAGCCGGATTGCGCTGGGCGGCTTCTTCCAGGTCTCGCCGAGCATGGCGGCTACGTCCATCGATCCGGGCATCTACTCGGGCGCTCCGTTCGCTTTTAAGGCGGACCGTGGAATCTTCTCCGAAGTACCTGCACAGCAAGTCGATTCGCGCATCTTTTCGCCCATCAGCGAACCGGGCGATACACACGTCTCGAAGTTTGCTCAGGATCGCGAGCGCTTGCGTCACGACCTGTAGAACCTGGCAAGAATCGCTTCACGAACTGTTTAAAACCGTGGAGTGTTTCAGGCGATGACCGGGCTGTAAAAAGCATCTTCATGCATTTTCCGCTTTGGCTTTTCTATCTGCCATAATTCCGGTGCTTTCGCATTCTTAATTGCGTTCAACCCGGAAATTCCATGAACTCCAACAATACAACGAGAGGCGGGGCACTGGTCTTGGCATGGTTCGTCCTGTGCGGCGCAGCGTGTGCCGCCGGGCCTACAGCGCCCATGCAAAGCAGTGCCACGGCAGCCGGTGCACTCGGCGATTCAGGCGCGCGCCGCAGTCTCCTGACCAACGGTGCAGCCGATGAACCGCAGGCGACGGTGAATGGCAATGTCGCGGAATTGCAGCAAATGATTCGCGAAGGAAAGGTAAAGGAATTGCGCACCACGTATAACGGCAGCTATGGTGCGAGCATGTTGTTTTACCCGGATGAAATGACGTTTTATATTGCACTGTTCCAGCAAAAGAAGTTCTGGCGCGTGATCAAGACTCAAGTTGATTCGCGTGCGGAAACGCTCTATGCGGACTTTGCCAAAAATACTGCGGCACTCGCAGATACCGAGATCCGCCGGACCAAGCTTGAGGCCGAAAAGAGCTTTGCGGACCGGTTGATCGCCGTTCAACAAGGGCGCGCGAATCGCCTGCAGGCTGACCTCGATGTCGCACGGGCGCAGCAAAGCCAGGTGGCCGACCGGCAGGCGGAACAGCAGGAAGCGATCCGTTCGCTGCGCGCGGAGCAGGATGCCGCACAGGCGCAACTGCGTGCCTTGCAAACCAAGGTGCAGGATCTTCAACGCCAGTCGGACGTCGACCTGATGCCATTGCCGAAATGAAGCGCGCCTGACCGCTTGGATTCCGCCTGCGACGCGTGGGCGCCGATCTTTCGCAGCGCGTTTCAAACTCCGCAAAAGCGGCCGCATTCGCGGCCGCTTTTCATTTCCCGTATGGTAACGAGCCACCAAAAGTTTTCCGATTTTTCACGTTTGTGTGCTGTTTCAAAAATCACCCGAAAGTGTTTCACTAATTAGGAATTATCCAGTAAGGAATGCTTGTTTTCGCATGCTAATATGCCGCGCGATTTCGGATTCCAGATCATTTTCAAGATACGGATCGAAGGCTTGAGGCGAATAAGGTGACTGCGAAAATCGGGTAACTGTCTGATGGCCCATCCAGTACGCATTTGTCTCGATATCTCAGTCACACGTTAATTTAAGAATGGTAAACAGGATGTCTAATAAATTAATCGCTGCAGGTTTGTTGTCAATCGGTGTGCTCGCTGGCTGCTCGACAGCTTCGGGTCCGACTTTCAACGCCAATCAGATCCAGACGGCCACTGGCGCGCAGGTTTATCGCGTGGAATGTCATGGTTTGTTCGAAGGTGTCGCGGCATGCGTGAAGCAGGCTCAGAAAATTTGTGGCGACAAGCCCGCGTACAAGCTTGAGACCATGGAGCGCCTGCGTTCCCCGTCCGAAGACGCTGCTGATCCGCGTGTCCTGACGTTCCAGTGCGGCGCACCGGCTCAACCGGAACCTGCTGCGGCTGAAGCCCCGGCTCCCGCGCCGCAGCCTGCTCCCGAAATGCCCCGTCAAATCGATCTGAGCGGCGACGCGAATTTCGCTACCGACAGCGCCACGCTGACGCAGAAAGCAGCTGGCACGCTCGACGAGTTCGTGGCGGCTGCTCAGGGCGTGACGTTGCGGCAAGTCGCAGTGGCGGGCTACACCGATTCAACGGGCTCCGCGTCGCATAACCGGCAGATGTCGCAACGCCGTGCGGAATCGGTGATGTAGTACTTGAAGGACCATGGTCTGCGTTCGCAAAACTACACGGCGCAAGGTTTCGGTGCCGCGAATCCGGTCGCGCCGAACGCGACGAACGCTGGCCGTGCCAAGAATCGCCGCGTGGAAATTCGCGTCAGCACGCAGTAATCGACGCAACGAGCTTGAACGCTTCGGTCGTTGTTTCGAAGCGTCCAGAAGCGTAAAAGCCCCGCAAGCGCGTAGCGCTTGCGGGGCTTTTGTTTGCAGGGCTTCTTATATACTTGCGCGGGCAGAGTCGGCTGCGCTTCAGAACCTTCAGAACAGCGTGAGCTGCGCGCGTCCCGGTCCGCCTTCAAGTGTCAGCAAATGTTGCTTGCGTTCCACGCCGCCTGCGTAACCGGTCAACTCTCCGTCCGCGCCTATGACGCGATGACACGGCACGATGATCCCCACCGGATTGCGCCCGTTCGCTCCGCCCACGGCTCGCGATGCTCCCGGAGCCACACCCATCCGGCGCGCGAGATCGCCGTAGGTCCAGGATGTGCCGAACGGGATCTCTTGCAACGCCACCCATACACGTCGCTGGAACTCGGTGCCGTTGAGCCGCAACGGCACGGAAAACACCGTGCGCTCGCCGGCGAAATACTCGGCAATCTGTTCCTTCGCCTCGATAATCGCTCGCGACTTCGGTGGTCCTGTATCGATGAGACCAGCTGGAAAGTGCTTCTGTCCGACGAAGAACAATCCTGTCAGGAAATCGTCTTCCGCGCGATACGCGAGGTGGCCCAGCGGACTCGGTGCAACGTGGCATTCGATCAAGGGTCGTCTCCGGCCAATTTTTAACGCTCAGATGAACGGATTATCCGTCTTGCCCGCTGGCTTCGGCGGCTCGTCGGCGAGTTTCATGGGTAAGCTTGCGTCGTTTTGCAGGGCATCGACAATAGCGTTCACCGCCTTTTGCAGCGCAAGCGCCGTCGTCAAGCCCGTTTTATCGCGTGCGATCGTCAGGTCGCCGGAAATGGAGAGGCGCGCGGTGTCGTTGGCGATCACGAGCGCGTCGCCGTTGATGTTGAGCGTATCGGTATCGTTGGAAAATGGCTTAAACACCTTTCAGTCCTCCAATGCGTTGGTCTTTCAGCGTGTCCGGAATGCCTGGAAATTGGAGCCCGCTCATGGCTTCCAGTTCGCGAACCGTCTTGACCGTGTATTTGTTCGTCGGCATGTTGTCCACCACCACGGCGAACGCCAGTTCGCGATTCGGCAGATACACGACCTTATACAACTGCGTGGGCACAAGCACACGCGACTCGCCGATAGTCTGCAACTGCCGTCCGGAAAACAGCGGTCCGGTGACGACGTAGGCATCGCCGGATTGTTCCACCAGCCGCCGCACAGCCTGCTCGATCCGCGACCAGATGCGCCGGTTATTCGACGGATCTTGCGGCACGACGTTCGCCAGCGAAAACGATTCCGCCATACCCTTCTTGTCCCACCGGTCGCCGGCCGGACTCATGTGGCCGCGATCGTAGCCGCTTTTCTTGTAGTCCGAGAGCGTGGCGCTGTCGCCAGGCGGCAGTTTCTTATCGACAAAAAAACGGTTTGTGCGCGTGTTGTCGCGGGCATCGTCAATATGTTGCGCCGTCAGGTGCTCCGCCGACCACAGCGGGCCGTGCGTGACGCCGGAATGCAGGACGGCGAAGTCGGAATAGCAAAGTTGCTGCGTCGATACGCGCATCTTCGCATTCGCGATAATCGGCGCCCGGCCACCCGGGCTGAACTGCGGACAGTCGCTGGCCGCGAGGACGTTGAGGGAGACGGTGGCGCTGAGCGCTGCCAGGAACGATGCGAAATGCGTGAAGCGGATTTTCATGCGGAAGGCGAGGTCGGGGTGTAGTGGGCTAATTTCGTCGAGGCCGGAGTATAAGGCGCTGAGGTGCGTCGTGTGGCAGCGAGCATCGGTGAGCATCGGCGGCGAAAACGCACACGCGATAAAATTCCCCCGCCGTCGCAGGGTGCATGCGCGCAGTGTGCGGCCGCGATGGCCCTTTCTGTCTTTGATTCCTACTTGCGAGCTTCCGCGCCCATGACCTCGATCAGCCGCATGTTTTGCGCTGTTATTGCTTTAGCCGTATCGATTGCATTGCCCGTATTCGCCGATGAGGCGGCGTCCTCCCCAACGGTCGCCTCGTCGCCAGCACCGGCCGACAACGACGGTCCCGTCTACGGCCCTGAACTCCAGGGCTTCGACTACCCATATCCGGTTGGCCGGTTCGCGATTTCATCACAGCGGCAAATCGTGCGCATGGCGTACATGGACGTTGCGCCGAAGCGTCCTAACGGGCGAACCGTGGTTCTCCTGCACGGCAAGAACTTTTGCGCGGCGACGTGGAAGGAGAGCATCGATGTGCTCACCGACGCGGGGTATCGCGTGATCGCGCCGGATCAGATCGGCTTTTGCAAATCGACTAAACCGGTGCGTTATCAGTACACGTTCCAGCAACTCGCGCGCAATACGCACGCGTTGCTCGCGGCGCTTGGCGTGAAAAAAGCGACGCTCGTCGCGCACTCCACGGGCGGCATGATTGCCGTGCGTTACGCGCTGATGTATCCGCAGGAGACCGAGCAGCTCGTGCTGGTGAATCCGATCGGGCTGGAGGACTGGAAGGCGAAGGGCGTACCGTCGATATCGATCGATGACTGGTACACGCGCGAGTTGAAGACAAGCGCTGACGGCATTCGCAACTACGAGCAGGCCACCTATTACGCGGGTCACTGGGACGCGCGTTACGAGCCGTGGGTGCAGATGCTGGCGGGGATGTATCGCGGCGCGGGCAAGGAGGTTGTCGCGTGGAATTCGGCGTTGCTGTACGACATGATCTATACGCAACCGGTTGTGTATGAGTTCGGGCAGATCAGGACACCGACGTTGCTGCTTATCGGCGATAAGGACACGACCGCGATCGGCAAGGATTTCGCACCGTCGGAGATTCGGCCGACGCTTGGGCGTTATCCGGAGTTGGCCAAACGCGCGGTAGAGGCGATCCCGGGAGCCAGGCTGGTGGAGTTTGCGGAGTTGGGGCATGCACCCCAGATGCAGGACCCGCACGCGTTCCATCAGGCATTGCTCGCGGGGCTGGCGGCGCTTGGTGAGAAGAGCAACTGAGAGGCATTTTTGTTGGCGCCGGCGGAGCGTTTTGGCCGTTGGCGGAACCGGGCCTGTCAACCTCTCGTGCGAACGAATCACCACCGCTAAATATGAAGACTTTCCTTCTCTACGTTGTAACCGCCATCGCCGAGATAGTGGGCTGCTATTTTCCCTATCGATGGCTAAAGGAGGACGGCTCGCCGTGGCTCCTCATCCCCGGCGCGTTAGCGCTTGCACTCTTCGCGTGGTTGCTGACGCTGCATGCCAGCGCCGCCGGCCGCGTTTACGCGGCGTACGGCGGCGTGTATATCGCCGTGGCGATCATGTGGTTGTGGATCGTCGAACGGATTCGCCCGACAACCTGGGATCTGGCCGGCGTGGCGATCGCACTGGCCGGCATGAGCGTGATCGCGTTTCAGCCGCGCGGATGAGGCCAGCGGGCTGTTACACGCTTTAAGCCTTAAGCCTTAAGCCTCCAGCGCCAGCAACGCGAACGTCGCGAGCCAGTGCTCGCCCATGTAGTCACCCGCCACGTGCGCCAGGCCCGCTGCAAGGTGGTCGTTCGCCGTGGCATCGAGCAAGCTTATCCGCGCGTCGCCTGCAGGCAGTGAGCGGGCCAGTGACCGCTGGCACCACGCGCGGCTGAGATTCAGGCCATCAAGGTGCGCAAGCTTGCCGTCGCTGCGATCCGTGACCGTGGCGGGCGTGAACAACGTGGCGGGTTCGCGCGCGCTCAACTGGGGGAGAAAGCGGTCGAACCAGCTGGCGAATTCGGCCGCGGGCAACACGCGCCGCATCAACTCGGCTTCCATTAGCGACGACGACAAAAACTCATCGCCGCCTGGTTCCCACGCCTGGCAACCGGCATCGTTCAGATACCAGCGGCGCGCGGTATCGACGATCAGCGTTTCAAACGCCGAATCATCCACCTGTCGTGCATAACCGATAGCCAGCGTCAACGCGAACGCCGTATTGAAATGCGTGCCCACACGCAGCGGATATGTCGACTTCGGCAAGAATTCCGTGAAACGCTCGACAAACGCGTGCGCAAGCGGTGCAAGCGCCGCGGCCCATCGTTGGCCTTCGGTCGACTGCATCGACTGAAGCTGGTCCGCGAGCGCGAGCAGCCACGCCCAACCGTACGGACGCTCGAAACCACGCGCCTCCGGGCGCTGCAAATACGCGACTTCGGCGGCGACGTTGGTATGGGTGAAATGGGCGTCGATCAACGCGTGGATTGCCGGCGCTTCGGGCAACCCGGGGAAGCGGTCGACGAGCCGCGTGGTCAGCCAGTATCCATGAACGCACGAGTGCCAGTCGAAGCTGCCATAGAAGATCGGATGGAGGGCGCGCGGGCCTTGCGCGTCGGCGGCGCTCCCCATCACGTGGTCAAGCTTGTTCGGGTATTCACGTGTCAGGTGGCCGAGCGCGAGCCTGGCGAATTTCGACGCGAGAGCGGCGTCAAGCGTAGGTGTCGATGACTGCGGGTTCATGCGGTTCTCCAGAAAACCAGGCGTCCGCAATTATGGCAAGACTTCGGCTCACGGGACGTGTGAATCCGGAGGCGATCAATGCCATGCAATGCGGCGTTGAGCGGCCATTTCTTAGCGACTCAGGGTAATTACTAAGTACTTTCAATTTGCACGACTGTAAGTTTTCGTTCGCGCCGTTCCTCACGCTTACCCGGTCTGCTGCTGGCCATTGATTTACCGGTAATCCCTTTCGAGAAAGGCCTTGTGGATATCTGCCAAATTCTTTTTCTAACGAAAAACTTTCTTCATAAACGCTGCTGTAAGCTGAAATTTGGCTGACCGTTATGACGCGCCAACCCCCTGTTCGTCGTATAAACTTGCGCCCGACCGCCCTCAGGGCGTGACCGTCGCCGGCATCCGACCGGCTCAAGAGCGGCCACAAGCCGCCGTTTTCAATACGCGACAGGAGTTCTCAACAGCATGGCCGACATCGCACTCTCAACTTCAGCCGACACCCGGCGACGCGTCTTCGCGATCGTCGGCGCTTCATCGGGGAATCTCGTCGAGTGGTTCGACTTCTACATCTACTCGTTCCTCGCGCTCTACTTCGCGCCTGCATTCTTCCCAAGCGGGAACCCGACCACGCAGTTGCTCAACACCGCCGGCGTGTTCGCGGCAGGTTTCCTGATGCGGCCGATCGGCGGCTGGATGTTCGGCCGTATCGCCGACAAGCACGGCCGCCGCACCTCGATGATGATCTCCGTGCTGATGATGTGCGCCGGCTCGCTCGTGATCTGCTTCCTGCCGACCTACGCAAGCATCGGTGCATGGGCGCCGTTTTTCCTGCTGATCGCGCGGCTGTTCCAGGGCTTGTCGGTGGGTGGCGAATACGGCACGAGCGCGACCTACATGAGCGAAGTGGCGCTGCAGGGGCGGCGCGGTTTCTTCGCGTCGTTCCAGTATGTGACGCTGATCGGCGGTCAGCTCGCCGCGTTGCTGGTGCTGGTCGTGCTGCAGCAAGTATTGACCACGGAAGAACTGAGGGCGTGGGGCTGGCGCATTCCGTTCGGGATTGGCGCGCTTGCGGCGGTGGTGTCGCTGTATCTGCGGAAATCGCTCGATGAAACCACCACCGCCGAAAGCCGCAAGCTGAAGGAAGCCGGCACGCTGCGCGGTCTCCTGCAGCATAAGGCTGCGTTCATGACCGTGCTGGGTTTCACAGCAGGCGGATCGTTGATTTTCTACACGTTCACCACCTACATGCAAAAATACCTGGTGAACACGGCCGGCATGCATGCCAAGACCGCGAGCAACGTGATGACGGCCGCGCTGTTTGTCTACATGATCATGCAACCGGCGTTCGGCGCGTTGTCGGACCGGATCGGCCGGCGCAGGTCGATGATCTGGTTCGGCTGCCTCGCTACCCTCTGCACGGTGCCGATCCTGCATGCACTGAAGGACGTCACGAGCCCGGTCGTGGCGTTCGTGCTGGTGGTGATTGCGTTGGCTATCGTGAGTCTCTACACGTCGATCAGCGGATTGATCAAAGCTGAAATGTTCCCCGCGGAAGTGCGCGCGCTCGGCGTGGGGTTGTCGTATGCGGTGGCAAACGCGGTGTTCGGCGGCTCGGCGGAATACGTCGCGCTGTTCTTGAAGTCGATCGGCAGCGAGTCGATGTTCTACTGGTACGTGACGGCGCTGTGCGCGATTGCCGGAATTGTCTCGTTCCGGATGCGCGATTCCGCCAAGGAAGGGTATTTGCGCGACGTGCCTTGATGATTCGACTGATTTGACGCGAGGCAGAGTTCTGCCAGGCGTCACCCGCGGCGCATTGCGCTGAAGCTGACGCTAATGCGCCGCGGGATTCAATACGGTTCTCACTCTCAAGCAACTGCCTCGGCGGGCATCGCGTCGAGTGCGGCGACTGTCTTGCGCAGCCCCTCGAAGATACGGTCGGAGACCCTGGCCGGAAACCCCTCGGGCAACTCACCCGATACACGCTCGATAACACCGGGCGTTTCTTCAATCAACCGCTGGATGATCGGCTCTGCATCCTGTCCGTATGAGCACCGCGGCGCCATCGCGTTGAAGTGCCGGCGCTGGATATCGCGGAAAGCGTAGTGACGGTTCTTGCCCGACACGGCCATCGCGAGCTTGGCCTTGAACCACGACCACTGGTTCGCTCCCTTCCCCTCGACCGGCCAGATGGACATGACGTCATAAATCGGCGTCAGCCGGTAATGTCCGCGCGGAAGCAGCCGGATGCTGAAGTTCTTCGCGTGCCCGTCCGGGGCCGCCAGCAGCCAGAAAAGTATCTGCGCGGTCAGCAGCGTTTCTATGTCTTCCTTCGCCGTCTCCGACTGCTGGAGCACTTGCGCCAGGTCGATCACACCCGGGCCGCCTTCGTTCTCATACTTCTTGTGCGAGGGTAGCCCCATCACCTGGCAAAAGTCCTCTTGCGGCAGCCGCACAATCCACTTGCCGCTCGAGTGCATCTGGCGGTCAAAGCGCTGCACGCTCAGCACGCGTTGCCGGCCAAAGGTCTTGATGTCCGTTTGGGCGACCGGTAAGCCGTAAGCCCGCAGGAGATGCATGCACAGCCACTCGTTTTCGACCGACGTGGTGAGGTCCGCGCGCCGATTACCCACCAGGCCGAGCGGGAGCTTCAGGATATGGGTGGTAGGCGTGGCGCCGTGGGGTTTCATCCACTGGCCTTCGTGCCAGAGGAGCGCCGTCTTTTCCTGCGCGCCCGCGAGCGAAATCCGGAAGTCGTCTTCGTCGTCTTGAGGGCCAAAAGTGCCACCCCCCGCGGTTTGTTTCAGGAGCGTCTCGATTTCTCCATCGCTGAGCGGGGTGCCATCGATTTGTTCGACACCCGCAGGTTCCTCGTCGACGCCCAGGAGCTGAACCGCGCCCACGCAATCCCGGCCGATGGCCTGCAAAAGATCGAACGCATCCAGCGTGTCTGTCCGGAATCGCTGGCCTATTCGCTTTCGGATGGCTTCGCTGTCCGGTAGCAGATTGTCGAAATAGTTGAGTACCCTGTCGCCTTTGAGCGGAGCGTTATCGAGCGGGATGGGCAGCGACAGGGAAAGCGGACGGCCGACCTCGGAGGCGGCCCACGCGGGGGCGTAGGCGAGTTCCATCGGGCCGCGAGTGGGAATGCGCCAGACACCCATGCGTACGCCGTTGACCCATACCGAGAGCGACCGGGAATGTGGTTTGCGTCCCGCCATTACCACTCCAGCGCGGACGCGGTTGGCGCTACCGCAGGCGAACCCTTGTCCTGAACCTGGAGTTGCAGCCCGTAGGCGCCAAGAAGCGTCAGCAACTGGTTGAGCGTAAGCGCACCGGAGTCCGCCTCGAGAGTCGAGATACGACTCTGGCTCACACCGAGCCTTGCGGCTGCTTCGGTTTGGGTGAGGCCCGCCCGCCGGCGGCCGGCCGCGATAATCTGACCCATCTGGTAGGGCGTGGCGATTGTCTGTTGCATGACATTTATCTCTCACACGAATAAATGCAGTTTATGTCTGTGGCAGATATTTGTCAAATATTCGTGTGGCAGATATTTGCACACTATCTCTCACACGAATATTTGGGGTTTATTCATGCTGCAGATTTTCTTGACCCAACAATCCCCGACATCGACCGATGACCGGGATTCGAGCGGACTAACCTCCGCCGTTTTACCCACACCCCACGCTTTTTTGACGTGGGTCGCCCTTAAACCGCGTGATTTCTGTCGATTCTGCGGGTTTTCACCGCCTGCTCGGACAAAACGCGCATTATTGAGATGACGGTAAGATTGCGGTCAGATGCCCACTTAGGCGACGCCCCCGATCACGATCCGGCTCGTCGCTGCAATAACGGGCTCGCCAGGACCTAAGCGTCAAGCGCACGTAAACCGGCTGCGCGGCGTTTGCGAGTCCGTCTGCTTGGAGACTAGCCCATGGAAGATTTCGACGAAACGTTGTACCTCGTGTGGCGAGCCAACCTGAATGTGCTCGCGGGATCGCCGGCTGGCGGCGCGAGGATTGCCCGCATGATGAGTTTTTCCCCGTCGTACATGAAACTGATTTTGGCCGGAAGGCGCGATTTCAGTGAGGAGTTCGTGCGCGGGGTGGAAACCGTGACCGGCTTGCCGCCGCGTTGGCTGGACGAGCGCCGCGACCGGCGCGACATTCCGCCCGAAACCCAGCGCGCGATGGACGAGGAAACGCCCGCCGCCGTGTTTCGCGGCAACGCGCACCCCGCGCCGAAGCGGCCCGTCTTGCGTGGGCCGGAGCCGTTGCTGTCGCAGACGGAAGCGACCCGCCGCATCGCCGATCAGGCGCTGCAGCAGGTGGAAACGCATCGGCGCGACCAGATGTTCCGCCGCAACCGCGATCTGTTGCTCGCCGACCTGCGCCGCGTGGAGCGGCAGCTTTCGATGGTTCAGCTCGACGGCATCAATGCGAAAGCGGAGGATTTGCGCGCGTCGGGCAAACTGGACGATCCGGTGAAAGCCGATCTTGCCGGCCGTATCGAGCAGATCGATAAGCACCGCGCGATGCTGATGCAGCACGTGGAGAAGCTGGCCATGCTGCTGGCCGGTCTCGACGAGTAGCGGCTAACGCGTCCGTTTGCCGCGATGTTGCGCTTCGGGAGCAGATTCGTGATCCACTGTGATTGCGACCGGATCGCTTGCGGGAAAGCTCTCTTCCAGCGCTTCGTCGAGGGCTGCTTCGAGGTCGTGCGCGGCCACCGGCGCTTTCTTCGGCTCGTGGTGCGGCTTTGCTTTCGGTTGCGACATGGCGGCGCTCCTTCAGTGAACCAGCAGATTTCACTATAGCAGCGGGGCGGCGTGCGTGCAGTCACGCATTGGCACGCATACCGCGATACGCCGCCGGCCGCACGCCCGTCCACTTCCTGAATGCACGATGAAACGCGCTTGGTTCGGCGAAACCGAGCGCGTGCGCGATCTCCGCGATGGTCTGCGTCGTGTCGGCAAGCCGTGCGATGGCGAGATCGCGCCGCAGGGCATCGCGGATGGATTGATAGGTCGCGCCTTCTTGTTTCAGGCGGCGTCGCAGCGTGGCTCCGGCCATGTTCAAAGCGGCAGCGATGTCTTCGCTGTCCGGCCAGTCGACCGGCGGCGACTGCCTTAATTGGCGGCGAATCCGTGCAGCCAGCGAATCTGGATTGCGATACTTCACGATGAAATTCGCCGGCGCCTCGCGCAGAAAAACCTTCAGCGTGGCGGCCGTCTGCACAACCGGCAACGTGACGCAATCCGGTGCGAGATCGACATACGACGCGGGTTGATCGAAGAACATGGCGTCGCAGAACATCAGCCGGTATTCGTCGGATGCCGCAGGTTCCGGGCAGCGCAGATGCGCGGCCAGCACCGGGATGCGCCGGCCTACGAGCCAGCACAACAAGCCGTAGATCATGATGAATGCAGTCGCGTACGCGAACATTGGGCGTGGCGCGTCGGTATCGGCATCGGCGAGGCGAATTCTCACGCGCGTTGTGTCGGTGTCGATCTCGCATTGCAAGTCGTCCAGCACGAGCCGCAGGAAACCCGCGATGCGGGTCAGCGCCTGGCCGCCGTCGCGCGAACCCAGTGCGGCATGACAGAGCAGCGCGAAGCTGCCGCGGCGCATCGGATGGCTGTCCTGGCCGAAAAATTCATCGTCGAGCGCATCTGCAACGGCGCTCCACAAGCGGCCGTATTGCGCAGCCGACACGCGGGCGAGCGGCGCTGCGAGCGTGGCGGGCTTGATACCCGCAAGCGCCAGCATCGCGATACGCGCGACGCCGCGACGCTCGGCGTAACGCAGCGCTTCTTCGACGAGAACCCCCGCTATGGTCCCGCGTTCGTTGCCCTGGCCGCGTGGCGTTTTGGGCACGGTTGGCGTTGGCGTCACGGCCGGCCGTGGCCGCCGCTCTGTTTGCCGTTCCGAGCCACGCGCGTTCTTCGATGTTGGGGTAGTCACTAGGTGGCGGAATCGCTCAGGAAGCTTGATCGTTTCAGGCATCGGCAGATGGCTTCACAGCGCCTAGAATCTGGCGTGATGTTATTTGCCATCCGCTTCGTGGTTTAAGCGCAGCAGTGTAAACCCAGCGCGTTTTCAAGTATTTCACACGAGCCAGACCGCCATGATCGACAGCTTCCTGACCGACGACCAACGCATGGTTCGCGACGCCGCGCGCGACTTCGCTACCGAAGTGCTGACGCCGCACGCGGGCCAGTGGGACCGCGATGCACGCCTGCCCGACGAAGTCGTGCGGCAACTCGGCGAGCTCGGTTTGCTCGGCATGATCGTGCCTGCGGAATGGGGCGGCACCTTCAGCGACTATGTTGCGTATGCGCTGGCTATCGAAGAAATCGCGGCCGGCTGCGCCTCGTGCTCGACGCTGATGGCCGTGCACAATTCCGTCGGCTGCGGACCGATTCTCGCCTTTGGCACTGAAGCGCAGAAGGCCGAATATTTGCCGAAACTGGCGACGGGGGAGATGATCGGCGCGTTCTGTCTGACGGAGCCGCAAGCGGGATCGGAGGCTAACAACCTGAAGACGCGTGCCATCGAACGGGACGGCCAGTGGGTGCTTTCCGGGGCCAAGCAGTTCACGACGAACGGCGCGCGCGCGGGCATGGCCATCGTGTTCGCCGTCACGGATCCCGAGCTTGGGAAGAAGGGTTTGTCGGCGTTCATCGTGCCGACGAATACGCCGGGTTTCAACGTTGGGCGGCCCGAGCACAAGATGGGCATTCGCGCCTCCGATACCTGTCCGATCTCACTCGTAGACTGCGCGATTCCGGCCGGCAATTTGTTGGGCGCGCGCGGCGAAGGGTTGAAGATCGCTCTGGCGAATCTGGAGGGTGGGCGTATTGGTATCGCGGCGCAGGCGGTGGGCATCGCGCGGGCGGCGTTCGATGCAGCGTGTGCTTACTCGCATGAACGCGTGCAGTTCGGCAAGCCCATCAGGGAGCATCAATCGGTAGCAAACCTTCTCGCCGATATGCAGACCAGCCTGAACGCAGCGCGTTTGCTTGTGTTGCACGCAGCGAGAATGCGCACGGAAGGTTTGCCTTGCCTGAGCGAAGCATCGCAGGCGAAGCTGTTTGCGTCGGAGATGGCGGAGCGGGTGTGCTCGCAGGCTATCCAGATTCATGGCGGCTACGGTTATCTGGAAGACTATCCGGTCGAGCGTCATTATCGCGACGCCCGCATCACGCAGATCTACGAAGGCACGAGCGAAGTGCAACGGATGGTGATTGCGCGTCAACTTTAGGCTGATCGAATCCCACATGACGTTGTGTTGAATCGAAGCTGATCGATGCGTTCGATTCAAACATCTTAAAAGCGGCGAAGGCTTAAGAGGCTTCGCCGCTTTTTTTGTGGCTCCCGCGAAGGCTCACCGTGAGCGCGAGTCAGACTCCCGAATAGACTCACCGCTTGCATCCCGCAGGTTCTCACCGGTCGTAGCGCTTTGATCCCTCGGCGTTGATGTCACATCGCTGCCGTGCTTGCTTTACGACGCTTCACACTATCACTGACCGCTGGCGTTGACCCCTGCCGACGTGCCGCTGACCGACGAGCCATAGCTGCTTTGAGCCACGCTATTTTCCGCAGCGACGCGGCGCTCGGCGGCTTGAATGTTCAGCGGGTAGTCGGTCTGATCGCCAGTCGGGTTGTAGCCGGCCCGCTCCAGTTGAGCCAGTTCGGCGCGCACTTGTGCGCGCGTGACAGGACCATTGTTCTGAGCAAAAACGAAGCTCGGTGCGGCCAGTGCGGCAGCGATGACGACTGCGGGGATAAGTGCTTTAAACATGATGAACCTCCGTATGGTTTATCGACTACGAAGCTTGCGCTGTGGCCATTCCGGTGCGCCGGGAAAACTGACTGGCATCGCTTGTTTCGATATTTGATTTGATGTTATTCGGAGTAAGGGCCAGTAAAAATACCTATTTGGGTAAGAAACTGTTGTTAATCCGGCAGGTAAAGCGGCGCCTCGGTTTTTACCGCAGCCTCGATCGCGACAACCATTGCAGCCAGCGGGGGCGCGCTTAAGGGGACTCTCATTCACCGCCCGCGTGATTCAAAAGGATCACTAATTATCGCGGAGTCGTCGCATGTGATGAAAAGCGGACGCCGGTCGGTTAGGTGCCGGTGTCGATGCGACGAAGCGATCCGTGAAACTCACTTCAGCGCGTACATCGGGCCAATCACATGGCGATGACCCAGCCCGACAGGCACGCTGACCCGCAGCACGCGTTGAAGCGGACAGCGGCGAGGTCGGGGTCACTTGGATTTATAGGTGTATACCCGTTACCTCTTGCGCTAGTATTATCGATATACCGATAATATTGTCATGGATGTGAAAACTGCAGTGCGCGTCTTCGACGTGATCAACCTCTTTGCCGAAGTCCGGCAACCGATGATCTACAGCGAGATTGCGCGTCGAACCGAAATCCCTTTGTCGAGTTGTCATGCGCTTTTGCAGACGATGGTGGCAAAGGGTTATCTCTACGCGCCGGGCGTAAAGGCGGGTTATTACCCGACGCAGCGCTTGTTGCATGTCGCTCGCGACATCTGCAGCGAGGACCCGCTGACGCTGCTGTTCCAACCGTTGCTGAGCGCATTGCGCGACGCGACCGGTGAAACGGCCGCGCTCGCGACGCTCGCCGGCACGCGGGTCGTTTATCTGGACGTCATGGAATCACGCCAGAAGATTCGCTACAGCGACGAACCCGGCGGTTTCATGTACGTCCACGCCAGCGCGGCGGGCAAGGCGCTGCTGGGCGCGCTCCCGGTCGATGCACGCCGGCGCCTGCTCGACAGTTGCGAGCCGCTGACGGCATCGACGGATGGTTCGGTAATCGATCGCGCGTCGCTCGAAGTAGAAGTGGAGCAGGGCGTGACGCTCGGCTGGCATCGCTCTACTGGAGAAAACGTCGAGGATGTTGCGGGGCTAGCCAAGGGATTCTCGATCCACGGCGAGGCATTCGCGCTCGTTATCGGCGGTCCGAAAGCGCGCTTGCTGAAGAACCAGGAGCGCGCGGTCGAAGCACTGCTCGATATTTTCGAACGGATTCCGCAGACGTTGATCGGCTAGCGGCGCGGCCGCGGTGATCATGCTCACGTCATGGTCGACCTGACGGGCTCAAGACGTCGTGCAAGGAGAAGAAGATGCAGGATCAGAGGCGCTGGAAGAACAGGCCTGACGGTTCGAACTGGGGCGATTTCGGTCCCGACGATCAACTCGGACGACCCAATCTGATCACCTCGGAACAGGTACTGAAGGGCGCGCGCGAGATTCGCGCGGGCTTGAGTTTTTGCCTGTCCCTGCCGCTGGATTATCCCGGCGACAGCAAGCTGAACGTGCGACGTCATCCGCCGGTTTTGCGGCCCACGACGAAGGACGGATTGCCCTACGTGAACTTCCCGTTCGCGCGCATGGAAGAGCAGGCGACCGACGTGGTCAGCGACGACCAGGTCCTGATGAGCCTGCAATATTCCACCCAATGGGACTCGCTCGCGCATGTGGGCGCGCTCTTCGACGCCGACGGCGACGGCGTGGCGGAAAGCGTCTACTACAACGGCTACAAGGCGAATACGGACGTAGTCGGACCGATGGAATATCGTCGCGACGACGCGTTTGCGCCGCACGCCTGCGGTAACGAACATAGCCACGCGGAAGCGCTCGGCATCGAAAATCTCGCGGTAAAGGGCATGCAGGGGCGCGGCGTGCTTGTCGATCTCGTGGCGCATTACGGGCGTGAGCATCGCACCGTGGGTTACGACGACCTGATGTTCGCCATCGACGCCGACAACGTGCAGATAGATCGCGGCGACATGCTGCTACTGCGGACGGGCTTCGCCGAACTGGTGCTGGAAATGAACCGTCATCCCGATGAAGCCGTGCTCAACAGCCAGTGTTGCGCGCTCGATGGCCGCGATCAGCGGCTGTTGCAATGGCTGACCGATTCGGGCATTGCGGCGCTGGCCGCAGATAACTACGCGGTCGAGCGTTATCCCGCGCGTCCGGCGGAAGGTCGCTATCCGCTGATGCCGCTGCATCACCACTGTTTGTTCAAGCTCGGCTTACCGCTCGGTGAGCTTTGGTATTTGCGCGATCTCGCGGCATGGCTGCGCGCTAACGGACGGTCGCACTTCATGTTGACAGCGCCGCCGCTGCGTTTGCCGGGCGCGATGGGTTCGCCCGTGACGCCGATCGCAACCGTCTGATTTCATAAAGTACACGACATGACACGAGAACGAGTTTTGATTACCGGCGGTGCGGCCGGAATCGGTGCAGCTTGCGCCGAGCGCTGTGAAGCGGACGGCTTCGAAGCTGTGGTGATCGACCGTGTGGGCAGTGGTTTTATTGCTGACCTTTCGGATACCGACGCAACGGCGAAAGCGCTCGATCAGGCGCTCGCCGGCGGTCCGATCACCCGGCTGATCAATAACGTCGGCGTGGTGGTGCCGGCCGGCGTGGCAGAGCAAAGCATTGAGGAACTCGAACTCGCGTGGTCGCTGAATGTGCGTTGTGCGATGCAATGCATGCAAGCGCTGCTGCCGGGCATGCAGGCAGCGGGTTTCGGCCGTATCGTCAACATGTCTTCGCGCGCGGCGCTGGGTAAGGAATTACGCACCGCGTATTCGGCGACCAAGGCCGCGTTGATCGGCATGACGCGTGTATGGGCGCTCGAACTCGGCTGTCATGGCATCACGGCGAACGCGATCGGCCCAGGTCCGATCCGTACTGAACTTTTCGATCGTGCGAACCCGCCGGACAGTCCGCGTACGCGAGCCATTGTGGAGAGCGTCCCGGTGAAACGCGTGGGTACGCCCGAGGATATTGCGCATGCTGTGTCCTATTTCCTCGATGCCCGCAGTGGTTTCGTCACCGGCCAGGTGCTCTATGTGTGTGGCGGCATGACGGTCGGCGTAGCAGGAGTTTGAGATGAGCACGCTTGAAATCCGGCGCGTGGCCATCGTGGGGGCGGGGAGTATTGGCGTTGCGTTCGCCGTGGTGTTTGCACGCGCGGGCTGGCCCGTGCGCCTGTTCGATCCAGATGCGGCACGCCGTGATGCCGCGCTAGGAGAGATCGCACAGCGCTTGAACGAACTGGCGCGCTTCGGTTTGCTCGATGAAACTGTGGACGCCGTGGCGGCACGCGTCCAGATGACAACGTCGGTGGAAACAGCGGTTGCCGGCGCCGATCTCGTGCAGGAATGCGCGCCCGAGCGAGTGGACGTCAAGCGCGCATTGTTCGCGCAGTTCGACGCGGCTGCTCCCGCGACGGCGATCTTTGCGAGCGCTTCATCTGCGTTGACGGCGTCGACCTTCGTCGGCGATCTGCCGGGGCGGCATCGTTGTGTGATCGCGCATCCGGGGAATCCACCGTATTTGATTCCCGTTATCGAGATCGTGCCCGCGCCTTTTACTGCGTCGCACGTCACCGAACGCACGATGCAACTTTTCCGCGATGCCGGCCTGCAACCCGTGCTCGTATCGAAAGAGGTGGAGGGTTTCGTTTTCAACCGGCTGCAGGGTGCGGTGCTGCGCGAAGCGTATTGCCTCGTGCGCGACGGCGTGGCAACGGTCGAGGACATAGACACGGTCATGCGCGACGGTCTCGGCTTGCGCTGGTCCGTAATCGGTCCGTTCGAAACGGTGGATTTGAATACCCGTGGCGGCATAACTTCGCACGCGCAGAAGATGGGCCCGGCATACGAACGGATGGGCGCCGAACGCGGCCAACACGATCCATGGACGCCGGAGCTCGTCGGGAAAGTGGCTAAGGCACGACGTGCGGTAGTACCGCTCGAACAATGGGAAGAGCGCGTGGCATGGCGCGATCGCGCTTTGATGGCGCTAGCCCGCCACCGGAAGTCAGCGGTTTCAGGCAGCGATTCCTGACGGTTGATCGGACAGAGCAGTTTGCTTAACTAAATAAAACATAGAGACATTAGCATGCAGAAAATAACGGGATTCTTCACCGAACTGATGCGCAAATATTTGCCCGATCCGTTCGTATTTGCCATCGGGCTGACGCTTCTCACCATGGTCCTCGCCGTACTCGTGCAGGGTCAGGGCATCGTGGCGCTTACAACAAGCTGGGGCAAGGGCTTCTGGACGCTGCTTGCGTTCACCACGCAAATGGCCGTGATTCTCGCGATGGGTTACGTGCTCGCCACCGCGCCATTGACCGAGCGGTTTCTCGACCGCATCGTCATGCGGGTGCACGATCCGCGCACGGCGATCATCGTCGCGACGCTGGTGGGTGGGATCGGCAGTTATCTCAACTGGGGCTTTGGGCTGGTGATCGGCGGCATTGTCGCGCGCAAGCTGGCGTTGAGCGTGAAGGGCGTGCATTACCCGCTGATCATCGCGTCGGCGTATAGCGGCTTTACGCTCTACGGGCTCGGTTTGTCGGCGAGCATTCCCGTGCTCATCTCCACCAAAGGCCACCCGATGGAAGCGCAGATGGGCGTGATTCCGCTCTCTGAAACCATCTTCTCGCCGACCATGCTTATCACCAGCCTGGTCGTGCTGATCACGTTGCCGCTGCTCAATGCATGGCTGCATCCGAAGCCGGGCCAGCCGGTAACCGAGATCGACCGTACGCTTGAAGATGACTCGCGAGCAGATAAGCCGGCGCTTCCTGCCGACGCCGCCGATGACCGCACACTAGCCAGCCGCCTCAACAACAGCCGCGTGCTGAGCGGTTTGATCGGATTGATCGGCGTGGTCTACGTGGTGCTGTATTTCCACGGCGGCGGCTCGATGGATCTGAACCTGATCAACTTCATCATTGTGTTTCTCGGCATCATTTTGCTGGGCACGCCGATCCGTTATGTGGAGAAACTCAACGAAGGCATCCGCACGATCAGCGGCATCATCCTGCAGTATCCGTTTTATGCGGGCATCATGTCGATCATGGCATCGTCGGGACTGGTCAAGACGTTCTCCGAGTTTTTTGTCAGGATCGCGACGCCGCATACGTTGCCGTTCTGGGGCCTCATTAGTTCGTTTTTCATCAACTTCTTCGCGCCGTCCGGCGGCGGCCACTGGGTCATTCAGGGACCGTTCATGATCGAGGCGGCAAAGGCGATTGGCGCGTCCGTGGGTCATACGGCGACGGCGGTCATGCTCGGCAATGCCTGGAACGACCTGATCCAACCGTTCTGGATTTTGCCGGCTCTCGCGTTGTCGAAGCTCAAACTGAAGGACATCATGGGCTATACCGTCATCATGATGTTCTGGATCGGTATTGTTTATACGGTTGCGATCCTTGCATGGGGCTAAACGGCCCACTTACCTTCCGGAGGTTCGATCATGTTGTTCCTGGTTCATATGGTGGTGCAGATCCCGCTCGACGCCGACACCGAGCTCACCAATCGCCTGAAGGCGGACGAGAAAGCGTTCTCGCAAAAACTGCAGCGTGAGGGGAAATGGCGCCACTTGTGGCGCGTGGCCGGGCAGTACGCGAACTACAGTGTTCTGGACGTCGAATCCAACGACGAACTGCACACGTTGCTCAGTTCGCTGCCGCTCTTTCCCTATATGGCGATCCAGGTCACGCCGCTTGCCCAGCATCCGTCGGCGATCGCACAGAACTGATCCCGATAACAGGAGGTGTGGTGCCGTTCATTATCGAAACGTGGGACAAGCCCGGTCACGCGCCGATGCGCACACGGGAGCGCGACGTGCATCTGGCGTATCTCGACGCCAATAAGTCGCTGCTGCTTGCGTGCGGTGCGAAGCTCGAGGACGACGGCAGTAACGCGGGCGGTGGCCTGTATGTTGTCGATCTCGACACGCGCGAGGAAGCCGCGCGTTTCATCGCAAACGACCCGTTCGCGCTTGCCGGTTTGTTCGAGCGCGTGACGATTACCCGCTGGCGTAAGGCTTATGTAGACGGCAAGGGTTATTTGTAGGCCGTCCTGCGTCGATTTCGTGCGCCTCGTCATGCTTCGGTGGGTAGCCATACCTCCAACCCGATACAACGAGCCGTGTGACGCCTGGCAAGCGGAAGATTCTTTCAACGCCACTTCGGTAAGCTGACCATTCTGCGAGCGGTCTTAGCGCTGCCGCTTACTTCCCGTTTTCTTCCCCTTGGCCCCCCGGCCGCGCTGCTTCAGCGCAGAACCGTGGTGAACAGCAGACGTTTGAAGCCTTCTACCGGAGCCGGATTACGTTGCGCCTTTGCCAGCAAAATGGCCCCTTGCAACGACGACACAACGAACTGCGCCAGCTCGTCACAATTCGTTTTCGGCGGCAACTCGCCCGCTTCTACCGCCGCGCCGAGACAATAAGCCACGCACTTCTGCACTTCCGCGAATATCTCGACCACCCGGGTACGAAGCACCTCGCTGTGATCGCTTGCTTCGACCGCGAAGTTTCCGAACAAGCAGCCATTCCTGCTGTGGTTCCGGGTGAGATGCGCAATGTTGGCGTCGATGTAATCCTCAAGTCGCCGTAGTGGCGCAAGCAGGTCGTTGCATAGCGTTTCGCGGATCACTTCGCGGCTGTCGGCGAAATAAAGATCCATGACTTCCAGGCCGAACGCTTCCTTCGACGCAAAGTGATTCGTGAACGAGCCTTGCGGCACGCCGGCGGCCTGAACGATGTCCCGCACGCTCGCTCCGCCGAAGCCTCGTTCGTGGACGACCTTGAGGCCTTCGGTCAGGATCTTCGTGCGATGTGATGGTCTTGGCATAGTGAAAATATTGTACGGTCGTACATATTGGCGGTCAAGATTTCCGCCGGCCGGCGCAACCATCACTTGACATCAGAAGTGTAGGTGACTTTAATACGGACAGACGTATTATTTTAGAATGATGCGACTGCTCATCGATTCGCGTTCACGCGCGCCAAGGGAACACACGAATGGAGTTGTTCGATCGTTGTCCGTTGCTATCCGGGCAGGGCGCGCATGCCGGTGGCAACGCGCCGTGTTGTTTCGGAAGAACCGGATGTGGCGGAGTTGGTGAGTTGAAGCTCTAATGCGTCACGCGGGCGCACGGCAAACAAATGCGCTTTCCGATACGCTGCAGTATTCATATGTAGCTGCTATTCAACAACGCTTGAGTCCGTTCACCGTTGCCTCAAGGAGCACGAAGCCATGCAGACCAAAACAGTCAAGATTCCTGGCCCTGATCACCCCATCACGATCGAGCCTAACCCCGCGCGCATCACCGTTTCTATCGGCGGGCGGGTTATTGCAGACACGCGTGAGGCGCTGACGTTGCGTGAAGCGTCGTACCCCGCGGTTCACTACATTCCGCGCAAGGACGTCGACATGTCGCTGCTGCAGCGCACGGACCACGCGACCTATTGCCCGTACAAAGGCGACTGCGCCTACTACAGCATCCCGCTGGGTGGCGAACGTTCCGTGAACGCGGTGTGGACTTACGAGGACACTTATCCCGCGGTTGCGCAGATCAAGGACCATCTGGCGTTCTACACCGATCGCGTGGATACGTTCGACGTGCACACAGCCGGTTGACACTGACACACCGTGTTCGCCAATGAGATTGAACGCATTGGGGTCTCGGCACGCTTACCAAACACTGACGACTGATCAAGCCGTTTTTGCGTCGATTGCCGTTTGTGCACGCTTTCGCCATTCGACGTATTTTATCGATGACGCTGCGTCCACGAACGAAGCGTTTGCCTCGCCGTCGGGGCGCTTTTGTCAACGCTAAAACGGAGCTTTATGACCACGCAACGTCGCTTGCGGCTTGGCGCTTTCATGCGCCCGGCCACCATTCACACCGGGGCCTGGCGTTACCCCGGCGCGTTCCCCGACGCGAACTTCAATTTCGCGCATCTCAAGCGTTTTGCACAGACGCTGGAGCGCGGCCGGTTCGACGCTTTCTTCATGGCAGATCATCTTGCCGTTCTCAACATGCCCACCCAGGCGTTGAGGCGAAGTCACACGGCCACGTCGTTCGAGCCGCTCACGCTGTTGTCGGCGCTCGCAGCGGTGACCGAGCGCATTGGCCTGATCGCGACGGCGTCCACTACCTTTGACGAGCCTTATCACGTCGCTCGCCGCTTTGCCTCGCTCGACCATCTGAGCGGCGGACGCGCGGGCTGGAATCTGGTCACCACGGCCAACCCGGATGCCGCACTCAACTTTGGTCTGGACGAACACGTGGAGCACGGCGAGCGTTATAAACGAGGCCGGGAGTTCTTCGACGTCGTTACCGGCCTCTGGGATAGCTGGGCCGACGACGCCTTCATTCGCGACGTTGAAAGCGGGACCTTCTTCGATCCCGCCAGGATGCATGTGCTGAACCACAAGGGCGAGAACCTGTCGGTGCGCGGGCCGCTCAATATTGCGCGGCCGGTGCAGGGCTGGCCGGTGATCGTGCAGGCGGGGTCCTCGGAAGCGGGGCGTCAGATTGCGGCCGAGACGGCGGAAGCCGTGTTCACGGCGCAGACCACACTAGCCGACGGTCAACGGTTTTACGCCGATGTCAAAGGCCGCATGGCGAAGCTCGGCCGCAATCCGGAACACCTCAAGATTTTGCCGGCGGCGTTCGTCGTAGTTGGCGACTCGTTGGACGAAGCACGGGAGAAGCGCGCGCGTCTCGACAGCCTCGTGCATTACGACAGCGGCATCGCCTCGCTTTCCATCCTGCTTGGCCACGACGTATCCGGCTTCGATCCCGACGGTCCACTGCCCGAGATCCCTGAAACCAACGCAAGCAAAAGTAGCCGTGAGCGCGTGATTGAATGGGCCACGCGCGACAAGCTCACGATCCGCCAGCTAGCGCAGCGGGTCGGCGGTTATTCGGGGCTTGAAATGATCGGTACGCCAGCGATGATCGCGGACCAGATGGAGCAATGGCTCGTGGAGGAGGGGTCGGACGGCTTCAACGTGATGTTCCCCTACCTTCCGGGAGGCCTCGACGATTTCGTCGACAAGGTCGTGCCAGAATTGCAGGCAAGAGGAATCTTTCGACGTGAGTACGAGGGTGTCACTCTTCGGGAGAATCTTGGGTTGCCGAGACCTGAGAACCGATTTTTCAAGGCTTGAGGGGTGGACGGCGCCTTGTGTCCGGGGCGCCATATCGAATCAATACGGCGTTCCTAGGTCATTATTTCGTATACCTAATTTATATTCAGGCACAGCGTCAAACCGGCCAGCGATCGGTCCAACTCGGTTCTGCATTAAGATTGATGCCCGGGGGTGCTCGTAGCCGCCCCATCACAGGACAAACGCAGGTCATGGGACATTCACAGGCAGAGAAGGCAGCAACGCATCAGCGGATCGTCGACGTGGCAGCGCGGCGCTTTCGGGAACTTGGGCTGGACGGCATTGGCGTCGCCGATGTCATGAAGGAAGCCGGCATGACAGTCGGCGGTTTCTATAAGCATTTTGAATCGCGTGATGAACTCGTGACCGAGGCACTCGGTGCTGCGTTCACGAGCCTCGATGCATGGGAAGCACGTGCAGAAAACCTTGCGCAGGCGGTGCGTGATTACCTGAGCGAAGCGCATCGGGATGCGCCTGGCAAGGGCTGTGCATTGGGCGCGTTGCTCGGCGACGTCGGGCGCAGCAACGAAGCCACGCGCGATGTGTTCACGGAGCGCGTCAAACACAATCTCGCGTTCTCCGAGGGTTTGCTCGACATCAAGGATCCGGCCGAACGCCGCGCCCGCGCAATGCTGCAAATGAGCGCCTGTCTTGGAGCGATCGGGTTGGCGCGAGCGGTGTCGGACCCGGTTTTATCGAAGGAGATTCTGGATGGCGTCGCTGGGCAACTGATTCCCTTGTTGCCTGGGCCACCGGACTGAACATGGCGTCGAAGTCAGCGGTGCCGTGGCGAGGCGCGCGCTGCGTTGGTAGAAACAAGTCTTGAAGCAGTGCGGTCAATCTATTACATTCGACGCGTTGTCTGCGTGTCGATGTCGGCCATCGGGCATGAGTCTGGTGGCCGGTAATCGAATACAAAATCGTGCTCTTTGGAGACTGTCGATGAAAGTAGTTAACCTGATTTGCGTATCCACAATCCTGCTTGGCGCGTCCGGCATGGCCGCTGCCCAGAGTGGTGGTGGCAACGGCAACGGCGGCTCGGGTGGCGGCAACGCGCACGGTGCGGCAACGGCCGGTCCAACCATGGGCGGCGACAATGTATCCACGCCCGGCAGTTCAAAGGGCAAGCTCCACTTCAAGCACAAAAAGAAGCCGCCAGTAGCCCCCGCGCAATGACGCTTGACGTTAGAATTCAGCCGCCGATTACGTCAGCTAAGTTACGTCGATTAAGCGGCGGCGAACACAAAGGGCTGTTGCGGTTCGGTAAACCGGCCGCGACGGCTTTTTTTTGACCTTTCCACTCGGACAGAAGACGCAACGCCTGGAAATGTTCATGTGCGCCGGCCGGACGTCCCGCGGGACCCAGCCGACGAACGACTTTTCAGCAATTGCTCCGAAGTCGCACGCCCCGCGAAGCGGCGCTGGCCGGCGAGAGTTTGTCCGTTTTTGATCTCGTTAAGCTTCAATCGCCGTGCGCGTGTGTTATTTCCGCGGGTTAGTATCGATCGTGCCGTTGCGGGCGCGTTTATCGGGCTTGCGAAGATTCCGAAATCGATTTTTCAGGTGAAGTTTGAACTCCACGGAGCGGCGTTGCTCGAACGTGGGCAAACAGTGCGCGGTGCCATGATCTGGCATTATGAAGGCACGTCAGGGATTAGCAGAGCCTGCGTGGCTGCTTCCGTGTTATTGAGCGGTAAGAAACGGAAGCATTCGGTCAGCGCAAGCCGTTGCATTGGAATTCGCCGAAGCTAGGTAGCGAGCCTGCTGCCGCACATTGTTTAATGAATCAAGATTCCGGTGGATGTCTGCCGGAACAGTCCGAAATACTAACGTCAGGTCGAATGAGAATGGCTACAGAACCCCAGCAGCAAAGTCAGAGCGACGTGCTGAACGCCGCTCGCAAAGAGCGCAAGCGTGTCGCAATTTTCCTCGTGAACGGGGTACGGCTGGTTGGCCACATCGAATCGTTCGATCAGTATCTGGTTATGCTAAGCTCGGCCGCCGGCATCCAGGCGGTCTACAAGCATTCGATTTCGACCATCCAGGAAGACACCGGCAAAGCTTTCACCGCCGGAACGGCGCGTACCGGTGCGGGCGCCCCACGGGACGGAGATTCAAAGCGTCCTGTTGCCATATCCCACAAGCGGCGCTTGCCGACGAACATTGGCGGCGAATAAAGCCGCCTTGAATAGCGCGTCGGGCAGACCGGCGCGTGAACCACGGCTATTGAGGGAAGAATCGGCCTTGGGTTGTGGCGGATCGGTGAAATGCCAGCTGTGCGGCGCAATTAGAGCGGACACTCAACATCCGGCTCTTTGCCCAATGGCCCCCGAAATAATGGGTTAGGCGGGTGGCTTAAGTGGTGCGAGTCTGGCAACTTTCCGGGCCGGAAAGATCACTGCAACTCAGCGAACGCTGACCCGTTCTGCCCAAAGCACGTAAAAAAGGCGAAGCCCGATTCGGGCCTCGCCTTTTTTGTTGCGTAATATTGTCACCGTTTCGTCACAAACTCCGCGTGCCGCCGGTTAACCGTTGTCATCGTCCAGAGGGCGATTTCTTGCGCATCACCAGGACTGCACGCCGGCCGGCGTGCACGATGTCTTCACGATGTTTCTCCTCAGGAACCGGGCGTGTCGCCAGATCGAGCGCGTTGACAACCGATTCGAGCCGCGTATCGGCCGCAACGTCCACGCCGTCCACCTTGACCTCGGCATCTGCGGCCAGCGCATGCCGCACGTCCACTGTGCGGCACCGGACGTCGAAACCGACCGCGCGGATGATCGTCTCGCGCGTCTTCCAGAAGGCTTCGGCCGAGCGGGTCATCGGCCGCATGGCGACGTATTCAATAATCACCGGATAACCGCGCACACGCGGGTAAGCCGCAAGCAACTGGCCGGAACGGACGTACTGCGTGTAACGATCGATCTTTTTGGTCAGCAGCGCAAAATGCGTGGCTTCGTCGTCCCAGTCGAGGTCGTCGAAAATGCCGACATACACCCGCTTGAACAAAATGTTCACGCCGACGTAATCGATTGTGTCCACGTCGAGAAGAGACATGGTATTTCCCCAGCGCCCGATGCCGGACAAAGATTGCAGGCGCGTATTGTAATGGACTGCGTCATCCTAAATAAGTACGCGGGGCATGATTGCAACAGTGTACGACCATCAAGCTTCACATCGTCCGACAAGCTTTGAAATTGATTGTTTTGGTGCACATCTTAAACCGATATCTTGAAATAGGAGGATACCTAAAAATAAGCTAGATCAATTGACAGGTTTCATCTCGAAAAACAAACTGGATTCACGTTATTAAACAGTTTGTGCGATTGGATCGGACGGCGCATGAGCAGACCCTGATTTGTCCGGCAGGAGCAACACCATGAAATCGAAGTCAAGAAAACTCGGCAAATCCTTTAAGTCCGCTCTCATTGCAGCCGCATCGTCGATGGTGATGACCGGCGCATTCGCCGCGTCTATCGACGGCACCACGTCGGTGCGTGTCGGCGAGAAGGTGCAGTCTGTGGATGTGGCCATGCATCAGGTCACGGTCGTCAATGCACAAGGCGCGACTGAAGCGTTCCAGATAGGCAGCAACGTGGCTAACCTAGATCAACTGAAAGCCGGCACGAATGTGGTCGGCGTAACCCAGCGCGCGATCAGGTTGACGGTACTCGACTCGTCGTCGTTGGTGGCGACCCCGTCGCCGGAGGGCGATCAGACGGTGGCCAGCGTAGCGCGCGTTGACCGCGAGCGCGGCGTGATGACGCTCAAGGACACGCAAGGCGCCGAGCTGACGGTCCAGGCAAATTCGCCAAAGGCAGCAGCCACGGTCGTCCCGGGCACGCGTGTGCTGGTCGATGTCGTCAGCCCGACTCCGCTGGCGTCAGGCCAGGCACTCCGGTAAATCAGTCGGATTCGTCCGATAGCCGTTGATCCGTCGAAACTTCATGATGCGCACTTCGTTGGTGATCCGGATCCCCGCTGGATGACGAACGGCGAATCATCCGGGTAAAACCGGCTGGTTTCGAGCTTCTCCGGAAGCGCGCTGACGCTGCAATCAAGGTACCTCTGCGACCAGGCGTCATCGCTCAAAAAATCCATTCGGCGCAAGCCGGATGGATTTTTTTATGCGTCGCGCATAACCGTCCGGTGGGAAAAAACGCGTTGTTTGGGGCCGCATGCAAAAATCCGGCGTTGCTCTCGGCGCCGTTTCGATATAGCAGACTTGCGGCTGTTCGTGGCCGTGGTGGAAACAGGCAGCATCACGCATCGCGCGACGCACGTGAACCTTGCGCTCGGTTCTGCAAGTGGTCGCATCAAGCAAAATGGAAGAAGCCGTCGATGTGCCATTGCTCGCGCGTTGCCGCGTGGCTGCGGAACCGACGGTGTTGTCAAAGCGTGAGTCGGCGAGCAGAACGACACAGGGCATTGTCACGGTGGAGACGATTAAAATTAATCAGGATAGCAAAATAGTTATAACATTCGAACGCACGATGCTGATCTACAAACCCGACCATTCACCGGAAGAAGCCGTCAACTACTGATGCAGGTATTTGCTTAGGGAACACAAGCATGAACGTCAGAATGCAAGTTGAAGAGATGTACCAGAGCAAGCTGACATCACCGGAAAATGCGGTGGCTGCATTGCGCAGCGATTCGTCGATCGCACTTGACATGGCGATGTCGCAGCCGCCCGCGCTGCTCGAAGCGCTCCGTGCGCGTGCGGTGCGACGGCTGATCGTGGAAGTGAATCCGAACATGCTGCGCGTGTTTGGCGACTCGCTGCTGCACGTGTCGGAAGTCGATGCAATCGTAGAGTCGAATCAGCCGTTGCCCGAGTTGAGGCCGAAGGCCGCGACCGAACGCGACCGGGCGATCAGCGCGAGCATTGCCGAACGCGGTGTGCAATGCACTGGCGAGCCATCGGCATCTGGGAATTCATACGGAATTGCTCATGCCCGGGCTCGTCGAGCTGATCCATCGGGGGTGGTCGACAACTTGCGCAAGACGCTTAATCGCGGCAAAGCCGCATTCAATCGCTATCACAGGATCATCGCGGAACATCTGGCGCTGCCGGACAATGAGAGCGCGATGTGCGGGATGAGCATCGGTCACGCGGATCCATCGCAGCCCGAAAATGCGCTGGTCGGCAAACGCGAAGCGGTCGACAACTTCGTACGCTTTTTGACGTGACGAAAATGGTGCATCGGCGGGTAATCGTGGAGTGAACCACCGGTCTGGCACGCGCCCCGACTTGATCCATCCCGTAAAAAAGGCGGCTTACTGCTTTAGATCTTGCGGATGTGCTACACGTTTTTACAAAGAGTTGGTTAAGATACCCACGCGTGCCCGCTGGTTCACAAACAAGGTCTTAGGCGCGGGACCTTCTGGCACGTAACGAAGCATGCAGGTCCAGCACGACAAACGCGGCGGACGCCGAGTGCGCCACCGCTCCAAAAAAGAACCGCTTTTCGTGGAGAATCTCGTTATGTACCGTATCCGCATGGCTGCAATGGCTCTTGTCGTATCAGTTTCGATCGCCGGGCTCACCGTCCCTGTCGCGATGGCGCAAACCGCCGCTTCCGACATGGGTGCTTCCGCAACGAAGCAGGAGCAGAAGGCGCAACGCAAGGCCGCCCGCAAGGCTGCCCGCGCCAAGAAGAACGCCGAACTGAAGGATCTGGAAAAGAACGGCTACCAGCCGGGCGGCGACCAGACCAACTATCCGCAAAACATTCAGAATGCGGAGAAGAAGTCGGCGGCAGCTAAGGCCAAGGCGGCTTCCGCGCCCTGAACGAGGACTCTGATCGTAGTCTGATCGCATGAAAATAACCCGCTGAAAGCGGGTTATTTTTTGCTCCGCAGGGTGACCGTGCGAGCGATCCGCTAACTGATTTCTTGCGGTTTCAAGCGGAGTTGCCCGGTCACACTTGCCGTCGCCTTCACGAAGTGTGAGGCTTGACGAACCCTTTATGGCATGCGCGTTTCAAGCCGTATGACTCCGGCCCACGCACCGGCAGGCTTTTTGGCGAACCGGTAGAATCGGATGCCGTTTCAGACCGCGTTTGTCTTCAGACGTATCCGGTCGCCAGCTTCAATCCCGGTCTGAACACTCCGGCTTCACCTTCTACCAGGCGGTCTATGCGACGTTCCGCGTTTTTCATCCGCGTAATCGGTATCGGGATTCTGTTTCATGTGTATATCGGCGTGCGCCTCATTCCGGCCGCACCCGTCGGTGCACCGCTGCGATGGCTCGCAGTGCTCGCACTTGTGGCGTCCTGCTTGCTGATTCCCCTCGGCATGGCCGCGCGCAATGTCAGCCAGCAGCCGCTGTCCGATCGCCTTGCGTGGATCGGCCTGCTCACCATGGGCTTTTTCTCCTCGCTGCTGGTGCTGACGTTTCTCCGCGATATCGTGCTGCTCGTTTTGCACCTGATCAGCAGCGTGCAAAAGGACATCGGCGGCTGGCCTGCCTTCATTGCCTGGAGCGCGCTTGGCGTGCCGCTGCTTGCGGTGCTGGCCACGCTACTTGGTATTTACAGCGCCCGGCGGCGTGCCGGGGTGAAAAATGTCGACGTGCCTATCGACAACCTGCCTGCCGCGTTGCACGGTTTCACCATCGTGCAGATCAGCGATATTCACGTCGGCCCGACCATCAAGCGTCATTACGTCGAAAAGATCGTGGCCGCGGTCAACGCGTTGACACCGGACCTGATCGCTGTGACGGGCGATGTAGTCGATGGTTCCGTGCCGCATCTTGCCGCCCACACTCGACCGCTGTCGGATCTGAAAGCGCGGCACGGCGCATTTCTGGTCACCGGCAATCACGAGTATTACGCGGGCGCGGACAAATGGATTGCGGAATTCCGCCGGCTTGGGCTGAAGGTCCTGATCAACGAACATGTGGTGGTGAATCACGACGGCGCGCGTGCGGTCGTGGCCGGCGTGACCGACTACGGCGCAGGCAGTTTCGACCCGGCGCACAAAAGCGATCCGGCCAAAGCCATGCTCGGCGCCCCTTCCGACATTGCGTTTCGTCTCCTGCTGGCCCACCAGCCGCGCAGCGCGCCGGCTGCATCGAAAGCGGGTTTTACGCTGCAATTGTCCGGTCATACGCATGGCGGCCAGTTTCTGCCGTGGAATTTCTTCGTCCGGTTACAGCAGCCGTTCGTTGCGGGACTCGAGAAGCTCAACAACTTGTGGGTTTATACAAGCCGCGGCACCGGCTACTGGGGACCGCCGATACGGATCGGCGCACCGTCTGAAATTACCCGTTTGCGTCTGGTGAACGGGAGCGGCGTCCATCCGGCCTGAGCGAGGGGTTCGGCCGGCATTCTCGAAAGGGATGTCGGCCTCGCGTCGAGTTTGTGTTGAATCGGAGCGGTTATTATAAAAAATAGAATAAATCCGGGTTTTTGAATATTATCGCCGATTGCTTGATAATCAGTAATTAATGCGGTTTCGTGGACAACGCTCTGGTGTGCGCTGTATAAATAGCGCTCGCACCTTAATGCGCTGGCGCTTCTGAATTGAATTAATCATTCAATTCGGTGCGCGATTTAATTCACATTCGCCCGGAGAAACTGCATGAACGCAAAATGGACTGTGGCTTTATCGCTCGCCTTATTAACGGTGACTGTGCATGTCGGCGCGCAAACCGATCAGCAGCTCTCCAGTGCCGCCATACAATCCTTGCAGAGCACGCCTCCGAAGCAGATCCAGGCGCAGATTGCCGCCATCGATTCGGGTACGCGGACCTTGACGCTCAAAGGCGCTAAAGGCCGGGTAATTCCGATAGTGGTCGGCAAGGAAGTTACGAATTTCGACACCTTGAAAACCGGCGATCGCGTGGATGTTTAGATCAGGAACGCGATACTGGTCAAGGCGGTTAAAGCTTCAGCCAAGGATGATGGATTGGGAAAACGGGTCGATACCGAGGTTTATGCACCCGCATCCGGTTCCGAGGGATTTGGTGCGGTACACGAAGTCGAGGTTATCGCAACGGTGCAGAGTATTAATCAAAAGAAGAAAACAATTACCCTGCGTGGCCCGTGGCATACGGAGACATTCGATTTAAGCTCCGATATAGCCGCTTATAAACTAAAAGCGGGCGATACCGTTCATGCCGTAATGATTTCAGCAACGGCAGTGGAGCTCACGCCCACGGCGAAATAATCCACGGGTGTGATGAGCGTCGGGAAACTGCCGCTGAAATGCGGATCAAAACCGCGCCGGCCGTGACGAGCGCACACGCCAGCACGCGCCGTGCGGTCGGGTAGATCCTCGAGAACGGACGCGTGGCGGCGCACGGTCCGGCAGAGCAGTTGAAGAATGACTGCCGATGAAGGCGGCGTATCTGGGGGAGAGCTCGTAAGCATCCGGCATACGGCAAGCACGAGCTTCAGCCCACCGCGTTTTACATCGGAACCGCCGCGACTTCCCTCACGGATTCCGCGTGGCTGTTGCCGCGAATGTAGTGTTCCAACTGGGTGATCGTAAATTGTTGCTCGGCGATCAGGTTCTTGACGAGATCGCCAATCGACACCATGCCGATCAGCAATCCGCCGTCGATAACCGGAAGATGACGTATCCGGTTTTCCGTCATGAGCGCCATGCATTCGTCCGTCGTTTGATTCAGGCGAACGTAGCGGATGGCTTTCGACATGACCTCACCGACCGGCGTCTCTTTTGACGATCGGTCGTGCAACACGATCTTGCGGGCATAGTCACGCTCGGTCACGATGCCGGTGATGTGCTCCCCGGACGTGACCACGAGTGCGCCGATTTGTTTATAGGCCATCAGCTTGATGGCATCGAAGACACTTGCCGATGCCTCGATTGTATGAAATGTCTGATCTGTTTTCGAACTCAGCAATTGCGCGACTGTTGTCATCATGTGCCTCAATCAAGAAATAGGTTTGAGCGGCTGCTCGTGGTGCATTTGCATCTGCTGCACTCGTCATTCGTCAGTCAAAGTCGAACAGGTCACCGAGAAGCGACTTCTTCTTTTTGTACGGATAACGCCGGTCGCGATAATCGTCGTCGCTGTGACCGTGGCGACGATCATGGTCGTTGTAGTGCCGCCTTTCATCATGGCGACGCTCGGCCCTCGTACTCGCCAGAGCCGCTACCGGTTGCGGAGCAGATTCGCCTGCCGCGCGCTCGATTAGTTTGTCGAGTTCACCACGATCCAGCCACACGCCGCGACAGGCCGCGCAATAGTCGATCTCTATGCCCTGGCGATCCGCTATCAGCAGATCCGGCGTCTTGCACACTGGACATTTCATTGCCTTGCCTCCTTCTTCAAACACCTTAGCGAAGCCTTAATGTATCGGATGTAGGCTTAATGTAAAATTCGTATTTTAGGTGTCGATACTTCGAGAAAACCGATGGTTTCATCGTTGCGGCGAGGGCATGAATGAACTTCAAGCATTTGTATTATTTCTGGGCCGCGGCGCATGCGGGCGGCATTGCGCGTGCCGGCACGCAGTTGCACATCACGCCTCAAACCCTGAGCGGTCAGATCAAACTGCTTGAAGACGCGCTCAATAAAAAACTCTTCAAGAAGAGTGGCCGCAATCTCGAACTGACGGATGCGGGCCGGCTCGCGCTTGATTACGCTGACGAAATTTTTTCGCTGGGCGCCGAACTGGAAAGCGCGGTCAGGCAGGAGAAGGAAGCCGCGAGGACGCAACTGCGCGTTGGGGTCGCGGATTCGGTTCCGAAGACGGTGGCTTATCGGTTGCTCGAGCCGGCATTGAACCTGTCGGATTCACTGCGGCTGATTTGTCATGAGGGCAAGCTGCATGCGCTGCTGTCGCAACTGGCTGTGCATCGGCTGGATCTGATTATTGCCGATGCGCCGATCCCGCCCGACGTGAACGTGAAGGCATTCAATCATTCGCTTGGCCGCTCGACGCTCAGTTGCTTTGCACCGAAAGCCTTGGCGGCACGCGCCGCCAAGGCATTTCCCGCGTCGCTAAGCGACATGCCGGTGCTGTTGCCCGGCACAGAGTCAGCAGTCCGAAGGAAGCTCGATCACTGGCTGAAGTCGCGCACGATATCGCCGCGCATTGTCGGAGAATTCGACGACAGCGCGCTGACCCTCGCGTTCGGCCGCGAAGGGCGCGGCGTGCTTTTCGCGCCAACGGTCCTGGCGGCACAACTCAGACGTGAGCACGGTTTGATCGAGGTCGGGCACATCGATACCATCGTTGAAGAGTTCTTCGCCATCTCCATCGAACGGCGGATCAGCCATCCCGCCATCTCGTCGATCATGAGCACGGCGCGAAGCAAACTGTTCAATGTGTAAGGCCAAACCTCAAACGTTCGATCTTCCACGGCCGCGCATTTCCAATCCGCGAATAAAAAAACCTTACATTACGTTTAACTTTCATCTATAAATGCTATACGTGTTGCGGACTGCCATGTCACGCATCACGCCTCTGCCCGCCAGGCTTGCCTGCGGGCTTTTTTTTTCCCTGCGTGACAATCGGAAAATTACTTTCATATTTCTTTCGGTATTAACCCGATCTGGTAAAAACCCTGTCAATTCTTTCGTTTTACTTACTTGATATATCACATATCATTCATTCCATCGCCATCTGAAACCAGAGGCAGGCGATGACGGAGACGTCCATTCGGCGTCCCGAATACAAGGCAGCGAATGCCAAGGAGACAGTGATGGAAACGAATCGCCAGGTGGGAGCGTCGCGGCTAGCGTCGCCATGGGTGCAGCTCGTGTTCGGCGTGATCTGCATGGCCATGATCGCGAACATGCAGTACGGCTGGACCCTGTTTGTGAATCCAATTGATGAAAAGCATCACTGGGGCCGCGCGGCGATTCAGGTAGCGTTCACGATCTTCGTGGTGACGGAAACCTGGCTGGTTCCTATCGAAGGTTATCTCGTCGACAAGTACGGTCCGCGTCCGGTCGTGGTGGCGGGCGGCTTGCTTTGCGCCATTGCATGGGTGCTTAATTCGGTTGCCGAATCGTTGCCGATGTTGTACTTCGCGGCAGCTGTCGGCGGCGTCGGCGCGGGCGCCGTGTATGGCACGTGTGTCGGCAACGCGCTGAAGTGGTTCCCCACTCGCCGCGGTCTGGCTGCCGGTATCACAGCGGCCGGTTTCGGCGCGGGGTCGGCCGCAACCGTCGTGCCGATCGCGCACATGATCAAGAGCAGCGGTTACGAAGCCACCTTCCTGTGGTTCGGTCTTGGGCAGGGGCTCGTCGTGTTCTTGCTCGGGATGGCATTGTTCGCACCGCCGGCCAGCCTGCTGGCATCGGTCAAGAGCGCCTTGAAGAGCGCGGTCTACAACGCGACGCCGAGGCAGGTCGTGAGCTCACCTATCTTCTGGGTCATGTACCTCATGTTCGTCATGATGGCGGCCGGCGGCTTGATGGCTACTGCACAACTGGGTCCCATTGCGAAGGACTTCGGCCTGCATGACTCGCCTGTTTCGCTGCTCGGTCTGACATTGCCTGCGCTCACGTTCGCGCTGACTATCGACCGGGTTCTCAACGGGTTGACCCGGCCTTTCTTCGGTTGGATCTCGGATCGCATCGGCCGCGAGAACACGATGTTCATGGCGTTCGCCATCGAGGCGATCGGCATCTTGCTGCTGTCGAAATATGGGCAGAGCCCGGTGGCGTTCGTGGTGCTGACGGGCATTGTTTTTTTCGCCTGGGGCGAAATCTACAGCCTCTTTCCGGCCACTTGCGGCGATACGTTCGGGCCAAAATTCGCAGCGACCAATGCGGGCCTGCTCTACACGGCGAAGGGGACGGCAGCCTTGCTCGTGCCGTTCAGCAGCGTGATTACCGCGGCGACCGGTAGTTGGCACGCGGTGTTCATGCTGGCGTCGGGTATGGCCGCGGCGTCGGCACTGCTCGCGCTATTCGTGCTCAAGCCGATGCGGCAGGCTCACAGGCAGAAACACGCATCGGCGGCAGTCGACATGCCGTTTGGTTCGGTCTTGAAGGAGTGACGCGGCGGCTGGCAGAAGCCAATGTGTCGTTAAGCCTTGCTCGTTTCCAATGAAGAATGGCCGGCGATGAAGTCGGTCGTTCGTTATTTCCTGCCGACGAGATAACAGACGCCTTCGGGGCCGTAACGCTCGCTATGTGTTTCGTTCGCTTTCAGATGGAACACATCGCCTGCCTGATAGCGCGTTTCCTTATCGGCGATGCGCAGCGTCAATTCACCTTCAAGAATCAGTGCCTTGGCTTCGAACGAATGTGCGTGGTCGTCGAGAAACGCGCCGGCTTCGCGCTCCACCAGCACGGTTGTCTGAAAACCCTCGCGTGCGAGCATTTCGATGAAATCGTCGCGTTCCATGATCGTTCCCCTTTTCTCCGGGCTTTCCTCATCCACTAATATAAGCGTCGGCGCGAATTGTAATGTTTCGTCGGGAGCAACTTCCCGCTTACGTCCTTATGTCCTTACGTCAGCCGCGCGACCGTTCCCGGATCCGGCTCCCCACCGAAATACATGTTCAACGCCGTTTCAAATGGTGTCTTGTCGCGGGCGGCGTGGGCAAAAAGCGTCATCGATGAATGGAATTTCAGGTCGTCGGGGTAACCGAAAATCTGCTCTACCGAGCGGCCTTCGAGCGTGTTCACGATCTGCGTAAGCACCAGCAAACGCTCGCCGAGCACGGAATGCTCGAGGTACGCCCGCGCCTCATCCACCGATGAAATCGCGTACCGGCGCGCCATCTCGCTGTGGCCCAATCCCTGGATCTGCGGAAACACGAACCACATCCAGTGCGTGCGTTTTTTGCCGGCCGCGAGCTCGGCCGTCACCGTTTCGAACAGCGGGTCCTGGGCATCGATAAAACGCTGCAAATTAAAAGGATCAGGATCGGTCATGGCGGCCTCCGGGGTCTTGCTGGGTCTTGCTGGATCTTGCCGGAAAGCGCTGCAAGCCACGTTCCCGCTACGTTTCCGTCGCGTTCGGCGGCAACGCGGGCCCACTTGCAATCCCGGCCGTCTGCGAACGATATGCCGCTTTCTGCTATCTTCACGGCCATGCAAAACATCATCGAAATCTCGAATCTCTCGAAGAGCTACGCGTCCGGCTTTAAGGCGCTGAAAAACGTCACGCTCGGTATTCGCCGTGGCGAAATCTTCGCATTGCTCGGGCCGAACGGCGCCGGTAAAACCACGCTGATCAGCATTGTGTGCGGCATTGTGAATCCCACGGAAGGCACGGTGCGCGTCAACGGTCACGGCATTATCTCCGACTACCGGGCGGCGCGCGCGATGATCGGCCTCGTGCCGCAGGAGCTCACCACCGACGCCTTCGAGTCCGTCTGGGCGACCGTTTCATTCAGCCGTGGCCTGTTCGGCAAGCCGCCGAATCCAGCGCACATCGAAAAAGTGCTGAAATCGCTGTCGCTGTGGGACAAGAAGGACAACAAGCTGGTCACGCTGTCGGGCGGCATGAAACGCCGTGTGCTGATTGCCAAAGCGCTCGCGCACGAGCCGGAAATCCTGTTCCTCGACGAACCCACTGCGGGGGTCGACGTCGAACTGCGACGCGATATGTGGAATCTCGTGCGCGGCCTGAAAGCGAGCGGCGTGACGATCATCCTGACGACGCATTACATCGATGAAGCAGAGGAAATGGCCGACCGGATCGGCGTGATCAGCCGCGGCGAGATCATCCTGGTCGAGGAAAAAGCCGAACTGATGCGCAAGCTGGGCCAGAAGAAACTCGCGCTGCAGCTGGAAGACGAGATCGAGCGGATTCCCGACGGCTTGAATGCTTACCGCCTCGACCTGTCCGCCGACGGCAACGAACTTACCTACACCTACGACGCGAAGGACGAACCGGGACGCATCATTACGCTGTTGAAAGATCTCGCCGATAACGGCGTCAAGTTCAAGGACCTGCAAACGACGCAAAGCTCGCTGGAAGACATTTTCGTGAGCCTGGTCGGAGAGAAGAAATGAATATTCACGCCATCCGCGCGATCTATATATTCGAAATGGCGCGCACCTGGCGCACCATCATGGGCAGCATCATCTCGCCGGTGATCTCGACGTCGCTGTATTTCGTGGTGTTCGGCGCGGCGATCGGGTCGCGCATTCCCGAGGTGAACGGCGTGAGTTACGGTGCGTTCATCGTGCCGGGGCTCGTGATGTTGTCGCTGCTGACGCAGAGTGTGTCCAACGCGTCGTTCGGCATCTATTTTCCCAGGTTCACCGGGACCATCTACGAACTGCTGTCGGCGCCGGTGTCGTATCTGGAGATCGTGCTGAGCTACGTTGGCGCGGCCGCCACCAAGTCGATCATCCTCGGCCTCATCATTCTCGCGACTGCACGCTTGTTCGTGCCGCTGCACGTCGATCACCCGTTCTGGATGATCGTGTTCCTGCTGCTGACGGCGGTGACGTTCAGCCTGCTGGGTTTTATCATCGGCATCTGGGCGGACGGGTTCGAGAAGCTGCAGGTGATTCCGCTGTTGATCATCACGCCGTTGACGTTCCTCGGCGGAAGTTTTTATTCCATCGATATCCTGCCGCCATTCTGGAAAGCCGTCGCGCTGTTCAACCCGGTGGTGTATCTGATCAGCGGCTTTCGCTGGAGTTTCTACGGTACCGCCGACGTCAGCGTCGAGATCAGCCTCATCATGACGCTGGTATTTCTCGCGGTGTTTATCGGCGTGGTCGCGTGGATCTTCAAGACAGGCTACAGGCTGAAATCATAGGGAGCGTGGGTGATGCGTGACGTGTTGATCGAACGATTCGGGCTTCAGCCGCATCCGGAAGGCGGCTATTTCCGCGAGACCTTTCGCGGCGCGAAAAACGTCACGCGCGAGGCTTCACCGGGCGCGACGCGGTCGGCATCGACGGCGATCTACTACATGCTTTGCGACGGCGCACATTCGGCGTGGCATCGGATCCGCTCGGACGAGGTGTGGCATTTCTATGCAGGCGAGCCAATCGATATCCATGTCATCGATACCGCCGGCCAGTTGCTCACGCATCGGCTGGGCAACGCGCTGACGCATGCCGACGCCGTGTTTCAGGCGGTCGTTCCGGCGGGGCAGTGGTTTGCGGCTGAACTATGCGATCAGTCGGCGTTCGCACTGGTGGGATGCACGGTGGCGCCGGGTTTCGAATTCAGCGAGTTCGAACTCGCCGATGTCGCGGCGCTGGCAAAAGCGTATCCACAGCACGAGGGCGTGATCAGGCGGCTGGGCCCGGCGGTGAGGTGAGGATAAAGCCTTGAGCGTGCGGCGTGCGGCGTGCGGCGTGCGGCGTGCGGCGTGCGGCGTGCGCGGTAATGCGGTGCCCACGCATACGGAACGTTGCGGCGAGTTGCAGCAATAGTCATCAGCATGATGAACGTCCTCTCGCGCTGACCAGGCAACGCAAGCAAACGTTAAAACGCAGCGACAAAAAAAGCGGCGCTCTCATTTCTGAGGCGCCGCTTTTTCACGCTTCTATTATAGATTGGCCCGGACTGCGTCGCGGACGGCATCCATCATACCGCCGTGATTCAGCGGAATGTCGAGTGAATCGCCATAGACGTCCTGATCCGCTTGTGCACGCGCTTCTTGCGATTCGCGGCGCATCGGCGCTTCGTACGCTGTGTCTGCGGACCGGATGGTGTCTCTGGCTTCGACGCGCTGCGCTTGATAACTCTTCACGATGAACTCCTTGCAGTGATGGAGCGGCGGGAGACTGCGATGCTACGGAACTGCCGTGACAGATTTACGACTCTTGGCGCTTTTCGGTGCACGACTGGAACGGCGGGCGGGCCGCTCGCCTCTGGCCGTGTTGCGCACCCTGCAATGAAAGCGCGGCTCTACAGTTTAATAGCGTCGTGATGGGGGATTCGTACTTCTGGCTTATGAAACAATGCAGGCTGTATCAGCGTGCAGCGCAGACTTTGGCTTGAAACTTGCCCTTGCAGAAAGCGCGTGCGGAGGAGGCCTGAAAGCGCCGGTCAGGATAGACGCCGTTGCCGGCGCAGGGTGAGAGTCGACACAGCCTTACGCTTTTCGCTTGAGCATTACGCTTGGCGCAAAAAGTTAAAGCACTTTCTCAATGTGGGCACACGGTGGATCTGTTTCACATAATGGAAAGCGCGACCGCATGGTGCGGTCGCGCTTTTTGACCATCCAAGCGTGCTCGACCAAGCTATCAGGCGTGCTGGTCTTGCAAATCAGCGTCGCTCGTCTCGTCCTGTGGCATGGAAGCCGCAAGAATCATCGCCGATGCGTTTTGCGGTTTCGGATCGCGCTGCGACGGCCGATACACCGAGTCGCCTCGGTGAATGGCTGCGCCGGTGAGTGCGCAGGCGCCGTCTGTTGTGGCCGTGGTAACGCGCCAGCCCTGATAGCCATAGTGGCAGGTCGCGGCGTCGGACCAGTAGACAATCGCTGTCGCGCTGCTCGGCCGCTCGATCACGCGCACAACAGCTTCAGGAAATGGCCGTGGCGATTGCGGTGACCGCGGAGACGTTGCGCGCGGATGATCACGCTCCCACGCTCGCGTGAGCCGCTCTAGAAACGGGTGCGCGGCCTTTTGCTGCGGTGCAGGTTCTCCGCCGCCGTTGTGGGTCGCTGTCAATGAGCGGACCGTTTGCAGCCACGGGTCCGCGCTTCTCGCTAACGCTGTCATGGTTCGTTCCTGGCATGGTTCATGATCGAACTTACGCAATCAGCCAGTTCCGATAAATAGCGTTAAGGTGAATACACTGTCTTATCAGCGCGAATAATCGCATCAGTGCGTTATTCAATAAGGCTTTCCGGGATGTTGCGCCGCAGCGGAAATCATATTTGCGTTTCATTGAACGTTTTAATGACATCGATAGGGGCGAGGATTGGCGCGAAAGCAGGGAGGACACAATGTTGGCGCGACAAGGAATGTATAGGTTACGTAAGGTGTCAACTTTGGCCACAAGTCGTGAATTGCAACTTGCGTGGTTCATACTAGCGGCGCACCTACAACGTTGAACGAGGTATTCGTGAAGAAAAGTCATATTGCTGCTGCATTGCTGTTTACTAGCTTGGGTTTGACATCGGCAGCGTTCGCTGAAAACGGTCCCGGTGGCGACGACAATCACGGCGGACAACAACAACGCCCAGGTGGCCCTGGCATGCAAGGCCACAATGGCGGCGGTCATCAGGATCAGAATCACGGCCAGCAAGGCGGCCAGCATCACGACAACGGCCGTCCGCCGATGCACGCGGACAACGGTCGGGGACACGGCCCCGATTACGCGCACGGCGACGGTCCGCACGACTGGCGCCGCGGTGACCGCTTGCCGGACGATTATCGTGATCGCCAGTATGTGGTCGAGGATTATCGCGGCTACGGATTGCATCAGCCCCCGCGCGGCTACCACTGGGTGGGCGTAAACGGCGACTACGTGCTCGCGGCTATCGCGACAGGCGTGATCGCGCAGATCGTGCTGAGCAACGGACGATAACTGCAACCGGTATTCGCGGACCGCTCACATAGCGGGGGAAACCGCGAGTCGAGACAGCGAGGCCGGTCCAATGCGAGTTGGACCGGCCTCGTTTTTTGCGGGTCAAGCGCTATGGATTGCGCGGTGACGTTTCTGCACAGGCCGTGAAACCGCTACCGCTGCCTAAACTTTCGCGGTATCGGTAATGGCTTTGACCACGCGCGCCAGTGACTTCAACGCCACCTCGGGCGAGTCTTCGAACTGCGCGCCCACGATGGCTCCGTCCACCGCCATCGCCAATGCTCGCGCATCGGCCTTCGCGGTTCTCGACGATGCCGGCAACAGCGTCCTGATGACTGCGGCCATGTCCAGCTTGTGACGTCGTGAGATATCGACGGCTTCGGGCAAGGTCCCACCCACTTCCACCACTGCGTTGATGAACGCACAGCCGCGATACACATCGCTCTCGAACCATTCCGCCAGCGCCGGGACCAGTGCATCCGCATTTGCGCCATGACGCAGGACCGCGTCTTCGAACCACGTCATCCAGTTGCGATGCCGATATTCCAGAAACGCCACGATCAGATCGTTTTTCGCCGGATAGTAGCGATAAAACGTCTTCTTGGCGACGCCCGATTCCGCAATCACACGATCGATTCCGGTCGCGCGAATGCCGTCGCGATAGAACAGCGCGTGAGCGGTGACGAGAATGCGCTCGGCGGGTGAGAGGTCTGCGGTGGGAGTGTTTATATCCATGATGTCGTTATTGTAGACAGGTCTGTCTCCCTACGCTAGAGTGGCGAGGTAGACAGAATTGTCTACCTCCAATTAACGATCCACGATCAAAAAGGAAACGTCATGGAAAGCAAACCGCCGTTCCCGCCATTCGATGCCGAAACTGCCCGGCAAAAGGTCCGTCTCGCGGAAGACGGCTGGAATTCCCGCGACCCGAAGCGCGTCGCGCTGGCCTACAGCGAAGACACGCGCTGGCGTAACCGCGCGGAGTTTGTGTCGGGACGTGCAGAAGCGGAGGCGTTCCTCGCTCGCAAGTGGGCGCGTGAACTCGACTATCGGCTGATCAAGGAACTATGGGCGTTCACTGGATCGCGGATTGCAGTGCGCTTTGCCTACGAATGGCACGATGATTCGAAAAACTGGTTCCGCAGCTACGGCAACGAGAACTGGGAGTTCAATGAAGCGGGCTTGATGACCTTTCGGCACGCGAGCATCAACGATTTGCCAATCAAGGAGTCGGAGCGGAAATATCACTGGCCGCTGGGCCGGCGTCCGGACGATCATCCGGGCTTGAGCGACCTGGGTTTTTGATTGGAGCATGGCCGGCAGTCTCATCGATCTTCGCTGTCTCTTCATACCTCACGAAGACGAATTGCATCGATTGACTGCCGGAACGCTATCGGCCTCGCCGCCGGTGAAAAGCCCACCATCCCGCCAGCACGGTGAAGCTTGCGACGATCGCCATCATCACCCAGAAACCATGCTTGTTTTCGGCGAGCGGAATCCCGCCGACATTCATGCCAAAAATGCCGGCAACTATATTGATCGGCAGCGCCAGCACGGTGACCAGCGTCAGCGTGAAAAGCGTGCGGTTGCTCTGCTCGTCCATACGCGCGGCGATCTCTTCCTGCAGCAGCTTGATGCGTTCGACGAGCCCGGCCAGATCGCCCAGCACCAGCGAAAATTCCTCGGTGGCATCGCGCAGATCCTGCAGGTCGAGCGTTTGCAGCCAGCGTGGCGGCCGTGCCAGCAACCGGAAAATCGATCCAGGTTCGGGCGCGAGCAAACGCTGCAAGCGCACGAGCACACGCCGCGACGCACCGAGTTCCGAACGGGTAGCGGGGGAGCGCATCGAAAGAAAACGGTCTTCTATCTGGTCGATATCAATGCTCGTGCGCCGCACGATCTGTACAAGCAGATCGGCCTGGTCACGCAGCAGATGAATGAGTAGTTCAGCCGTCGACCGGAATACTTCGCCGCTGCGTACGGATTCCCGCAGCGTATCGATGGAGCGCAACGGTTTTAGCCGCGCGGTGACGAGCAGTTTTTCGCGGGTGTAGACCCATAACGTCGCGATCTCGGACGGCGTTATGTCGAAATTGAACATCACGTCGTTGATGACGGCGAGCAGCGCGCCCTCCTGATGTTCGATCCGCGTGGAATGGGAGCCTTCGCGCAGGGTTTCGAAGAAGGCGTCCGGCAGGTCGAGCTGCGTGCGCATCCAGCGTTCGCTTGCGCCGTTCGCCAAGTCGAAGTGCAGCCAGACAAAATCGTCTGCAGCACATTCTGCGGTGGATTGCGCCAGCCACTCCAGCGCGCCGGAGGAATCGATCGGAACGCCGGCCGAGTCTGGCGCGAAACGAAAGCCACACACAATGCCGGAAAAGTCGGAGGCGTAGGGTAGGGCAGTGGTCATCGGCAATTGAAAGGTAATTTGGACTTCGATTGTCTCTGCCGCGCAACTGGAATCAAGCGACGGTCGTCCGGATTTACGTTACTGTTGGAGAAATGCCGCGTGACATTGAAATTACTTTTGGCTGTCACGCCCTCTGGGTAGACTCGCGCGGCGCGAGAAGGCTGTCGGGCGCAGCCCGACCCTTTTCGCTTCATCGGGGACACACATATGGAAGATCGCGTCGAGCAGGACGAACCTACGCAAACCACGGCAGATGGACTGACGCGGCTCGCGACGAGCATCGTCGAATTGCTGGGCGAGCAGGCCATCGACAGCCGTCTGGGTACCAAATTGCTGAAGCGGCTGGAAAAGGAAGCGAAGCTGGTGACGGAAGTCGGGCCGCAGCCGCTGAACAAGACGCAAAAGCGCACCTTGCGCGAGGCGCTGGACGGGCTTGAACATGCGTTGCATCAGGTCGATGCGGATCTGCTGGTATCGGCGAATGCAAAACTACGCTCGACGGACGAATCTTCCGGCAAAAAAGCCAAAACCAAAGCCTGAAGCTTGGCCGATCCGCTGTCCAGGCAAGCCGGCGCGGCGCCGGTTTTAAGTGCGTCAGGCTTTATCAGACAAGAGATCTGGCGGTTTTTTTCACTACGCCGACACAAGCCGCTCGCAACAGGTGCCCAGCATGGCGCGGAAAATGCTGGTTTTGCTGCACATGCATAATTCTGAGCGGCCATGGTTTCAGTTTCTTCTACTTCAAGCTGCGTGTTGTGGACCAACCGGAACGTTAACGCCGATGCCGAGCGCTGGCGAATCCTGGTTGTCGACGATAACGCGGCCAGCGCCGAGGGCCTGGCCGCGGCGCTGAGCGCGGACGGTTGCGACGCGCGTTATGTACTGAGCGGCGTGGACGCGCTGCAGGCTATTGATGGCTGGGTGCCGCACGTCGTGGTACTCGACATCAGCATGCCGGAGCACGACGGTTTTGCGACCGCGCGGGTTCTGCGCCGGATTTCTCCCACTCGAAATGCTGGAATCATTGCGTTTACGGCGTTGGGAGAGGATTACGTGCGCTCGAAAGGCCTCCACGCAGGGTTCGATGGTTACTGCCAGAAGGGCAACGCGCCCGGTGTACTGGTGGGCCTGATCAGCCGGCTCGTCCAGGTTCACTGATTGCCTGATCGAAAATTAGTTGGTTTCAACAGGTTTCGACCCCCAAAAATCTTTCTTACCTCAGCTTCCGCGTGAGCCTTTTACAGGCTCGCGCGCGCCGTTTCTAGCCGATGCGGACGCCATCCTATTATTGGTCTATCCCGAAAAGTGTATTGAAGTTTATGGGGATAAAAAACCGATAGTAGGGGTATACACTGAATTCCATCGACGAAGCAGCCCCGACACCAAGTTTGATTGCTGCGACGCCTTATGAACCAGTCGAACGTCCAACGTATATCGGAGCTCATCATGAACAAGAATCTTCTCGCATCGTTACTTATCGCCGCTACCGCTTCTATCGCTGTTCCGGCATTTGCCAGCGGCTACGGCCCGGCGCCTTCGTATCGGCCGCTGGTCGGCGCGCCGGCTTCGCAACAAGGCATGAACACGGAAACGATCGCTGCTCAAAACAACAACGCTGACGTGAACGCTTACGGTGGCGCGAAGACTTCGGTGTCGCAATCGGGTTCGAGCAACCACGATCGCACCAACAAGTCGGAAGCTGTTTTCTTCGGCCAGTAATTTTCGAGCTCCTACGCGCACGGCCGGCAGCACGCGTGCCGTCGTGAACGCGCCAAGCTTGATGACCGGGTAACGCACAAACGCCCGCTGAACGAAAGTTCAGCGGGCGTTTGTGTCAGTGTGTGAAGCGTGGAGAAAGACCGCTTCAGGTGCCCGTCAGCTTGAGCGCGTCGCGCATCACGGTCGCCAGTTCCCCCGCGGCGAACTTGGCGACGTAAGCGTTCGCGCCCACCTTGCGCACGTGCTCCTCGTTCGCAGACCCCGACAGCGACGAGTGGATCACGACTGGAATCGCTTGCATGCCGGCGTTCGCCTTGATTCGGCGTGTCAGCGTGAACCCGTCCATTTCCGGCATTTCCAGGTCGGTCAGCACGAGCGCGATTTCATCGGCGGCACAACCGCCGTGCTTTTCCGCCTTGCGCTGCAAGTCTTCCAGCACATTCCACGCTTCCTGGCCGCTTTTGGTCATGATGAACGACACGCCCATCGCGTTCAGGCTTTGCGCGATCAGGCTGCGAGCGACACCGGAATCATCTGCAGCCAGCACCTTGGTGCCGGGTTTCAGAATCAGCCGGCCGGTGCTCGATTCGTTGATCTCCACTTCCGTCGAGGGCAAGACGTCGCGCAGAATCTGTTCGACGTCGAGCACTTGCGCGAGCCGCGAGCCGTCCACGTTGCCATCGAGGCGCGCGAAACTCGTCACGGTGCCTCCGCTCGAATGCGATTCCGCCGACAAAACCTGATTCCATTCCAGCCGCACGATGTCGTCGACTTCCTCGACGGCGAAACCTTGCGTCGTGCGCGCGAATTCCGTAACCAGCAGGATCTTCGGACCGTTTTTCGGCCGGCAGCCCGTGACTTTCGCCAGGTCGATGACGGGGATGATCTGACCGCGGATATCGGCTACGCCGAGAATCTCCTCGTTTGCGCCGGCGACCACGGTGATCGTTGGCATCGCGAGGATTTCGCGCACCTTGAACACGTTAATTCCGTATAGCTCGCGTTGTTCGGAGTCCGGTGCTTCGCCCAGGCGGAACAGGAGCAGTTCGAACATGTTGTTGCCGGCGAGTCGAACCCGCTGTTCGATATCGTGTTGTGAACTGCTCAAGGTGATTCTCCTGATCGATTTATGCCGGGCTTTCTCAATAGCCGGTTTCTGATTAGCGGCGCGACGCCGGGAAACTGAAGCATTTTTCGACGCTTTATGACGGGACCGTTTCAGGCCGGGGCGCTCACGCGTCCGGCGGCATCGGGATAGACCCTCAGACGCGTAAAAAGCAGTGTTTTCCAGCGTTCACGCAGCAGGCGTCTGGCCTATACTTTTTGAATGGGCTGGGTAATGTGGATGTAAGGCGCTGGATTGAATGCGGCGGTGACCGGCGAGTTCGGGAGGTGTCGGCCGAATTCGTGGCGAACCTGTCGCGCCGTCCGGCGCCGGCTATTCAGCCATGTGGAACGCCCGCCAGCCGGCAGGCGTCGCGCGGTTTAACGGAGGCGTTCGATGGCAACAGTCGCACAAGTTCTTAATTCGAAATCCGATCACACCATCTTCACGATCGCCGACACGGCATCGGTCTACGAGGCTATCGCGATGATGGCGGAGAAGTACATTGGCGCGCTGATCGTGACCCACGGCGAAGAGATCGTCGGCATCGTGACCGAGCGCGACTATGCGCGCAAAGTCGTGCTGATGGACCGTGTCTCGCGGCAGACGCCAGTGCGCGAGATCATGACGTCGCAAGTGCGCTTCGTGCGGCCCGACCAGACCACGGACGACTGCATGGCGCTGATGACCGAGCGACGCATGCGGCATTTGCCTGTGATCGATGGGGAGAAGCTGGTGGGAATGATTTCGATCGGCGACCTAGTGAAAAATATTATCTCCGAGCAGCAGTTCACGATTCATCAGCTCGAGGGATATATACGAGGCGAGCACGTGTAGCTTGCCCGGGAGGGACGCAACGCGGCGTATGAACGCCGCGTTGTGTTTTTGTTTGTGCGGCTGCGTGTGCATCGCGCCAATGCCGCGGGCGTCAACTTGTGTTGTTCAAAGTCCTTCTTTTAAGGCTCCAGCGTGAGTCCCTGCATCGCTTTCGTTCGATCAATCTGTAAGTTGACTGTCATAATTGCCAGGTACTGCGCATAGGCCTGACTTCGATGCGCCTGGCTTATCGCCGAGTAACACTTGATCCGACCAATGCCAATCGCTCATGACCCTGTTGCTCCAGATTTCAGATCCGCACTTTGGCACCGAACAACCGCCGGTCGTGGAAGCATTGCTGCGTCTCGCCACTGCCCTGCGGCCCGACCTTGTGGTGATGTCCGGCGACATCACGCAGCGCGCACGGCGTACGCAATTCAATGCAGCGCGCGCGTTCGTTGACAGATTCGATGCGACGCCCTTTGTTGTCGTGCCGGGCAATCATGACATTCCGCTCTACAATCTTTTCGCACGTGTGGTGCATCCCTATGCGAACCATCGCCGCGTATTCGGGTACGATCTCGAACCCGTGTTCGAATCGGCGGAGTTGCTGGTGATTGGTGTCAATACGACGCGGGCGTATCGTCATAAGGATGGCGAAGTATCGGAGCAGCAGGTCGAGCGCGTGGCACGCCGGCTCGAACGTGCCACACCGCAGCAACTGCGCGTTGTCGTGACGCATCAGCCGGTGGTGGCTGCACGTGCCAATGACATCAGGAACTTGTTGCACGGCCGCGAACATGCAATCGAACGCTGGTCGCAAGCGGGCGCGGACTTGATCCTGGGCGGCCATATTCATCTCCCTTATGTTTCACCTCTGCATGTTGCCTACAAGGACCTGCCGCGTCGAATGTGGGCGGTGCAGGCGGGGACGTCGTTGTCCTCGCGCGTGCGTGGCGCCGTGCCCAACTCGGTGAATATGATCGACTACGACGCATCGCGTACGGACGCGCGCCACGTGAGCGTTGCGCGCTGGGATTTCAACCGGGCGCGCGCATCGTTTGAATCTGTCATGCAACACGAACTCGACTTTGATACTGAGTCACTCAAGACTCCTTTAGCGACGGTTTATGAAACAGATTGACGAGCCGTACACCGGCTTGATTAACTTGGCGCATGTGGCGGGCGAGCATGCAGTTTTGTTGTTTGCGGTATCGCTGGTTCTTGCGATGGTCGTGGTACTAAGTGTCTGGGGGCTCGTGCATCGCTACGGCGTGCCGCGCGAAGATGGGGGTCCGTCGCGCAAGGTTCTGCTGGTCGTTCACCTGGCGGTGAGCTTTGGCGTCATTGTTGGAGCGGGTGCGTTGTTCGCCGCGATCGCCGACGAAATCGGCGTAGGCGAAACACTCGGCCGTGTCGATCAGGCTTTTGCCGACGGCATCGCGAGCGCAGTTCCAATCGATGTGATTCGCACATTCGCGCTGATCACGCATCTCGGCGATGCATGGTTGCTCGGCATCTGGTGCGTGCTCGGCGCAGCCATCCTGACGGTACGGCGAAAGTACGCGCTTGCCATCGGTTTTGTGCTCGCGATAGTCGGCAACGGCCTGCTCAACAATACCTTCAAGCATGTCTTCGAACGTGTGCGGCCAGTGCATGATGAATCGATCGCCACCGCCAGCGGATGGAGTTTTCCCAGCGGCCATTCATCGGGGTCTCTCGTCACGTACGGCATCATTGCGTATGTGCTGGTGCGCGTCTTGCCGGAAGGCTGGCGCTTGCCGACGGTCATCGCTGCCACGGTCATTGCGTTCACGACCGCGAGCAGCCGCGTATTTTTGCGCGTGCACTTTGCAAGCGACGTGCTGGCGGGCTTTGCGTTGGGAACGGTCTGGCTGGTGGCGTGTATCTTGAGCATCGAGTTGACGCGCAGGTACTGGCCTTCGCGGGGTCAGGCCTGAGGGTGGATCGACAGTTCGGGAAAGCCGGTGCGGGGATCGAACTCGCGTGAGAAGCGGAAGCCGGCCAGGCGCACGAGCAGGATTTCCGCCGTCGTTCGCACGATGCAACCCACCGATACATGGCCGCCGGACACGTGGCCTTGGGCATCGGAGACGGCCATGTGGAGATGCGCGCCGTCGGCAGCAAGAGAGCCGGCAAGCGTGAGGATTTCGAGGTCGCCGGTGAGCCGGGTCGGTTGATCGAGACCGGCATAGCGCAGGTTCGCAACGCTCAGGCTGCCGATGCCCTGCATCACGAACGCAGCGCCGATCGGATTGGCCCGCGCAATGGCTTCGAGTGCGCCGCGCAGGTCGTCGCCGGGAACAAGGCGCAAGGGAAGTGTTTGCATAAGTGAATGTCCACGGGCTACGCGATGCTTCAATGATGGCATGATGATCCCGGTTCACGCAAAGCCCCCTGGATTCATGCACTCAAACAGACATTTCCCATGACGACAGAACTTCACATCCTCGCCTGGGCGCTTGTTCTCGCCCTGATTCAAGTGCTGCTGCCGTCGGTGATTCGAAGCCGCGAAGTGGGCCTTGGTCATAATGGCGGCCCCCGGGACGAACCTGGACCGCCGGTCGGCAAGCTGACCGGCCGGCTGATGCGCGCGCAGGGCAACCTGTTCGAGACGTTGCCCGTGTTCGCCGTAGCCATCCTGATCGCGCATCTGGCTGGCCGCGAAGGAACGCTGACGCTGTGGGGCGCGTGGTTGTACATCATCGCGCGTGTGGTCTACCTGCCCTTGTATGCGGCCGGGGTTCCGTTCCTGCGCTCGCTGGTATGGCTCGTATCGCTCTTCGGAATCCTCCTTGTCCTCGTCCCTATCATCTGAAACCGGAGTCCAGTCAATGACCGCTTTGCTTACCACGATCGACGTGGAAACCGCGCCGAATCCCGAGTTCGCCGTGATCCTGATGCACGGCCTGGGCGCCGACGCGAACGACTTCATTTCGCTCGTGCCCGAGCTGCGTCTGGGCGATTTGCCGGGTGTGCGCTTTGTTTTTCCCAACGCTCCCGAAATGCCCGTTACCGGCAACAACGGTTATGTGATGCGGGCGTGGTACGACATCTTGTCGTTCGAAGGCGTCAACCGCCGCGTTGATGAAGCCGGGCTGAAGGCATCGTGCGAGCGGATTCGCGAACTGATCGCGCGTGAGAACGAGCGCGGTATCCCGACCTCGAAGATATTTCTGGCGGGATTCTCGCAAGGCGGAGCGATGACTTACACGGCCGGGCTCACGCATTCCGAGAAACTGGCCGGACTCATCGTGTTATCGGGTTACGTACCGTCGCCTGCTTTGATCGATGCGGCGTTCAGCGAGGCGAACCGCGACACGCCGATCTTCGCCGCGCACGGCACGCAGGACCCCGTGCTGCCGATCGAGCTGGCGACCCAGGGCCGCGACTTTGCGCTTGCGCATGGCTGCAAGCTGGAGTGGCATACGTACCCGATGCAACACTCGGTTTGCGCCGAGGAAGTCGACGCCTTGCGAGTGTGGCTGGGCGACAAGCTGCGCGGTTAAAGTGCCTTGAACAAGGTGTTTTTGTATAACTCAAGCATGCCTGCAGCATCCACGCCAACGCAAACCGACTGCGCCGGACGTTCGTCCCAGTCCGGCGCGGGAACGAGCATGGTAGTGGGTTTTTGTATCGTCTGACCGGTTGCGATACCGCTGGTCAGGACGCGCACCGGACCCTTGCGCACGGTATAGAGATGCGGAGCCAGCACGTACGCCACCGCCGACGCGTCATGGACGTAGATGCCTTCAAGTCCGGCGCTGTCATGGTGGAACTGCGCGTAATGACGCGATACGTCCCACACAAACCGGCCGGCGTCGCCCGCGCCATCGCGAATCGTTGCAAGCCATTCGTTTGGCATGATCGTGCTTTGCGTGACGTCGAGGCCAACGAGTGTCACCGGCCACGTAGCGCCAAGCACAATATCCGCTGCATCGGGATCGCACATGATGTTGGCCTCGGCGGCGGGCGACACGTTACCGAGCACGCCCGTGATGCCAAATGCACCGCCCATGATGACGACCTGCTTCATTAGCCGGGCGATGTCCGGGCCGGCTTCCAGTGCATGCGCAAGATTCGTCAGCGGACCGACCGCGATCAGCGTCACTTCACCGGGATGCGCACGCACTGTATCGACGATGAACTCATGCGCCGGGCGCGCGTCGAGCGTGGTATCGGCGGGTTCGCTCAGTTCGATATTGCCGAGACCGTTGTCGCCGTGGATCCAGCCGAGCGGTGCAGGCGGCGCGCGATGCAACGGCGCTGCCGCGCCTCGCGCCACCGACACGCCGGGCGCAAAACGCGAGCGCAGATAGAGCGCGTTGGCCGTGGTCGTATCAATGGTCGCGTTGCCGAACACGCTCGTGATGCCAAGTAGTTCGATCTCTGGATGCAGCGCCTGGAACACTAGCGCCATGGCGTCGTCGACACCGGGATCCGTGTCGTAAATAACCTTATGGATTGTCATAGGTAGAACGCGTCGGGGAGTTGTTCGCGGGCGGTAGTGTCGCGGATCGCGCCGTTGAGATTGCCGAGGCGAATAGTCAACTCGGGGCCGCCCAGTTCAATGATTACTTGACGACATGCGCCGCAGGGCGCGATGGGGCCATCCGTGTTACCGATTACGGCCAGTGCCGCGAACTGGTCGCGCGCGTAACCTGCGGCGATCGCGCTGAAAAACGCCGTACGTTCCGCGCAATTGCACAATCCATAAGATGCATTCTCGACGTTGCAGCCATCGAAAACGCGGCCGTCTTTTGTGAGCAAGGCGGCGCCGACCTTGAACTTGGAATAGGGGGCGTAGGCGCGTTCGCGTGCGTTCTTCGCGCGTTCGAGCAACTGATCCATCGTCATGATTTTCTCCTTAATTCAGCGTCAGGAACATGCCCGCGATGGTCGCGCTCATCAGGTTCGAGAGCGTGGCCGCGAGCACGACGCGCAGGCCGTAGCGCGCCACTTCCGAGCGCCGCTCGGGTGCGACCGCACTGAAGCCGCCGGTCAGCACGGCGATCGACGAGAAGTTCGCGAAGCCGCACAGCGCGAACGACAAGATCGCTATGGTACGCGGATCGAGCACCTGCAATCCAGCCGCGGCGACGCTGGCGGAGTCCTTCAAGTACGGGGACAGCGACGCGTAGGCCACGAATTCGTTGAGGATGAGCTTCTGGCCGAGGAAGTTGCCGGCGAGCGTGGCCTGATCCCACGGCACGCCGATCAGATACGCGAGCGGCGCGAACACGGCGCCGAGCACGGATTGCATGGATAAATTGGGGTCGCCGAACCATCCGCCGATGCCGCCCACAATACCGTTGAGCAACGCGATCAGGCTGACGAACGCGATCAGCATGGCGCCGACCATGACCGCGATCTTCAGGCCGACGGTCGCACCGGAACTAGCTGCTTCGATCACGTTCGCCGGGCGTTTTTCGTCGAAGTTCAGGTTATCGAGCGTGACACGGCTGGCTTCGGTTGAAGGATGGATGATCTTGGCGAACAGCAATCCGCCAGGTACTGCCATGAACGACGCAGCGAGCAGGTATTCCACCTTCACGCCGAGGCCCGCATAACCCGCGAGCACTGAACCCGCGACTGCCGCCATGCCGCTCGACATCACGGCGAACAGTTCCGCGCTCGTCATGTTGCGCGCAAACGGTTTCACGACCGCGGGCATTTCGCTTTGGCCGAGGAAGATGGTGGTGACGGCCGAGAACGATTCGATCTTCGACACCCCGAGCAACTTCTGGAAGATCGTGCCGAGCACGATCACGATCCAGCGCATGATGCCGAGGTAATAGAGTACCGAGATCAATGCGGTCACGAAGATGATGGCGGGCAGCACGCGTGCGGCGAAGACGAAACCGCCGTTGCCGAAGAGTTCGAACATCTTCGATTGAACGAGGCCGCCGAACAGGAATTCGATTCCTGCGTTGCCGTAGCCGAGCACGTGATTGACGCCTGCCGCTGCGGCTGAGAGCACGCTTTTGCCGACGGGCACGAACAGGATGAATGCGCCGATGCCAACCTGTGCCAGCAGTGCGGGTAAGACGGTGCGCAGGCGAATGCCGCGGCGATTGGTAGAGAAGATGAAAGCGATGAGCAGCAGTACGGCGATGCCGAGCAGGTTGCGTGCGATCAGGGCCATGTCTCTTGATTTATGTTTGTCTGAGGAATGGCCGGATGCTACGCCATGTGTGGGGTTTAGAGAATAGGGCGGCCGATTGCGCCTGGTGCCGCATGTAGAACTTCTACGCGAACAGCTCGACCACCGGCCAGTTGCGCTCAGCAGCAATCACCCGCAATTTCGCATCGGGATTCGTTGCAACAGGATGCGTGACACGTTCCATTAAGGGCACGTCGTTGACGGAATCGCTATAGAAATAGCTCGCCTCGAAGTCGTCCAGCTTCAATCCCCGCGACGCAAGCCATTGCTCGGTCCGCACGATCTTGCCTTCGCGGAAGGTCACCACGCCCACCGAGCGCCCGGTATAACGCCCGAGCGGATCGTCACCTTCAGTGCCTAGTTCGATTGCCAGCAGATGCTCAACGCCAAGTGCCTTTGCAATAGGCGCTGTGATGAATGCATTAGTCGCGGTAACGATGCAGCACAAGTGCCCCGCGTCGAGATGGTGGCGCAGCAGCGCAAGCGCTTCAGGGCGGATGGCCGGTTCGATCACCGTCTTCATGAAGTCCGCGTGCCATACATCGAGTTGCGCGCGCGGATGACGGGCGAGCGGCGCGAGCGTCAGGCCCAGATACGCGTCCATGTCGAGCGTGCCAGCTACGTATTGCTGGTAGTACGCATCGATTTCCTCCGCATGGTCCGCACTGCCCTCGAAACCAAGTGTGGCGTAGAAGCGCGCCCACGACTGATCGCTATCCAGCGGCAGCAACGTGTGATCCAGATCGAACAACGCCAGAGTACGACTCATCCGTATAGCCCTTAAATACCGGTAAAAAGTGCACCGGACCACACCGTCCGGCGCACGTTGTACAACCCGATTCGATCGTATCGTTAAATACCCAAAACTACAACAAAGCAAAATTGTACAACTCATTTGCGTGGCATCATGGCACGAATCGCAGTACAGTCGGAACGAACAACGGAAGCAGCCTCATGTTGATTCTCTTGAATATCCTGTCGGGCGTGGCGTTGCTGGTATGGGGCACGCACATTGTCCGGACCGGCATCCTCCGGGTCTTCGGCGCCGAATTGCGGCGCGTGCTGGGACGTAGCGCGAACAGCCGCTTCAGAGCGTTCGGCGCGGGCTTGTGTGTGACAAGCCTGGTCCAGAGCAGTAACGCGACCGCCGTGCTCGCTTCGTCCTTCGCGGCGCAGGGCCTGCTGCCGCTCGCGCCCGGGCTCGCGATCATGCTTGGCGCGGACGTTGGCACGGCGCTGATGTCGCGCGTACTCACGCTCGATCTCTCGTGGTTGTCGCCCATCCTGCTGCTCGGCGGTGTGATCGCGTTCCTGTCCTTCAAACAGACCCGCACGGGCCAGGTGGGGCGAACGGTGATCGGGCTGGGGCTGATCCTGCTGGCGCTGCATCTGATTGTGGAAGCCGCGCAGCCCGTGATGCAGGGCGAGGGCGTGAAGGTCATGTTCGGGGCGCTGACGGGCGACTCGATGCTCGACACCCTGGTGGGCGCGGCCTTCGCCATGATCTCCTACTCAAGTCTCGCGGCGGTCCTGCTGACCGCGACGCTGGCGTCGTCCGGTGTGATTTCGCTGAAGGTGGCCGTTTGCCTCGTGATTGGTGCGAACCTGGGCAGCGGCCTGCTTGCCGTGATCGGCACGCTGGGACAAAACCCGGCCGGACGGCGCCTCGCGCTCGGCAATGTCCTGTTCAAGCTGGCTGGCGCATTGATCGTGCTGCCGTTCGCTCCGTGGATCGCGCAAGGAATTGGCGCGTTGATCCCGTATCCACGCGAGTCGGTCATCACGTTCCATCTCGCCTACAACATGGTGCGATGCGTCGCCTGCATGCCGCTGATCGATCTGGTCTCGCGCCTGTGTTACCGCGTGTTGCCGGACCGGCCCGAAGCGAACCCGGAATTGCGGCCGCTCTATCTCGATCCCGTCGCGCTCTCCACACCCACTCTGGCGCTGGCGAATGCCGCGCGCGAAGCACTGCGGATCGGCGACATCATCCGCACAATGCTCGACAACCTGGTCGAACTGATGCGTGCCAACGATCCGGCCAAGGCGCGCTCGACCATCCGCATGGACGACGACGTCGATCAGTTGTATGCCGCCGTGAAGACCTATCTGGCACGCATTTCACGCGAACAACTCGACGAAGCGGACAGCCGCCGCTGGACCGACATCATCACCTTGACGATCAATCTGGAGCATGCCGGCGACATCATCGAGCGAGTGGTGACCAACATCCAGGAGAAGAAGATCATGCACCGGCTGGCGTTTTCGCCGGAGGGGCTGGCCGAGCTGGAGGACCTGCATGCACGCGTGATCCTGACTCTGCAACTGGGCCTGAGCGTGTTTCTCAACAGCGATCTGCGCAGCGCCGAGCGCCTGCTGGCAGAGAAGGAAAGGTTCCGCGATCTCGAGCGCAGTTATTCATATGCGCACCTGGACCGGCTGGCCGGGCAGAGTGCGCGCAGCATCGAAACCAGCGCCTTGCATCTCGACATCATCAGCGACCTCAAGCGCCTTAACTCGCTGTTTTGCTCGACGGCGTACCCGGTGCTCGATGCAGCCGGTGCGTTGCGCGACACTCGGCTGCGTCGTCGTGTGCTCGACGCGACCTACGGTAACGACAGCGTTTAAACGCCACCTCAGGCGAGAATCACCTGCGGCAGCTTTTTACGCAGCGACAGCAGCGCAGGGCCGTCAGCGCCTTTCTTGTTGGTAATAAGTATATCCACACGATTGATCGGGCAGAACGCAATCCTGCTGCACTGCCCGATCTTGCTGTAGTCGGCCAGGATCACCACGCGGTCCGAATGCGCGACCATCGCGCGCGCCACTTCCGTTTCAGCGTGATCGAAATTGGTCGCGCCATGCCGGTGATCGATGGCGACCGGCGAGAGCAACGCGACGTCGGCGCGGTATCGGAGAATCTCGGCTACGGTCGTGCCGCCCACCGTGGCAAATGCACGGTCGCTGATCGAGCCGCCGAGCAGGATGATCTCGTTACTCGTGTCGGTCTTCTCGCCGGTCGCCCGCATCTTCTGTGCGACGTCGATAGAGTTGGTAATGATGGTCAGGTTAGCGAGCTTGGCCAGCTCCTCGGCGAGGATGGCGGTGGTCGTGCCGGCGTCGATGAACAAGGTTTGTCCGCTGCTCACCAGCGCGGTGGCTGCACGTGCAATGGCGTTCTTCGACTTGACGTGCGTGTGGCTGCGTTCTGCGATAGGCGCTTCGTCAGCGGGGCGCGTCACGCCGCCATGCACGCGCCGCAATTCACCCAGTGCTTCCAGATCCACCAGATCGCGCCGGACTGTCTCGCGCGACACGCCGAGTTCGGCCATGATGCGTTCGGTCGACACGCGTTCAAGCGTGGCGAGCAGCGCGCGAATTCTCTGATGACGATCTTCCTGCCACATGCTGTATTCCTGAGAGTTGAGGTCGAGCGAAAACTAGGTGGAAACGAGTAGAAACCCCGGGCCGCCCGTTCAGCGGATCTTCAAATTCAGCAGCCCTTCAAATTCTGTGAGCGGACTATGTGTCGCCCGTGTGTCGCCAATATTAATTAGCTCCCCGCGGCCGGATGCATCGCAGATTCCAGCTGAAAGATTAACAAGAACCGACGCTGTCGATGTTGCATTTTTTTGGATACTTGCGAATTTGGGTATTTGAACTTAGTCTCTCCGTCACACTGCGGATAGTTCCCTTCGACTGTCCGCAGTGCCTGAAAACAGTCCTGGATTGCTATCTTTTTCACCGTCGTCATTGTTCTTAAACATTTGGCCGCCAGAGTCGCGTGCGCGCCAGATGTGAGTGCGCATTAAAAACAAGTTTCGGACTATGCAGCATGCACGCAGCACGCAACTTTCCAAAAACGTAAGCACGCAGGCAGAGGATGGAAACACCATGAATCAAGACGGGTTGCGAGTGATCTCGACATTACGCCGGGTTGGCGGCAAGGCATCCATTACGGCAGCTATCGCCGCGTTGACCGCGGTGGCGGGGCAAGCCGTGGCGGCACCGCCGGCTTCGCTCATCGCTGCTGCGAAGAAGGAAGGCCAGTTGACCACGATCGCGTTGCCGCACGACTGGTGCGGTTATGGCGCGGTGATTGAGGGCTTCAAGGCGAAGTACGGTATCCAGGTAAACGAACTGAATCCGGACGCTGGTTCGGGTGACGAAGTCGAAGCCATCAAGGCTAATAAAGGCAATACGGGCCCCCAGGCGCCGGACGTGATCGACGTCGGTTTGTCGTTTGGACCGACGGCACAAGCCGCGGGCTTGCTGCAGCCTTACAAGGTGTCGACCTGGGCCTCGATTCCCGATTCGGCCAAGGAAAAGGACGGCTACTGGTACGGAGATTATTACGGCGTCTTGTCGTTCCAAGTAAACACCGACATGATTGACAAGATCCCCGCCGATTGGCCCGACCTGCTCAAGTCCGACTATAAGAATGCCGTTGCGCTCGCGGGCGATCCGCGTTCGGCCAACCAGGCCATTCAGGCCGTGTACGCGGCCGGGTTGTCGCAGAGCAAGGGCGACGCATCGAAGGCCGGCGCTGCGGGCCTGAGTTACTTCGGTACGCTGAACAAGAACGGCAACTTCGTTCCAGTGATCGGCAAGGCGGCGTCGTTGGCGCAGGGCACCACGCCGATCATCGTGCGCTGGGACTACAACGCGCTCGCGGATCGCGATACGCTGAAGGGAAATCCGAAGGTGGCGGTGGTCGTGCCGAAGACCGGCGTAGTGGCTGGCGTCTATGTGCAGGGCATCAGTGCTTACGCACCGCATCCGAACGCGGCGAAGTTGTGGATGGAATACCTGTATTCGGACGAAGGCCAGATTGGCTGGCTCACGGGTTACTGCCATCCGATCCGCTTCAAGGACCTGGAAGCCAACAAGAAGATTCCGGCAGCGCTGCTCGCCAAGCTGCCGCCGCCGTCGGCTTACAAGAACGTGGTGTTCCCGACGCTCGACGAGCAGAACGCTTCGAAGGCGCTCATCACGAAGCAGTGGGATCAGGTGGTTGGCGCAAACGTGAAGTAACTACTTGAAGTAGTCACACGAAGTAACGCAGTGCATGGGTAGCCGGACTTGAGGTCCGGCTACCCTTCCGGCTCGCGCTTTGTGCTTGTCCCCAGCGCGGCCTGTCAGTCAAGAGCGACATCATGAGCACTTCATCGAAGATCGCCACGCCCATGTCCGGACATGAGGAGCGCGAGGGGCAGTCGAACCCGTCGCTCGGCCCCGGCATGAAAGCGGCGCGACGCGTGTCGCCCGCGTGGAATTATCTCGGCGTCTTACCGTTTTTTGCGTTTGCCGTATTGTTCTTGCTGCTGCCTACCGCGTGGCTGATGGTCGGCGCATTCCAGGACGCGCAGGGCCATTTCACGCTGGGTAATTTCCGCGAACTGCTGCAGCCCAGTGTGCTCGATGCCTACTGGATCAGCTTCAAGGTCAGCGCGGCATCGGCACTGGGTGGCGGATTTCTCGGACTGCTGCTCGCCTGGGCCGCCGTGCAGGGTAAGTTGCCCGTGTGGATTCGCCCGACCTTGATGACGTTCTCCGGTGTGGCGTCGAACTTCGCGGGCGTACCACTCGCATTCGCGTTCATCTGCACGCTCGGGCGCGTCGGGCTCGTCACGGTGCTGCTGAAGAAGTACGTCGGCATCAATCTGTATTCCACTGGCTTCAGCATCCTGAGCTTCACAGGGCTGACGCTGACCTATCTGTACTTCCAGATTCCCCTGATGGTTCTCATCATCACGCCCGCGCTCGACGGCCTGAAGCGCGAATGGCGCGAGGCGTGCGATTGTCTGGGCGGCAGTGCGTACCACTACTGGATGTTCGTCGCGTTGCCGGTGCTCTGGCCGAGCGTGCTGGGCGCCACGCTGTTGTTGTTTGCGAACGCGTTCGGCGCTGTGGCAACGGCTTATGCGCTGACCGGCAGCTCGCTCAACATCGTGCCGATCGTGCTCTATGCGCAGATTCGCGGTGACGTGTTGCACAACGAAAATCTTGGTTATGCGCTCGCGCTAGGCATGGTGCTGGTGACTGGATTGTCTAACGGCGGTTATATCTGGCTGCGTTCGCGCGCTGAAAGGGGGCGTCGATGAGCACCGTTGCCACAGTCACTCCGGACAACAAGGTTCGGGCTCAGACGCGGGCGGGCGCGTGGATCGCGATGGTGGTCGGTGCGCTGTACTTCTTGCTGCCGCTGTTCGCGACAGTGGAGTTCAGCCTGAAGATGCGGCGCGGTGAATACAGCTTCGACGCCTACCGCGTCGTGCTCACCGACCCGCATTTCCAGGCGTCGTTCGGCTATTCCATCATGATGGGCGTATTCGCCATCGTGCTTGGGGTGCTGCTGGTTGTCCCGACCGCCTACTGGGTGCAGTTGCGCTTGCCGAAGCTGCGTCCGTTGATCGAGTTCATCACGTTGTTGCCACTCGTAATTCCGGCCATCGTGATCGTGTTCGGTTATCTGCATATCTATAACAGCAGTTCGTTCCTGCCGCTCACCGGCAACGAGCGCGCAACCGACTTCCTGCTGATCTGCGGTTACGTCACGCTGTGTTTGCCCTATATGTACCGATCCGTCGATGCAGGTCTGCGCGCCGTCGATGTCCGCTCGCTCACCGAAGCGGCCGAATGCCTGGGCGCGAACTGGCCGACCATCCTCTTCAAGATCATCTTTCCGAATGTTCGCTCAGGGATCTTGTCGGGTGCGTTCTTGACGTTCGCGGTGGTGATCGGCGAATTCACGCTGGCGAGCCTGCTCAACCGTCCGGCGTTCGGACCGTATCTGCAACTCATCGGTGCGAACCGGGCGTATGAACCCTCGGCGCTCGCGATCATCGCGTTCGCTATCACGTGGGCCTCGATGGGGCTTATTCAGGTCTTCGGCTCGGCGCGCTCTCTCGCCGGACAAAAAATTTAAAGGGCAGGCTTGTCATGGCACTTCTCGAGATCGAAAACCTTTCCAAGACTTTCGGCACGAATACCGTGCTGCATCAGTTCGATATGCAGATCGAACGCGGCGAATTCATCACTTTTCTCGGGCCCTCGGGTTGCGGCAAGACGACGGTGCTGCGAATGATTGCTGGCTTCGAAACGCCCACGCGCGGCACGATCAAGCTCGGCGGCCGCGACGTGACCCATGTACGTACGCGGCAACGCAAGGTCGGCATGGTGTTCCAGTCCTATGCGCTGTTTCCGAACATGACGGTGGCGGACAATATCGGCTTCGGGCTGAAGGTGTTGGGGCGGCCGCAGGCGGAGATCAAGGCGCGGGTGGAGGAAATGCTCGCGTTGATCAAGCTGCCCAAGCTCGCAGACCGGTATCCATGGCAAATGTCGGGTGGCCAGCAGCAGCGCGTGGCGCTGGCGCGTGCGTTGGCCAGCAAACCGCAGGTGCTGCTGCTCGACGAACCGCTGTCCGCCCTCGACGCCAAGATCCGCGTCTCCTTGCGCGAAGATATCCGCAACTTGCAGCGCGAGCTTGGCATTACATCGATTTTCGTTACGCACGATCAGGAAGAGGCGCTGTCGATTTCCGACCGTATCGTGGTGATGAACGAAGGGCGCGTGGAGCAGATCGGGACGCCATCGGAGATTTATAACTTTCCGCGCACGCGCTTCGTGGCGTCGTTTGTCGGCACGTTGAACCTGTTGTCGGGGCAGGTGGTGGACCCGGCGAGCGGGAAGATCGTGGTCGGCGGCCAGGAGTTGCGGACCTCGCACGCGCTCAGTTCCAGCGACGCCGGCAAGCAGCGGATGCTTGCCGTCCGCCCCGAAGCGATCGTATTGGAGGCACCGGCTAACGGACGCAATACGCTCGCGGCGACTGTTGAGGAGGTCAACTTCCTGGGCGCGGTGGTGCGGATCAGGACACGCGTGGATGAGTCCGTGATTTCACTCGATGTGTTCAACGACCCGAATCGACGATTGCCGGAGCGGGGACAACCCGTGGCGCTCGGGTTCTCGCATGAGAATCTGCTGGTGCTGGAAGAGGGTGCCTGATCGTTGGCTTGCGGTAGGTCCACTGTTTCAAAGAAGGCCGCTTCGCATTGCGCAAGCGGCTTTTTCTTGGTGCGCCCAGCATGGGCGCAATCTTGGAGGTGTAAGTCCTCCCGTGAGTTGACCACAGCGAACGAAGTGAAGCGCAACTGCGCGAGGGTGACCGAGCGTGGGGAGGAAGCGTGGAGCGAAACCGTGAGCCGATGTACAAGAACCGGATATGAGGCGGTGCCGATCCCGACTCGGCGGCACTGTCAACGCAAGAAATGAAGGCGCTGCGCCCCTTCCCCGAGGTGATGGCTGAACGCCGCATGGGCCGGCCGCCGAAAGAGCATCGGAAAGAGCAGGTCAGCGTGCGTTACGACGCGGATGTGATTGCCGCTTTCCGCGCGACCGGTGAAGGGTGGCAAACGCGGATGAACAACGCGCTGCGCACTTATCTGAGCGAGCATCCGTTGCAGGCGGCTTGAGCACAACGACTGGCGCGTAAGTTCAAGAGGGGCGGGCAAGACCGGTCGCCTCTCTTCATTTCCTACAAGCCGATAAACCAAACGTAGCGCCGGAACACCCCTTCGGCGCTGCCGTTCAAGAATCCGTCCCAAACGCGGCACAATCTCCGCCTCCGTCTCAAAATGTTAAGGTAGTGCTCGGTTTATTTTGAGACGGACAGCAAAAGCGTGATTTTCACCAGCCACTCCAGGGTTTTAGGCGTTTCCCTCGCCGCATCGATTCTTCTCTTCAGCGCCTGTGCACCCTTGCCGCCGGACGGCAGCGCCGGCAACTCGCTGCCGAGCGCGACCACCGCGCCCGTGGCGGCCGCCAAACCTCAGTCTGCCTCGAAACGCTCCGCGCAAGTCAATGCTTCCGGCGTTCCCGGCGAACAACGTATCGATGTCGGCGGCGCCAATGGTTACCACACCGCAGTCACCATTACTCCGCCCAAGCAGGTATGCGATCTCGACGCCTTCGCCGACGGTGTCCAGTATGGTTATGCCTACACGTGGAATCGCCTCGTGATGGAACAGGCACGCGAGGGCGGCAAGACGACCACTCCGCCGCCGCAGCAGTTCGATCCCTCCACCATCCGGCTACAGGACGAGCAGTACAAGATCGTGTGGAACGGCGATCAGCGGGTGAATGCGTGTGCGTCGGATGGATATCTCATCGGGCGGATCGTGGGCACGCACCGGGCTTACGTCGATTTGAAGGGCGGTGCGAGTTAATCCAGCCCTGCGGCGCTTAGTCGCACTTGTGGGCGTCGGCCACATACGCCGACGCGCTGATGATATCGCCGTAAATCGTATATCCCGTGCCCGTCGCCGACGGTTCCGCTTCGATCAGCAGCATGGTTTGCCCGTTCGCGCCGTGTACGGTGACGACGTCGCCGTCTGCGCTTGGCGAGTATTCGGCGATTTTCAGCGGCCGCGCGGCCCATTTCGCTTTCACGCAAGCGACGAACGGCAGCGTGGTGAGATGCGACGTTCCCGAGCCGACCGGCACTGTCTTGATCAGCGAATCGGATTGTGTCGTGCAGGCGCTCAAGGCGAGGACAGCGACGGTAAGTGTCACGGCTGCCGCTGCGAGGCGTTGCTTTTTCATACGGTAGAACCTTTTTATCGATGATAAATGCGGCACCCGAAGGCGTGCATCGGAGCCAAGATGCTAACCGCTCGCCCGATCTGGTGTGAAGGAAACAACCGGAAACGGCAAGAAACGCCCGCCGCGCCCCTCCCGAACGGCTAGACTCCCACACTTTTCTTAAGTCCCGTCAACCTAGGCCGTTATACAGCCGTTGCTAACCGTAACGTTCTATTCAGGATTTTGAAATCTGAATGAACGCCGGATACACGCGATACGGTCCGGCATCTGCCGATCAGAACCAAGAACCAACAAAAATGCCAAAAAGCCGCGAGGCAGAAGGCGTTGAAGCAAGTCCGGTAATCCGCATGTCTCGCAGAAATATTGTCCGTTCAGTCCCTGTGCTGGAATCGCTGCTTCGTTTGTCGAAGTCGTGGCGGCTGCAGCGTTTCACCGCGCCAGTCCTCGCGATGGTCGTGTGCGGGCTGCTGCTGGTGGTTTTCCAGCACCTGTCTCACGCCGTCGACTATAAAACGGTCGTTCACCAATTACGTGCGCTTCCTTTCGAGGCGTGGGCCGGTGCACTCCTCGCCACCGCGCTGAGCTACGCGGCACTGGCTGGCCGCGACGCTGTCGGCCTGCGCTACCTGGAAGCCAAAGTACCGCATTCCGTGCTGTGGGTCGGGGCGACGGTCGCGTCCGCGCTTGGCAACGCGACGGGCTTCGGCGCGCTGACAGGGGGCGCCGTACGTTGCCGCGTATATGGTGTAGCGGGCGTCACGCCCGCGCAGGTTGGCCGTCTGACCGTGTTCACGAGCGTGACGCTGGCGCTCGCACTGGCGCTGATGACGGCGATCGGCATGGTGTGCGCCGCCGACACCCTCGCCGCCATGCTGCATGCATCGCCGGATATCCTGCGATGGAGCGGCGGGGCGGTCCTGGTCGGATTCGCTGTGATGATCGCGCTGTGCCGCGCCGCGCCCAGAACCCTGCAAGTGCGCTGGAGCTGGCTCGTCGTCACCATTCCGGCGCGCCGCGATCTGGTCGCGCAACTCGTGCTTGCGGCGCTCGACGTGTTTGCCGCCGCGCTCGCGCTGTGGGCCGTGCTGCCGCATGCCCAAGTGGGTTTCGGCGAATTCCTCACGGTGTTTTCGGCGGCCATGCTGCTCGGCATGATCGGCCATACGCCCGGCGGTGTCGGCGTGTTCGAGGCTGCGATGGTGTTCGCGCTCGGCGGCAGCGTCAAGACGCCCGAGATGCTGGCGGCGCTGCTCGCGTACCGCGCGATCTATTTTGGCCTGCCGCTGATCGTGGCCACGTTTGTGCTGGCCGCTTTCGAAGGCCGGGCGCTCAAGGGGCGCTTCGCGTTTCTGAATCCATCGAATGTGTCGCAACTCGCGCCGCTGTTCCTGAGCGTGGTGACCTTCGTGGTCGGTGGCATGCTCGTGATTTCCGGCGCAACACCCGCGTTCGGCAAGCGCATCGCGGTGCTGCAAGCCGTGTTGCCGCTGTGGGTGCTCGAAAGCTCGCAATTGCTCGGAAGCGTGCTGGGCGTGGTCTTGCTGTTCGTCGCGCGTGGTTTGCTGCGCCGGCTCGACGCCGCCTGGTGGCTCTCCATCACGCTGGCGGTGGCGAACCTGGCGCTGTCGATGGCGAAGGGGCTGGCATTCGTCGAAACCGGGGTGCTCGCGCTCCTTATCGTCCTGCTGCTGGCCACCCGCGACCGCTTCAACCGGCGCTCGTCGCTGCTGGCGGAGCGGTTCACGGCGAGCTGGCTGGTGTCGGTGGCTATCGTGATCGGGCTGGCCGTCTGGATCTTCCTGTTCGCTTTTCGCGATGTCAATTACAGCCGCGATCTCTGGTGGCAATTCGCTTTCGATGAACGCGCCCCGCGCGCGCTGCGCGCGACGCTAGCTGCCGGCCTGTTCGCCGCGCTGTTCGCCGTGTGGCAATTGCTGCGCCCGGCGGCCGGCCGTTTCGAGAAACCCGCGCCGCAGGATCTGCTGGACGCCGCGCGCATTTTCCGTGCGCAGGAGCGCAGCGACGCCGGCCTCGCCATGATGGGCGATAAGAGTTTCCTGTTCTCGACCTCGCGCGAGGCGTTCCTGATGTACGCGAAACACGGCCGTACGTGGGCGGCGCTTCACGATCCAGTAGGTCCGCGCCGCGAATGGGCGGAACTGATTCGCCGGTTCGTGGAAATGGCGCACGCGCACAGTGGTCGCGCCGCCTTCTATCAGGTCCGCGCCGACGCGTTGCCGCTTTACCTCGATGCCGGCCTTACGCTGATGAAGCTCGGCGAGGAGGCACACGTGGTGCTGGAGGACTTCGACCTGAAGGGCTCACATCGTGCGCATTTGCGATACGCGCTGAAGCGCGGCGAACGCGATGGTTTCGACGTAGAAGCCATCGATTTGCCGCGTGTTCCCGAATGCATGCCGATCCTGCGCGAGATTTCCGACGCGTGGCTCGGAAGCCGCGAGGCGCGCGAAAAGAGCTTTTCGGTCGCCGCGTTCACCGACGATTACCTCGCCGCGCAGTCCGTGTTGCTGGTGCGCCAGCAGGGCACGCCGGTGGCGTTCGTGACCTTCATGACGACCGACCTGAACACCGAAGCGACGGTCGGCGTGATGCGTCATCTCCCCGACGCGTCGCCGTACGCCATGGAATACCTGTTCACCAAGCTCGCGCTGCATCTGAAGCAGGCCGGTTTCCAGACCTTGAGCCTTGGCATTGCGCCGTTGTCCGGCATGCAGCCGACGCCGCTGGCTTCGCCGTGGCATCGGCTAGCCGGGCTGGTCTGGCGGTTCGGCGGACGTTTCTACAATTTCCGGGGCTTGCGCGGTTTCAAGAGCAAGTTCCAGCCGCGCTGGGAGCCGCGTTATCTGGCGGCATCCGGTTCGGTCGGCGTGTTTTTCACGCTCGCAGATCTCTCGTTGCTGGCGGGAGGCTGGCGTTCATGACATTTTTCAAGAAGTTCGCGGTCGTTTCGCTGTTATCGATGTCAATGGCGCATGCCGCCACGCTCCCCGGCGGCCGTTACGGCGACGTGGCGTTCGCCAAACCCACCGGTCCGATGCGCGGTTTCGTTGTGCTTTTCTCCGATAAAAACTGGACCCCCGCTGATCAGCAAGCCGCCGATGCATTGGCAAAAAATGGCGCGATGGTTGTCGGCGTGGACACGGCACGCTACGCAGCGAAACTGCCTGGCGAAAAGGAGAGCTGCCACAACCTGGTTGGCGACGCCGAGGCGGTGAGCCATCAACTGGAACGCGAAGTGCAATCCAGCCGCTATTTCGCACCGATCCTGATGGGCACGGGCCAGGGCGGGGTGCTCGCCACGAAGATCCTGGCGCAGGCGCCGGACAACACGGTGGCGGGCGCGCTTGCGTTGAACCCCGATTCGCAACTGGACGCACGTTTCAACCTGTGCCCGCCCGATCCGACCATCACGCACGCGAAGGGCCTGCCCGGTTTCTTCGATAAAACCACGCAACCCGCCGCCGCTTCAAAGGCCGATGTGCTGCTCGCGCTCGCCACGCCGCATCTCAAGGTCGAGCAAACGCGCGATGAAGACGTATCGGATCTGCCGCTGATCGAACTGCCTGCCGCGCATCCGACGAACCTGCTTGCCATCGTGATTTCCGGCGATGGCGGCTGGCGCGATCTCGATAAAACCGTCGCGGAGTCGTTGCAGAAGGATGGGGTATCGGTGATCGGCATCGACAGCTTGCGTTATTTCTGGAGCGCCAAGACGCCCGAACAGACTAGTCACGATCTCACGCGGGTGATTCAGGCGTACAGCGCGCGCTGGCGCTCGGAGCACATCGCGCTGATCGGCTATTCGTTCGGTGCGGACGTGATGCCGTTCGCCTACAACCGGCTGCCGGATGCGGTGCGCGCGAAGGTGTCGCTGGTATCGCTGATGGGCTTTGCGCCCGACGCCGATTTCCAGATTCGCGTAACGGGCTGGCTCGGCATGCCTGCGAGCAAGGACGCGTTGAAAGTGCAGCCGGAACTCGCGAAATTGCCGCCCGCGATCGTCCAGTGCATTTACGGCGCGGCCGAGGAAGATACGCTGTGTCCGGCGCTGACGAAGACGGGCATAGAAGTGGTCAAGACCAGCGGCGATCACCACTTTGGCGGCGACTACAACGTGCTCGCACGACGGATTTTGGCTAGCTGGCAGAAGCAGATCGCCGCGCGGACTTGACGGACTTGAGCCGGGCGGCGGGCTGCTTTTAATTGCTCCTCATGCCGCCTGGAACGCGCCAAGGAAATCCATCTTTCCTACCGGTACGCCCAAGTGCCGGAGGATGTCGTAAGCGGTCACGATGTGGAAATAGAAATTCGGCAGCGCGAACAAGAACAAATAATCCTCGCCGCTAAACTTCGGCTCGAAGTTCTTTTGCTTCAGGGTCACCACACGCGTTTCGCTACCTTCGAACGTCCCTGCATCGATGCTTTTTAAATACGCCACCGTCTTCACCACGCGTTCCCGCAATTCGACGAAGGTCGTTTCGGTATCGTCGAACGCAGGCGCCGCGACGCCCGACAAACGTTGTGCTGACAGCTTCGATGTATCGCTTGCACGCTGAATCTGACCTGAGAGCGGCAGCATGTCGTCGATCAACCGCGCGCTTGTCACGTCCGTGTCGCTCAAGCCTTTTTCTTTCGCATGCGCTGCGCCTTTATCGAGCAGGGAAACGAGGACGTCGAGGCCTCGGATGAAAACCGGAATCGTCGCGCGATACATTGAAACGGACATGAAGGTGCTCCTGATTGGACGGGCCATAAGCATACCGGGACGTCGCCCATAGCGCTTTTTCCGCAGCTCGAGCGCCGCATTCTCCCGGCACGCGCGTGCCATTTTTCAAGCTTGCGAAACGTCTGTCGCGCTCGCTGCTAAAGGCGAAAAGCCGCGCCGCCGACATTCGGCTCATGAGAAACTGTGCATTCGAACTGCCACTAAACACGGCTATCATTAATATTTAAACGGCCGGGACGCCCGTCATGATCTCAGACGATCTTACTCAAGAATTACAGCGCATCGACCAAATCGACCGTCAAGCACTGCGGGAATTTGTCGACCGGAAATGGGACGACGAGATTCTTCCCGCACTCACCGACTACATCGCGGTGCCCGCTAAAAGCCCGATGTTCGACCCCGACTGGGTGCACAACGGATTCATCGAACGCGTCATTACGGACGCTGCGCAATGGGCCGAACGGCAACCCGTTCGCGGCTTGAAAGTCGAAATCATCCGCTTGCCCAATCGCACGCCGGTGATCTTCTTTGAAGCACCTGCCACACGTTCGAACAGCAGCGACACCATCGTCCTGTACGGCCATCTCGACAAACAACCCGAGTTCGACGGCTGGCGTCGGGACCTCGGTCCGTGGTCGCCGAAATTCGAAGACGGCAAGCTCTACGGTCGTGGCGGCGCAGACGACGGTTACGCCACATATGCCTCGATCAGCGCGATCGCCGCGCTGGACGCGCAAGGCATCGAACGGCCGCGCTGCGTGGGCATTATCGAAACGTGTGAAGAATCGGGCAGCTACGATCTGCTGCCGTATATCGATGCGCTGCGTGACCGGCTCGGCAACGTGAGCCTCGTGATCTGCCTGGACTCCGGTGCGGGAAATTACGATCAGCTCTGGCTGACGACGTCGCTGCGCGGCCTGGTTTCGGGCGACCTCGAAGTGCAGGTTCTCGACGAAGGCATCCACTCGGGCACGAACGGCGGCATCGCGCCATCTACATTCCGCATCATGCGCAGGCTGCTGGAACGGCTCGAGGATTCGAGCACCGGGAACCTGCTGCCGAAGGGTTTCCATTGCGATATCCCACTGCGGCGTCTGAGCGAAGCGGAAGCGACGGCACGTATTCTCGGTGACGATGTATGGAAGAAACTTCCGTGGAGCTGCGGCCAGAACGGCGGCACGGTGCTGCCTGTTACCACCGATCCGCGTGAAGCGCTGCTCGACTCCACGTGGCGGCCATCGCTGGCGGTGACGGGGGCGGAGGGGCTGCCGTCTCTGATCAATGCCGGCAATGTGCTGCGTCCGCGCACCGCGTTCAAGTTGTCATTGCGTCTGCCGCCGCTGGTCGAGGCAACGAAGGCGCTGGCGGAACTCAAGGCCATGCTCGAAGCCGATCCGCCCTACAACGCGAAGGTGACGTTCAAGCCCGAACGCGGCGAGGCGACGGGCTGGAGCGCGCCTGAACTCGCGCCGTGGCTGGATAGTGCGTTGAACAATGCATCACGCCGGCACTTCGGCGCGGACGTCGCATTCCTGGGGCAGGGCGGCACCATTCCGTTGATGAGCACCTTGCAAGAAGGCTTCCCGCGTTCGCAGTTCATGGTATGCGGCGTGCTGGGACCGAGGTCGAACGCCCATGGACCAAATGAGTTCCTGCATGTACCTTTCGCGAAGAAATTGACGGCGACAGTCGCCGAGGTGATCGCGGCGACGCCTTGATGTTTTGTTATCGGCAGTGAGCTTAAGGGCGGCGCGCAGTTTTTGCGCGCCGTTTCATTTGGACGGCACGGTGATGAACCGGCGTGCCGTTGAACTTCGCCGTTGACCTTGCTACGCAGCATTTTTCTGTCAGGAGACGCAGTCGCATGAGCACTGAAAAAACGCACGAATCGCGCATCGCCCCAAGCACGTTGCACGCCTTTGTCGGCGCGATCTGGAACCACGCAGGCAGCACGCCACGCGAAGCGCAGCTAGTGGCCGATCATCTGGTGATGGCGAATCTATCGGGGCATGATTCGCACGGCGTCGGCATGATTCCGCGCTATATGGCCTCGCTTGCGGACGGCGAATTGCAGCTCAACACGCACGCTGAAATAGTTCGCGATGTCGGCGCAGTGCTGACTATCGACGGGAAAAAGGGGTTTGGCCAGGTCGTGGCTTACGAGGCGATGGAACACGGCATCGAGCGTGCGAAAAAGCTCGGCGTATGCGCGGTCGGCTTGCGTAACGCGCATCACATTGGGCGCATCGGACATTGGGCCGAACAGTGCGCGGCGGCGGGCTTAGTATCGTTTCACTTCGTCAACGTGGCGGGCGATCCGCTGGTCGCGCCGTTTGGCGGCATCGACCGGCGCTTCGGCACGAATCCGTTCTGCGCCGCGTTTCCGCGCGAGGGCAAAACGCCGCTGGTACTCGACTTTGCGACGGCCGGAATTGCCTACGGCAAGACGCGCGTGGCTTATAACAAGGGCGTGAAGGTTGCGCCGGGTTATCTGATCGACCATGCGGGCGTGCCGACGATCGAACCGAAGGTCATGCACGAAGCGCCGTTCGGCTCGCTAACGGCGATGGGCGCACACAAGGGGTACGGCCTCGCCGCGATGTGCGAGATTTTCGGCGGCGCGCTGTCCGGTGGGTTCACCACGCACGAAGACACGCTCGTTAAAACCAACGCGATCATCAATTGCATGACATCGGTGATTGTCGATCCGAATGCCTTCGATGCCCCCAACGCACAGGCAGAAGCCGATGCGTTCGTCGAATGGGTGAAGGCGTCGCCGCTTGCGGCCAATACGGACAGGATCATGGTGCCGGGCGAGCCGGAACAGGCGCGGCGGGCCGAGCTCGAAGCGAACGGCGTAGCAATCGATCCAACCACATGGCAGCAAATCCGCGACGCCGCGGTGCGTTCGGGCATGCCGGCGGGAAAGATCGAGGAGTTTGTGCAAGCGTTGAAGTGAACGTGGAGCGAGGTGCATAAGCTTCAAAAACAGTCGCGCGGCCAAGGGCAAAACCCCGGGCCGCGCTACGCAAAAACGTTCGCTTTCAAAGCGCCGGGGCTAGCTCGCTTTAACCATCTCGTTGCTGATCCACTCAGTCACCGACGTTCGCTTCGGTTCCCATCCCAGCAGTTCGAGCGCGTGTTTGCCACGCACCCGGCTATTCGATCCCAACCCGTACGACGCCATTTCGTAGCCCCATTCCTTCTTGGCTTCCTCGAGCGGCCAGTCTTGCGGCGCGCCGAGGCCGAGTGTTTTAGCCATCGCGGTCGTCATATCGCGGAAGGCCGCTTCGCCGCTTTCGACGAAATAAAACGTCCCCGCCGGGGATTTTTCGAGCGCACGAACGTACAGGTCGGCGACGTCGTCGATATGCACGTTCGACCAGATATTGCGTCCCGGTCCCACGTGCCGCACGATGCCGCTCTTTTTCGCCTGAGCCAGCAAACGCGGCAACTGCACGCTTTTCGCCGTCGCTATCGCGCCGTGGCCGTAGATCAGCGTGTTGCACAGCACAGACGAACGCACGCCACGTTTGGCGGCATCGAGCACTAGGTTATCGATGGCTACGCGCGGCGCTTTGTCAGCGGTCGGTTCGGGCAAGTTGTCCTCGTAGTAGATTGCGTCCGATCCTTCGCCGCCGGACGCATCGCCGACAATGCTCGAGCCGCTTGTATGCAACAGCGGTTTGTTCGAGCCTTCGAGTTCTTCGATCAATGCCTCGACCGCGCCGCGATGGTCGCTGCTGGCGGCGTTGATCACGCCATCGGCTGCCTTGGCCTGCGCGATCAACAACGCCCGGTCGTCAAGGCTGCCGATCACGGGTTCAATACCGAGCGCCTTCAGTTCGTCCGCCTGCTCCGGGCGACGGATGAGGCCGCTGACCTGATGGCCGTCCCGAACCAGACGCGCCGCAATTGAGCCGCCGATAAAACCGCCTGCGCCAGTCACAAAAATCTTCATGTCCGTTCTCCTGTCCCATGCTGTGGATGAGTCGATGCAGGCAGTATCCACGTCTTCGACTTTCGCAAAAACGGTGTTAGTCTCAAATCAATCTTGATCCAGAATCAACAATCGATAGATGAAGACGACCACTGAAGAACTGCTGGCCTTTGTGACGGTGATCGACAGCGGGTCGATCACTGCGGCCGCCGAAGCATTGCAGCAAACCGTTTCCGGCGTGAGCCGTGCGTTGACGCGGCTGGAACACAAGCTCGATGCCACGCTGGTACGGCGGACCACGCGCCGCCTGCAACTCACCGACGAAGGCGAACTCTTCCTGGTGCGTGCCCGCGCCATCCTCACCGCGATGGAAGATGCGGAGGAGTCGATCGCCCGGCAACGCGAGCGTCCTGCGGGGCGGTTGCGGGTGGATGCCGCGTCGCCGTTCGTGCTTCATTGCATCGTGCCGCACGTGCAGGCGTTCGCGGCGGCGTATCCGGAAATCCTGCTGGAATTGAGCAGCAACGAGCGGATCGTCGACTTGATGGAGCAGCGCGTGGATATCGCGATCCGGATCGGCGCGTTGCAGGATTCCACGCTGCACGCGCGCTCGCTCGGCAGCAGCCGGCTGCGTATTCTGGCGAGTCCGGCGTATCTGGCAGAGCGTGGAGAACCGCGCACGGTGGCTGAATTGCGGCGGCACCGGCTGATCGGTTTTACGGCGCCGGAGAGCCTGAACGACTGGCCCTTGATCGATGACGACAGCGACCACCGTGACGCTGGTGCGCGCTTTCGGATCGTGCCGGAAATTGCGGCATCGAGCGGCGAGACCATGCGGCAACTCGCGCTGGCAGACGGCGGGATCGTATGCCTGGCCGCATACATGACCCAAGCCGACGTGGCGAGCGGACGCCTGCAAACCGTGATGAACGGCGTTTTGCTCGACGTCCGGCAGCCCATCAGCGCGGTGTTCTACCAGAGCGCGTCGATGGCGGGACGGGCGAAAGCCTTCCTCGATTTCCTCGCCGGACGGTTGGTCCTTTGAGCCGCCCGACGTATGCTGCCGACTCCCCCTTTTTTAATTCGTGAACGTCACCATGCCCATTCAGCTCATCAACGCGCCCGGTCTTCCCGTTCCCGCCGGCCACTATAGCCACGCAGCCCGTACGGGTAATCTCGTCTGTGTCTCGGGCCAGTTGCCGATGCGTTCCGATGGCACGCATACCGGCGACTTGCCGTTCGAAGAACAAGCTCGGCAGGCGCTGGACAATGTGAGCACGGTGCTGGCCGCAGCAGGCGCGGGGTTGAAGGACGTCATCGAGGTGACGGTTTATCTGGTCGGCGTGGATCACTGGAAGACTTTCAACGAGATCTACGCGCGTCATTTCGGTGACTGGAAACCGGCGCGTGCGGTCGTTCCCGTCGGCGCGCTGCATTATGGTTATTTGCTGGAAATAGCGGCGCGGGCCTGGGTGGAAGAGGGTTGAGCGTTTGCCCGCGCGTCAGGAGCCCGAAGCCGTTGGCGTAACGCGGCATCGCTTTTATCATGGCGGGGTCGCGTGTTCTCGCAGGTGACTTAATGATCCATCTCGTGATGCTTTTGCTAGGTGTGGACTACCTGCGCCGCCGTTGGCGCACGCTGGCCGTGGTGGGCGGCATCTGGCTGGTGATCGGAATATCGGTGTTTGTCGATGCCCTCGACGGCGTTCTCTATTTTCCCATCCACGTCTTCGCCTGGCTGCTGCTCGCCGAAGGTCTCGCGACCCTCGCTATAGCGAATATCGGGGTGGGCGGCCAGCGCACGCTGCGTTATGTGAAAGGCGGCGCGTTCACGCTCGCTGCGCTGCTGATCATGGCGGGCAATCATCACGGCAACTTTGTGCTGTCGATGATCTTCGGTACGCTTTTTCTCGCCGATGGCTTGCTGCAGACCGCGTCGGCTGTCGTCGTGCGCTACAGCCGATGGAGGATCGTGCTGGCGCTGGCTATTGTCGAAATCCTGCTGGCGATTTTTTTCTTCGAACCGTATCCCACGCATTACGTTGGCACGGCACCCTATGCAGTTGGGCTCGGACTCGCATTCGGCGGCTGGAACATGCTGTGGATCGCCTTTCGCGTGCGCCGCATGGAAAGCCTGCCGCCGGAAAACGAAAAGACCCTGGCGCTCTCCGATGACGTGATCGCCGATCCCGCCCATGCCGAAAAAACCGCGGCAGCACAGGCCGTCGCCGGTGCGGCTGCGACAGAGGCCGACGGGCCTTTCGAATGGGACGGCCCACCCGCCGCCGATGAAAAAGCGCTCACCGTGCACGTGTGGACACCGGTCGGGTCCGCGCGGGCGCAAGCGCATCGGCGTCTGATCGTGGACCGCTACATCGCCGCCGTCGATGCCAACGGCGTCATCTCGACGGGCCATGCAGCGCTGGAGTCGCCTGAGGGCATCTACATCAGCCTGTATCCGGGCGTGGAGATCGACCGTTCGCCGGACGAGTTCGGACGCATCCTGCGTGCGACCCGCGAGAACAATGTGCCGGGCACGTTCCAGCCCGACTACGCGACGGAATCGAAGGCATGGTGCGAGTCCACGACTCGCGTGCGCATTCGCAATTACCGGCCGGAACGGCTGAAGGTGTTCTGGGAGAAATACCGGCAGGATCAGACCTATAACCTGACCTACCGGAATTGTTCCAGCACCGTCTCCAAGGCGCTGGAAGCGGCGCTGGAAGGGACGGTAGGCACCTTTCATGGTCACGATGTCGGCTGGCGGGCGTTCCTGCGTCTGATCGTGACGCCGGAGTTGTGGGTCGCCGCGCAGATCCGCAAACGCGCCGCCACGATGGCCTGGACACCTGGCCTGACGCTCGACTACGCGAGGGCGCTGAGCATGCTGGCCGATCCGCGGCCATTCGGCTATCTCAAGATGGCGCGGCTCGCGGTGCGCAAGATGCTGCGTTCGCGACGTGAATGGAGACAGGAAGCGTCTGATGCCGCCGATGCCCGCGCAGGCAGGATGGACGGCTCGCGCGCTTCCTAGGTCTTAGGGGCCACCGCGATTCGTGACTCGTCGCTCGGGCTCGTGGCTCAGGCCAGATCGAGCGCTGCCGTCAAATCTCCCAACGGCGCTTCGCCGTTTGCCGTGAATGCCCGGTCCCTCGCGATAACGCCATCGAGCGGCACCAGGTCGTGGACGCGCGTGATGAATCGCAGGATCGATGCCGTGTCGTAGACCGTGTGGTCGACGACGCCCTTCTTCGCGAAGGGCGCGATCACCAGTGCCGGAACGCGCGATCCCGGTCCCCATCGATCTCCCCTGGGCGGCGGGACGTGATCCCACCAGCCGCCGTTTTCGTCGTGCGTGATGATCACGACCGTGCTTTCCCATTGCGGCCCGCGCTGGATCCGCTCGACCACGTTGGCAAGATGCCGGTCACCCGATTCGACATCGGCGTAACCCGCATGCATGTTCAGATTGCCCTGCGGTTTGTAGAACGTCACGGCCGGTAACCGCCCCGCGTCTATATCCGCAATGAACTTGTTGGTCGACGGATCGTCGCCGAGACCGGCGTCGCGCAAGTGTTGAGTGCGCGCCTGCGTGCCTGGTGCGAAGCTGCGGAAATAGTTGAACGGTTGATGGTGATACTGGAAATCGGGAACCATGCCGGTGTCGCGATGCGCGAGCGCATAGTCCCAGCCGCCACCGTACCACGCCCAGTCCACGCCCTTATCCGACAACCGGTCGCCGATCGTTGCGTAAGTCTGTGGCGGCAGCACACGATAATTCGATGGATCCGCCAGCGTGGGATCGCCGCCTTCCGCCGGACGGACGTTGCTTGGCTGATAGGGCGGCGCCATTGTGTTGACGGCGTAGCCGTCGGCTGTGAGCGCACCGTCGTTGACATAGGACGGCGGTCCATCGAGTGCCGATGCCGGTGAGTCGGCCGCGAGTTTCAGTCGCGTGCCTAGCGGATCGTCGCCGTCCAGCACGGACAGGAGCTTTCTGGCTGGGCCGTTGTGCGCGTCCGGATAAAGCGGGGTCTGTGCCGAAATCAAAAAGATGTGATTGAGCCAGGAACCGCCGAACGCAGCCATGAAGAAGTTGTCGCACAGCACGTTTTGCCGCGCGATGTTCCAGAGCTTCAGCGATTCAGCCGAATTGCGGTAATGCCCCATGACCAGCCCGCCGGAGTCGCCCCATGCGGCGAACTGGTTGTTGCGTCCCGCGTTGATCTGCATCTGGTTCTGATAGAAACGGTGCACGAGGTCACGCGTGATGACACCGTTCGGCAACGGTTGTCCCTCCGCGTCGACGAGGTGGAACGGTCCGTTTGGCACCCTGTCGATCTGTTTCTCCGAGATCATGTAGCGCTTGCCGTCCACTTCCTGCGCCTGCGGCACGAGGCCGCCCCAGATTTTCGGCAGGACGGGCAGGGGCGTGCGGCCGTCGCGATCCAGTTGTACATAGCGCGATGCGGGCACGGCCCCAAGCGGATATTGCACGCCGGGATAATTGGCCCACAGGTTGCTGAAGCTGCGATTTTCCGCGTAGATCACAACGATATGCCGCACCTTGGCCTGCAGCGTCCGGTCTAGCGCGATGTCAGCGGTGGTCTTGGGCGTGGTGGGACGCGAATCGAAGAGATTACAGCCGCTTAGCGACAATCCAGTCAGGCCAGCGAGACCAACGCCGGCCGCGAGCAGGCGACGGCGCACGGGGTCGTGGGGCAGGTCGGAGGCGGGCAGTTCGTCTTTGTCGCGGGGATCGTCGGTGTGGCTCATACGCGGCTCCTGGTTGTCTCGTGGCTAACCATTGTGAATCAAGCGCGAAAGTGAATCAAAGCGCGGGACGCTACCCGCCCCCTGCTCATAGGATCTATCGGGGCAAGTACGTGTATGCATTACTTCATCAACTTTCGTCCACCTGAATCCTGCGCGAAAACGCTGGCTCCAGATAGCTGACCGAACGGCCTATGCGCCTGAAAACGCGTCTGCCCAGACGTCCTATGCCTTTTGGTCTACTGGAAAGCGTCACGCTGGGCGACTACTATCGTTCGAACTGCCCGAGAATCAACTGAGCACCAGTTTCACGCCGACAATCACGAGCGTTGCGGCCAGCAGATTGCGCAGCAGCACTTCCGGCGCCCGGGTGGAGAGCAGGCTGCCCAGCACGATACCCGGCAGCGAACCCACGAGCAGGGACAGCAGCAGGTCCCAGTTGACGGAACCGAGCAGCCAATGGCCGGTCCCTGCAATCAGCGTAAGCGGAACAGCGTGCGCAATATCGGAGCCGACTATCCGCGCGGTCGGCAAACGCGGGTAGAGCAGCAAGAGCACGGTTACGCCAATGGCGCCCGCGCCGACCGAGGTGATGGACACCAGCACGCCCAGGATGGCGCCGGTGAGCACCGTCCAGGCCGCCGTGCGGGTCTCGCGGCTCGCCGCGCCTGGTTTTCCGCTTGCCTCGCGGGCCATGCCGGTCTTGTACGCAAAGCGCGCGAGTTGCGGCCGGAACACGAGCGAGACGGCGGTGACGAGCAGCGCGGAACCCAGCACGAGCTGGATCACGCGGGCCGCGGCGGGCGTGTTCAAACCGTACCGGTTGAGCAAGACCAGGGTGATTGCCGCCGCCGGGATGCTTCCGGCCGCGAGCCGGCCGGTGATGCGCCAGTCCACGGAACCCTTGATGCCGTGGACCAGCGTGCCGGTCGCCTTGGTCGCGGCCGCGTAGAGCAAGTCCGTGCCGACCGCGGTGGCGGGGTGGATGCCGAACAGGAGCACGAGCAAAGGCGTCATCAGCGAGCCGCCGCCCACGCCGGTCAGGCCCACGAGGAAGCCAACGGCCAGGCCGGATGCTGAATAAAGTAAGTCGATGTGTGGAAAAGGCATACGGCGCGGAGAACCGGTTGAATGAGCGTCGGTCGAAAAACGGTCGATGATAGCGGGTCCACGGTGCGCTTGCTTCCGGTTCGTGCAAATTGATTCGCGGGCTCCGGCCGTACAATCGGCTGGGTGTCCAGGCAACTCTTTCAGGAAGGTGTAATGGAAACGAAGGAACAACAGCAAGCAAAGCAGGCGCTCAGGGACCGAGAGGACCGTGATATCGCTCGCGAAGCTGCCCACGGCCCCGCTCATGACGACATGCCCGATCCGATCCGCAGCACGGCCGGCGTTCGCGAGGTTCCTCCGTCGACGCCCGACGCAGTCACGGACGGCGCGTTTATCGCAACCGAGCATACGAACTACGCGAACGAGCGCCAATTCGTGCTCAAGGCGGGCAATACCTTCGTCGTCAACGACGCAAACGGCGACATCCGCGGCAATGACGACGGCCTTTTCGTCAACGACACACGTGTGTTGTCACAGTTGCGCCTGACCTTCGGCGGACGCTCGCCATCGCTCCTGTCCGGCAGTGTGTCGAGCGACAACGCCGTCTTCACCGCGCATCTGACCAACCGGCCGCTGCCGCCTATCGGCGGCGCGACCACGCCCGAAGGCGTGATCCACGTCGAGCGTCGGCGGGTGTTGTCGCGGCACGTGCTGCACGAAGCGATCGTGCTGACCAACTACGGCACGGAACCAGCCACTGTGCCGCTTTCTATCAACTTCGCCGCCGACTTCCACGACATGTTCGAAGTGCGCGGGTCCACCCGTCCGAAACGCGGGGAGATGCGTGAGCCGTGTATCGAAGATGGCGAGGTGGTGTTGCGCTATACGGGTCTCGATGAAGTGGAGCGGACCGCGCGCATCCAGTTTTCGCCGGCGCCGCATTCGCTCTCGGTCAATCGCGCGGATTACGTGCTGCGGATTCAGTCGGAAACTGCCATGTCGATCTACTTGTCGATCACGGCGGTCGCACATGCATTGAGCGACGCCAGCGCTGAGAGCAAGAAGATTGCCGAGGAAGGCGCCGAATGCGCACCGGAGTCGGGCCGGCCGGCCATTCGTGAAGCGCTCGTCGACGCCCATCGGCGCATGCGTGAGCGGCGGCGGTCCGTGGCGCGAGTGCGGTCCAGCAATCCGTTGTTTAGCGAATGGATCGATCGTTCGCTCGCTGACCTTGGCTTGTTGACTACGGATCTCGAAACGGGACCGTATCCGTACGCGGGAATCCCGTGGTTTTCAACGGCTTTTGGCCGGGACGCCATCATTACGTCCTTGCAGATGTTGTGGATCGATCCGTCGCTTGCCCGCGGCGTGCTGCGTTTTCTCGCGGCGCATCAGGCTCGCGAGGACTCGGCGTTTCGCGACGCGGAAGTCGGCAAGATCATGCACGAGACACGCAATAGCGAAATGGCCGCAACGGGCGAAGTACCGTTCGCGATGTACTACGGTGGTGTCGACAGCACCCCGCTGTTCGTCGCGCTGGCCGGCGCGTACGCACAGCGTACGGGCGACTCCGCGCTGATCGACGAATTGTGGCCCGCGCTGCAACTGGCCGGCCAATGGATTGCGCGTCATTGCGATAAAAACGAATTCGGTTTGTTGAGCTACCAGCGCGCAACCGAAGCGGGCCTGGCCAACCAGGGCTGGAAAGACAGCGGCGACTCCGTGTTTCACGCAGACGGTAGTTTCCCGGTCGGGCCGATCTCGCTGGTCGAAGTCCAGGCGTATGCATCTACCGCGTTCTCCACCATGGCCCACTTCGCCAGACAACGCAAAGCACCCGAGCAAGCGCTGGCTTTCGAGCTGCGCGCGCAAAACATCCGCGAGTGCGTGGAGACGATGTTCTGGATGCCCGAGTCGGAGTTCTACGGCATTGCGCTCGACGGCAAGGGCAAGTTGTGCAAGGTGTTGGCGTCGAATGCGGGACACTTGCTGGCCTTCGATCTGGTCGAGCGCAGCCGCGGCGAAGCGGTCGCGCGGCAACTCGAATCGACCTTGTTCAACACCGGCTGGGGCGTGCGGACGTTGGCAGCGGGCCAGCCCCGCTTCAATCCGATGTCGTACCACAACGGTTCCGTGTGGCCGCACGACAGCGCCATGTGCGCTCGCGGACTCGCGCGTTATGGCGATCGCAGCGGTGCAGTGCGTTTGTTGCAGGCACTATTCGAAGCGGCCGTCACCTTCGATATGCGCCTGCCCGAGTTGTTCTGCGGCTTCACCCGGCAACGCGGCGAGCGGCCGATCGGCTATCCGGTCGCGTGTTTGCCGCAAGCGTGGGCGGCCGGATCGCCGTTCATGATCCTGGAGGCCTGCCTCGGGATCACAATCGATGCCGAGCACGAGGAAGTGCGGATCGACCGGCCGCAGTTGCCGGATGGTATCGACTGGCTCGAAATCGGTGATCTGCGGGTGGGCGACAAGACCGTGTCCATTACCTTCCGGCGCGTGGGCGGGCAGGTCGTGCCGTCCATCGAAGGCGATATCCGGGTGGTGGCGGTGCTTTGAACGCACCGGACACCACCGCTACCACCGCCGCTTAAACCGCGACGCTGCCGACGTAGTTCTCGGCCAGCGCCGTGGCGGCAGCGCGCGAGGTGGTCACGTGTTCGAGCTCGGCTACTTGCAGGCGTTGTTCGAACGGCGAGGTGTCGTCGAGTTTGTGCAGCATCCGGGTCATCCACCACGAGAAATGCTCGGCGCGCCAGACGCGCTTCAAGGCGGTTTCGGTGTAGCGGTCCAGCTTGTCGCTCGCGCCTTCTTCGTAGAACGCTTGCAGCGCCGCGGTCAGCACGCGGACGTCGGATACCGCCAGGTTCATGCCCTTTGCGCCGGTGGGCGGGACAATATGCGCGGCGTCGCCGGCGAGGAACAGCTTGCCGGCTTGCATCGGCGTGGAGACGAAGCTGCGCATGCCGACAATGTTCTTCTGGAAGATCCGCCCTTCGGTGATCTGCCAGCCGTCGAGCGTGTCCACGCGTGCGTGCAGTTCGGACCAGATGCGGTCGTCGGACCAGGCATCGACCGAGTCCTTCGGGTCGCACTGGAAGTACATGCGCTGTACGTTCGGCGAGCGCGTGCTGATGAGCGCAAAGCCGCGATCGTGGCGAGCGTAAATGAGTTCGTGCGCGGAAGGCGGCGCTTCGACCAGAATCCCGAACCAGCCAAACGGATAGATGCGCTGATAGTCGTGCCTCACTGCCTGGGGCATCGACCCACGTGCGACCCCTTGCGACCCGTCGCAACCGATGATGAAGTCGCACTCCAGTTCGTGCTCAAACCCTTCGTGCCGATACCGGACGCTGGGCCGGGTAGAGCCGGGGGCATCGTCGAAATTGTGCAGCGACACGTCGGTGACGCCGAATTTCAGCGCGCCGTAGGCCGCTACACGTGCGGCGACCAGATCCTTGATGACTTCGTGCTGTGCGTAGACGGTGATCGAATGGCCGGTGAGTTCAGTTAGCGCGATGCGCCGGCGTTGCCCTTCGAAGGCGAGTTCGAAACCGTGATGCACCGCGCCTTCGGCCTGCATTCGTGCACCGAGTCCGGCTTCGTTAAGCAGGTCCATGGTGCCTTGTTCGAGAACGCCGGCACGGATGGTGGATTCGATTTCGCCGCGGCTGCGTGCCTCGAGCACGACCGACTCGATACCGCGAAGATGGAGCAGATGGGAGAGCAGGAGGCCCGCAGGGCCCGCACCGATAATGCCGACTTGTGTACGCATGAATGTCTCCGGAATGCGTGTTGATTTTGTGGACACAGTCTTGCGCATGGATGGGGTATCGCGCAACGCGATACCGTGGATAGGCCGTATTCTGAATACCGATAAAGGTAGTGGCGTGGCACCGGGGTTTGGAAGCTTGGTTGGTACGGGCGGTCCGGCTTGGAGCGGGTGCGTCGTGCATGCGAAACTGGCGTTTTCACGCCACCAAGCGCCAGCATCGCGCGCTGCTCAAAGCTCTAATACCTATGCCTACGCCTTTCACCATCCGCCGTCTCACTCCCGCCGATGCTTCCGCGTATCGCGACATCAGGCTCGAAGGTCTCGCCCGGCACCCTGATGGCTTCGGTTCGGCGTGGGAAGACGAGGTCGAGCAACCACTCGCGTGGTTTGAGCAACGGATCGCAAACGCCGCCGTGTTCGGCGGTTTTCTAAGCGATGAAAACGACCTGGCGGGCGTGGCGGGCCTGGTCGTGCCGCAAGGCGCGAAACTCAGGCACAAGGGCGTGTTGGTAGGAATGTATGTCCGGCCGACAGCTCGTGGTACGGGCATGGCGGCGGCCATCGTGCAAGCTGTCATAAGCCACGCACGCACCATCGTGGAGGAAATCCAGCTGACGGTCGCGCCGCACAACGAAGCAGCGCAGAAGCTGTATCGCGCAGCGGGCTTCATCGAGTACGCGCGTGAACCGCGTTCGCTGAAAATCGACGGCAAGTATCATGACTCGCTGCTCATGACCTTGCCGTTCGACCCTGCCGCTAAAACTGACCAAGTAGCCAAGTTAAGCGACTAACCGCCGCTCGATTCCCGCAGTTGATTTGCCCGGTACTCGCCCTGGCGCGCGAACATCCAGCCCGGATATTCGCTGGCGAGCTGACTGACTTCATCGAGTGCGGCGAGTTCGTCGTCGTTCAGCTTAACTTGCGTCGCTGCGATGTTGTCATCGAGTTGCTCGACGCGTTTCGCCCCGATAATCACGCTCGTCACCACCTTCTGATGCAGCAGCCATGCGAGCGCGATTTGCGCCACGGTCACGCCTTTGGCTTCGGCCATCTTCGTCATGGCATCGATACAGTCATACGCGCGATCCATGTTCACCGGCGGGAACTGGAAGTTCGTGCGGCGGCCCTGCTCGCTTGAACTGCCGTCGCGCTTGTATTTGCCGCTGAGCAAACCGCCTGCGAGCGGACTCCACACCATCAGGCCGACGTTTTCGCTCTTCAGCATCGGCACGATTTCACGTTCGAGATCGCGCCCGGCGATTGTGTAATACGCCTGTAGCGACTCGAAACGCGCGAGGCCGAGGCGTTCCGAAATGCCGAGCGCCTTGGAGATTTGCCACGCCGCCCAGTTCGATACGCCGATATACCGGACATGGCCGTGTCGCACGAGCGTGTCGAGCGCCCGCAGCGCTTCTTCAATCGGCGTGGCTTGATCGAAGCCATGCAACTGATACAAATCGATATGATCGAGTTGCAGGCGTTTCAAACTCGCCTTCACGCCGTCGATGATGTGATACCGCGACGCCCCGCGCGAATTGATACCCTTCGTGCCGGTTTCGCCGTGGATCTTGGTCGCGACCACCACGTTTTCGCGCGGTACTTTCAGGTTCTTGAGCGCTTGGCCGGTCATGATCTCCGAGCTGCCGTCGGCGTAGACGTCGGCGGTATCGATGAAGTTGATGCCTGCATCCAGCGCCCGGCCGACGAGCTTGTCCGCGTCCGCCTGTTGCAGCCCGCCAATATTGGTCCAGATGCCGCCTTCGCCGAAGGTCATCGTGCCGAGGCAGAGTTCTGAGACGAACAAGCCGGTATTGCCGAATTTTCTGTTACGCATGCTGGGTTCCTTAGAATTCGTGCCTTAAATTTGCACATAGTCAGCGGTTTGCCCGATCGAAGCAAACCGCTGCGCGGCGGGACTATCGAACGCCCGTTCGATGTTTCAGCGACACCGCGATCAAGCAGTATCTGCCTGCGTCGCTCCGCCCGGCTAGCCTGATCCTGTCGGATCATTGCCCGATTCTGCAAAGGCCGCGTGTGTCTATGGGCGAAAATACTCGCGCGCGAGTAAGCTAAGTGGAATTCGCCGACAGCACGCGGTTAGCCTGGCTGACGGCAACCCTTCTCCATCCTTGCAAGGCTGCGGCCGGTCCATCGGGCGGCAGACGCGCAAACATACTGACTGCGAATCATGGCCCTGAATGAGACGGCGGATTCCGCCATCGATCCTTCGAACCACGCTATCAACGGCGCCGCTTCAACGCCGCTCGATCCCGGCCTCGACCATGCCCGGCTCGATCTCGTCGCGCTGCTGGATCGCTTTACCGCGGATACCACGGGCACGTGCGCGACTGCGGTGCAGGGTTTGTTCTTGCACCGGATCACGCATTGCGGCGGCCCGAGCCACGGCATCCAGACGCCGGCGCTTGGGGTGATCGCGCAAGGCTCGAAGCGGATCATGGTCGGCGACGAACTGTATGTCTACGATCCCATGCATTACCTCGTTTCGTCGGTGGACCTGCCGGTGATGGGACAGGTGACCGGCGCGACCGAGGACAAGCCGTATCTCGGCGTGCGGCTCGACCTCGATGTGGAGGAAATCACCAAGTTGATTCGCGACGAAAGCCTGCCGCCGTCGACTCCTGCCGATGCGTCACGCGGCCTGTATGTCAACCGGCTGGGCACGTCGTTGCTCGATGCCGTGTTGCGGCTGCTGCGCCTGCTCGATACACCCGAGGACATTCCGATTCTCGCGCCGCTGGTCAAGCGCGAGATTTTGTATCGGCTGCTGATGAACGGTCCGGGTGCGCGCTTGCGTCAGATCGCGCTGCAGGACAGCCAGACGCAGCGCATCGCGAAGGCGATCATGTTGTTGCGCCAGCACTTCGATCAGCCGTTGCGCGTGGAGTCGATCGCACGCGACGTGCATATGAGCGTCTCATCGTTGCATCATCATTTCAAGGCGGTCACGGCGATGAGCCCGCTGCAATACCAGAAGCAGTTGCGGCTTCAGGAAGCGCGCCGGCTGATGCTGATCGACATGACCGATGCAGCGACGGCGGCGCATCGCGTGGGCTATGAGAGCGCGTCGCAATTCAGCCGCGAGTACAGCCGGTTGTTCGGCGCGCCGCCATTACGCGATACCCGCAAATGGCGCGAGTCAGCGAGCGCGTGATGAAGGTTTAAAGCGCAAGGTTTAAAACCAGCAAGAACGAAAAAGCTAGGGACGTCCTTGGCTTTTTCGTTTTTAACGCCTGCGCGACCAGTCAGGAACGATCAATAGTCCCGGTGCGGCGGCCCGTCATAGCGTGGCGCGTGATGGCGTTCCCACTCGCGCCGTTCCCAGTAGCGATGCCCGTCGTAATACCGGTCGCCGTGCCAGCCGCGGCTCTCTGCGTGAACGTAGCCGGGGTGGTAATGGTCGTCGGCGGATGCGGTATTCGTGAAGCCGAGGCTCATCGCTGCCGCAGCCGCAAGCGATGCGGCCGTCAACACTTTCCTGACTGTCAACATGATGGTTTCCTTCGCGTTTGTTTTGTCGGTTTGCCGCCTGACCGGTTACGGATCATCGGCTGTCGATCATGGTGTTATTTGCGGGCTTAATAGCGGCCGTAATAGTCGTGATGGTGGTACCCGCCGCCGTCCGGCACGATGATGCAACCGCCGAGGGCGCTGCCGAGCAGCAGTGCGAGCGTGGCGAGAATCGCTAATCGTTTCATTGGTTTCTCCAAGTGAAATCCGTGAAATCAATGTAGCGATTAGGTAAATGACAAGCCGTTTGCGTTTGTAAGGAAACGTGTGTGCCGAAATATTCGGTAAAGGCAGCGAAGGCTTATGCGCCGCACGCTGTTACCGAACGATCTTCGGCCTTACATTTGGCGTGAGCGAGACCCCGACAACGCGGCCATCGCGCACACCACAGCGGCTGTCCACGCGGGTCCATTGCGACTCGCCGCGAGCTTTGGCGAAGGCGCGCATGATGATCACTTCGTCCACCGGAATGGGATTGCCGGCGCTGAAGAGGGTGGTGTCGTCATCGACTTTTGCGCTCAGCACACGCCGGTCAGGCACGATGAAGGTGTCGTACTTCGGCGTGAGCGCGACCCAGCGGTCGAACGCGGCGACGCAGCGGATCACCGGGTCCGGCACATGCATGCGCTTGAGGTAGGCGTAGTCTTCCTGCGACGGGTCTGGGGTTTCCTGCGCGTGGCCCAACTGGTAAACCGATGCGGCAAGCAGTAGGGCAATCAGCGCGGCAGGGGTCGAATTGAGTTTTTTCATGCGGACGATTTTCAATTCACGGGAGGGAGTCGCCTGCGAGCGGGGCCGCAGGCGGGGAAAGTATACCGTGGGACCACGTGAAATCTTCATCCCCTCATAATATCGGTCATCGCTACTTCGCCGGATCGTCCCTGAATGACTGAACTCAAGCTGAATTCGAACCCGTCGCCACGTTTGACGAGCCTTTCTCACGGGGGCGGCTGCGGCTGCAAGATCGCCCCGGGCATCCTCGCGGACTTGCTGAAGCGCAACGTTCCCTTACCCCTGTTCCCCGATCTGCTGGTCGGCAACGACACCGCCGACGACGCGGCGGTGTATCGCCTGAACGACGAGCAGGCGATTGTCGCGACCACGGACTTCTTCATGCCGATCGTCGACGACCCGTTCGACTTCGGCCGCATCGCCGCGACCAATGCGCTGTCCGACGTCTACGCAATGGGCGGCAAACCCATCCTCGCGCTCGCGCTGGTCGGCATGCCGATCAACGTGCTGCCGCACGAGGTGATCGCGGCCGTGCTGAAAGGCGGCGAGTCGATCTGCGCTGAAGCGGGCATCCCGGTTGCGGGCGGCCATTCCATCGATTCGGTTGAGCCCATCTACGGCCTCGCGGCGCTCGGCATCGTGCATCCGCTACGCGTGAAACGTAACGCAGCCGCGCGTCCGGGCGATGTGTTGATCCTCGGCAAACCGCTGGGCGTGGGCGTGCTGTCGGCAGCGCTGAAGAAGGATCAACTCGATGCCGCCGGCTACGCCGCGATGATCGCCGCTACCACGAAGCTCAACCGGCCCGGCACGGACCTCGCCGCGCTCGACGCCGTGCACGCCCTCACCGACGTGACCGGTTTCGGCCTGCTCGGCCATACGCTGGAACTCAGCCGCGGTGCCAAGCTGACCGCACGCCTTCGATACGCCGACTTGCCGTGGCTGCCCGGGGTCCAGGACTTTGCCAAAGCGGGCGTGTTCACGGGCGCCTCCGGTCGCAACTGGACGGCATACGGACACGACATCATGCTGGCTTCGTCGTTGCACGACGTGGCACGAACGCTGCTCACCGATCCCCAGACTTCGGGCGGCCTGCTGGTTTCCTGCGCGCCCGAAGCGGTCGATGAAGTGCTCGCCATCTTCCGCGCGGACGGCTTCGATGACGCGGCCGTGATCGGTGAAATGATCGATGGCGAGAGCCGCGTCGAAGTCGTTTAGCGCGTCTGTTTGCTGAGAGCGTCCCTGACTCATTCCCGCCAGGAGCACGATGAAAGAAGAATCGCCGAAGGCCATTTTCTACGCGCTCGCAGCCAATTTCGGCATTGCCGTCTGCAAGTTCGGAGCGGCTGCGTTGACAGGTTCCGGCTCCATGTTCGCCGAAGCGATCCACTCCACCGCCGACTGCGGCAATCAACTCTTGCTGCTGTTCGGCCTCAAGCGTTCACAGGCCCCTGCCGACGTTTTGCATCCGCTCGGCTCGGGCCGGGAGATCTACTTCTATTCCATGCTCGTCGCGTTGCTGCTGTTCTTCGTCGGCGGCGCGTTTTCGGTCTATGAAGGCGTGCATCGGCTCGCCCGGCATGAGGAGCTCAGCAATCCGATCGTCGCGCTGGTGGTGCTCGGGGTGTCGGTCGTGCTCGAAGCGTTTTCCCTTGCCGGTGCGTTGCGCGAGATTCGCAAGTCATCGGGGAACAAGTCGCTGTGGCGCTGGTTTCGTGAGACACGGGAATCCGAACTGATTGTGGTGACCGGCGAAGATGTCGCTGCGCTGGCGGGTCTCGCAATTGCGTTCTGCGCCGTGCTCATGACCATGATCACGGGCAATCCCGTCTACGATGCAGCGGGTTCGATCGGCGTCGGTGTGCTGCTGATGGTGATCGCTTATCTCGTCGCACGCGAAGTGAAGTCGATGATTGTCGGGGAATCGGCGAGTCCAGAGGTCCGCCGGGCTATCGATGCCCACTTGCGCGCACGCCCGGAAATTATTCGCGTGATCAACCTGATTACGCTGCAGTGGGGCAAACAGATCGTCGTGGCTGTGCAGGCCGAAATGGTGGAGTACGACAGCGGCCGCGCGATGGTCGATGCAATCAACGTGATCGAAGCCGATCTGCAGCGCGCGTTCCCCGAAGCGCGCTGGGTATTCTTCGAGCCGGATATTCCCCGCGTGGGCGAGGCGCGCGCTTAACCCCGGATTCGCGTTCCACTAAACTGCACGACATCGCGTTGATTCGATTCCGGTGTCGTAATTTGGACTTGGACGGGCATGCCCATGTCAGGTTGTTTTGATCAGACGTTTGATGCACGAACCATTCCAGTTTGTCCAGCTTGAGAGTGATCACCGCAGGTTCATCGCGCTGTGGCCTGAGCGCATCCGTTGCGGAATCCCTAACCGAGTTCCTCATCCCGCCCATGCGCAAAATTGTTCTCGTCCTCTTTCTTCTTGTCCTGAGCGTCCTGACCAGCACGCTTCCGTTTGCTGCTAGCGCCGCCTCCGGGGCAGCCAGTCCGGTCACTAACCCATCATCCGTGACACTGACCCCTGAACAGGCGCGCGCCGCGCTGGCCGTCCTCAACGACCCCGCGCGCCGAAGTCAGATTGAGGACACGCTGCGCGCCGTCGCGGCCGCTGGAGCACTCGC
>NZ_AEJF01000057.1 GCF_001028175.1 Caballeronia mineralivorans PML1(12)
GGGCAGCGCGGCATCGACGGCCTCGGCTGCGAGCGGCGCATCGGGTGCGGCGAGCGTGCTGGCGAAGTCGCTGACGAGCAACGGCCTCGCGTCGCAGATCTCGCATGAGGCGAGTTACTGGCTTGTGGAAATGAGCGGCGGCTTGCGCCGCTCCGTCGCCGCGCTGCTCGATTACGGCTCGGTCGTGCAGTGGTGGCGCCAGCGCACCGCAACCGCCAGCGGTCGCGAGCTGATCGGCCAGATGATCTGGTCGATTGCGATCTCGCTGTTGCCCGCGCTGGTGCTCGAATACCTGACGTCGCGATGGGCGCGCCGGCCGCGCGCGCGGATCGCGGCGCGTGGAATCGTGGATGTCGACGCCACACAGCCCGAACTCGCGAAGGACGAAGAGTCGGCGGTGCACGCCGAAGCCGTGGCCGAGCGTTCGGGCAACGAGGCGGTCATCGAGGTCGCCGAACGCAAGACCGAAACCGCGCGTGGCGTGCACCATGCAGCGCGTCACTGGACCTTGTTGCAGCGGCTGCCGAGCGCCATTTTGCACGGCTTGTTCGCCTTGCTGCCGCTGGTCGTGTTCATGATCGTGACCGCGGTGCTGATGTCCATTTTCATCGACGAGAACACGCCACAGGGCCGTTCCGTCGGCGCACTGATCGACGTGTACCTGGTGTGCCGCGGCATTGTGATCGCGAGCGGATTTTTTCTCGCACCCCGCGCGCCGGGGCTGCGCCTGCTCCAGATGCACGACGATGCCGCTCGCTTTGCGCACGACTGGCTGGTACGCATCGTGTGCGTGGCGGGGGCGGGCGCGGCACTTGCTGAAGCCGCGGCGCCACTGGGTCTGACCGATACCGCCCACGATTCGCTCCTGAAGGCCATCGCGCTGGTCGTGCATGTGCTGATCGCGATCGTGATCCTCAAATGCCGCGTGCCAGTCGCGGCCTGGATTCGCGAGAGCATGCAGGGGCGCCGCTCGTTCGTGCTGCTGGGCAACTGGATCGCCGATGTCTGGGCCGGGCTGTCGGTGTTTCTTATTCTGGCGCTGTGGTTCGTCTGGGCGCTCGATGTGCGCAACGGTTATCGCACGCTGTTCCATCTGTTCGGCGTCACCGTGCTCGTGCTGGTGGCCGCGCGCGTGGTGGCTATCGTCGCATTCGGTGCGCTCGGCCGGATCTTTCATACGGCGGGCGGAGAGGACGATCTGTCGGACAAGTCGATCGTGCATCGGCATGCCTACCGCTATTACCCGCTGCTGCGGCGTGTGATACGGACGGTGATCATCGTGGTCACGTTGCTCACGCTGTTGCAGCTCTGGGGGCTTCACGTCTTCACGCTGTTCTCGTCGGGCGGCGTTGGGCATCGGCTTGCGTCCGCGCTCGTTACCATCGGGGTCGCCGCCGCGTTCGCCGTGATCGTGTGGGAAGGCGCAAACGTGATGGTCGAGCAGCGGCTGGAAAGGTGGACGTCGAGCGGCGACCTCTTGCGCGCCGCGCGCCTTCGAACCCTGCTGCCGATGATGCGCAGCGCGCTCTTTATCGTGATCGCGATGGTCGTCGTGTTGACGGGGTTGAGCGAGATTGGCGTGAACACCGCGCCGCTGCTGGCGAGCGCGAGCATCTTCGGCGTGGCGCTGGGTTTCGGTTCCCAAAAGCTCGTGCAGGACCTGATCACCGGCATCTTCCTGCTGATGGAGAACGCGATGCAAGTCGGCGACACCGTCACGCTCGCGGGGGTCTCGGGAACGGTGGAGTATCTGTCGATCCGTACGGTGCGTTTGCGAGGCAGCGACGGTTCGTTGTTCACGGTGCCGTTCAGTTCGGTATCGACGGTGAATAACACGAATCGCGGCCTTGGCAATGCGGCGGTGCGCGTGAGCATCGCGCTTGGGCAGGACGTGAATCTGGCGGCGGATACGCTCAAGGAGATCGGGGCATCGCTGCGTGAAGACGATGCGTTCAAGGACGGCATTCTCTCCGACTTCGCTCTGTGGGGCGTGGACGCGGTGGATGGTTCGACGGTCACGCTCGCCGGTCAGATGCAGTGCCGCGATACCGCGCGCTGGGGCGTTCAGCGCGAGTTCAACCGGCGTGTTGTCGATCGCTTCACTGAACGCGGCATCGAGATCGCCAATCCGCAGCGTAGTTTCCTGATCGTGAAGGGTGGCGAGGGCGAGTTGGCTGTCGCTTTGAAGACGGATCAACGCGGCGAGCGCACCATCACCGGCGAGCCTTCGAACTTGCCGCCCGAGCGCGCGAAACCCAGCCGCACGTAAAACGCTTCGAGCGCTGCGCTATCGGGTGCGGTGTCCTCGATGGAGGGCACAGCCATGCCTTGCCCTTTTTGCGTGAGCGGCCGTGGCACGAGCGAGAGCATGACGCCGTGCAGGTCCGCCAGCGCGACCAGCCGTTCCATCGCTGCCCGCGCATGTCCGCGACGATGCTCACCCTCGGACCACAAGGCCTCGAGCGCGACGGCGCAGTCGCCGGTCGCCTCGAGCCACATCTCGACGTGCTGCCGGTCCTCAACACGGCTGGCGTGAAACGCATCGATCATTCGTGAAGCGGCGGTGTCAGACATGGGCGCCTTGCAGACAAGTGGACGTAACTGGCAAGACAGCAAGAGTAGTGCTTGATGGCGGTTACCGGAACATTTTATGTTCCTTACAAAGACGTCTTTTGCCCCTTTATAATGCGCTTACGCACGAACGTCCGGCAGCTTGTATCGGCGGGATGGATCGTGTGTTGAGTCGTGCGTCATGCCGTGTGTTTCACCTCGCGTTCCCCTTCCACTTACGGTGCCGCCAAGATGAAATCAATCGTCCGTTCCTCGCTCGACCTGTTCCTTCGTTCCGCTCGCGTTTCTGCCAAAATTCCCGCACGAATCCCCGCATTGAGCTTGGCCGCCGCGACGGCGACGCTCGCTTTCAGCGCCTGTGCGCCAACGTTTGCGCAGGACGCCGACGGCTTTCGCAGCGGCGATGGCAGAGGCCAGCCCGTCAAGGTCATGATCATCTCGATGTTCGGCCCCGAAGGCCAGGTCTGGCTCGACAAGCTCGGGCCGTGGAAGGCCATCCGCGTGACCGGACTCTCGCCGGATTATCCGGTCGTGAACTGCAACCGGCAGGATATCTGCGTGATGACCACCGGCATGGGTCACACGAACGCGGCAGCGTCGCTGATGGCCCTCACGTTCTCCGATAAATTCGATTTGCGCCGCACCTATTTCATGATCGCGGGCATCGCGGGCATCGACCCGATGCAAGGCACGCTCGGGTCTGCAGCGTGGGCGAAGTATCTCGTCGACTTCGGCATCCAGTGGGAACTCGATGCCCGCGAAAAGCCCGATAGCTGGCCGAGCGGTTTTCTCGGCATCAATACGAAAAGCCCGAACGATAAACCGCCGCTCGACTACAAGACCGAGGTGTTCCAGTTGAACCCGGATCTGGCCGACGCGGCCTATTTGTTGTCAAAGAACGTGGTGCTTTCCGACAGCCCCGAAGCCCAGGCCGCGCGCGCCAAGTTCAGCTATGCGCCGGCGAACCAGGCGCCGAAAGTGATCCAGTGCGACACGCTGGCGGGCGATACATGGTGGTCGGGGAAATACATTGGTGAGCGGGCGCGTGCCTGGACGAAGCTGCTGACCGACGGCAAGGGTGTCTATTGCACGACGCAGCAAGAGGACAACGCGACCTATGAGGCATTGAAGCGCGCGGCGAGTGCGCATCGGGTGGATCTGAACCGGGTGGCCGCGGTGCGTGCAGGTTCGGATTTCGATCGGCCCTACGACGGGCAATCCGCCTCCGATAACCTGCTTAACTACGCGGCTCAGGGCGGCTTTGTCCCGGCTATCGAGAATTTGTATCGCGCGGGCAATCCGCTGGTGCAGGACATTGCAACGCACTGGAGTGAATGGCGCGATGGCGTGCCGCAACGATAGCTAGCGCCGTGATCCAGCCGCCGGTCTTCCACCTTGGCGCGCTCGCAGGGAAGACCGGTGGCACGGATGAATTGCGTATTCTATTGATCTGATGATTTCGATAGTTTCGTTACGGCCGTTACAACTGGATGCAACATATTCCGGTTGGACTTTATCTGTCCTCGCAGTCGGTCGAATTTCCGCATAAAAATGAAAGCGGAATGACAGTTTTTATCCGAGGGTTTTCCATCGCTTCAATACCATAAGTTCACTACTGCGCTGTTACAACTACTCAATCTTCGCAATTCGGTTAATTCGCCGGAGCGTGTCAACTAAGTTTCAGTCCCATCCGTTTTTCCCCTAGCAAATCAACTGTCAAGCGCAGCTTCTACCGATCGGGCTTCTCCACATCGCTCCAAAAACAATGCCAAAAATCGGCAAGACTTTCCTGTTACAACTTCGGGAAAAAATTACCGTTTCTCTCTGTTGTTTTATGGAAATTTATTATTGAGATGTTCTTGATTTCCCGCTGCGCCGTACTTACAATCCGTTTCACAGTGTTGTTACAAGATGTAACTCACTGAAACAAAGTTTAAACGTAGCCGGGCAGAACAAACGTTTGGCTAGGCAAAAAAAAGATAGCCGGTAAAAATGCCGGCGTGGTGCTCGGGGTTTATATCGAACGCAGGAACATCATGAACGGTCGCGAAACGCTGGACTCGATTCGAGAAATCAACTTGTCGTACATCATGCTCGCGCAGCGCATGCTGCGAGAGGACCGTGCTATCGGGATGTTTCGACTGGGTTTGTCTAAGGAACTCGCCGACCTTCTGTCCGGGCTGACGCTCGCGCAGGTCGTCAAGCTGGCGGCTTCCGACCAGTTGCTGTGCTTTTTCCGGTTCAACGATCACACCATGCTGGCAGCACTGACGTCGCCCGCGAAACATGCGGATATCGCGCCGACACACGCAGCCATTTTGCTGGCTGGCCAGCCAGCGGAACAGTTCCTCTAAGCACAAGAGCGCGCCATGCTTAAGAAGAGCCTCACCGAAGATGCACAGGAAGTTTTCCGCGCGATCGCATTGATCGAACTCGGGGCGCGGATGCAGGTGCTCGAAAGTGAACTGACACTGTCGCGTGACCGGATGATCCGGTTGTATCGCGAGGTGAAGGGCGTATCGCCGCCGAAGGGCATGCTGCCGTTCTCGGCTGATTGGTATATGACGTGGCTCGCGAACATCCATGCTTCGCTCTTCTACAACACGTATGTGTTCTTGAAGAAAGAAGCGGGTTGCTCGCATCTCGATGCCCTGACGAAGGGGTATCGGCTGTATCTCGAGCATTGCAAGAATAGCGATGTCGAGGCGGTACTTGATTTGACGCGGGCCTGGACCCTTGTGCGCTTTTTCGATGCGGGCATGCTGCAGCTCACGAAATGCTGCCGCTGCACTGGAAAGTTCATAGCGCACAAACATGATTTGCAAGAAAACGTGGTGTGCGGGGCCTGCCAGCCGCCGTCACGCGCGGGGAAGACCAAGAAAGCGGCGGCCGCCCGTCAGGCGAGCCAGGAGACCGCGCTGGTGGAGTTGAGTATGGCAATGACTAACGAAGTGCCGGAACCGACGGTACTCGAAAACGCGGCGATGCTACAGCCGCGCACAGAAAGCCTGATTGCACAGGCTGCTTAGGGCAGTAGCGGGTCTGCCGGTCCCGAGGGCCATCGATGGATGGTGTGGCCGCAGGACCCGCTGCTGTTTTTTACTTAGAATTTTTGGCTTTTTTGGGGGGCTGCCGAGGGTTGGTGGCCCTCTTGCTTTTTGGAGTCGCACCGGGCGGGATGCCGACGCCCAAACCCCAAGCGCCAGCGACAAGCCCTACGCCGATAGCAACGACCCTGTCCTATAAGCCGTCGCGCTAGCAATCCTCGCCACCTCCATCCCCGCCGTAGTAAACCGCGCAATCTGCCGCGCGTACAGCACCCCAGCCGTCGTGCAATGCAACGGCGTGACGGTATCGGTCAGGGGATCCACAACATCGGCTATTGCGTCGCCGGCTTTTACCATCGCCCCTACCTTCGTGCGAAACACCAGCACACCGCTCACGGGAGCAACGATCGGCTCCGCGCCGGCAAGCGGCGTCGCCGGATAAGACAACTCGGGCATGGCAGGCGCGGGCGCATCGATCACCCCGCGATGGATCAGGTAATTGACGATCCCCTGGGCGTCGGTATCAGCGAATTCATACGATACCTCGTGCTGGCTACGCAATTCCACCGTCACCGAAATGCCGCCGTTCGGCACGGGAAAACGATCGCCAAACTTCGCCCGCAGATCGGACCAGCAGAAGCTGTGGATCTCGTCGAAGGGATTACCCACCGAATTCAGCGCAAGCAGCGACGCCTTCGAATCCAGATAGCGCGCAAGCGGCTCCACTTCGTCCCAGATGTCCGGGTTGGTGTAAAGGTGCAGCGCCGCGTCGAGATCGCAATGCAGGTCGAGCACGACATCAGCATCGTAAGAGAGCTTCTGCAATGCAAGCCGCTGCGACTCAAGCTCGGTTTGCGGCTTTTGCTCGTCCAGCGCCTCACGCATTGCGTTGCGCACAGCGAGCTTGTTCGCGTCGCTATCTCCGGACAGCCGGCCTTCTATGCGCGGCGCGACCAGCGCGGCGAGATCGTGGAAATTGCGGTTGAAGTTGTGGCCGCTGTTCAGTTCGAAGCGCCCAAGCAGCGTGCCGTGCATGTTCTGGTTGAGCCCGATCGGGTTCGATACGGGCACGATCACCACTTCGCCGCGCAGCTTGCCTGCCGCTTCAAACTCGGCGAGATGGCGACGCAGCCGCCACGCGACCAGCATGCCCGGCAGTTCGTCGGCATGCAGCGACGACTGGATATAGATCTTTTCGCCGCCGCCGGGGCCATAGTGAAAACTCAGGATATTGCGCGTAGTGCCGATAGACGGCGAAATCAGAGTGTGCGTTTTGGTTTGCATGATTTTCGGTGCACGGCGCGCCGGAAAGGCGTCGCGCTTGGGAAAAGTTTCGGCGTGTTCAGGAGAGCGGGGCGGAGCGTTCGCGACGGCCGCCAGGTTTGCTACGCACTTTTGATACCTGCGGCGCCGCCAGCCCCAGACTGTCGATCTTAGCTGAAAACGGCTGTTTTGCCGCACCGGGCGCAAAGCACCCCCAAAACAAAACGGGCTCCGCGTTTGTCGCGGAGCCCGTTTTTCAAGCTAAGGCTGGAACACGTTCCAGCCTTAGGCTCAGGTGCTGCTTAGCCACCATACACGTCGAAGTCGAAGTACTTCTTTTCGAGCTTCTTGTAGGTGCCGTCCTTGATGATCGAGGCAATCGCCTTGTCGATCTGTGCCTTCAGGTCGGTGTCTTCCTTGCGCAGGCCAATACCAGCGCCGTTGCCGAGGATCTTCTCGTCGACCAGGTCCTTGCCCACAAACTCGTAACCCGCACCGCGCGGCGTCTTGAGGAAGCCAACGTCAGCCTGCACAGCATCTTGCAACGCTGCATCCAGGCGACCAGCCGTCAGGTCGGCATAGACGCCGTCCTGGTTCTGGTACGGCGTGACCGTCACACCCTTCGACGCCCAGTAGGTCTTGGCGTAGGTTTCCTGGATCGTGCCTTGTTCAACTCCAACCGTCTTGCCCTTCAGGCCGTCAGCCGTCGGCAGGATGCCGCTGCCCTTCTTGGCGATCAGGCGCGTAGGCGTGTTGAACAGCTTGCTCGAAAACGCAATCTGTTCCGCGCGCTGCGGCGTCATGGACATCGACGACAGGACGCCGTCGAACTTCTTCGCCTTCAAGGCCGGAATCATGCCGTCGAAATCGTTTTCCACCCAAACGCACTTTGCATGCAGGCGTGCGCAGATTTCATTGCCGAGATCGATGTCGAAGCCGATCAGCTTGCCATCCGGACCTTTCGATTCGAACGGGGCGTAGCTGGCGTCGACGCCGAAACGGATGGTCGAGTAATCCTTCGCATTGGCGGTGACGGAGGTGATCGATGTGACGGCGAGCAAAGAAATCGTCAAAGCCGCGAGCAGTTTTTTCACTGTTTTTACTCCATAGGTGGTCAGTACATCCCGGATAGGTCGGTACCCAGGTTCGTCCGGAGCGAGGCCCCTCGCGCCGGACAGCTTGCATTCCGCGGATTGTGTCCGCAATAGAACCGCAGCAGGTTACCAAGCCAAAAAAATAAGGGAGTTGGTGAAAGTCCCGATAGCTAATCTCGTGAGCCTTGTGCCGCTGGGGATTTCGGCTCGTGCGAGCAATTGAATGAAATTTTGTGCGAGGCGAAGTAAGGCTCGAAGTAGGGCTGATAGGGAGTCTTGTCATGAAGCGCGCGTAGTGCGAGGTAGCGAGTTCTGGTTATCGATCGCAGCGGATGGAATAAACCCGGCGTTGCAGACGTTCAGGTCGAGTGATGCTTCATCGCGTGCTTCGCTGCCTTGCACGGCGCTCTCAAGTTTTCCGGGCAATGCCCGTAAACCCGTCGACAAGCCGGTTCTTCGATGACATGTCGCACGTTTGCCCGGCCATAACCCATCGGCAATCTTCCACAGAGCAGTTGCCGAAGATCAACACGAGAACAACCCTATGACTATCGTTCGACGACTGCTGATGACGCTCGGGATGGCGTTACTGGCGCTGGCTTTTGTGGGGGGCTATGGACTCTTTCAGCTTAACGGGTCTTTTCAGCGCATCGAGGGCCTTGAGACCCACACGATCCCCGGCCTGAAATCGATCTCCATGACGCTCGACGATGTCGCCGACATGCGGCTGAACGTGTACCGCCATGTGGTGGATGGAATCGACGACGCGAGCCGCAGCGCGATCGAAAAGGAAATCGGCGATGCGGATAAACGCTTCGATACCCACGTCGCCGACTATCAATCGCGCGGTGTGTCCGATCCGACCGATCAAAAGATGCTGGATGCCGATCGGGCGCACATTGCTGCGTATCGCGCCGCGCGCACGAGTTTTTTCGAAAAGATCCGGGCAGGCGACAAGGACGGCGCGCTCGCCATGCTGCACGACGGCGGCGCGGTGCATACGGCGGCGGTCGCGCTGAACAGTGGCCTGCATGGCCATCTCAACTACAACATCGAACGCGGCGAGGCAGTGCGTAACGAAAACGCCTCGGCTTATAAGACGGCCTTTGGTCTGATGCTGGTGATCGTGGTGGGCGCGTTGTTGTTGACGGGTGTATTCGGGAGCCAGCTTTACCGGTTGATCAGTCGTGGGCTTGGCCGCCTGCAGGAGACGCTGCAGAGAATCAGCACGTCACTGGATTTGTCGCAGCAGACGCGTGTTGAGCGCATGGATGAGATCGGCCACACCGCCGTTGCGCTGAACAGCTTGCTCAAGCGCATGGCAGGGGTCGTGGCGGAGGTCAGGGTATCGAGCGATGCGGTTGGCGTTGCATCGAAGCAGATCGCGGCCGGCAACATCGATCTGTCCGCGCGCACCGAGCAGCAAGCCGTCTCCTTACAGGAAACGGCGGCAAGCTTGGGCGAGTTGACGGCAACGGTTCAAGGAAACGCGGACAACGCCAAGCAAGCGAGCGCGCTGGCGGTGAGCACAACCCATATCTCGGACGAAGGCAACCTGGCCGTCGAGCGGATGGTCGGCACGATGAGCGAGATCGCGTCGAGTTCCGCGAGGATCGCCGAGATCACCACGCTGATAGAAGGCATCGCGTTCCAGACCAATATTCTTGCGCTGAACGCGGCCGTCGAGGCAGCGCGAGCCGGCGAGCAAGGACGCGGTTTTGCCGTGGTGGCATCGGAAGTGCGCAGCCTGGCGCAGCGCTCGTCGGTGGCGGCGAAGGAGATCAAGGATTTGATCGAGCGCTCGGTGGCGACGATTCAATCGGGTTCACGCCAGGCCGAGGAGGTCGGGCGTACGACCGCGGAGGTGCAGCGCGCGATCAAGCGGGTCGCGGAGATTGTCGGCGAGATCGCTGCGGCATCCGATGAATAAGGGCATGGAATCGAGCAGGTGAATCAGGCTATCGGCCAGATCGATGAAGTCACGCAACAGAACGCGGCGCTTGTTGAAGAGGCGGCTGCCGCGGCGCAGTCGCTCGATGAGCAGGCGATCCGATTGAGCGGGACGGTGTCGGTGTTCACGGTCGAGGCGGGGTCGTCGCCTGCTTCAGTGAACGAACGGATGTTTGCGTGAATCCGTAGAATCAAACTTTTTCCGTGGCCTTGGTTCGCTTAAGCGCGGTTCCCGGATTGGACATGTCGTTCGAACGGAACCGCTGCCGGTATTCCATCGGGCTGATATGAAGGCGCCTGCTAAAGGTCCGCCTGAGCGTGTCGGCACTTTCAAATCCGCATCGACGCGCAATGGTCGAAACGGCATGGTCGGTGCTTTCCAGATATCGCCGGGCGGCGTCAATGCGCGCGTCATTCAGAAAGGCGATCAGACTGACACCGCACTCCTTGCTAAAGACACGGGACAGGTTGCGCGCGCTCATGTTCAGCCGCTGAGCAAGCGATGCCATGGTATGAGGCAGATGCAGGTTATCGAGCAGGTATTGCTGAACTGGCTGGATCTGCGAGTCGGCGGCAGCCTGCGTTTCCAGAAGCGGACTGAATTGCGATTGCCCACCCGCTCGCCGGACATACACGATCAGATACTTCGCCACGTCCAGCGCCATCTTCTTGCCGAAGTCTTCCTCGATCATCACAAGAGCGAGGTCGATGCCGGCCGTCACGCCGGCGGTCGTATAAAGACCGCCGTCCTTGACATAGATCTGATCCGGTTCGACCTTCGCTTTTGGAAACATGGCGGCGAGTCTTGCCGCATCCATCCAGTGCGTGGTCACGGTCTTGTGATCGATCATGCCGGCCGTGCCAAAGGCGAACACACCGTTGCAGATGGCGGCAACACGACGGCTGATGCGACGTTGCTTCACCAGCCATTCGCTGAGGGTGGAGTCCTCCAGGACTTCGAAAATCCCGAGACCGCCCGGGATGATCACCGTATCGAATTCCGGGCACGGATCGAAGATTGTTCTGTCCGGCACGACCGTCAAACCGCTGGACGACAACACGGACCCGCGAGTCGTGCCGACGGTCAGCATTTCGTATTCACACTGCCCCTGGCTGAGGATGCGGACCTCGGCGAACGCATCCTTCGGCCCGGCGATATCGAGCAACTGGAAGCCGGGAAACAACACCATCGCGACGGTGACCTTGCGCATATGCGGATCCGATGAATTCGGCTTCGGGCAGGCAGAGCTTGACGCTGCAGCGGCCTCCGTTCGCACGATGGAACTACGCGGAAAGATAGGTCGGCCCAGGGCCGGCGCCAAGAGCGATTATTCTAAGGTGGCAGAATTTCAATGACCAGCGGGACGTGGCGCTATTTGATGGATGAGGGAGGCGGCGCACTTGGAATGCGCCGTACCACGCGTCGTTTTTAACAGGGTGCTTAGACCGCCTTATGAAAGGACGACACATTCGCCATTCGTGAGCCGGCACGCAGGCTACGTTCCGCCAGGTTGCCGAATAGTAGGCCGAGCGTGGTCCACATGATCGCCTGCATGCCGATAGCCGCAATGCGGAACTTCCAAAGCAGCACGGCGGGAAATGCGGCTGGCACCTCGTTGATCGCCGGCATGCCGATCTGCACGGCAGCAATGATTGCGACAAATACCGCACCGCCGATAATTGACGCATTCCATGATCCGACCCGCGCAACGGCGGCCCGGCGAACCTTCAGCGAAAACACCGTGGCGACTAGCGAGATCACGATCATCAAAAAGAACAGGCCGGTGCGGTAACCGATGGTCTCAGGGTCTCCGACCGACGGTGGATTCGCTGGATACTTAAGGTTGGGCACGATCACTAAAGCGACAAATCCCGCGATGGCAAGCCAGACCGACAAGACATTCGCGCTGACCTTGCCGACCCGGCCGACCGTAGCCGCGAAGGTCAACGCGAATAGCCCACCGATGGCCGCGCTGTAAGCCATGACACCCGTTAGCAAGCCGAGGCCCGCCTGCGTGTGACGGCTGACGAGTTCCGGCTTGGGCGCCTCGCCTTTTACCGCATTCGCTTTTGCCTCGAACGAGATCGCTTGGTCGACTTGAGGCTCGCCGACTATTTTCGCGAAACCGAAGCTAAGCAGCCCGGCTGCGATTCCCGCGAGCATGCCGCGCACCAATAATTTGCCGACCATGGGATTCTCCGGATCAGTGGCAAGGGAAGCCGAGCAGATGCCGGCCGTCGTGTACGAATTCATGTACATACATGCCGGGAATCAGCGATGTCGCGCCTTCTTCGGCACCCACGAAATAGATCGCGAGCAGCATCAGCAAGCCACCGAAAATCGCCCACGGCATGAGCTCGCGAACGGGAAGCGGTAATGGCATGACGGTTGAATCGAGAACAGCGTCGGTCATCATGAGGATCTCCAAAGGGCGCTAGCCCAGACATATGAACTTTGAGAAAAATACGGCCCGGCTTAAGCGTTAGCGGTGACGAATGCCCCATCGATAGCCGCTATTTCCGCCGCCGACAGTAAGCCAGCCTCAACCAGGGTTTTCTTGAGCGCCAGGAAAAAGCGTTCGTAATAGTTCCAGCGCGGTTGTCCCGCGCAATAACCGTCCTCCCATTCGGCAATCGATTCGATCAGGTTCTGCCGGAACGCTTCCCACTCGAAATAACCGGCCTTCGACAACGACAGCGCAACGCCAAAGACTTCGCGTTCCCACGGTTTGTCGAATAGAAATTTGCCTTGCAGGCGCGGCGGCGAGTCAGGTTGGCCGAGCATGCTGGATGCGGCGTACTCCTCGAAACGAGTGAACATGGTCAGCCCGCGGCGAGTGATGTCGACGATGGCGAGGGGACCAGCGCAACGCCCATCATTGCCTCGGGGGTGACGAGTGCGGCCAGCGCTGTTTCGCTCATGCCGTCCGTTCCGGCCGGACGTTCCGGCACGACGAACCAGCGAATCTGCGCGCTGCTGTCCCACACCTTGACCTCGGTATCGGCCGCAACAGGCACGCCGAATTCGCGCAGCACCGCACGCGGTTCACGCACGCCGCGCGCGCGGAACACGGGGTCTTTGTACCAGTACGGCGGCAGACCGAGTACCGGCCACGGATAACACGAGCACAGCGTGCAGATGATCAGGTTATGCACGCCGTCGCCGTTTGCGACCGCGGCCATGTGCTCGCCCTCCGCGCCATCCATGCCCTGCGGCAAGTCCATTGTCGCGATAGCTTTGGGCGTGTCTTCGATCAGAAACTGCTTGAACTCGGGATCGACCCACGCGCGCGCGACGATACGCGCGCCATTGAATGGCCCCGCCACGGTTTCGAAATGGCCGAGCACGGTATCGACCGAGTCGCTGCCGAGCACACCCTTCTCGATCAGCAGCGCTTCCAGCGCGCGTACTTTCGCGGCGCTGGCCGCTTCCCGCTCGTCGTCGTATTTGAATAGTTCGCTCATGGTCGTGGTTCCTGGCATGGATCAGTTGGGTGCAAGCAGATAGGCATCGAAGAGATCGGCATAGATGGTCGTATTGGGCTCGCTCTTCTCCTTGCCCCAGATGTCGGCAGCATTGAACGCCACGCGATACACGGGCATGGCATGGCCAATGCCATCGGGTCCTGTCGACACGAAATACGAAAACGCGCCGGGATAAACGAGGTCCACCGTGCCGGGTTTGTTGCGCAGATACCCAGGCAATCGCGTGTGGTCGACGGCATCGGGGTCACCCACGCGTACCTGCGCGCCCTTGGAAAAACGCGGCTCCTGTGCGAATGCGTGAAAGCCGGAATCGCCCTTGACCAGGTAAGCGCTGATCTGCGCGGCAATCGCCGGATTAGGCTTGTCGGGAAGCGCCGCCTGCGGATCACCACGGTAATGGCGGGTCTTTTCCTCGAGTTCCTCAGCCGACACATAACCTTCGTCGATAAAAAACTGCGAGATGCCCATCAACCATTTCTCGTAATAGCGGTACTTGAAATACTCGAACGGCTGCATGCCTTCGGCACCGGTGCGCAACGACGCCCAGGTCCACGTATTCCTGAATGTGGTGGGCAGGTCGGCCACTGGATAACGCGGCAATGCGTCGGCCAGATGCGTGCTCTCGGCCATCATCACCGTATGGATGCCGAAGATGCGTTTCTCCCACGGCTCCACGAACACTTGCGTGTCCACATTCACTGGACCGAGGTTTTCCAGTCCGCCTAAGCTGTGCTGTAGTTTCATTCGATGTTCCCGGACGAAATAAAATGAGTTGAAGTTCAGTTGAGCTGCGGTTCGGGCTTGCGGGTCAGTGCGTCGCCGAGTACTTCGGACACGATGCCGAACAGCGCTCCCGTGATCAGCGCCGCCGCTGCAACGAGTGCGGGGTTGTGAATCCCGACCGTCGTGATGGCGTGGCCGGTCGCGACCGTGGTCCCGACTGTCGACGCAAAACCCCACACGACCGCAGGCAGTACGTTCAGCAATTTGAGCTTCGACGCCTGCACCATTGCCGCGCTGCCGATACCCACGCAAATCGCGGCGATGGCCGGTGTCTCCGACGAACTTGCGATGGCAAGCAGCGACAGCGACGCAATGACAAGACCCGTGAGGTTCGACGCGACGCTTTGCACGAACCCGGCCGAGCCGCCGCCGACCACAAAAAACGATGCCCACGCGATGAATGTCACCCAGACGGGGACGGGAAATAGGGTGGCGGTGATGTAGGTATCGACGACGGCCAATACACCGATGCTGACCGTAAAGGCTTCAGACTTTTTCATTGCAGGCTCCTTGAGGGTGGGAATTCAGGGCTGGTGAAGGCAATCGAGGAACGCTTCGCGCAGGCGCGGCATGTCAAGGTCGCGACCGATAAAAACGAACTTGCTGTCACGCGTTTCATCCGTGCGCCACACCCGTCCCGGGCGCGCTTCGAGCAGCATGTGGACACTGTGAAAATGGAACTGCCGCGGCTCGGACTTGAAGTGCAGCACGCCTTTCATCCGCATGAGCTGCGGGCCACGTTGCTGCACGAGCTGGTTGATCCAGCGATTGAACCGGTCGGGATCGAGGGCGCCGCTTTCGACTAAGGCGCACGATTGAATTGACGAATCGTGTTCGTGATCGTGGGCGTTTTCATCGAGCAGATCGGGCTCGACCTCAAGTAGCGCGGGCAACGAAAAACGCCGTACACCAAGCAGCGAATCGGCTGCGACACGCGAATGGCTGGCCGTGGTAATGGCAGCCGTCGGGTTCAGTGCACGTACCTGCTGCTCGAGCTGGTCCAGCGCGTGGCCATCGACGAGATCCACCTTGTTGATGACGACGATGTCGGCGAAAGCGACCTGCTCGCGCACGATTTCATCCTGGAGTTGCTGAGCGAAATGATGTGCATCGACTACGGTGACAACTGACTCAAGTTCGACGGCTTCACGCAGATCGGGATCGGCGAGGAACGTTTGCAATACCGGCGCCGGATCGGCGAGTCCCGAAGTTTCCACGATCAGGCGATCGAGTTTTGCGCGCGTGTTCGATTGAGTCCGCATCAATAATTCCTTGACGCTCGCGACCAGATCCGCGCGCACCGTGCAGCACACACAGCCATTGTTGATTTCGATCAGCGCTTCTTCCTCGGCGACAATCAACTGACCGTCGATGCCGACTTCGCCGAACTCGTTCACAACAACGCCGATACGCCCGGCCGTGTTGTGCTGCATCAGGTGATTGACCAGCGTGGTCTTGCCAGCGCCTAGAAAGCCGGAAATCACGGTCACGGGAATCTTGCGGCGGGGTTGGTGCATGGTTGATCTCGACGAAGGCCTGAAGGATGTTGGCCTTGTAAAGAGCGAGTACCAGGCCCGGTTTTGCCAGGCGGCTTTAGCGAAACGTGCTCTGTCTCGATTGCCCCGGTCTGATGTCCGGATCGGTATAAACGGTCGCTAACGGACAAAATCCGGGTGTGACCGGCTCGGCGTCGAAGGTGGAGAAATGGTGCATTGACGGGCATCGATGCCCACTCGGAGTGCGCGATGCGCCTTGATTAGCAGAGTCGGGTTCGAGCAAGCCGCGCCGCAAACCAGGCGACCATTCAGGACGTAGGGTTAACAATCGCCAGAACAGGTGTCAGCGATAATGCGTAAAACGACCGCGACTTCCGCGCGTCGATCTATAAAGGAGGGGCGGCGCGTGATCGATTCATCCGCGGTTTTAGCTGTTTTTTCGGTCTACGTTGCCGGCGTGGTTATTCCCGGGCCGAACTTCGTCGCAGTAGCGCACAAGGCGGTCTCGTCGACACGCACCGAGGCCCTGGCGGTCGTTGCGGGCATTGTCCTGGTCAGCTTGTTCTGGGCGACCTGCGCCATCCTTGGCGTGGGCATCGTGTTCGCCGCGTTCCCGTGGATGGCGCTAGTCGTGAAGATTGCCGGCGCGGCCTATCTCATGTGGTTCGGCTGCCGCCTGATCGTGAAGGCGCGAGCCAGCGAATCGGGCATGGCGCAGGCAGGCGTGACCGGTGGATTGCGCAAGGCATTCGTGCAAGGCTTTGCGACGAACATCACGAACCCGAAGTCGGTGGCGTTTTTTGCTGCTATTTTCGCTTCGGCCACACCGGCGCATATGTCACCGGTTACGTTCGCGGCCATGCTCGCCATGGTCGCTGTCGTCGCGACCACGTGGTACGGGTTCGTTGCACTCGTGTTGTCGCACGGCGGGATTGCGGCGGGCTATCGAGGGTACCGGGCCTGGATTGATCGCGTATGCGGCGGTTTGATCGTGGCGTTGGGGATTCGCCAGTTATTGACGCGTTGATCGCCAGCGCGTTTTACTATATACGGTCCGGCGGTCCTCGATCGTAGGACTGGTCAGCCTTTCGTCGTGCGAGACGCCTCCCGCCGTAACAGCGCTTCAGCCACCGACACGATCTGGTTCATTGCCTTCTTCAAATGGTCTCGAAGGATACGCGTCCCGAGACGGACATCGCGCGCGCGGCTTGCCTCGATCATTTCAATATGTTCCCGGCGCGTGTTTTCCCGGATCGGGACATTGACCACCTGAAAACGAAAATAACGCTCGTTCCGGTCGTTGAGACGCTTGAGCGTCTCGATGACGAGATGTAGCCCCGACGGCGCATAGAGCGTCTCGTGAAAGCGCCAGTTCAACTGGCCCCAAGTGCTTTCAGTCGCGTTGTCCATTTCGTCGACTACTTCAAGTGCCTTGTCCAGGACTTCGTCGCTGGTGGACGCCATGGCGGCGCCAAAGATCCAGGGTTCCAGCCGCAAGCGTATCTCGAAGCTTTCCCTCACCTCGTCGGCGGAGATGCCGCACACGAACGCACCTCTGTGCGGGACCAGTGTTACCAAACCTTCGCCGTGCAGGCGCGTGATGGCTTCGCGTACAGGCACCCGGCTGACGCCGAGTTCATCGGCGAGCGCTTCCTGCCTCAATGCCTCCCCCGAGCCGATCTCGCCGCGCAGGATTTTTCCGCGAATTGCTTCGAGCACGAGATCGACCGTGGTCGCGCGCGTAATTTTGGGTGAGCGCGGGGCGACAAACTGGGGTTGCGCTTCCTCGAGAAGAATCTCGTCAGCGGACGACAGAATGGAAGTTGGGCGCTGCATAGAGGCGGTTCCAGAAAAAATTCGTCTTAACCATGATGCCACAACTGGATAGTGTATCCACCTGCCGCTTTCTACCGAAGCGACCGCGGAACCACGCGTGGCCGCGGATCTGACCGGTTTTTGTCCAGAAACTCTAACTTCCGCGTGTCCTCATCGGGCATTCATCAACGATCCAAATCATCTTGACACTATGTTTTGTAAACAGCATATTGGATACATTCTCCAGCTATTCGGGGTGAATTAGAGGCGCGCCTGCGGACAATTTCCAGGCGCGGAACGGCCAATTCGAGAGGATCTTCATGCGTTGGAGCAAGGTGCTTAATGTGGTGAGTTGTCATGCCGAGGGGGAAGTCGGCAATGTGGTGACCGGGGGCGTCTTCGATATCCCCGGCTCCACGATGTTCGAAAAAATGATGTATTTGGAGGAGAGCCGGGACGAGTTGCGAAAGCTCTGTTTGTTCGAGCCGCGTGGTTCCGCGAACCAGAGCGTCAACTTCATCCTGCCGCCAACCGATCCGCGTGCCCAGATGGGCTATGTGATCGCCGAGTCGACGGAATATCCCGCCATGTCCGGCTCGAACACCATGTGTGTCGCCACGGTCTTGCTAGAAACCGGCATCCTGCCCATGACCGAACCAGTCACCGAACTCCTGCTCGAAGCGCCCGCGGGGCTGATCAAGGTTCGTTGCGAATGCTCACGGGGCAAGGTCACCAAGGTTGAATTCACGAACCAGCCGGCGTTCGCGAATCACCTGGACAAGGTCGTTGAAATCGAGGGTCTGGGCAGCATTGTCGTCGACGTGGGGTATGGCGGCATGACCTACGTGCTGGTCGACGCGCAAAACCTGGGTTTCAGTATTACACCCGATGAGGCCCGTGATTTGTGCGAGCTCGGCCAGACCATTAAAGCCGCCGCGGCGGAACAATTGTCGTCGCCGCATCCGCTGAATCCGCTTATCAAAGGCATTACGCAAACGGAATTCGTCCTGCCGCTTCGGCGCGAGAACGGGGTGCTGATGTCGCGCAATACGGTGATTGTTTCGCCCGGCCGTTGCGACCGGTCACCTTGCGGCACTGGCACCTCTGCGCGCCTGGCCGTCATGCATGCCAAAGGCCAGATTGGTGTAGGCGAGAAGTTTGTCCACGAGTCGATCATCGGTTCGGTGTTCGAAAGCCGTATCGAGTCGGTCACGCAACTGGGTTCGTACCCGGCGGTCGTGCCGATCGTCTCGGGACAAGCCTGGATCAGCGCCATGTCCCAGGTGGGTATTGATCCGTCGGACCGTTTCCAGACCGGTTTTACCTTGTCCGATACCTGGCTGGAAGCAGTCGACGACAAACTGATCAAATCAAGGCTGTAGTCAGTAGCAACGCGCACGAATTGACAGGTTAGCCGGCGGTTAAATAACAAGGAGTACTTTTCATGTGGCATGGCGTATATCCCGCAGTAACGACGAAATTCAGGCTGGACGGCAATCTGGATCGCAATGAAATGGCGCTGGGATTTTCTATCCAGTTGGATGCAGGCTGCGATGGTCTGATCGTTTGTGGATCGTTGGGCGAAGGACCCATGTTGTCCCATGAGGAACGCATCGAGGTGCTTGAAACTGCACTCTCGGTGGCTGGCGGCAAGCCCGTCTTGATGACCGTGGCGGAGGCGTCGACCCGGGAAGCATGTGCACTGGCCCAGAAAGCCCGCAAAGCCGGCGCAGCGGGCCTGATGCTGGTGCCTAGCATGGTGTATCACACGGACGAACGCGAGACAGTGGCGACGCTGAAGGCGGTGGCCGCGGCCGGCGAACTACCCGTCATGCTTTATTCGAACCGGATTGCGTACAGGGTGGACGTGACCTCGTCCATCCTCGATGCGCTTGCATCCGATCAGCATTTTGTCGCTATCAAGGAGTCCTCCGACGACATCCGCCGGACCACGGAAATCATCAACACGTTCGGCGACCGCTTCGACGTATTGACGGGCGTAGACAACCTTGCGTTCGAAGCCCTCGCGGTCGGTGCGCAGGGTTGGGTAGCGGGGCTGTGCTGTGCGTTCCCCGTCGAAACGGTAGCAATCTATCGCCTGATCAAAACGGGCCGCTATGACGAGGCGCTGGCCATCTACCGATGGTTCCGTCCGCTGCTCGATCTCGATGTCAGCACGTATCTCGTCCAGAACATCAAGCTAGTGGAGGCGATTGCCGCGGGCTCCAATGATCGCGTGCGGATGCCGCGCATGGCGCATGAGGGCGCGCGCCGGGCGGGAATCGAAGCGCTGGTTCGAGAAGCTATGGAAACGCGCCCGGAAATTCCTTCGGATATCTGATCAACTGAGTACTGCCTGCCGTTCCGTTCCGGCTCTTGCGAGTCGCTCCGTATAAACACTATTTGTAGGAAGAAAAAATGCGCTTAACCAGAAACTTCGTTGTCTGTTGCGGTCTTTCGGCAATCATGGGGACGGCTCTCGCGGATACCTCTGTGACGATCGGTCTGTCAGGTCCGCTCACGGGCAATCAGGCCGGCAGCGGCAAGGACAACGAGAATGGCGCCCGCCTGGCCATTCAGGACCTGAATGCGAAGCCGTTGACCATCGGCCGCCAAAAGGTCACGCTCAAGCTTGATTCCGAAGACGACCAGGGCGACCCTAAGGTCGGTGTGCAAATCGCCCAAAAGCTCGTGGACAGCGGCGCGATCGCCATACTCGGACCCAACAACTCCGGCGTCGCCATCCCCGCGTCCCGGGTGTTCAACGGAGCCGGCGTTGCCATCCTTCCGGTCGCGTCGAATCCCGCGTTGACCGCGCAAGGGTTTAACAACATTTTCCGCATTGGAGCAAGCGATGCCCAGCTTGGCGGCTCGATGGCGGATTTCGCGAAGAATGTTTTGAAGGCCGACACGGTTGCCGTGATCGACGACCGTACGGCCTATGGCGAAGGCATTGCGACCGAGTTCTTGCGTGAAGCGAGGCAAATCGGTTTGACCGTGGTCGGACAGGACTACACCAATTCGAACGCGGTGGACTTCAAGGCCATTCTTTCGACGCTGAAGACGAAGGACCCGGACGCTATTTTCTACGGTGGATACACCGCGCAGGCGGGCCCCATGGTCAAGCAGATGCATCAGATCGCGTTAAAGGCCAAGCTGATGGGTGGCGACGGCATCTGTTCGGCAGAAATGGCGCAATTGACGGGCGAGCTTGCATCGAGCGTTTATTGCGCGCAGGGCGGCTCGGCACTGGACAAGACGGAGACGGGACGAGCGTTCATCAAGCGCTATAAGTCGACCTACAGCATGGAGATGCTGGTGTATGCCGCCAATTTCTACGATGGCACGATGATGATCGCCCAGGCCATGCTAGCAACAAATACGACGACCGACCGGACGAAGGTCCGTGCGTACCTGGCGAATGCGCAATACGACGGGATCGCGGGCCATTACGCATTCGACTCGACCGGGAATCTCAAGGGCGCGCCGACCACGGTCTACACGTTCAGGAAGTCACAACTGGTTCCTTACTGATCGGCGTCGTATCGCGTCGGTATCGTTGGTATCCGTGGTGGTACGCTAAGCGCTTCACAACGCGGCGCTCAGGGATTCGAGTGCGCGCCCTTGTCAGCAGTGTGTCGTGTCTTCTTGTGCTTGCGATGCTTGGGCGGTGGCGCGTGCCGCGATGCGCTTCCCGTTCCCGACACCGACGACTGTCCTTCGCCGAAGTGATACGTCTCCGCGGAGGCTCCAGTCGAGATAAGGGCAAAAGCGCTGATGGTCGAGGCGAGGACTAAATGCGTAAGCTTCATGGCGCGGATGTTTCCAGAATTAAAGTGCGTCAGCTTAAACCAAAGTAACGCCGACGCACTCCATCCCATCGCCCTTACTTGCTGCGAAGCGGCTGGTCCTGCATGAACCAGGACAACGCGAAGGCAAGCAGCACGACCGCACCGGCTACAAGAAATACGACGTGCATCGATCCCGCGAACGCATTGAGATAGGTATCGCGAAAGGCGGCAGGAAGATGCTGGACCATCGTCGGCCCCATCGATCGCGGTAACTCCGCACCCAGCGGCATGGCGTCTGCCAAGCGCGAATGCAAGCCGTTCGTGAAGATTGCGCCGAATGTGGCGACCCCCACCGAACCGCCGATCGAACGGAACAGCGTCGCGCCGGACGTTGTCACGCCGATGTTCTTGAACGGCACCGCATTCTGCACGGCGAGCACAAGCACCTGCATGACCATGCCGAGTCCCAGTCCGAGTAGCAGCATGTACAGGTACATGGTGTGAAGCGGGGTGGCCAGTTGCAGTGTGGACAGCATGAACATGCCACAGGCCACGAGCGCGGTGCCGAAGATCGGGAACCAGCGGTATTTCCCAATCTTGCTGATCACGCGGCCGCTGATGATGGAGGTGGAGAGTATGCCGGCCATCATCGGCAGGATCTGCAGGCCGGCTTGCGACGGTGTCGAACTCTTTGCCACCTGCAGGTAGAGCGGCAGGAACGTGATCGCGCCGAACAGCGAAAATCCGATGATGAAACCGATCAGTCCGCTCAGGACAAAAGTGCGCTCCTTGAAAAGCTCAAGCGGCATAATCGGTTCATCGGCGAGACGTTCCTCGTAGATAAAACCGCCCAGCGTAATGAAGCCGAGCGCGAGCGTGAACCAAAGCTGCGGCGAACTCCACGGCAGCAGCGTGCCACCCTGGCTGGTAAAAAGAATGATACAAGTGAGCGATGCAGCTAAAAACGCGGCGCCCATGTAATCGATTTTATGCTTCACATGCGCCACGTGCGGCTTGAACACCAGCCCGATCACGACCAGCGCGAGCACGCCGAGCGGCACGTTGATATAGAAAATCCAGCGCCACGAGAGATGTTCGACAATAAACCCGCCCAGCAACGGTCCGACCACGGTCGCGAGTCCGAACACACCGCCGAACAAGCCCTGATAGCGGCCGCGTTCGGCGGGCGGAATCACGTCGGCAATGGCAGCCATGGTCACGACCATCAGGCCGCCGCCGCCGAGCCCCTGCAACGCACGCAGTACGATCAACTGGGTCATGTCCTGCGCGACGCCGCACAGGATCGAACCGGCAAGAAAGATGAGGATTGACGCCTGAATGACGATTTTGCGGCCGAACAGATCGCCGAATTTGCCGTACAGCGGCACCACGATAGTCGATGTCAGCAAGTACGACGTCACGACCCACGACAGGCTTTCAAGCCCGCCAAGCTCTCCGACTATGGTTGGTAGCGCCGTCGAGACGATGGTCTGGTCGAGCGCGCCGAGCAGCATGACGAGCAGCAGCGCCGTGAAAAGCAGCCGGATTGGAGGTCGCTCTTCGATGGCGGGAAACGCGACAGAGGGTTGCAGGGATTCCATTCAGCCGCCCGGTGGGTTAAATTAATGTTGGAGTTAATATTAGGCGACGCCGTTCACGGGGTCAATTGCCACTATGACTAAAGATGTAACCGATCCTTCCGAACTATCCGTTCCCGCCGATTCGCCGAAGTCCGGCCGCCGGCCCGGGCGGCCAACCGGCACGCAACACGGCGAGCCGCGCGCGCTTTTGCTTGACGTCGCGCTGGTTTTGTTCGCGCGCCAGGGAATCATGGAGACCACACTCGGTGCGATTGCGCGCGAGGCGGGGGTCACGCCGGCTATGGTTCACTACTATTTCAAGACTCGCGACCAGTTGCTGGACGTGTTGATCGACGAGCGATTCGTGCCGTTGCGCGCCGAACTCGGCAGCTTGTTCGCCGATTCGGACGCGGAACCCGCGGACGCATTGCGCGCGTTCGCCGAAGGGCTTGTCGCCGTGGCGGAGCGGCTTCCGTGGTTCGCCACGCTGTGGGTTCGCGAAGTCATCAGCGAAGGGGGATTGCTGCGCCAGCGCATCGCTGCGCGTTTCGGCGATGCCAACCGGAAGGCGGCAATCGCACGCATCACGCAATGGCAGAAGGATGGCAAGCTCAATCCCCACCTGGAACCGTCGCTGCTGTTCGCGTCGCTGTTCGGCTTGACGGTCTTGCCGATGGCGGTGACTTACAAATGGGCTGAGGAGAACGGCGACTGTGCGCCCAAACGCGACCAGATCGCACGGCACGCAGTGGCGTTGCTGATGCACGGCATCGGACCGGCGTGAGCGCTGCTGGCGGCAGCCGCCCGGAACATCGCGCGTAAGCCGGCACTGGGACGGGCGCCGTTGCGCTGAAGAGAAAATTCCGGCGCCTGCAACAAATTGAGACAGACGCCGTTAAAATGCGCGCCGGGCAATCTGCACGGACGCTCGCCCGAAGAGGCGCGTCGCCGGCGCGAAACCCGCCACGCCAAGGAGACATAATCGATGACAACCCGCCAGGACTTCGTTCAACCCGCATCCGGATTTGACCCTCTATCAGCGGGCACAATTTCCGCGCGGCTGGATCGCCTGCCGGCCACGCGTTCGATGTGGACACTCGTCGTCCTGCTGAGCCTCGGTTTTTTCTTCGAACTCTACGATCTGCTGTATTCCGGCTACGTGGCGCCAGGACTGGTCAAGAGCGGCATCCTCACGCCCACCACCGTCGGGCTGTTCGGCATGACGGGCGTGGCGAGTTTCATCGCGTCGTTGTTCCTCGGGTTGTTCATCGGCACGATCGCGTGCGGATTTCTCGCCGACCGTTTCGGGCGGCGCGCAATCTTCACGTACTCGCTGCTCTGGTACACCGCCGCGAACGTGGTCATGGCGTTCCAGGACACGGCCGGCGGCCTCAACTTCTGGCGCTTCACGGCGGGCCTGGGCATCGGCGTGGAGCTGGTGACGATCGGGACGTATATCTCCGAACTCGTGCCCAAGCACATTCGCGGCCGCGCGTTCGCGTGCGAGCAAGCGGTCGGTTTCATGGCGGTGCCGGTGGTCGCGTTCCTGTCCTACGCGCTGGTGCCGAACAAACCCTTCGGCTTCGATGGCTGGCGCTGGGTCGTCCTGATCGGCGCGCATGGCGCGTTGTTCGTGTGGTTCATCCGGCGGGCGTTGCCTGAAAGCCCGCGCTGGTTGGCGCAGAAAGGGCGGCTTGCGGAAGCGGACGCGGTGATGTCGGCGCTCGAAGCGAAGGTCGAGAAAGAATATGGCCGCAGGTTGCCGCCGCCCGCCGCGCCCGAACCGGTCAGCACACGCGGAACATTCCGCGACATGTGGGTCGCGCCCTACGGAAAACGCGCGACCATGATGATCATTTTCAACATCTTCCAGACGGTGGGTTTCTACGGTTTCGCCAACTGGGTGCCGACGCTTCTGATCCACCAGGGCATCACGATCACAACGAGCCTCATGTACTCGACGATCATCGCGATTGCCGCGCCGGTCGGACCGGTCATCGGCTTGTTCATCGCCGATAAATTCGAGCGCAAGAGCGTCATTGTCGTGATGGCGGGCTTGATCGTGGTGTGTGGACTCGTCTTCAGCCAGGTCTCGGGCGCGGCGCTACTGGTCACCATGGGCGTGGGCCTGACGCTCGCCAGCAACATCATGTCGTACAGCTTCCACGCGTATCAGACGGAGCTCTTCCCCACCAGCATCCGGGCGCGCGCGGTGGGTTTCGTGTATTCGTGGAGCCGCTTTTCGGCCATTTTCACGTCATTTTTCGTGGCGGGCGTGTTGAAGGCGTTTGGCACGACGGGCGTGTTTGTGTTCATCGCCGGCGCGATGGCGGTGGTGATGCTGGCGATTGGCTTGATGGGACCGAAGACGCGGGACCTGGCGCTCGAGCAAATTTCGCACTAAAGGCGATGTCGTCGCAATAGGGCGCTTTATGGCACGGTCGGCGGACCGGGTCATCACGGCAGAAGCGCGCGCGTTATGCCAGAATCCGCATAACGCGATTAACTCTCCCGTTACGTCATGTCCGACACGCTTACGCCTGCCGAGGCCGACCACGCCATGCGCAACTGGACCTATCGGTCCATCGGCCAAATCCAAATCGGGTCCGCACAACATAAGAAAATGTTCTGTGAGATGCTGCTCACGACCCATAACCCCTACAAGCCCGCGGTCATCGACTGGCCGGCGCTGGCGCCCGACGCGCTCAGGCGCATCACGTCGCTGCCTATCTGGGATATCGCGGTGCAGACCGAAGGTCGCGCGTCGATCCATGTGTCGACGTATGCAGCGAGCATTAAAGATCCGCTGCTGCGCGAAGCCATCACGATGAACGGCGGGGAAGAAGCGCGCCACAAGGTCGTGCTGTCGCGGCTGGTCGAGGCCTACGGCATCGAACTCGCGCCCGAGCCTCCGTATCCGCCGCCCAAGGATGCGATACGGGCGTGGATGATGACGGGCTATAGCGAATGCATTGATAGCTTCGTCGCCTTTGGGCTTTTCGAAGCCGCGCGGCAGACGGGTTATTTTCCAGAGGAACTGGTTGAAACCTTCGAGCCGGTGATCCAGGAAGAAGCGCGCCATATCCTGTTCTTTGCCAACTGGGTGGCCTGGTACCGGCGCAGTTTGCCGTGGTATCGGCTTCCCGGGTTCTTCATGAAGACGGGCCGTGTGTGGATAGCGCTGATTCGTGAGCGGGTAGCGCTTGCGCGCGGTTTCGATATCACCGGCGCCGCGCCGGATGCGAATTTCCCGGCGAACGTGGGTGAGTCGATCGGTGGTGGGATATCGGTGAGGGCGTTAATCGATTTGTGCCTGAAAGAAAACGAACGTCGGATGGCGGGTTACGATGCGCGTCTTTTACGGCCAACGACCGTACCCTGGCTCGCCCGGATCGCGCGGCGGTTTATAAAATAGCAACTAACTGTCTGCCGTTTTTGCGGGCGCAAATCGCTCGGGGTCGTGGTTTGCTTTAGTGAATCGGCTTGCAACTAACCGTCTGCCGCGCTCGCATCCGCGAACTGCGTTCGGCCTCATTTCTCCCGGCGTGCCGCTTCGAACCGCCGCGACGCTTCCTCCACGTCTTGTCTGAACTGCGCAAGCGCAGTCAGGCTGGCAGCGGGGGGCTGTAGCGCGGTCCATAACACCTCGATGAGTTCGTCGGCGGTCGTATCGATCTGAGCCTGACTCAGATGCCGCTTGGCGAGCGTCGCGTCCCACAACACATGTTCCATTGGCCCGAACACCAGCGAGCGCATCAGCCGTAGCGGCAAGTCCGCGCGCACCTGACCCACGCTCTGGCCGTGTGCGAGGACGTTCATTAGCGGCGCGGTATAGCGGCGCTGAAGGTCAGTCAGCGTATCGCTGAGATCATGATGTTTCGTGCGCCCCTCCGACAAAACCAGCGCGCACAAACCCGTCCCGTTCACCAGCATCAGCCGCAAATGCGTCCTGACGATAAACGCAAACTGCTGGCGCACGCTGCCGTCACGGGGCAGTCCGGATTCAAACGCATCGATGATCTCGTCATACCAATCCGCGATCACCCGCGCGCACAACTCCCGTTTGCCGCTGAAATAGCTGAACACGGTTGCCTCGGAGATCCCGGCGCGCTGGGCGATTTCCGCGCTCGTGGCGGCGTCGTAGCCTTTTTCGGCGAAGACGTCACGGCCGGCCTGAAGAATGTCCTTCACGCGCTGCTGCGACTTGACGCCGGCAGGCGTGCGGCGGTTTCCAGCGAAAGGAGTGGAGGACATAAGCGGGTCAGCCAGGGATTTTAATCAAATGTGAGCGTAGCTCAAATCCCTATTGACGGGAAGTGGCTTTCGGCGTGAAACTGCCGCTCATTATGGAAATTGGTGCGTGTGAGTGCGACTCATAATTTATCGGGTCTGCGAACACCGGCGCCAATGACATCGAGCCGATACCCCGAAGAAGGAGACCCGCATGAACGACGTACCCGGTCTGAATTTCGCCTTGGGCGAAGACATCGACATGTTGCGCGACTCGCTCGCGAATTTCGCGGCGAAGGAGATTGCGCCGCGCGCCGCTGAAATCGATAAAACCGATCAGTTCCCGATGGATCTCTGGAAGAAATTCGGCGATCTCGGCGTGCTCGGCATGACGGTCTCCGAGGAATACGGCGGCGCGAACATGGGCTACACCGCGCACATGGTCGCGATGGAGGAGATCTCGCGAGCGTCGGCATCGGTGGGGCTGTCATATGGCGCGCATTCCAACTTGTGCGTGAACCAGATTCATCGCAACGGCACCGAAGCGCAGAAGCGCAAATATCTGCCGGGGCTGGTCTCGGGCGAACACATTGGCGCGTTGGCGATGAGCGAGCCGAACGCGGGATCGGACGTGGTCAGCATGAAGCTTCGCGCCGATGAAAAGGGCGACCACTACGTGCTCAACGGCACGAAGATGTGGATCACCAACGGGCCGGATTGCGACACGCTCGTGGTGTATGCGAAGACGGATATCGAGGCGGCCGCGAAGGGGATCACAGCGTTTATCGTCGAGAAGGGCATGAGGGGTTTTTCGGTTGCGCAGAAGCTCGACAAGCTCGGCATGCGCGGATCGCACACCGGCGAGCTCGTGTTCGAGAACGTGGAAGTGCCGAAGGAAAACGTGCTCGGGCAGTTGAACGGCGGCGTGAAAGTTTTGATGAGCGGCCTCGATTACGAGCGCGCGGTGTTGGCCGGCGGCCCGACGGGCATCATGGTCGCGTGCATGGACGCGGTCGTGCCGTACATCCATGATCGCAAGCAGTTCGGTCAGGCGATCGGCGAGTTCCAGTTGATTCAAGGCAAGGTCGCCGATCTCTATACGACGTTGCAGGCGTGCCGCGCGTATCTCTACGCCGTAGGCCGTCAACTCGATACGCTCGGTGCAGGTCATGGCCGCCAGGTGCGCAAGGACTGCGCGGGCGTGATCCTGTACACGGCCGAAAAAGCGACGTGGATGGCCGGCGAGGCGATCCAGATTCTCGGCGGCAATGGTTACATCAACGAGTATCCGGTCGGCCGTCTGTGGCGCGATGCGAAGCTGTATGAAATCGGCGCGGGCACCAGCGAGATTCGCCGCATGTTGATCGGGCGGGAACTGTTCGCCGAAACGGCTTGAGCGAGCGACCATACCTATGCCGATCATCGAATCGAAACTGAATCCACGCAGCGACGAATTTCGCGCGAACGCGGCGGCGCTCGAAGCGCTCGTCGCGGATCTGAAAGAGAAGGTCGCGAAGATCGCGCTGGGCGGCGGACAAGCTGCCCGCGATAAACACGTGTCGCGCGGCAAACTGTTGCCGCGCGATCGCATCGCGCAATTGCTCGATCCGGGCACGCCGTTTCTCGAGCTGTCGCAGATGGCCGCGTATGGCATGTACAACGACGACGCACCCGGCGCCGGCTTGATTACGGGCATTGGCCGGATTGCGGGGCAGGAGTGCGTGATCGTCTGCAACGATGCAACCGTGAAGGGCGGCACATATTACCCGATAACGGTGAAGAAGCATCTGAGAGCGCAGGAAGTCGCGGAAGAGAACTGCTTGCCGTGCGTGTATCTCGTCGATTCCGGCGGCGCGAATCTGCCGAATCAGGACGACGTCTTCCCCGATCGCGATCACTTCGGCCGCATCTTCTACAACCAGGCGAACCTGTCGGCGAAGGGCATCGCGCAGATCGCCGTGGTGATGGGTTCATGTACAGCGGGCGGCGCGTACGTTCCGGCGATGAGCGATGAATCGATCATCGTGAAGAACCAGGGCACGATTTTCCTCGGCGGTCCGCCGTTGGTTAAAGCTGCAACCGGCGAAGAAGTCAGCGCTGAAGATCTCGGCGGCGGCGATGTACATACACGGCTGTCGGGCGTCGTCGATCATCTCGCGCAAAACGATGCGCATGCGCTAGGGATTGCACGGAGCATTGTCGGCAATCTGAATCGTGTGAGGCCTTCACCGCTGGCGCTGAAAGAACCGCTGCCGCCGCGTCACGATCCGCACAGTATCTACGGCGTGATTCCCGTCGATACCCGCAAGCCGTTCGATATCCGCGAAGTGATCGCGCGCATTGTCGACGATTCCGCTTTCGATGAGTTCAAAGCCCGTTACGGCACGACGCTCGTGTGCGGGTTTGCGCATATCTGGGGCCATCCGGTCGGCATCATCGCGAACAACGGCATTCTGTTTTCCGAGTCGGCGTTGAAGGGTACGCACTTTATCGAACTGTGCTGCCAGCGCAAGATCCCGCTCGTGTTCCTGCAGAACATTACTGGTTTCATGGTCGGGCGCAAGTACGAAAACGAAGGTATCGCGCGCAATGGCGCGAAGATGGTGACGGCGGTAGCAACAGCGAAGGTGCCGAAGTTCACGGTGATCATCGGCGGCTCGTTTGGTGCCGGCAATTACGGCATGTGCGGTCGTGCGTATTCGCCGCGATTCCTCTGGATGTGGCCGAACGCGCGCATCTCCGTGATGGGGGGCGAGCAGGCTGCTTCAGTGCTCGCGACCGTGCGTCGTGATGGCATCGAAGGGAAAGGCGGGTCGTGGTCGAAGGAAGAGGAAGAGACGTTCAAGTTGCCGATTCGTGAGCAATACGAGGTACAAGGCCATCCGTATTACGCAAGCGCGCGCCTGTGGGACGACGGCGTGATCGACCCGGCTCAGACCCGCGATGTGCTTGGGCTCGGGCTGGCGGCGTCGATGAATGCGCCTATCGAGGACACGCGTTTCGGCGTGTTCCGGATGTGACGGCAGGACTTGGCGCTTCAGCGCTTAGTCCTGCCCCATGCAGAGCGGACGGCAGGACTTGGCGCTTCAGCGCTTAGTCCTGCCCCATGCAGAGCTGACCTCCTCTTCCTTACAGGCTTCGTCATGTTCAACAAAATACTGATTGCGAATCGCGGCGAGATCGCGTGCCGCGTGGCCGCAACCTGCAAGCGGCTGGGTGTGGGCAGCGTGGCTGTCTACTCCGACGCCGACGCGAATGCGAAGCACGTAGCCGTCTGCGATGAAGCCGTGCACGTGGGCGGCGCGGCCGCATCGGAAAGTTATCTGCGGATCGAAAAGATCATTGATGCCGCGCTAAAAACCGGCGCGCAAGCCGTGCATCCGGGGTATGGATTCTTATCGGAGAACGAGGATTTTGCCCGGGCTTGCGAGAAGGTAGGGCTCGTGTTTATCGGACCGCCGGTTGAAGCCATCTCCGCGATGGGATCGAAGGCGGCGGCCAAGGCGCTGATGCAATCGGCGGCTGTACCGTTGGTGCCGGGATATCACGGAGATAGTCAGGAACCCGCGCTGTTGCAACAGGAAGCGGATGGCATCGGCTACCCCGTGTTGTTGAAAGCAAGCGCGGGCGGTGGAGGCAAGGGCATGCGCGTAGTCGAGAAAAGCGCGGATTTTGCTTCGGCGCTTTTGTCATGTAAGCGCGAGGCGGCCAGCAGCTTTGGCAATGATCGAGTGTTGATCGAAAAGTATCTGCTGCGCCCGCGTCACGTTGAAGTTCAAGTGTTCGCGGATCGACACAATAACGCCGTTTATCTCTTCGACCGCGATTGCTCGGTGCAGCGCCGTCATCAAAAGGTCTTGGAAGAAGCACCTGCGCCGGGTCTGTCGGATGAGGTGCGTAAAGCCATGGGCGAAGCCGCGGTCGCGGCCGCACGTGCCGTGAATTATGTCGGCGCCGGCACGGTCGAGTTCATCATGACCGGCGACGGCCAGTTCTACTTCATGGAGATGAACACGCGGCTTCAGGTCGAGCATCCGGTGACCGAAATGGTGACGGGTCTCGATCTGGTCGAGTGGCAATTACGTGTGGCAAGCGGCGAGCCGCTGCCGTTGTTGCAGGATCAGTTGAAGGTGAACGGCCACGCAATCGAAGCACGTATCTACGCGGAGAATCCATCGCGTGGATTCTTGCCATCGACGGGAACGCTGAAGCATTTGCGTTTGCCCGAAGCGGTCGAATTTCAGTTGAACGGTAACGTTCGCGTCGATAGCGGTGTGCGCGAAGGCGATACCATCACCCCGTTTTACGATCCGATGATCGCAAAGTTGATCGTACACGGCCGCGATCGTGACGATGCGCTGTTGCGTATGGCGCTTGCGTTGAAGCAATGCGAGGTGGTGGGTCCATCGACGAACATCGAGTTCCTGCATCGGATTGTTGTCAGCGAACCATTCTCGGCCGGCGATCTCGATACGGGCCTGATCGAACGTCATCACGACACGTTGTTCGCGCCATCGACGGTGCCAAAAACGCAGGCGCTCGCGTTGGCTTGCGCCGCGTTGCTCACGCGTGAAGGCGGCGAGGCGCATGGCGTGTCGCCGTGGGACGCGTTGTCGCACTGGCGCATGAGCGGCGGTTACACGCAGGCGTTGAACTGGCGTCTGGTCGGTTCGGACGATGAAATTCTCGCCGTTTTTACCCGTGATTCCACCTCAGGCCGCGCCGATAACAAACAACTTGAATTACTCGGCGAAACACTCACGTTCGACTGGTTGCATGGGGATGAACCGCATGCATTCGTCGTGCTGATTGGAGACAAGCGGATCAAGGGCCGCGTGTTTATAGACGGTGATGTGTTCCATGTGTTCTACGAGGGTGCATCGCTGGCTTTCGAATGGCAGAACCTGCTCGCTCATGCCGCCGATGCCGAACATGGCGAGGGCCGTCTGACCGCGCCGATGCCGGGCAAGGTGATCGCGGTGCTGGTCGAGTCGGGCTCGGTTGTCGAAAAGGGCGCGCCGCTGCTGGTCATGGAAGCCATGAAAATGGAGCACACGATTGTTGCGCCGGCCAGCGGCACGGTGGGCGAGATCCTGTTCAACGTAGGCGATCAGGTCACCGATGGCGCCCAGCTACTGGTGATGGACGTGCAGCCCGCGAAATGACGCCTCGCGTCATTTCGTCTTGAACTGTCCCAGCAGTGTTTCTTCCGTTTCCGTTTTCACGAGAATCTCCACGCGCCGGTTCAACGCACGCCCTTCGGGCGTGTCGTTGGTCGCGATCGGTTGCAAAAACGCGATCCCTTTTGTCTTGATGCGCGCAGCGGGAACGCCGCGTGCGACTAGCGCATCGCCCACGGCGTTTGCGCGCGCCGTGGACAGTGCCTGGTTGTAGTCGAACGGGCCGACGTTGTCTGTGTGTCCCTCGACCATGATCGGCCGCGTGCTGCGCTTGAGCAGCACGGCAGCACGATTGAGCACGGCGATGCTTTCCGGGCGCATGGAGGCTTCGTCGAAGTCGAACAGCGCCGATTCCTGAAGGCGCAGCTCCACGCCGTCCCGGACCGGATGGACGACGATGCCGACCTTCTGATTGAGCGCCTCTTCCTTCGACCGGTTCAGGCCGGATGCACAGCCGGCTAGCAAGACCGTGGTCGCGCACGCGTTGACGATGGTTTGAAAGGCTTTCACTGCATGTCTCTTGAACGGTTGCCGGGGCGAGGGAAACGATTATAGGGAACCGGAAACTGCCGAGTGTGAAATTAGAACAACACCCGGGAAATCCAGTTGAAAGCGCTGGTCTTGATTCTGGCCGATCCCGGCCCGACTTACAATGCAGCGCCGGCAGTCGGCTGGAAGACTCGAGTTAAGACGAGTTAAGGTTCGTTAAGACTCGATAAGAATCAGGTCACAATCGGGCTTTAGGGCTTTCACTTAAAGAACAAATAACGAGGACGTTCCCTATGATTTCACGCGATCAAACCTCTGCGGACGAAAAGGATCGCACGCGGCGTTTGCAACGAACCGCGTCGGGGTGTCTGTACGCAGTGCTTGTTGCCGTTGCGCTCTGGATGATCCGGGACTTCATTCCTGCGGTAGTGTGGGCGGCGGTCATCGCCATTGCGTTGTGGCCGTTGCTGACCTGGCTCGAACAACGACCGATGTTCAGGCAGCGCGGCATGTGGCTGGCGGTGGGCTTGACCGTGGTGATCGGGCTGGTGTTCGTGGTGCCGTTCGTCGTGGTCGCGGCGCAGGCGGGCAGCGAAGCCGCCGACCTGCTGCGCTGGTTCCACGAATTGCTGCGCACCGGCATTCCCGTGCCCGATCTCGTCAATCATTTGCCTATGGGGTCGAAGCAGATAGCGGCGTGGTGGCAGGAAAATCTTGCCACGCCGTTCGAGTCTTCACCGGCGGCGAAGAACCTTCATAGCGCGACGGTAGTGGCGATGACGCGGCACTTCGGCGTCCGCTTGGCGCATGGTCTGGTTGTGTTCGGCTTCATGCTCGTCACGCTGTTTTTTGTGTTCAAGGCGGGGTCGAAACTCGGCGAGCAGTTGCTTGAAGCCGCGAGGCGCGGGTTCGGTTCCGAAGGGGCGGCACTGGCCCGGCGCATGACCAATTCGGTTCGCAGCACGGTAACGGGGCTGGTGGTGGTGGGTCTGGGCGAGGGTGCGTTGCTTGGCGTAGCCTATCTTGTGACCGGCGTGCCGCATGCCACGTTGCTCGGCATGTTGACCGCGATCGCCGCAATGCTGCCGTTCTGCGCTCCGATCGTGTTCATCGGCGCGGCTCTGTGGCTGCTCTCCCAGGGCGCGACGGTGGCGGCGATCAGCGTGGCGGTGTTTGGATTTGTCGTGGTGTTCGTGGCCGAGCATTTCGTGCGGCCGGTGTTGATCGGCGGCGCCGCGAGATTGCCGTTCCTGCTGGTGCTGTTTGGGATTCTGGGTGGGGCGGAAACGTTTGGGTTGGTAGGGTTGTTTATCGGGCCGGCGTTGATGACGGTTCTGGTCGTGCTGTGGGATGATTGGGTGCATTGAGATAAGCGACGGGCACGCGTCGATCCAGGTAATGCATATGACAAGGCTGTTCCAGCTCGCGTTGGAACAGCCTTTCTTTCATCATCCGCTTGCGCGTCTTCCTTCAATGCTTCGTC
>NZ_AEJF01000058.1 GCF_001028175.1 Caballeronia mineralivorans PML1(12)
GTCTCAGTCTCCTGACAGGGTTGACGCGTTACTTCGCCTGATTGAACAGGGCGTCGAGTTTCTCTTCGAACTCGTGATAACCGATGCTCGCGTACAGTTCCTCGCGCGTCTGCATGGTGTCGAGCACCTTGCTTTGCGTGCCATCGGTGCGGATAGCGCGATACACATTCTCCGCGGCCTTGTTCATCGCGCGAAACGCTGAAAGCGGATACAACACGATTGATACATCCACGCTGCGCAGTTCTTCAACCGTGAAGAGCGGCGTCGATCCGAACTCCGTGATGTTTGCCAAAACCGGTACATTTACAGCATCGACGAATTGTTTGTACATCTTAAGATCTGTCATGGCTTCGGGGAAAATCATGTCCGCGCCGGCTTCGACGCAAGCGCGCGCGCGCTCGATAGCCGCTTCCAGACCTTCCACCGCCAGCGCATCGGTACGCGCCATGACGACGAAATTCTCATCGGTACGCGCATCCACGGCCGCCTTCACGCGATCCGCCATTTCCTGCTGCGAGACGATCGCCTTTCCCGGCCGATGACCGCAGCGCTTGGCGCCCACCTGATCTTCGATATGCATCGCGCCCGCGCCCGCCTTGATCAGCGACTTCACCGTGCGAGCAATGTTGAAGGCGCTAGGACCGAAGCCGGTATCGACGTCGACCATCAGCGGCAGATCGCAGACATCGGTGATGCGGCGGACATCGGTGAGGACGTCGTCGAGTGTTGAAATGCCGAGGTCCGGCAAGCCGAGCGAGCCTGCCGACACGCCGCCGCCTGACAGATAAATTGCCTTGAAACCTGCATGTTTGGCGAGCAGCGCGTGGTTCGCATTGATCGCGCCGACGAGTTGCAAGGGTTTTTCAGCCGCGACCGCCGCGCGGAACTTCGCGCCGGCGCTAAGTGTTGCAATTGAACTCATAGATGTGTCTCCGTTGACCCCGCGATAGAGCGCAAGTTGTCTGCCAGATCCCCAAGCTTTTGATTTTTAAGAGATTGGCCGCTCTACGCCGCTCCGTAAAATTTCATAAATGAAATAATGGATTGCAAAAATGGCGTTAAAATTCGATATCGCACTCACAGTTCACCTACGTTCAAGCCATGAATCCACCTCCACGCATTTGGGCAGTCGGCATCAGCAAGTTGCGCGACCTGTATCGCGACATCGCGGCGGACTATGACGGCGTCGCCGATCTGCGCATCGTCACGCTGGGGTACGAGGACGCGGTGCAGGAGGTCGAGAATGCGGGCGATGCGCGTCCGGACGTGGTCGTATCGGCGGGATCGAACGGGAGTTATCTGAAGGCGCGGATCAGCGTGCCAGTTGTGCTCGTGAACCCCACTGGCTTCGACGTGATGCATGCGTTGGCGCGGGCGCGTCGCGAAGGCGATTCGGTTGGCCTCGTGATGCACGGCGAGACCCCGTCCGAGCTCAAACGTTTTTTCCGGGCATTCGACGTGGCCGTGGAATGCGCGTCGTATTTGTCGGCCGAAGACGCGGAGGCGTGTGTGCTCGATCTACGCGACCGGGGTGTGCAGGCTATTGTCGGGCCGGGACTCGTGACGGAGCTGGCCGAGAAGGCGGGCATGAAGTCGGTGTTTTTATACTCGCGCGCGTCTGTTCAAGGCGCGTTTGAAACCGCACTGGAAGTCGCGCGCGCCACGCTGGGGGAAACGCAGCGGCGCCGGCGGCTGGATCAGGTCCTGCAGCATCTGCGCGATGGCGTGATCGCGTTGAACGCCGATGGCCGCATCGAAGCGTTGAGCGGGAAGATGGCCGACATGTTGCGGCTCGCGCCGTCGCAAGCGGTGGGCAAGCGGCTGCGCGACCTTGCGCCCGAGGTGGCCGGCGCTGTGCCCAAGGAGCCGGGCGAGGCGCTGGAAACGGTTCGCGGGGCGAGTTATGTCGTGCATCGCAGTGCTTGGGGCGACACATCGGCGGGGGCTTCCGGGTCCATCATTACCTTCCAGGAGTCGGTAGCGTTGCAGCGCATGGACCGCTCCGTGCGCGCCCGGCAACGTGCGCCGCAACTTGTCGCGCGATATCGGATCGCGGATCTGACCGGGACGAGCGAAGCGATAGAACAAGTGCGCCAGCGAGCACGGCGTTATGCACGTTCCGACGCCACCGTGCTGATACGCGGCGAAAGCGGCACGGGCAAGGAACTGGTTGCGCAAGGCATCCATACCGAGAGCGCTCGGCGTGAGTTCGCGTTCGTCGCGCTGAACTGTGGTGCTTTCCCGGAGACCTTGCTGGAAAGCGAATTGTTCGGCTACGAGGAGGGCGCGTTTACCGGTGCGCGACGCGGAGGCAAAGCGGGGCTGATTGAATCCGCGCATCGCGGCACGCTCTTTCTCGATGAAATCGGCGAGATGCCGCTGCCCTTGCAAAGCCGTTTGCTGCGCGTGCTGCAGGAACGCGAAGTGGTGCGCCTGGGGTCTACGGAACCGTTGCAGGTCGACGTGCGGATCGTCGCGGCGACGCATCGCGGGTTGAGTGAGCGCGTGAGCGCGGGGCAGTTTCGCGCGGACCTTTATTATCGGCTGAACATCTTGAATCTTGCTTTGCCGCCGTTGCGCGAGCGGTTATCGGATATAGCCGGGCTTGCTGCGCACTTGCTGTGGCAGACGGGGCGTGTCGAGTCCGTCGATGCGGCGCATGTCGTGCTTGAACCGGCATTGCCGTTGTTGATGAAATATCGATGGCCGGGCAACGTCCGCGAATTGCAGAACGTGATTGAACGGGTTGCGGTGGAGTTGGACGAGATGCCGGCGGCGCGGGTTACGTCTGCGTTGTTGAAGTCGATTGCGCCCGAGCTTGAGGAAGATACCTCGGGCTCAGGTCAGGAAACGTTGAAGGAACGTAGCCGCAAACTTGAGGCCGACGAGATTCGCGCGATGCTCGATTCGTTCGGCGGTGACCGCGATAGGACGTCGAAGGCGCTTGGTATCAGCAAAACCACGCTATGGCGGAAGCTGGCTGCACGGTGAGAGGGCCGTGGCAGCTGCTAGCGCGAGCGCTAGGGCAATCTACCCACGCTCCTGCACACAAACCCACGGCGACACCACCACTGCCCACAACTCGGGATTGCGTGCCGCGAGATCGGTTGCGGTCTCGGGCGTCGTGCGCTCGAGCAATCCCGCCGACAGCCACTCGGTGACTTGCTTCGTATTGTCGCTGGCAACAGCTTCGGCCACGCTCACCAAATCGATATCGCGCGCCACTTTCAACAACACGCCGCGCGCGAAAAAACGCTGAAGTTCAGACCATTCGATCTGCGCGGTTTCGGCGAGAAGTTTGAGATACAGCGGACTAGGGGACTCAGCGTCTTTCATAGGGGAATAGCAGGCAGGTTCGAGCGTCCGACATCATAAACCATCACGCCGGACGCCCAGAGCTACCTCTCAAAGATCGAAGAAAACGGTTTCCTTCGGCCCTTGCAGATGAATATCGAAGCGATAAATCGTATTCGACGTGCCTGCTTCGCGTTTGGCGATCAGCGTGCCGCGCCGTTCCGCAGGAACCAGGGCAAGCACATCGTCACGTGCGTTGGCTTCGGTTTCATCGTCGAAATAGATGCGCGTGTAGGCGTGCAGCAGCATGCCGCGCATCAACACGATCACATCGATGTGCGGCGCCGAATCACCCCCTGTACTGCCCGGCTTGACCGTATCGACTATGTAGCGAAGTTCCGGGTCCGTACCCGTGCCCACACGCGCGAAGCCTCGAAAACCTGACTTGCGCGTCTCATCCAGCGTGCTCACATAATGGCCGGTGGAATCGGCTTGAACCATCTCGATCACGGCGTCGCCGATCACTTTTTCTTCACCATCGAACACCTGCCCCACGATGCTGATGTGCTGCCCCGCCGATTCCCGGTCCGCGATCGACGGCGTGAACAAGCTCTTCAGATCGAAGTTGTATTGCTCGGGGCACAGGCCATAAGCGAAGTACGGTCCGACCGTTTGCGACGGCGTTTGTTGATAGGTAGTCATGCTCAAGCCTCCGTCGGGGTCTGGTTCGCGCCGCGCAGCACGATGTCGAACTCATAACCGAGCGCATAACCTTCCTCGGTCGTATCGATGGAAAAGCGCGAGACCAGCCGATTACGCGCGTGTTCCGGCGTGCCCTGGAAGATCGGATCGAGGTCCAGCAGCGGGTCGCCGGGGAAATACATCTGCGTCACGAGACGCGAGCCGAAGTAGTCGCCGAACAGCGAGAAGTGAATGTGATTCGGACGCCACGCGTTCGAATGATTGCCCCACGGGTACGCGCCCGGCTTGATCGTGAGAAAGCGGTAACGGCCTTCGTTGTCGGTCACGCAACGGCCCGCGCCGAGAAAATTCGGGTCGAGCGGAGCCGCATGCTGATCGGCCTTGTGAACATAACGCCCGGCTGCGTTTGCTTGCCAGATCTCGACGAGCGTATTGCGCACCGGCCGGCCGCCTTCATCGAGCACACGGCCCGTCACGATAATGCGTTCGCCCAGCGGCTCGCCATTTTTCGCGGCGTTGCGCGTGAGGTCGTGGTCCAGCTTGCCGAGATCGTCGGCGCCATAAACGGGCACGCGCCGATCCTTGAGCTTCTCTTTCAACGGAATCAGCGGCAGCGACGGGCTGCGTAATACCGACGACTTGTAGCCCGGATGACAATAGGGCGGATGCGAATCCCAGTCGCGGGGCGTCAGGATGAGAGAGGGGGAATCCATTTTTTGTGTCTCCGACTTTTAAAATGTGAATCAACACTTTATCGAAGCGATGAAGTTATGGAAAATGACGTTTTATGCATTCAGACATAACTGATCGTCATGGATAACGACATTACGCCATCGGCTGCGCCCATCGCCAATTTGACCAGCGGCCGGATCAAATTCCGCCACCTGCAGTGCTTTCTCGCAGTTATGCAGTTCGGCAGCGTGCAGCGCGCCGCCGATAGCCTCTCGATCACGCAACCGGCGGTATCGAAGACGATTGGCGAGCTTGAATCCATCTTGGGCGTCAGGCTGTTCGAACGGGGCCGCCGGGGCGCCGCGCCGACGCGCGAGGGCCGATTATTTGCGCCGCACGCCGCGGCCTGTGTAGGGGCGTTGCGCGAAGGGGTGGATGAGTTGTCGCGGCATGGCGTCGACGTGCCCGGCACGGTCGCGCTGGGCGTCCTGCCAACGGTTGCGCCCGCGTTGCTTCCTCCCACGCTCGCCGCATTTCGGGCGCATTGGCCGGATGTATCGGTGCGGGTATGGACCGGTTCGAATTCGCAACTGCTCGAACGCCTGAAATCCGCCGATACCGATCTGGTCATCGGTCGTCTCTCCGAACCCGAAAGCATGGTGGGGATGACCTTCGAGCAGTTGTATCGCGAGCCGCTGACGGTCGTCGTGCGCCACGACCATGCGCTCGTGCATGAAAGCAATATCACGGCGTCGGTGCTCGCGCGCTTTCCCGTGGTGGTGCCGCCGTTCGGTACGCTGATCCGCCAGTCTGCGGAAAGCGTGTTGACGGCGTTCGGCGCGCAGGCACTGAGTTCGCTGATCGAAACGTTATCGGTATCTCTCGGGCGCGCTCTTGCACTGCACAACGACGCGGTGTGGTTTGTTCCATCGAGTGTGGTGGAACATGATATTGCGTTGAAGCTGCTGGCTCGCTTGCCGATGCCCTTCGCCGGCGCCGATGAACCCATCGGCCTGATCCTGCGGCACGACCGCGCCAAATCGCCCGCGCTGGATAGTCTTATCGATGCGATCCGTGAGGCGGGAAGGCAGCGAGAAGCGGTTCGTATCGGTATGAAATAGCCACATGCGAGCCGGATGCGCGCTTGCTTCAGGCACTTGTTACCGCAAATGCGGCATCGGCAAAACCCCATTAGCATACGTGCGATAAAAGCTATATAAGTGGCCCAAAGCGGTGACGCAACGCGGCGGCGCAAATACGCTCACGTTGACGATGCGTGAAAACCGTGAGGGCTGCAAACAACCGTACTGTAAGCAAGCGCAACAGAATTTGCCTGCAACCAAAGCTTGCTTTCTGATGTCTGACTCCGCGACTCTTCCATCACCGGGACGCCCATCAAAGCCGCCAGCAAGATGAAAACCGTATTGCTCGTCGACGACGACCCCGCCACCATCGAAGCCTGGACTCTGTGCATGCAGTCGCAGGACTGCAAGGTGCTGTCCGCGTTCGACGGCAACGGCGCGCTTGCGTTGTTGGGCGAGCACAGCGTGGATATCGTGGTGTCGGACTGGATGATGCCGGGCCTCGGCGGCGCGCTGTTATGCCAGACAATGAAGACCAACTCGGCCTTCGCGCACATCCCTTTCCTGATGATCTCGGGCCATCCGCATCCACCGGCTTTTGTTCACTACGATGGCTATCTACAGAAGCCCGTGGAGACTGAGGCGTTGTTGTCGGCGGTGGACCGGCTGTGCGCTGCGAAGCACCGCCGGCCTTTCTAAGCGCACGGAGCGGTTGCTTACGTCGCGCTCCTGCACATTGCGGTGCGAGGCTCAGGCGAGCCGCGCCAGTTCCTTTTCCATCCGGTCATGCGCAAGCCGGTTCAGCTCTTGCGGCACCACACAATCGGCGGGCAAGGGCGGCAGCACGATCACGCGTATGTGGCCGGGCTGATCGGGCCAGCCTTTCGCCGGCCAGTATTTTCCGGCGTTATGCACGACCGGCACTGCGGGGACTTGGGTGGAACACGCAAGCCGCACGCCGCCCGAGGCGAGCTTAAGCGGCGCATCGTGCGCAACCCGCGTGCCTTCCGGAAAGATCACCACCACGTCGCCCAGTGCGAGCTTTTCCGCGCATTCTCGCGTGACGGCCTGATGCGCCTGACGCGGCGAACCGCGATCCAGGCTTACCATATCGAGACCTTTCAGCACCCAGCCGAAGAACGGGATGCGCTTGAGATCGCTCTTGAACACGAAGCTGATGCGGCGCGGAAACAGCGCCATGAACGCGAGCGTTTCCCACGTCGATTCGTGCCGGCACAGCATGATGAAGGGCTCGTTCGGAAGGTTCTCCAGTCCCTCGACCGAACACGATACGCCGGTAATCACGCGCATCATCTTGAGCATCGCGCGGCACCATTGTTTGGCGAGCCAGTAGCGACCGCCGCGGCCGACGAACGGAAACAAAGGCAGAATCAGGATCGACCACACCGTGCCGCTGCCAAGCAGGTAGGTGGCGAACAGCCACTTGACGAAGGTTCGATGCATTAAAGAATGGGCGATGGTAAAAGTGTGGTCAAAGTGGTGCGGCGGGCTGCGAGGCGTCTTGCGGTACCGTGACCGGCCCGACGGTTCAGCCCGGCGCGCGAAACCCGAAGGATAGCCTGTGCGGCGGTCCATGTCCCGGTTCGTGTCCTTGGGTTCTTGTCCCGCACGCCCGGCCGATGACAGTCAGAGAGGCACAGGTCTCTCTTTAACGGAGTTCCAATGACGGACGAAGCAAACAGCGAAGTGAAGGTCGGGTTGACGAGCGAGGCATCGGCTAAATCAGCCGGCGAGACGGCCGTTGCATTCGAGGACGGCATGCTGGACGTCGGCGATGGCCACGCCGTCTACTGGCGCGCCCAAGGGCCGAAGGATGCCCCCGCGATGCTGATTGTCCACGGCGGCCCGGGCGGCGCGATGAATCTCAAGTGGGGGGACGTGCTGGACGCGTCGAAGTGGCGCATGGTCTTCTTCGATCAACGCGGCTGCGGCAAATCCACGCCGTTCGGCAAGCTCGAGCACAACGGCACGAACGATCTCATCGGCGATATGGAGAAGCTGCGGGTCGCGCTCGGGATCGAAAAATGGGCGCTGTTCGGCGGCTCATGGGGCACCACGCTTGCGCTCAGCTACGGCGTGACACATCCGGAGCGCTGCGTCGGCTTTCTGCTGCGCGGGATTTTCCTGGCCCGCAAGGAGGATATCGACTGGTTCTTGTGGGACGTGCAGCGTGTGTTTCCGGACGCGCACAGGGCGTTCCTGGATGCCATCGAGACAGCGAGCGGTAAGCGTCCGGGTAATGCCGCCGAGATCCTGGCGCTGACCGGCGAGCCGCTCGCCCGTTTCGACGACGCCGGCATCAAGCTCGCACGCGCGTGGTCTGGCTTCGAAGCGACGTTGTCGGTGGTGAATAAACCTGTGCCGAAGAAGGGCGATGAGCAAGCGCATAAGGACGAGTCGAAAGGCGAGGCTCCGGCCATAGCACCTCAAACCGATGCTGCCCAAGCCACCGCCACGCTACCCGAAGCGGCCCAAACCGATGCAACTCCGGCTGACCCGGCCACCCCCGAGGCAACCCGCGAGGCCAACGCTGCCGCGATTTCGATGTCGTTGCTGGAGCATCACTACATGGCGCACGAGTTGCCGCCGGAGCCGCTGTTGCCGCGTATCGGCAGGATCGCGCATCTGCCGTGCGTGCTTGTGCATGGCCGCTTCGACATGGTGTGTCCCGCCGATCAGGTGCTCGCTCTTGCCGATGTCTGGCCGGGTGCGCAGCTATCCATTGTCGATGCAGCGGGCCACTGGACTTTCGAACCCGGCAACGTGACCGCGTTGAAAGCCGGCGGCGAGTATCTGGCGCAAGCGCTCACGCCAGCGTCGACGTCAGGCTGAAGGCGGCAGCAGCCCGGCCGCCGGCGCGGCGAGGCGCTCCCAGTTGAGATCCGCGCCGAACACGAGCGGCTCGCTGCGATAGTTGATGAAGATGGAAAGCGTCACGCAAAGCCCGGCACCGGTCGCCGACAAATACGGCGCGCTCACCATCAGCCGCTGGGGTTGCGCGAGGGCATCGACGAAATACGGCCGGTTGTCCCAGCGTCCGATCGACAGTTTGCGCAGCGGCGCGAGATGGGAAGCGACCTCGATCTCGACCGCGCCGGCGCCCGCAATCATGGGAATACATTCACGACCGCCCTGATCGAGGAAAAAGCAGCTTACCGTACACGGCAGCGCCCGCAGATCCTCGCAGGCCTTTTCGGGCAACGCACCGGCCCACATTCGTTCGGCTGCCTCCGCGAAGAGCGTCCGGTACGGCATCAGCAGTAAATCGATGGCGAGCTGACTGGTCTTGCGCGTGTGGGCGAGGGTGTCGAAGACGGTTTCAATCTGCTGCGTTGCCTCGTCCTCGGGTGAATACCCGGGGCTCGGCTGGCCAAACAGGAAACCCTGCACGAAGTCCACGCCCGAGCGTGCCGCCAGCAGCAAGTCTTCCTCGGTCTCGACCCCTTCGGCAACCACCAGCATGCCGGCCTCGTGCAGCAAGCTCACCAGCTTCGGCATCACCGACTCGCGCAAGTCGGGCTGATGCGCATGGATGAGACTGCGATCCAGTTTCACGATGTCCGGCCGCAAGGTCAGCAACCGATCCAGATTCGAGTGCCCGGCGCCGAAGTCATCGACTGCCACCAGAAAGCCGTGCGACCGGAACGCCTGCGTGGCCTGAGCGAATGCGCAGACATCGCTGCCACCCGATTCGAGCAGCTCGATCACGATTTCTTCCGGCCGTATGCCCGATCCACGCGCAACGTCGGCGAGTTGCTGCGCATACCCGGGATCGATGAAACTTGCCGGCGTCACGTTCAGGAACAGCCAGGTCTGGCCGGGTAGCCATTTGGCGGCATTGTGCAGATGGGTGACATGACTCAGGCGGTCAAGCGTGCTGGTCGAGCTCTCCACAATCGCCTTGGCGAAGAGTTCGAACGGCGCCAGTAAATCTCCGGTCGACGGAACGCCGCGCAACAGCGCCTCGTAACCGACCTGGCGCTGGTGCGGCAAGCTGTAGATCGGCTGGAAGAGCGAGCAGAGCACGATGCCGTCGAACGCAGCCTGCGGCGGAGCTTTCCCGAGTGCGCGCCGCATCAGGAGGCCGGGCAGAGGAGAGCGGTGTTGCCCGGCGGCGTGGCTATTGCCGTTGGCGCAATACGCTGCGCGACGGACATCGAAAACGCGAGCAGGATGGACGTCATGAGCCATGCGGGCAGCGTTTTTCCTCTCGCCACGCAATGGAGGTGGACTTGCCCGGTCAGATCGGCTGGAAGATCGCGAGCCAAAAACAGTTCGAACATGATGTTGGTCTGCGCGTGAGTGGGACGAGGCTCGGCAACGCTTGAGGCCGGTCAACATATTATCGGAACAAAGCCCGACTGACTTGAATGCGGAGTCATCATGCCACGGCTCGGCCGAACGGCGGTTGCTTTGATGGGCGGGCGTTTGCGGCAGGCCAAAAATTTCAGGGCGGGGCGGCCGAACGGTAAATTCGGGACAGGAATGGTACGATCGCGCCTTGCAAGCCGGCGGGCGACGCCCGTCGAATAGTGAATCAAGATACGGAGGCGAACCGATGGCCCAACAGAAAACCAACCCGAAGCTGGAGCAGGCGCTGACGCGCGGCGATCTCGCGATCCGCCAGGCCAACTCCGGCCGCGCGACAGCCGTTCTGCGCGCGCTTGGCAAGATGATTGTGGAGGCTTCGGCGACCATCGGCGTGGAAGCGTTTGTCGTGATTCACGACGGCGACAAAATCTACGATCCCGCGGACGGCATGTGGCCGCAACAATTGCTGGTGTCGCTCGATGGCCCTGTGGAAGACGCGGACCCGGACGAATTGCGCACGGTCACCTTGATGGCCGACACGCCGGCAACCGTGTTTCGATGCGAATGGCAACGCGCCGACGGCAAGATCGGCCGCCAGGAAGGACGCCCGCTTGCCATGGTGGCGTTCATCACCGACGTGGACATTCCCTGGCTCGACGACGAAGACTGAGGAAAGGCCCGCGGCCTTATCCTGGACAATCCGGCGGATGCGCCCTGCATCCGCCCTCCTGATCTTCTTTATCCGGCGAAACTCGCCACTGACTCCTCGCTCAGCCGGAATTCTTTCCCGATTTCTCACGCGGTAACAGAATACGTAGCCGAATTGCGTCTGGTTTCCAAAGCGAAATTCCATACTGATATAAGGGCTTATTTGCATTGGCCCGCATTCGTCGGTTTAATAGTCGACGCTCTCGCGAGCGAGTCATTTTTTCTGCTGCCGGGCTAGTCGCTTCGCCTGCGCGCTAATTGTCCACGATATAAAGTCGCCGATAAAAAATCCGTTATATATGCATAAGCACAGTAATGGTGCAGTCCCGGAGACAGCGTAAGGAAAAGCATGACTCTGGAATATTGCTACCCCTTATTAATGGAAAAAGAAATCCCGTTTCACGCATTCGACATCTCCTTACTCGCCGGAAATTTTTCATGATACGAAATGCGGAGAGGTGATTCGGGTCGTCGGACACGAAAAGCACTGAAAATACAGAATTTTTTGACGTTTTTATAAAGATTTATTTGGTAGCGCGCACCCCATCAATTGCCTTTGGGCGAGACTAAATCTGTCGTGTGTGTCGTTTGCGTGAAGTCAAACGTTCCACGGCATCCTCCTTCTCGCCAAAAATGGGGTACACAAATGGAACAGCTTAATAAAGCAGGTCGAAGCAGTGTTTTTCACAGCCAGCATATTGAACATCGTGAACGTGCAGAGCGGCTGGAACTAACAGCGGTACAGGCACTAAAGAAGCCTGAGTCGATGCCGTTTACGATTCGCATCGTGTCGGCGGATCATGACCTTCAGAAAGCCATACAGATCCGGCGCATGGCCTATGGCCGCCATTTGCCGGCTTTTGCGCAGAAAATGGCAGTCGAAGGGTGCGATCGCGATCCCGGTACGGTGATTCTGCTGGCGGAATCGAAACTTGATGGCGCGCCGCTCGGCACCATGCGTATTCAAACCAACGAATATGCACCGCTCGCTGTGCAGGAATCGGTCGAATTGCCGAGCTGGTTAAGCACGGGGCGCCTTGCGGAAGCGACTCGCCTTGGCGTGGCCGGCGGGATGATCGGCCGCGTGGTAAAAATGATGCTGTTCAAATCGTTGTTTTTATATTGTGAGCAGCAGCAGATCGACTGGACGGTGATTACGGCGCGCGCGCCGCTGGATCGCGAATACGAAGCCATGCTGTTCGAGGACGTTTTCGGCGATCGGCAATTCATCCCAATGGCGCACGTCGGCAATCTGCCGCATCGGGTTCTGGCCGGCGAAGTGAGCGTCGCGCGTCAACGCTGGGAGGAAGCGAAGCACCCGTTATTTCAGTTCGTGTTTCAAACGCATCATCCTGATATCGATTTGCGGACCGCAGATTTATCTTTCGAGCGAGAAACGGTAGGATGCCCGGAAGCTCCGCAGGTTGCTTATGGCAGGTAATAAACAATAAACAATAACCCGGTCGTACGTTTGCGTGGGACAGAACGAGGCGATGGCGATCCATGACTGGCCGCCATCGCCCGTGCGGCATGGGTTCGTGCAACCAGGGGGAAACACCAGGTATGGCGTCGGTTGCTTTATTTTCGCGATCAAAGTACGGGCGCGCCGGTTCGTTCATGGATCGGCTCCTGTACACCTTCTCCGTCTTCGTCGTCCCGGCGCTGATTGCGGTGGGTACGGTCGCAACCCTGCTGTGGGCGCCGCACCAGTTCGAATCGAACGGGGCCGTTGTGCTGCCGCTGCGTGTCATTAAAGACCCCCGCAGCGCGCTTGATCCCGCCGGCGCCGTGAAGGCGCTTGAAGATCAGGCCGAGGTCGGCCGCTTCAGCACGCAACTGGCGGAAACGCCGGTCTGGTTTTTATTCAACGTTCCCAACATGAGTCTCGAGCAGTCCACCTATGTGGAACTGCCGTCGCGCCACGCGCAGACACTCGCTTGCTGGATAGCCTCGACGCTGCAGCCGCTGGGCGTAGCGAACCGCCAGAGCACCACCAACGAAATCAGTGCCGTCAAGGCGGGTTTTTCTGTTCATCTCGGACATCTCGCGCAACCGGTTCCAGTCTTGTGTCGCGGCACGTTCTCCGGTCCCGCGCAGATCAGCGCGCTCGGGTGGGACGGCCAAAGTCTGCGTACTTCCGCGCTAGATTTCCAGGAAAGCTCGGGCATGATCGGAGGCGGCCTGCTGACGCTTGCCGTATTCGTGTTCGTCACCGCGCTGATCAACCGCGAGTGGACGTACGTGATCTTCGCCGCATGGCTGGTCGGCAATCTGCGACTGTGCGCGAACGCGATGGGCTGGGACATGCAGTGGACCGGCCGCACAATCCCGGCTGACTTTCTGCAGCCGCTGCGTCAATTCACCTTCGCTGCCTACTATCTGCTGACGGGGGCGCTTTTTAGCCAGTTATTCCGTCGTGAACTGAAAGTGGTGGGATATCACTGGCTGCTTGGGCTTGGACAATATATCGGCATCGCCTTGCTTGTGTGCTCCGTTGCGCTGCCCTATTCGCGCTTCATTCCAGCGCTCTGGCTGCTAGGGGGGATCGGCATAGGCGTGTTGATCTTTTTGCTCGCCCGGATCGTCTGGCTCGCCCGCTCGCGTACCGTGCTCTGGTACGTCGGGTCGCTCGCGATCGTATTGTTCGCCACGTTCTCCGATGTGCTGGGCGCTGCATTCAGCATCAAGTCGCTCTCGGGCGGCGTGAGCACGGTGATGGCCGCGTTGTCGTCGAGCATGATGGCGGCCTTCGCGATCGCCGAGCAAATGCGCGCCGAGCGCGAGCATCGGCGGCAGGCGCAAACGGAACTGCGTAACACCTATGACGTCACGCCCATCGGTCTCTTTACGCTCGACAGTGCCGGTCACTTCGTGCGCGCGAATCCGGCGTTGCGATCCATGCTCTCGCTGCAGAAGACCGAGTACAAAGTGCGGCACTGGAACGACTACTTCGAATCAGGCGCGTGGGGCGCGTTGCAGGCGCTGGCATCGAAGGGAAGTGAAGGTGAACTGGAAATGGGTGGCGCGGTAGCGCGCGGCAACGGCGAGCGGCGCTTCCTGCTGAAGGCTACGCGTTCGAACAGCTGGATCGAAGGCTCGCTGCAGGACGTGACAGAGCGCTCGAAGGCGATCGAACGATTGCGTTTCCTGGCCGAACACGACCCGCTCACGGGGTCGCTCAACCGGCGCGGCGTGGAAAAGGCCATCGCTGCACAGAGCGAGGAAGGGGCGGCCTGGGCGCTTGCTTATGTGGATCTGGACCGCTTCAAGCTCGTCAATGATTTGTTCGGCCATCGCGCGGGCGATGAAGTCCTGAAGCAGGTCGCCACGCGCACGCGGGCGTTGTTTTCGGCCGGCTTTCCGTTCGGGCGGATAGGCGGCGATGAGTTCGTCTGCGTGATGAGCGGCATGTCGATAGACGAAGCCATCGACTGCTGTCATCACCTGATCAGCGCGCTGAGCGACACGCCTTATCAGGTCGGCAACCGTGCGTTCCAGGTCAAGGCGTCGGTCGGACTGGTGGAGTGCTCGCACGGCGTGCGTGTGCAGGATGCGCTTTCGCATGCGGACCGCGCGTGCCGCGAGGCCAAGAAAAGTTCGAACACGCGGATGGTGACGTATCGCAAGGGAGCGGCCGCGTTCGAGGAGCGTGCAGAAGAATTGAAGCTAGTTGAAACGCTGGGACGCAATCGATTGCCTCCCGGTCTTTTCCTCGTGATGCAGCCGATCATGTCGCTGACTGCGCCTACCGAGTCGCTCAATTTCGAGGTGCTGCTGCGCATGCGCGCGCCCGATGGCGCAACGCTGCCGGCCGGCAAGGTGATCGTGGCGGCGGAGGAGTCGGGCAATATCGCCGCCATCGATAAATGGGTGATTGCCACGTTGCTCGAATGGGTCGAGAAGCATCAGGCGTCACTCACGAATACCCGATTCATTTGCGTCAATCTCAGTGGCGGTTCGCTGAATGACGAACAGTTCATGGAAGACGTCTTTGCGTTGTTCGCTCGCTTTCGGCATATCGTGCCGTATCTTTGTCTCGAGATTACCGAGAGCGTCGCGTTGCATGATCTCGGCAATACGCAGCGCTTTATCGCACGGGTTCATGAGATGGGCGGCAAGATCGCACTCGACGATTTCGGCGCCGGGTACACGTCGTTTAAATATCTCAAGGATCTTTCCGCCGATGCACTCAAGATCGACGGCGAGTTTATTCGGACGATGTGCGCTCATCCGGCTGATATAGCCATTGTCGAGGCTATTGTCGCGCTGGCTCGCAATCTTGGAATGCGCAGCGTAGCCGAGTGGGTCGAAGATGTGGATACGCTACGCGCGCTGAAGGAAATAGGCGTGGATTACGTACAGGGCTATCTTATTGCCAAGCCCCAGGAAAGCGGTGCGATTCTTGCCGCTACGTCGGCGGCCAGTTTTGTGAAGGATCCAGCAGTGGTGCAGTTTATCGACAGTATTGTCGGGCAGGATAAGACACTGGCGTTTACTTACGATGTTCCGGCTAAAGCTGGTTTGCATTGAAAGTGGACGGGGTTTTCGTTCGCACTCGGAGTGGGTTTAGGGCTGTCGGTGCTCGTGGGGCTGGGTTAATGCCGGGTTGGTGCTTTCAGCGTTAGTGGTCTGCGTGAGTTAGCTGTATTTTTTATCGCTATTAGCCACTGTGCGTGGCGGCCCGTCGTTTCTGTCCAGGGAAAGCGACAAAGAAACGAAGCAAAGAAAGCGCTTTCAAACAATCGGCAAGTTAGTGTCCCTAGCGTGCAGGCTAGAAGTTTCTGGCACCTGATAGCACGGTGCTCGCCAGACTGAAGGATGTTTGAAGCCCGACCTCTCCGAACACAGATACCCACACGCTTCGCCACCAGTGATTGAACCTGCCACAGGTTCACCCCGCGCTATCCGCGTACAACCCCCTCAAGAAATAACCTCGCAGTCCACGTGGCCAACCCACCACGAAATGGGGCAACCAGCACACGTGAGGCCGTCATGGTCTGGGGGGCATGGTGCTAGCCCGAGAGCGTTGGGGGCGAAGCGTGTTCGTGTCAGGATTCGCGAGAAGGAGGGGTTCAAACATCGGTGAGTCTTGCGAGCCCCGTGCTATCAGGTGCCAGAAACTTCTAGCCTGCACGCTAGGGACACTAACTTGCCGATGGTTGGAACGCGTTTCTTTGCTTCGTTTCTTTGCGCGTTTGCAAAAATGAAGTGCCGCCAAGCACAGTGGCTAACAGTGATAAAGAATCCGCTAACTCACGCAGACCACTAGCAGACCACTAACGCCGAAAGCACCAACCCGGCATTAACCCAGCCCCACGAGCACCGACAGACCCAAACCTACCCTGAGTGCGAACGAAAATCCCGTTCAGGTCGTTTTCATCTCGTTCAGGATCTTTGTCGCGGCAATCGGAATGCGCGTGTCATCCCATTGCGCGAGCCATTGCACTTCCTTTGTCGTGAAAAAGCCGGGCTGGTTACGTAACGCAAACTGCAGCGAATCCACAATGTGGTCGCGGATGATCTGGGGCGAATCTTCGTCGGTGACGATCGCGTGAAGGGCTTCGAGTGCGCTCATGGTGCGGGAGACCAGGATGGTAGGTTGGTAAGAATGCTGGTAAACCATAACCCGATAAAAAACCGGAAAACAATTCAATTCAGCACTTTTTTAGCCCCAACTCAGTCAGTCAGTGTTTTTACGTAGACGCAACGCAACAATCTCCGTATGCATTGCCCCCATTGACCAAAGTTCGCGATCTGATCGTTCTTATGTTGCACTGCATCGTTTGGGTTTCGCTTCATTTTCTTGACTTGTCTCCGCGGCACTGCTGTACTAAATAAAGTCAATTGATTTAGTCGGCGAACGCGTCCGGCGTGTTTCTTTTCGAAGCCGCGGGCGGATAAAAACCTATGGAGCGAGACATGAAAAATCTTCGGCGTGCTGTCGCACGTGCGTCCTTCCTCGGACTTGCAGTTGCGTCGCTGGCCAGCTCGGGCGCGGCACTGGCTGCTGACCAGATTGCTATCGGCCTGATCACCAAGACCGATACCAACCCGTTCTTCGTCAAGATGAAACAGGGCGCCGAAGAAGCCGCCGCGAAAGGCGGCGTGAAACTCATCACGGCAGCCGGCAAGTTCGACGGCGACAACGCAACCCAGGTGACCGCGGTCGAAAACATGATGACAGCTGGCGTGAAAGCCATCCTCATCACGCCAAGCGACACCAAGGCCATTGTTCCGACGCTCAAGAAAGCGCGTGCGGCAGGCGTTCTCGTGATCGCCCTCGACACCCCGACAGAACCGCAAGACGCCACCGACGCGCTCTTCGCCACCGACAACTTCAAGGCCGGCGTACTGATCGGCGAATACGCAAAAGCCGCGTTCGCCGGCAAACCCGCGAAGATCGCCACGCTTGACCTCGCGCCCGGCGTGTCCGTCGGTGTCCTGCGGCATAACGGCTTCCTGCAGGGCTTCGGCGTGAAAGAGGGCGACCCGTCCGTGGTGTGCAGCCAGGACACCCGCGGCGATCAGTCGAAGGGCCAGACAGCGATGGAAAACTGCCTGCAGAAGGCGCCGGGCATCAACCTCGTTTATACGATCAACGAACCCGCGGCGGCCGGCGCGTATCGCGCGCTCAAAGCGGCTGGCAAGGACAAGGACGTGATGATCGTGTCCATCGACGGCGGCTGTGAAGGCGTGCGCAACGTGAAAGCCGGCAGCTTCGCCGCCACCTCGCAGCAGTACCCGTTGCTGATGGCACAGCAAGGCGTGCAGGCGGGCATCGAATACGCGAAGACGGGCAAGAAGGCGACCGGCTATCACGACACCGGCGTCACGCTCATCACCGACAAACCCGTGCCCGGTGTTGCCGCCAAGGACACGAAGTTCGGGCTGGACAACTGCTGGGGCAATAAGTAAGCCGTCGCGCCGCGTTTTAACGTACAGCCCGGGCCTATAGCGTCAAGACGTTTCAGGCCCGAGCTCCGCGTGCGGCGCATTTTTTCGATGTTGCTGTCGAGGTCCAGAGTCATGACGCAATCCACCTCTCCCACGGCCGGCCGAGCGGCGTTCTCCGACCGCCTGCCGTCGCTTGCCGATATCGGTCCGCTTGCGGCACTCGTCATCGCGTGCGCTTTCTTCATCTGGCAAAGTGACCGGTTTTTATCGATACAAAATCTCTCTCTGATCCTTCAGCAGACCATGGTCGTGGCGGTGATAGCGATCGGCCAGACACTGATCGTGCTGACCGGCGGCATCGATTTGTCGTGCGGCATGGTGATGGCATTCGGTTCCATCGTGATGACGAAGTTCGCCGTCACGATGGGCGTGCCGCCCGTGATCGCGATCATGTGTGGGGTAGCGGCGAGCACATTGTTTGGATTACTGAACGGTACACTCATCACGAAGATCAAATTGCCGGCGTTCATCGTGACGTTGGGGACGCTGAACATAGCGTTCGCGCTCACGCAGGTGTACTCGAACGCCGAGAGCGTCTCGAACCTGCCGGACGCCATGATGTTCTTCGGCAACACGTTCCATCTCGGCGGGGCGGAGGTCACGTACGGCACCGTGCTGACCCTGTTGATGTATCTCGCGGTGTGGTTCGTGTTGCGCGATACGGTGCCCGGCCGCCATCTCTACGCACTCGGCAACAACGCGGAAGCCGCGCGGCTGATGGGACTTTCGTCGCAGAAAATCCTGATCACCGTGTACACGCTCGCGGGCTTTTTCTACGGCATCGCGGCGCTGTTGTCGGTGGCGCGAACCGGCGTCGGCGATCCGCAGGCGGGCCAGACCGAGAACCTCGACAGCATCACGGCCGTGGTACTCGGCGGCACGAGTCTCTTCGGGGGACGCGGCACGATTGTCGGTACCTTGCTGGGCGCGTTGATTGTCGGCGTGTTCCGCAATGGACTGACGCTGATCGGAGTGTCGTCGGTTTATCAGATTCTGATAACAGGCATTCTGGTGATTCTCGCGGTCGCCGCCGATAAACTCGCGCGTCCCCGCGCCTGAGGAGCCAAGCTCATGAACGACACACTCAAACCCGTTCTGGAAGCACGCGGCGTCATCAAGCGCTACGGCTCCGTGACCGCACTCGACGGCGTCGATTTCGAACTGTTGCCCGGCGAGATCATGGCGGTGATCGGCGATAACGGAGCAGGCAAATCGTCGTTGATCAAGGCGCTGTCCGGCGCGCTCGTGCCCGACGAAGGCGAGATCCTGCTGGACGGAAAACCCGTGCATTTTCGCAGTCCGCTCGATGCGCGTTCGCAAGGCATTGAAACGGTCTATCAGGACCTTGCGGTCGCGCCGGCAATGAGCATTGCGGAGAATCTTTTCCTTGGGCGCGAGTTGCGGCGTCCCGGCATTCTCGGCTCTGTGTTCATGATGATCGACAAGCGGCGCATGTTGCAGGAAGCCATCGCGCATATGGAGGGTTTGCAGATCGGCATCCGCTCGATGAAGCAGGCAGTCGAGACGCTTTCCGGCGGTCAGCGCCAGGGCGTGGCGGTGGCGCGCAGCGCGGCGTTTGCGCGGCATGTGGTGATCCTCGATGAACCGACCGCTGCGCTCGGCGTGAAGGAATCGAACATGGTGCTGGAGTTGATCCGGCGGGTGCGCGATCGCGGGCTGCCCGTGATTCTCATCAGCCACAACATGCCACACGTGTTCGAGATCGCGGACCGTATTCATATCCAGCGGCTCGGCCGGCGCGCGGCGCTCGTCAATACGAAAGACATCCACATGTCCGAGGCGGTGGCGATCATGACCGGTGCGAAGCAAGCCGACGTACAGGCCATTGCCTGATAGACGATGAGCCCTTCGATGCCCGCAAGTACGGCAACGCCGAAGTCGGTGGGCATGCGGCAGATGAACGAGCGCATCGTGCTTCAGGCGGTGCGTGTCCACGGCCCATGCCCCAAGTCCGATATCGCGCGCCTGACGCATCTGAGCACGCAGACGGCTTCGCTGATCGTGGATCGCCTGATAGATGACGGGCTGCTCGCTCGGGAAGCACGAACGCGTGTGCAGGGACGCATGGGCCAGCCGTCGGTGCCGATCTCATTGCGCGCGGATGGGGCGTTTTCCATCGGTGTGAAGATGGGGCGCCGGAGTCTCGACGTGCTGACCATGGATTTCGCGGGGCACGTGCACGCGCGTGAAGTGCTCGAGTACGCGTATCCCGATCCGCGCACGGTGTTCTCTTTGCTCAGCAGGAAACTCGACCACATGATGGCCACGCTCGGCGATGACGCCGCCAAAATCGTCGGGATTGGCGTTGCCGCACCGTTGTGGCTTGGCGGCTGGCGCAATTTCTTCGATACCCCGCCTGAGGTATTCGCCGCGTGGAACGAGATCGATATCCGCGCGCGGGTCCAGGCGCTGACCGCGTTGCCGGTGGAGTTCGCGAAGGACACGACCGCTGCGTGTGCCGCCGAATTGCTGATGGGGCAAGGGCGCGGATTGCGGGACTTTCTTTACGTGTTTATCGGGACGTTCATTGGCGGCGGGCTGGTCATCGATGGACGGCTGCATGCCGGCCCCAAGGGAAACGCCGGCGCGGTCGGCTCGTTTCCCCTGATGAGCGAAGGCACGCCGCAATTGCTTAACGTGGCGTCCGTCTATGTGCTGGAAAAGCGCTTCACCGACGCCGGTTTTCCAGCCGCTGCTGCTCACGATCAGCGCGCGCTGTCGGCGCAATTGTGGCCCTTGTGCGAGGCCTGGCTCGATGCCGCTTGTCCGGCCTTGGCCGCGGCGATTGCGACGGCGGCGGCGCTGGTCGATCTCGACGGGATCGTGATTGATGGGGAACTGGATCGGCAGTTGTTGCGGGAAGTATTAAGTCGTACCGATACCGCGCTCGACGCCTTCGACTGGCAGGGGATGTTGCGCCCTCGACTGGTCGAAGGAGAGATTGGCGCCGATGCCCGGGCAATGGGCGGCGCAATCTTGCCGTTGTATGCGCACTTTGCGCCCCGGCATGTATTGTTCCTGAAGTCGGGTTTAAGCGCGTGATATCGGACTCGCGGTTCTTGCTGGCCCGGCCCTCGATCGAACGAAAAACAAAAGGCTGTCCCAACGAAAGTTGGAACAGCCTTTTTAGTTTCACCAAAATCCTCACTCGCGCGGTTCGAGCCTCACAGGTTTCAAGCCCGGCGGCGTACGACCAGCCCCCAGATGAATAGCAGGACGATAGCGCCGACCACCGAGGCAATCCACCCCGCTACCTGCCCCTCGTGATACCAGCCCAGCGCGCGGCCGACATAACCTGCGACGAGCGAGCCGGCAATGCCCAGCACGATCGTCATGATCCAGCCCATGCTGTCGTCGCCCGGTTTAATTGCCCGCGCAATCAAGCCGATGATGCCGCCGACGATAATGGTGCCGATTAGTGAAAGCATGATGATTCCTCCGTAGTGTTGGCGAGTGGCCCGGGATATCCGGGCGCGCGCCGGCACACATTCGCGCACAAGATTCCTGCGACAAAAAGGCAGGTGGCGCGCAACGTGCCCGTCGAGTAGACCGATTAGCCCGCGTGTGGGCATTTTCGACGATGCCGGGGCTTCTTGCAGGTTAAAATTCGTCGCTTATGCACGGTGCAACACTGACGTGCTCCCAACCTGTTTCAAGCAACGCGAACCACCTATTCCCCATGACCGATTCAGATCCCGCTCTCCACGCCGACGCAGACACCACGCTCCACGAAGACCGCCTCTGGCGCGACGACGGCTGGACTGCGCGGGTGATCAAGAACGAGGACGACGACGGCTGGGCGGTCGAGATGATCAAGGACGGCGAAGCCGAACCGGCGCTCACCGGCCCGTGGACCATGGGCCGCGACAAGAAGAACCCCAAGCCGCTCGATCCGAACGCGTTCCGTACACTGGTCAAGACGGCGTCCGAAGTATTGCGCCGTCACGAGCAACAGCGCCACGCGATGCTTCACAAGGATTTTACGGTTCGCGCAGATGGCGAAGATGTGACAGTGACGCTGGATATAGTGCCCGACGAGGACGATCCCTACGCGGACCTGAGGGCGCTCGACTCGTTCGGTGCGCTGCTTGCCCAGGTGCGGGTATCGGCGGGATTCAAGCTCACCAAGACCAGCGCGCAGGCCTGGGTGGACAACGACTTCCGCAAGCCCGACTGATACTGAGCGCGCTCAATAAACCGCCGGTACACCTTCCGGCCGGTGTTTAAAGCGGCGATGCACCCAGTAGTATTGTTCCGGAAAACGCACCACTTGCGATTCGAGAAACTCGTTCATGCGGCGTGCATCGGTTTCGTCGCTTTCTGAGGGAAAGTCGGCGAGCGGCTCGAAGATTGTCATCTTGTAGCCCTTGTAGTCCGGCAGCACTTCTGTGACGAACGGGACCACGCGCGCGTGCCCAAGGCGCGCCAACCGCGACACGGACGTGAGCGTACAGGCCGGCACGCCGAAGAACGGCACGAATACCGAGTTTTCGATGCCGTGATCCATGTCGGCGGCCAGCATGACGGAGCCGCCGTTGCGCAGCAGCTTGAGAATGCGGCGTGCGCTGTCGGCGCGCATCACCATGTCGGCGCCGAAACGGCCGCGCTGTTCGACGGCGAGCGTGTTGAGCCGTTTGCTGGACATCGGCGTATAGAGCGCCGTGATAGGCAGCTTCATGGAGTACAGCATGCAGCCCACTTCAATGGCAACGAAGTGGAAGCCCATGAAAATGGTGGGCGGTGCGTTTTCATCGTCGAGGTCAATGCGGCTTTCCAGCTGCACCAGTTTTTCGATGGCACTAGCCGAACCAAACCACTGCACGCCGCGCTCCACGTAACTGCGCACGACGTGGCGGAAATGCGAACGTCCGAGTAATTCGTATTCGGCGGCGGTCTTGCCGGGAAAGCACAATTGCAGATTGACCTGCACAATATGCTTTCGACGGCTCGGAATGAGATAAAGCAGCGCGCCCAGTCCGCTACCGAACCGCGCGACGAGGCCGTAGGGCAGGTGAGCGAGTGCGCGGAGCAGTGCTACGACCAGCGCGAAACCGATGTTGTTCAAACTTGCCCCTTGAAACGGGCGGCGAAATACATATGACGAGCGCCGGGTGAATATGAACTTCGACGATTGGCTGGAGCCGGATGTCGAAGAGGAGTAACGGCGAAGCAAGCGCAGCGGGAATCACCGGGAAAGGAGGCGAAAAAGGAGCCGGACGGGCAGCCAATGGGCGCGTTCCGGCTAGCTTCCGGCACCGCCTGACCCCTTGCCGCCGCCGGGAATTCACGGGCGCGCGGAAGGAATGCGTCGAAAGTCCCGTCATGATCGCACACACGGTGCGCGACATACAGTTTCTGACACTTTGTGCATATGCACTTTTGCTTACCGAGCGTAACGGACGTAATGGGTGTAATGGGCGGGCGTAATAGGATGAGGCTGGGGGTATAAGCGCAACGAGCGCGTCCCGTCGCCCGGAACTGGAGACAAGCTGATGCACTTTTTATTGATCTACGAATTGAGCGCCGATTACCTGGACCGCCGTACGGCGTTCCGCGACCGTCATTTAACGCTCGCGTGGCAATCGGCGGAACGCGGCGAGTTGTTGCTGGGCGGGGCGCTGGAGGCGCCCGCCGACCGGGCGATGCTGCTGTTCGATGCGGATTCGCCCGAGGTGCTGGAGGCGTTCGCGCGGGCCGATCCGTATGTGACCGAGGGGTTGGTCACGCGCTGGGAGGTGCGCAAGTGGAATACGGTGGCGGGCGAGGGGGCGGCGCAGCCGGTCAGGCCGGCGTCGTGACTAGCTTGCGGTTTCCTCGTGCGCGTCCTCGTCGCGGGCCGCACGAGTCACACGCACCGGCGCTGCGGCCTTGATCGGAGCAGAAGCCGGGCGGCGTGCCGTGCGGAACAGGCGCGTGAGCGTGTCGTCCATTTCCTGCGTGCGCTCGAACAATTCCGCCAGCCAGTCCACGAACGCACTCACACGTGGCGCCGCTTGCCGGCTCTTGACGAACGCCACCGAGACATTCATCGGCATCGACTTCCATTGCGGCAGCACTTCGCGCAATTGCCCGGAACGCAGATACGGCAACGCGGCAATGCGCGGCGGCTGAATCAGCCCGAGCCCTTGCAGTCCGCAGGCGAGATACGCGTGTTCGTCGGTGACTTGTACAAACCCCGCCATTTTCACGGTCACTGCTTCGCCATCGACTTCGAAGTCGAAATCACATGGCCGGCCGGTACGGTCCGACACGCAATTCACGGCGAAGTGTTGCGAGAGCTCGTCGAGCGTTTTCGGCGTGCCGTGCGCTTCCAGATACGCCGGCGTTGCACATGTCACGTGCTCGAAGCTGCCGAGCCGCCGTGCGATCAGCCCGGAATCGGGCAATTCGCCGAGTTGCACGCTGCAATCCACCCCTTCGCCGACGAGATCGACGGCACGGTTGCTGATGCCGATCGACAACTCGATATGCGGATAACGGGCATGGAAATCCGGCAGCGCGGGCACGACCAGCGCGGTCGCGACGGTATCGGGCAGCTCGATGCGCAGACGGCCGCGCAGACGCTCGTCGCGGCCGTGAAAGCCGGCTTCGAGGTCGTCGATGTCCGCGAGAATCCTCACGCAGCGTTCGTAACACTCGGCCCCTTCGGCCGTGAGATTGAGACGCCGCGTGGTGCGTGCGAGCAGTTGCACGCCGAGCAGTGCCTCGAGTTGTTGAATGGTCGTCGAGACGCTTGCACGCGGCATGCCGAGGGATTCGGCGGCGCGCGAGAAACTGTTGGTATCGACGACACGGATGAAAACACGCATGGCATGAACGCGATCGGTCACGGGAGTTTTCCTGTAGAAGCGATGAATGCGTTGACCGGCGAGCACCTTCGGGTGATGCAGAAGGAATGCCGGCAAGGTTCACACTTTAAGGATCAGAAAGCTTCGCGTGAATACATAAAAATCGCGGATTCTTGCCTGCTTCTCCAGCTAGACCGTGGGCAACTCGCCGCGTAAGCGTCCGCTTTGCGCACTGCCAATGCTGCTTACGGTGCCAATCCGTCCACTCACGAGTCCGCTCATGTCAGCACCGGACGGCGCTTGATACAGCCGCAGTCCCATCTCCGGCAGGATCGACAGCAGGTGATCGAATACGTCGCCCTGAATGCGTTCGTATTGTGTCCATGCGGTGACGGCGGTGAAACAATAGACCTCGACGGGAATGCCTTCCGACTGTGGTTCCATCATGCGCACCATCATCGACATGTCCTGCCTGATCTCCGGATGCCGCTGCAGATATGCGAGCCCATACGCGCGGAAGGTGCCGATATTCGTCAGCCGCCGCCGGTTGGCCGGCTCGCTTGCGAGCTCGCCGAGGTTTTTGTTCGCCTGGTCGACTTCGAGTTGCTTCTCTTCCAGATAATCGTGCAGCAAGCGGAACTGCTTGAGGCGCGCGGTTTCTTCATCGGTGAGAAAACGCACGCACGTTGCATCTATTCGCAACGTCCGCTTGATACGCCGCCCGCCCGATTCAAACATCTGCCGATAATTTCGATAACTCTCCGAAAAGAGCTTATACGTGGGCACGGTGGTCACCGTGTTGTCCCAGTTTTGCACCTTCACGGTATGCAGCGCGATGTCTTTCACGAAACCATCGGCGTTGGATTGCGGCATCTCGATCCAGTCGCCTATGCGCAGCATATCGTTTGACGTGAGCTGCGTGCTCGCCACCAGCGACAGCAACGTGTCCTTGAACACGAGCAGCAGCACCGCGGACAACGCGCCGAGGCCCGACAGCATCCAGAGCGGCGAGCGGTCGATCACGATCGACAACACCAGCACGCCGCATATCAACGCGAGCGCGAGCTTGCCGATCTGAATGTAGCCCTTGATGGAGCGTGTCTGCGCCTCCATGCTTGCCGCGTACACGTCTTGCCATGCGCTGAGCGCGCCGCCCATGGCGAAGAAGACGCAGACCCATGCGCCGGCGTGCGCGAGCCGCTCGATCACCTGCGCCACGTGACCAATATGCGGCACATCGCCGATACCGATCGCCACCGCCGCGAACGGCACCGCATACCAAAGCTGGTGATACGCGCGATGCCGGGCGAGCGCCTTGTCCCACGTTTCACGTTCGGTCAGCACGAGCAGCCGGTGCGCGAAATACAGCACGATGCGCGCGACCACCCACTGCGCGAACAGTGCGGCCAGCACGAGCGTCAGCATGCCGAGCGCGAACTGCGCCCAGTGATGGGTGGGGTAGTGCTGCTGCAGCGCGTCTGTGACGGTGTCTACGAGGTCGTCTAGATTCATGCGGACAATGTGAGGCATAAGAGGGCGAACGCGGGGCGAACGAGATGCGACCCGTATTGTGCATGAATGGCGGAGCGGCGCTTTCTGCATCGACGACTGCGTGCGCTCCATTATCATTACGCCCTTGTGCACCCTTCGCGAGTATTGCGCTCGCTTGTCCCTGATTTCTCCCTGATCTTTTCCCTTCGCTCATGTATCTGTCGATTCTGGCTGTCGGTATTGGCGGCGCGCTCGGTTCCCTGTTTCGATGGGCGCTCGGCCTGCGCCTGAACGCGTTGTTCCCCAATCTCCCGCTAGGGACGCTTGCGGCGAACGTCATAGCGGGTTATGTGATCGGCGTGGCGGTGGCGTGGTTCGCGCGCTTCCCTGGTGTATCGATGGAATGGCGGCTGTTCGTCATTACCGGCTTGATGGGCGGCCTGTCCACCTTCTCGACGTTCTCGGCCGAAGTCGTTGCGCATCTGCAGCAAGGGCGCTATGGCTGGGCCGCGGGCGAAATCGCGATTCACGTGGCCGCGTCGGTCGCGATGACCATCCTGGGCATAGCGACGGTCTCGCTGACGCGCTGATTCAGCGATGCTTCGAGGCGCACGGATTCAAGGTCGTCCGCTCGCAAGTCGTGGCGTTGCGAGACCAGCAACTGACAAACTTCCGGATGGAGAAGCGGTCGATCGCTGTATAGACAACCGGGCGGAAAAATCGGCATGTCGATACTGATGAAACCAATTTAGGTGTTTCCCGACCTTGTTTTGGGGCATTTGTTTGTTTAGACTGGGCCGCAACTTGTATAGACAGGATTTGCCATGATCGAATTGACTCCCGGACACCTCACCCTCGCGGACTTGCGCCGGATCGCGCGCGGATCGGATGACCTAAGACTCGATCCGGCCAGCTTTGCCGCCATCGACGCCTCCGCGCAAACCGTTGCCGATATCGCCGCCAAGGGCGAGCCGGCCTACGGCATCAATACGGGTTTCGGCCGGCTGGCGAGTACGCACATTCCCGCCGATCAGCTGGAGCTGCTGCAACGTAATCTGGTGTTGTCGCATGCGGTGGGCGTGGGTGAGCCGATGTCGCGGCCGGTCGTGCGTTTGCTGATGGCATTGAAACTGTCGAGCCTCGGGCGCGGCCACTCGGGCATCCGGCGCGTTGTGATGGACGCGATGATCACGCTGTTCAACGCCGATGTCCTGCCAGTGATTCCGGTCAAGGGTTCGGTCGGCGCATCGGGCGATCTCGCGCCGCTCGCGCATATGTCGACGGCGTTGCTGGGTATTGGTGACGTGACGATTCGCGGTGAGCGCGCGAGTGCGCTGGACGGCCTGCGAGTCGCCGGTCTCGAGCCTCTGACGTTGCAGGCGAAAGAAGGTCTCGCGCTGCTTAACGGCACGCAGGCTTCCACCGCGCTGGCGCTGTACAACATGTTCGCTATTGAAGACCTGTACCGCACGGCACTGGTATCGGGCGCGCTTTCAGTCGATGCCGCGATGGGTTCCGTCGTTCCCTTCGACGCCCGCATTCACGCGTTGCGCGGCCACGCCGGACAGATCGATGCGGCCGCTGCGTATCGCACCTTGCTGGCAGGCTCTGCGATCAATCTCTCGCATCAAGATTGCGACAAGGTGCAGGACCCGTACAGCCTGCGTTGCCAGCCGCAAGTGATGGGCGCGTGCCTCGACCAGATGCGTCATGCGGCTGATGTCTTGCTGATCGAAGCGAACGCCGTATCGGATAACCCGCTGATCTTCCCGGACACCGGCGAAGTGCTTTCGGGCGGCAACTTCCACGCGGAACCCGTTGCGTTCGCCGCCGATAACCTCGCCCTTGCTGCCGCGGAAATTGGTGCGCTGGCGGAGCGCCGGATCGCGTTGCTGATCGACGCGACACTCTCCGGCTTGCCGCCGTTTCTCGTCCGCGATGGCGGCGTGAACTCGGGCTTCATGATTGCTCACGTGACGGCTGCGGCGCTTGCTTCAGAGAACAAGACCTACGCGCATCCGGCGTCGGTCGACTCATTGCCTACGTCGGCGAATCAGGAAGATCACGTTTCCATGGCAACGTTCGCGGCCCGCAAGCTGGGTTATATCGCGGAGAACGTCGCGCATATTCTCGCGATCGAATTGCTCGCTGCCGCTCAAGGCGTAGACTTGCGCGCGCCGCATCAAACCAGCCCGCGCCTGGCCGAAGTGATGAAGACCTTGCGCTCGGAAGTCGCGCACTACGATCTCGATCATTATTTCGCTCCGGATATCGCGGCCATTGCGAAGCAGGTGCAAAGCGGCGAGATCGCGAAACATTGCCCGCTTTCATTTGTTTCGGAAGTTTAGGAAGCTCAATCGCACGTTTAACCGGACGCCACACGCCCAGCATGAGTACGCCCGCGTATCAGGAAATCAAGGATCACATTCTCACGCGCATTCACGCGGGGGAGTGGAAGGAGGGTGACCAGGTGCCTTCCGAAAACGAGCTCGCGCGCGAGTTCAAAGTCGCACGCATGACGGTCAATCGGGCGTTGCGCGAACTGACCGCCGAGCAGATCCTGACACGCGTGCAAGGTGCCGGCACGTTCGTGGCGCAGCCGAAATACGCGTCGACGCTTGTCGAAATCCGCAGCATCTCCGACGAAATCATCGGACGTGGACATTCGCATCGGGCGGAGGTGATGCATCTGGGCGCGTCCGTACTCGACGAACGTCTCGCGCTCGAAATGCAGCTCACCGAAGGCAGCCCGGTGTTTCACTCGCGTGTGCTGCACTTCGAAAACGATCTGCCGATCCAGTTGGAAGAACGCTGGGTCAATCCCGCCCTCGCGCCGGAATACGCGCGCCAGGACTTCACGCGGATTACGCCGAATCAATACCTGATGGTCGCCGCGCCTTTGCAGCGCGTTGAATATCGGATTGAAGCGGCACTTCCCGATGAGAGCACGGGTCTCGCGCTGTCGATGAAAGCCGGCGAGCCGTGCCTCATGCTGCATCGGCGGACCTGGTCGCGGGACGCGGTGGCGTCAGTGGCGAACCTTTGGCATCCCGGCGATCGATATCAATTCACGGGTCATTTCTAGACCCGGCGCCAGCGCCGGGCCCAGCCTCGGGTTCGGCGGGATTCTTGCGGAAAACTGCACTACTACTCATCGCGGCGCGGGCTTTCCCCGAATTTTGAAGCGCCCCACGCGCTTTTCCCAGTAATAACTTCCGAAATTCCCCTCCAAAGTTCCTCCGGTCGGCCATTTCCACGCGATTATTGCTAATCGAACAATGATGTTTCGCGTAAATAAGGGTTTTCCCTCAAGGTTTCGAAGCATAGACTTCTTACATCCGAAACAGATTCAGAAAGCGCTTATATCCCTCTGAGATTGTTTCGAGACGACAAACAAAATACTGGAGGTATCACCATGTTCAAGTCACTTATTCCCGCAGTTGTTATCGTGTCGGCACTTGCAGCTCCGACGTTCGCGTTTGCTCAAAGCACCGACAACAACGGCCCGCTGACGCGTGCTGAAGTGAAGGCGCAACTGGTTCAACTGGAAAAGGCCGGCTACAACCCGGCTGGCGACCAGATCAACTATCCGGCCAACATCCAAGCCGCACAAGCGCGCGTGGATGCAGAAAACGGCCAGGCAGCAACGTCGTATGGTCCTTCGACCAGCGGCACCTCGGCAGTAGGTGTTCGTAGCTCGGCTGCGCCGGCAAAAAATGCCCCTGGCTCGGTGTTCTTCGGTCAATAAGGAGCGCTGAAGTGGACCTGGCTTGACCGGGTCCGGCGTGGGACTTGATTGTCCAAGATAACGCGCCAAATGAAAAACTCGCCCTCCGCTGGAAAGCGGCACGGCGAGTTTTTTTCGCTCGCGCCGGTGGACGGGGTTCTGGTTGGTGGGATTTTGGGGCGTAGTGGTCGGGGTTGATGCCCGGTTGCTGCTTTCAGGGTCTGTGGTCGTTATGTCTTAGCTGATCTCTTTACCACTATTAACTACTTTCGCTCCGGCGATTTAGCCCCGCACGCGCGGATAACAAGCTTGATCACTTCCTCGGTGGAGGCCTCGAAGGCTTTCTGCGACAACGCACGCTTGCCCTTCAACGCCCGGATCTGCGCGTCGAAATCCGCATAATGCTGCGTGGTCGCCCAGATCATGAACATCAGCGTCTGCGCATCGACGGGAGCGAGCAAGCCACGCGCGATCCAGTCGTCGATCACGATTACCCGCGTTTCAAGCCACGGCTTGACGCTCTCGTTCAAGATGTCCTGCATGTGTACCGCGCCATGGATGATCTCGCTCGCCCACACCTTCGAGCCGAGCGGGCGCCGTCGCGACAACTCCATTTTCGTGCGCACGTAGCCGCTGATTGCTTCGACCGGATCGTCGCTGGACTCGAAGGTATCGGCCGCGCGATGCCAGTCTTCGAACAGATCTTCGAGCACACGACGGTAAAGCGCGAGCTTCGTCGGGAAGTAGTAATGCAGGTTGGCTTTCGGCAAGCCTGCACGTTCCGCGATCATCGCGGTGCTTGCGCCTTCCAGTCCACGCTCAGCGAACACGGCCTCGGCGCACGCTAAAAGATGCGCCTCATTGGTCTCACGAATGTGTGCCTTGCGCCGCCGCAATGGAATGGGCGCGGCGTCGTGTTTCGGCGCCTCGGCTGCCGCTTCGTCATCTCTCATTATTTTCCTTGCACGGCGCTCTCGCGCCTTCTCTGTCTGGATCGCGCCTCATTCTATGCGTTTTAACGCCACTGCTGTTTTGCCGGTTCGTGGGCTTCCTGACGACTCTGCTGCATTGCAATGGCACGCTTCTCGCTATGCTTTTACTCTAATCGGAAACCCCGAAAGACGTTGATTTGCAAATATTAATCGGCTACAACCTGTCCAGTTGGACAGGATTTGGAAGGCGGCAGATTGTGACAAATTCGAGGCTTTGAAGCGGATGGGATGATCGCGTTGAAACTGCACCGCTGCCGTGCGCCAACGCCCCAAAAGCCGACGCCGATGCACCAGATTCGTATCAGTCGAAACCCTTAAATCGAGCAACATGTAAGGAGGACGCGAAATGAACGCGGTAACCGATTCAGCGCTGGATACGTCGATCAGAGTCAACGGCAAACGTCTCTGGGACAGCCTCATGACGATGGCGAAAATTGGCGCGACACCGAAGGGTGGCGTATGCCGGCTTGCCCTCACCGATCTCGACCGCGAAGGGCGCGACCTGATTGTCAGTTGGGCGAAGGAAGCGGGTTGCACGGTCAAGGTGGACCAGATGGGTAACGTCTTCATGCGGCGCGCCGGCCGCAATGTAGATGCAGCGCCGGTCGTGACCGGCTCGCACGCTGACTCGCAGCCGACGGGCGGCCGCTTCGACGGCATCTACGGCATTCTCGGCGGGATCGAGGTGATTCGAACGCTCAATGATCGCGGCATTGAAACCGAACATCCGGTGGAAGTCGTGATCTGGACCAACGAGGAAGGCTCGCGTTTCGCGCCGGCCATGGTCGCGTCCGGTGTGTTTGCCGGTGAGTTCACGCTCGACTATGGGTTGTCCCGCAAGGATGTGGACGGCAAGACGATTGGCGAGGAGCTGAAGCGCATCGGCTACGCGGGCGATGAGCCGTGCGGCGGACGCAAGCTGCACGCGGCGTTCGAATTGCATATCGAACAAGGGCCGATTCTCGAAGCGGAAAACATGACGATCGGTGTAGTCACCGACGCGCAAGGACAGCGCTGGTACGAGATCACGTTGACCGGCCAGGAAGCGCATGCGGGTCCCACGCCCATGCCGCGCCGTCGCGATGCGTTGCTTGGGGCGTCGCGGGTAGTCGAGTTGGTGAACCGCATCGGGCTCGATCATGCGCCGTTTGCCTGTGCGACGGTCGGCATGATGCAAGTGCATCCGAATTCGCGCAACGTGATCCCGGGACGGGTGTTTTTCACAGTGGATTTTCGTCATCCCGACGACGCCGTGCTCGCTCAAATGGACGCGGCGTTGCGCGCAGGCGTGGAAAAAATCGCGAGCGGCGCGGGGCTCGAAACGCAGCTTGAACAGATCTTCTATTACGCGCCTATCGCCTTCGACGCCGCGTGCGTAAAGTCCGTGCGCGCCGCTGCCGAACGCTTTGGTTATGCGCATCGGGACATGGTGTCGGGCGCGGGACACGACGCGTGTTACCTCTCCAGAGTCGCGCCCACGTCGATGGTGTTCGTGCCTTGCGTCGACGGTATCAGTCATAACGAGATCGAGGATGCATCGGAGGAATGGATCGAAGCGGGCGCAAACGTGCTGCTTCACGCCATGCTCGAACGCGCGGCTCAGCAAGCCTGAATAAGCCTTAGTTGCAGATCATTCGCTTCTTCACCCAGACGAAGGAACGTGTATGACCATGAAGCACATTGGCGATATTGCCTCCCATCGGCTTTCGCAAGCGCAACTGGCGTGCGAGTTTTCGGATGTGGCACCCTTGCTCGACGCCACCGCGGCAGCGGCTGCTTCGAGCCGTTGCCACTACTGCTACGACGCGCCGTGCATCAACGCGTGCCCCACGAAAATAGATATACCTAGCTTTATTCGCAAGATCGGCAACGGCAACATGAAGGGCGCGGCAATGGACATCTTGTCGGCCAATCCCCTGGGCGGCATGTGCGCACGCGTGTGTCCGACTGAAATACTCTGCGAAGGGGCATGCGTCAGGAATCATCAGGATGACAAACCAGTTGCGATCGGCGCATTGCAGCGTCACGCCACCGACTGGGCGATGGCACGCGGCGAGCCGCTCTTCAAGCGCGCTGCGGACACAGGGCGTCACGTGGCCGTGGTTGGGGCTGGCCCGGCTGGATTGGCCTGCGCGCATCGTCTCGCGCTTGATGGTCACAAGGTCACGCTCTTCGATGCCTTGCCCAAGCCCGGTGGCCTGAACGAATACGGCATCGCGGCGTACAAGGTGGTGGAAGATTTCGCTCAACTCGAAGTGGAATGGTTGTACTCGGTGGGCGGCATCGAAGTGAAGAACGGCGTGGTGCTCGGCCGCGATGTGTCGTTGAACGACTTGCGAAAACAGCACGACGCCGTGTTCCTCGCAATCGGACTGGCCGGCGTGCGTGCGCTCGAACTGGAAGGTGAGACTTTGCAGGGTGTGTACAACGCAGTCGATTTCATCGAGCAGGTGCGTCAGGCGGAAGATCTCGCGAGGGTGCCGGTGGGGCGTCGCGTGGTGGTGATCGGCGGCGGCAACACGGCAATCGATGCGGCCGTACAAAGCCGCAAGCTAGGTGCTCAAACGGTCACGATGGTGTATCGGCGTGGCGTGGAGACCATGGGCGCAACCTGGGCCGAACGGGAGTTCGCACAGACCAATGGCGTGACGATCATCACGCACGCGAAGCCCGTGCGTTTGCTCGATACAGACGGTCAGGCCACGGGCGTCGAGTTCGAGAACCCGCAAGGCGAACGCTACCTCATTGAAGCCGACATGGTGCTCAAGGCGATTGGGCAAACGCTGGTGTCAGAAGGTCTCGAAAGCGGCATGCTCACGCTCGACGGCAGCCGTATCGCGGTGGATTCGAGCGGCCGTACCTCGCTCGATAACGTCTGGGCCGGCGGCGATTGCGCGGCCAGCGGAGGCATGGATCTGACCGTGCAGGCGGTGCAGGACGGCAAGATTGCCGCCGAATCCATCCACACATTCTTTGCGGCGACGGCCATCAAGGCCGCGTAAAAACATACCCCACGATAAGGGAGCCAGCTCATGGCCGATCTTCGCAATACATTTGCCGGCATCACGTCGCCGAATCCTTTTTGGCTCGCATCCGCACCGCCTACCGATAAAGCCTACAACGTCAATCGCGCCTTCGAAGCAGGTTGGGGCGGTGTCGTATGGAAAACGCTGGGCCTCGACCCGCACGTGGTGAACGTGAGCTCACGTTACGGCGCGGTGCAGTGGAACGGCCAGCGCATCGCGGGACTGAACAATATCGAACTGATCACCGACCGGCCGCTCGATGTCAACCTGGAGGAGATCACGCAGGTCAAGCGCGACTGGCCGGATCGTGCGCTGATCGTTTCGCTGATGGTGCCGTGCAACGAACGCGACTGGAAATGGATCTTGCCGCTGGTGGAAGACACCGGTTGCGATGGCGTCGAGCTGAACTTCGGCTGTCCGCACGGCATGAGCGAGCGCGGCATGGGTGCGGCGGTCGGTCAGGTGCCTGAATACGTGGAGATGGTTACGCGCTGGGTCAAGGAGGGCACTAAGCTGCCGTGCATCGTCAAGCTGACGCCGAATATCAGCGACATCCGCACGAGCTCGCGAGCGGCATACAAGGGCGGCGCGGACGCTGTGTCGCTGATCAACACCATCAACTCGATTGTCGCCGTCGACCTGGATCTCATGGCGCCGATGCCGACAGTCGACGGCAAGGGTACGCATGGGGGATACTGCGGCCCGGCCGTAAAACCGATCGCGCTGAACATGGTCGCGGAGATTGCGCGCGATGTGGAAACGCCGGATCTTCCTATCTCCGGCATTGGCGGGATTTCGTCGTGGCGCGATGCGGCCGAGTTCATGGTGCTGGGCGCGGGCAACGTGCAGGTCTGTACAGCGGCCATGCACTACGGCTTTCGCATTGTCTCCGACCTTGCAGACGGCCTGTCGAACTGGATGGACGAAAAAGGCTATGCCACGCTCGACGATATCCGCGGACGTGCCGTGCAGAATGTGACGGACTGGAAGTATCTGAATCTGAAGTACGACATCAAGGCTCGCATCAACCAGGACAAGTGCATCGAGTGCGGCCTGTGCCACATCGCTTGCGAAGATACGGCGCATCAGGCCATCATGCGCGAGAAAGATGGCAAGCGCCATTTCGAAGTGATCGATTCGGAATGCGTCGGGTGCAATTTATGCATGCATGTGTGCCCGGTCGAGCAATGCATCACGATGGAACGCGTGGATGCCGGCGAATATGCGAACTGGACGACGCATCCGAACAATCCCTCACGCGTGGACGCCGACGTTGAAGAAAACGTCAAGGCCGCATAGAGTTTAGAAGCCTTACATAAAGCAACATAAAGCAGCGCTTGTCGCTATTACCGTCCCCTGACGGCCGACGCCTGACCATGATTCACAAAACGATCCGCAGGCGCGGACCGCAACGATCTGAGGAGATCAACCTGATGAAGCAGACAGCGCATTCTGCCGACCCGCAGTTCGCGGCCGGCGCCAGCGGCAGTCTATATAACGACGACCTGGCGCCAACCAGTGCCGCGCAGCGGACCTGGAAGTGGTATCACTTTGCCGCGCTGTGGGTCGGCATGGTGATGAACATTGCGTCGTACATGCTCGCAGCCGGGCTGACGGAAGAGGGCATGTCGCCGTGGCAGGCAGTGCTGACCGTGCTGCTCGGCAACATGATCGTGCTCGTGCCCATGTTGCTGGTCGGTCACGCAGGCGCGAAGCATGGCATTCCCTATGCAGTGCTGGTGCGTTCGTCGTTCGGAACCAAGGGCGCGAGACTGCCGGCGCTGCTGCGTGCAATCGTTGCGTGTGGATGGTACGGAATCCAGACATGGCTTGGCGGGAGTGCAATCTATACGCTCCTGAATATCCTCACCGGTAACACGACGCACGGTACGCCGCTGCCCTTCCTGGACATCTCGCTCGGGCAGCTCGCGTGTTTCCTGTTCTTCTGGCTCATCCAGGTCTATTTCATCTTGCGCGGCACGGACTCCATTCGTTTCCTCGAAAGCTGGTCCGCGCCGATCAAGGTCGTGATGTGCCTCGCGCTGGTGTGGTGGGCAACATCGAAGGCGGGCGGTCTCGGCTCCATGCTTGCGCAGCCGTCGCAGTTCGTAGCCGGCGGCAAGAAAGAGGGTTTGTTCTGGGCCACGTTCTGGCCGGGTCTCACGGCCATGGTCGGCTTCTGGGCCACGCTCGCGCTGAACATTCCTGACTTCACGCGTTTCGCCCGCTCGCAGAAGGATCAGATCATCGGGCAATCGATCGGCCTGCCGGCTCCCATGGCGCTGCTGTCGGTGATCTCGGTGGTGGTGACGTCAGCAACGGTGGTGATCTACGGCAAGGCGATCTGGGACCCTATCGATCTCACTAGCCGCATGACAGGTATTGGCGTGGGCGTGGCGCTGGTCATCCTGACGCTCGACACCATGAGCTGCAATCTCGCCGCCAATCTCGTGGGTCCGGCGTATGACTTTTCGAGCCTTTGGCCGAAGGGCATTTCGTATCGCGTGGGCGGGATGATCACGGCGCTCATCGCTATTGTGATGATGCCGTGGAAGATTTTGGCGACCACGCAGGGTTACATCTTCACGTGGCTGGTGGGTTACTCTGCGCTGCTTGGGCCGGTGGCGGGCATCCTCATGGTCGACTACTTCCTGATTCGCGGCACGCGCCTGAACACTCGCGAACTCTTCAACGAGAATGGCGAATACAGTTACACCGGTGGCTGGAACATGGCCGCCGTGGTCGCCCTGCTTGTGGGCGTATTGCCCAACTTGCCCGGTTTCCTGCATACCGCATTCCCCGCGGCGTTCCCTAACGTACCCGCATTCTTCAACACGCTTTACACCTATGCATGGTTCGTGGGCCTCGCGCTCGCATCGATTGTTTATGGCGCATGGATGAAGATGGGCAAGCGCCCGACGGCGCGGATTGCCAGCGCCTGATTTTTACAGCAACCATTGAATGGGACCAGAGTAAGCGCTATGGGACCAGAGTAAGCGCTAAAGCGCCAACTCTGGTCGACCGCAACTGAAGTTGCATGGGACCAGAGTAAGGCGCTAAAGCGCCAACTCTGGTCGACACAGGAGACAGCAAGATGACGATCCTGATTCGCGGCGGCACGGTGATTGACGCGGACCGTACCTATCGTGCGGATGTGTTGTGCGCAGACCCTCAAGACGGCGGCACGATCCTGCAGATCGGCCTCGATCTCGATGTGCCGGCGGGTACCGAAACAGTCGATGCATCCGGGCAGTATGTGATGCCCGGCGGTATCGATCCGCACACGCATATGGAGCTGCCGTTCATGGGCACCACGGCGAGCGATGACTTCTATACGGGGACGGCGGCAGGGTTGTCGGGCGGCACGACGAGCATTATCGATTTCGTGATTCCGAGTCCGAAGCAGCCGCTGATGGAAGCGTTTCACGAGTGGCGCGGCTGGGCTGAAAAGGCGTCGGCCGACTATGGTTTTCACGTGGCCGTGACGTGGTGGGACGAGTCGGTGCATCGCGACATGGGAACGCTTGTGCACGAGCATGGCGTGTCCAGTTTCAAGCACTTCATGGCATATAAAAACGCCATCATGGCCGACGATGAAGTCCTCGTGAACAGCTTCGCCCGCTCGCTGGAACTCGGTGCACTCCCCACCGTGCATGCGGAGAATGGCGAGCTGGTGTTTCAACTCCAGAAGCAATTGCTCGCGCGTGGTTTCACCGGACCGGAGGCGCATCCGTTGTCGAGGCCGCCTGAAGTGGAAGGCGAGGCGGCGAACCGTGCGATCAGGATTGCGCAGGTGTTGGGCGTGCCCATCTACATCGTGCATGTGTCGTCTAAGGATGCCGTCGATGTCATCACGCGGGCACGCAGCGAAGGCCAACGTGTGTTCGCCGAAGTGCTACCGGGGCATCTGGTGATCGATGAATCGGTGTATAGCGACCCGGACTGGACGCGCGCCGCCGCGCACGTGATGAGTCCGCCGTTCCGTACCAGCGAGCATCGCGAGGCGTTGTGGCGTGGTCTGCAATCGGGGCAACTGCATACCACGGCGACCGACCACTGCGTGTTTTGTGCATCGCAGAAAGCCATGGGCCGCGAGGACTTCACGCGCATTCCCAATGGCTGCGGCGGCGTGGAAGACCGCATGTCGATCCTCTGGCATCACGGCGTGAATCAGGGACGCCTCACCCCGAACGAGTTCGTGCGCGTGACGTCCACGAACGCTGCGCAGATTTTCAACCTGTTCCCGCGCAAGGGCGCGGTCCAGGTGGGCGCCGATGCCGATCTCGTTGTGTGGGACCCGGCGGCGAGCAGGACGATCTCGGTCAAGACCCATCACCAGAAAGTGGATTTCAATGTGTTCGAAGGCATGACCGTGCAGGGCGTCGCGACCCACACGCTGACGCGCGGTGCGCTTGCATGGGCGGACGGCGACCTGCGCGCGGTACGTGGCGCGGGGCACTATCTGAAGCGTCCGCCGAACGGCGCTTACTTCGACGCTACCCGGATCGCGAACCAGTTGAAGGAACCGCATCCGATCCATCGCGCCGGTGACAAGGTCACTAAGGCGGCTTAGGTTTTACGGTAATGTGATAACGAGCCGATGCTTTACGCGCCGGCTTTTTTCCGCTTTCATTTATGTGGGGCCTCTGTCTATTCAGACGGTCGCTTCGTCGTGCACTAACACCTTCACGTCCCGGCAGGCTGCGATCTTTTCCACAACAAATCCGGCGTCCCGGGCAACGCCTGAAAAGCGTCCTGAGCCCCACGTATGCAGCCATGGCAAGCCGACGAAGTAGAGGCCGTCCAGCGGCGTCAGACCGCGCGTGTGCGCAGGATACCCCCGGCCGTTGAAGATGGGCGCATCGAGCCAGCTAAAGTCCGGCGTGAAGCCGATACACCACACGATCGAGCCGATTCCACTCGCTTGCAGATCGAGCGTGGTGCGTTCTTCGGCGGGCGACCACAGGGCTTCGTAGCGCGATCCCGGTGGCGCGTCGATGCCATTCTTCGCGATATAGGCGTCAATGCCCGCATTGATGCCGTTGAAGGTCTTATCCGCGTCGTCTAGATTCCCGGTCAGGTTGGGTGCAAAATGAAGCACACCGTCCTGCAGATCCTGAAGCCGGCCGTATAGCTCCATGCCTTCGGCCGCGAACTTGCGCAGATCGATATCACGGCCACCATCACGGCCGGTCACATAATGATTGGTGTTGTCGCGCACACCTTCACGCAACGGATGCTGATCGACGGGCATGTCGTAATACTTCATGTCGGCGAGCCAGTCGACCACATCGCGGCCCCGGTAGAAGCGCGCGCAACGCGGCGCTTCACCCACCGCAAGGATCACCTTACGTCCCGCGAGATGCAGGTCCTCCGCGATCTGCGCACCCGATTGCCCCGACCCGACCACCAGCACCGCGCCCTCAGGCAAGGCCTGCGGGTTGCGATATTCCGACGACTGGACCTGCACGATCGAACGCGGCAAGCGTTCCGCCATGCGCGGCACGATAGGCGTGTGATAACCCCCGGACGCGACCACGATCTGGTCCGCCGTGAACTGTCCCTGGCTGGTGGATACGCTGAATCCGCCTTCGCCGTTACGCGCGACCCGCTGCACTTCGGTATGCTCGATCACGGGGGCATCGACGGTCCTGATGAAACCATCGAGATAATCGATGATCTCGTCCTTCCTCATGAAGCCATGCGGATCGTCGCCGGTATAAGGGTAGCCGGGCAGTGCACATTGCCAGTTCGGCGTCACGAGGCAGAACGCGTCCCAGCGCTGCGTGCGCCATGTATGCGTGATGGTATTTTTCTCCAGCACGAGATGATCGATTCCCGCCTGCTTCAGGAAATAGCTGACCGACAAACCTGCTTGGCCGCCGCCCACTACGATTACGCTGAAGTGTGTTGTGCTGTCCGATGTCTGCGACATGATGCGTCCTTTCGAAAAGTGTGGCGTTCAGACGAGCGCGATGACCTTGACCCTGGCGTCCGGCTCACTAATAAAACGTTCGGCCTCGACTTCGATCTGCGCGAGCTGGTCCATTGCCGCCGAGCATGCGAAGCCGTACTTTTCGCGCACGCGTTCCGAGGCGATGTTCAGCGCTTCACGGGCGCGCGAGACAAAATCATGGACGGGATAGTCCTGGCCCGGCGTAAAAAAGTCGCTGACCACTTGCGATGGGGAATAACAGTTCGCTTCGCTGTTATCGGGCCACTGGATTCGAAAATGCATGACCGGCATGACGGGTTCCTAAAGTGTTGGAAGAGAGCGGCTTGCAAGCAAGGCGCTATAAATGTCGAGATGTTTTCGTGCCGACGCCTGCCAGCTCATGCGATTGAGCAGGGCGGGCACGGCGTGGTTGAAGTCGGTTCGATGGCGGCCATCGATCACCCGTTCCAGCGCGTTCGCTATTGACGCCGTATCGGTGGGCGTGGCCCAGCAGCACAGCGAGTGGTCGAGATATTCGGTGAACGGCGCAATTTTCGACGCTACCACCGGCGTGCCGCACGCAAGCGCTTCGAGTACGACGAGGCCAAAACCTTCACGCAGCGAGACCATCGCGAGGACATCGGCGCAACGGAACAGAGCGGGCACGTCGGCGTCGTCGAGTGGGCCGGTGATGGTCACCGCTCGCGTCAGACCGAGTCCAGCCACGCGCTCCATGAAGGCGCGCGTGTACGCGTTGTGATCGAGCAAGCTTGCACCACCCGCGACCACCAGGTGCGCATCGGGACGACGTTTGACCAGTTCGGCGAATGCATCGAGCAGACCAAGCGTGTTCTTGCGCGCCTCGATACCACCGACCGCGAGCACAACCGGTGCACCGTTTTGCAAACCAAGACGCTGGCGCACCATGTCATCGTGCTTTGTACGCCGGGTCGAATAGCGTTTCAAGTCAACACCGTTCGGCACCGTCGCCGCTTCTACCCCGTAGGTAGCGCGCATCACCCGCGTCCACATCTCGCTCACGCACAGCACGCGATCCGCGTCCTGCCACGCACGCGTTTGCCATGTGGCGAGGCGCGGGTTGTCGAAGTGATCGAGGTGATGAACGGTTCGCACAAAGCCCGCTATTTCACCTTCGGCAGTCAACTCGGCAAGCGCATTGCCGCTGATGCTGTCCTGTGCGTGCAGCACGTCGAAGCTGCGCGGGTCGCAGGCTTTCACGCTCGTCTTGAGCGCCCGAAGCCGCGCGTCGACGAGTGCGACCGTGTCGTACTGCGAGCCTTCTATGGTCGCGAGAATCACCCGGCACGGCGACTCGCGGAAGAACGTTTCCCCACGTGCGGCGGGGGCGAAGAGCGTCACGTCGTGGCCTTCATCCACGAGTGCGCTCGCGAGTTCGAGCGCATGCACCACACCGCCGCGCGGATTGACCGAATGCGTGGTGAGGGCAATCCGCATCATGGCAGGCATCACGTTGCACTCCCTGACGTTCCCACGATGAACGCGTCATCGTCGAAATTCCATAACTCGGCGGAGTCGCCGCCGTCGTGCAGCACCACTTTGCGCGATGCATCAACCGTGCCAATGACTGCACAGGCGAGCTCACGTTCAATAAACAGCCGCTCCAACTCAGCCGCGTATTCCTCGCGTACGGACATCACGAAGCCGAAGCTGGGGAACGCGCTCAACCATCGCAAGCGATCCTTCCCGGGGGGCGAAGGCACACGCGAAAGATCGATGCTCGCACCCGCGCCCGAGCATTCCAGCAGCATCAGCGCAGTGCCGAGCGCGCCGGCCATGCTGATGTCCTTGGCGGCATCGCAGAGACCGCTTTCGGCGAGCATGGGCAACAACTCGAGGTCGGCGCGCAAGCGTGCTGCGGGTGCACCGACCGATGCATTCCAGAACGGATAGGGTTCTTCGAACGCGCCGCGCAGATCGACCGCCATCATCAGTCGATCGCCGGGCCGGGCGTTGAAGCTGGACAGCAATTTGTTCGCGCGCCCCAGAATGGATACCGCCAATTGCGCTTGATCGCTGCGCGTGTTGCTATGGCCGCCTACTATCGGCACGCCATACACGGACGATGCCGCCGCTATGCCGCCAAGCACGTCTTCCGCCGCGCGCAAGCCGTCGCTCCAAAGCGCATCGACAACGGCGATCGGGCGACCGCCCATCGCGTAGATGTCGCTGACGTTGACCATCACGCTGCTGTAGCCCGCGAACCACGGCATGTCGCGCACGAAGTCGCTGACCAGACCTTCGATGGCGAACAGCAGGTAACCGTCGCCGTCGGCGATGGCCGCGCAGTCGTCTCCCAGGGCAACTTGCGGGTGGCCGGAGGCGTCGCGCGGCACATGCCGGGCCAGCGACGACATCACGCCGGCAATGTCGGTCTTGTGGCGAAAGCCGCGTGTTTCCCTTAGCGCGGCGACGAGGTCGGCCACGCTCATGGCGTACTCCGCACGGGTGAATACTGGGTCATGAACCCGCTTTGCGGCGTCACGCAAGGCGGGTAAAAGCCAAGGTCCGCCTGCATCAGATGATGCGGCCGTCCATGCATGAGTTCTTCGGTGAGCGTGCTCCAGTGCAGCGCATGAAACAACGGTGCATTCTGGCTCTGCACATGCGCGAGGAAGGTTGTGCAGCCGAGCGCATGCGCACTGCTCACCGCGAGCTTGATGAGCGTTGCACCAATCTTGCCGTGCCGCCTGAACGCTGCATGCACGGCAAGGCGCGAGCCGGTCCACACGCCCGGTTCGTCCTCGTGAATGCGCACCGTGCCGACCACTTGCTCAGGCATCCCGCCGATACAGCTCACCGCCACGATCAGTTGCGCGCGCTCGTCGATTTCATCGCGGTCATCGCCGATAAAAATCCCTTGCTCGATGCAGAACACCGCGCGCCGCAGCTTGTACGCTTCGTTCGCTTCCCACGGCAGCGTGGTCCACTTGATCGAGTAGCTGGCGGGGGTATAGAGGCGCATGAGATCTTCGGTATCGGCGAGCATGATCAGACCTCGTAGGACGATAGCGACGAACACGCGCCGCATTTACCGCAGCCCGCCTTGATATCGGCGGAGCGCATGCCGCCTGCCGAGACCATCGCGCCAAGCGGTTGCAGGACAGACTTCATGAACTCGGGCGAAGGTGCTGGATGATCCTCGAGCGGCGTGCCGCTGATCGGCACAAACGGGACCACGAACGGATACACGCCGAGATCCACAAGCTCGCGTGAGATCGAGAGAATCGCCTCTGCCGTGTCGCCGAGACCAGCGAGGATGTAGGTGCTGACCTGACCTCGCCCGAACACCGCCACGGCCGCCCTGAATGCTTCCATGTAGCGCGAGATGGGCACGCTTGCTTTGCCCGGCATGATCTGTTCACGCAGCGCGGGCGTGACCACTTCGAGATGCATGCCGAGCGTATCGATACCGCTTGCGCGCATGCGCTCGAACCACTTGTCGTCGTCGGGCGGCTCGCATTGCGCCTGGATCGGCAGGTCAACGGCGGCCTTGATCGCGAACGCGCTTTCGCACAGGATCTGCGCACCGCGATCCTTGGTCGGCGGGGTACCGGTGGTCAGGACCATATGCTTGACGCTATCGAGCAACACGGCCGCGCGGGCGACTTCCGCCAATTGTTCAGGTGTCTTGCGGGCGATCGTCCTGCCTGCTGCAAGTGATTGCCCGATTGCGCAGAACTTGCAGGTCTTCTTGCGGCTCTCGTAACGGATGCACGTTTGCAGCACGGTCGTGGCGAGCACATCCGAGCCATGCAAGGTCGCGATGTGCGAGTAGGGCACGCCGTCGAAGGTCTGCAGGGCGTAGAAACGCGGCGCCTTCGGAAAGCTGATGTTCGCGATAGGGATCGAGCCGCGCAGCAACGCGCTGCTGCCCTGGGCATCGGGTGCGGATGCCACGAACGGCGAATGCCATGCCGTGTTCGTATGCACGGGCACCATGATGGTCACGCCGTCGATGGTGACCGCCTTATGATCGGACGGACCCGCACCGCCGCGACGGCTCGCCACGCTGAGACCCGCGCCGGGATCGGCGAGACGCAAGCCCGCCGATTGCAGTTCAGTCATCAATTGCCGGCTCACGGCCGACAAGGTCTCGCTCGCGTTCGCGGTCAAGGTGCAATCCCCCGGTTGAAGGTGAGAAGCTGTTCATGGGTGCCGACGTGACGGCCGGCCGGTCGTTGATGGCGAGGCTCAGCAACTCGGGCCTCGCGTAATGGCCGACCGAATCCATCATGCGTTTGCGCTTGGTGATGAGCGACATGTCCAGGTCCGCGATCACCAGGCCTTCGCCTTCGCGCAGCGGCGGTGCGAGATGCTGGCCTTCTGGCGAGATGATCGCCGTGTTGCAGCCGCCGCGAAGCGCCTTCTGCAGGCCCGGATCTTTCGTGATCGATTCGATCTGCGGCTCGGTCAGCCAGCCCGTGGAATTGATCACGAAGCAACCGGATTCGAGCGCGTGATGCCGAATAGTCACTTCGATCTGTTCGCCGAAGATGGGCCCGACCAGCGAGCCCGGAAACTGGCTGCAATGAATCTCTTCGTGCTGCGTCATCAACGCATAACGCGCCAGCGGGTTGTAGTGCTCCCAGCATGCGAGCGCACCCACTCGGCCGATGCCGGTCTCCGCTACCTTCAGACCGGCTGCGTCGCCCATGCCCCAGATCATCCGTTCGTGAAACGTCGGCGTGATCTTGCGGCGCTTGAGCAGCAACTCTCCGTCAGTATCGAAGATCAGTTGTGCGTTGTATAAACTGCCGTGATCGCGCTCGTTCACACCGAGCACGACGACCATGCCATGCCGGCGCGCCCGCTCCGCCACGGCATGCGTCACCGGGCCGGGCACGACCACGGCTTCGTTATAGAGCCGCATATGTTCCGCGCCCGATGCCACCGGCGCCCGCACGAACGAGAAGTACGGGTAGTAGGGCAGGAAGGTCTCCGGGAAGACGATCAACTGCACGCCCTGACGTGCGGCGTCGTCGATCGTCTCGAGGACCTTCTCGAGCGTGCCACCGGGCCGTTCGAGGTCCGGTGCGATCTGGACCGCGGCAGCGCGGACGATTCTCTTTTCTGGCATGGTCGTTCCGTGATGAGAAGAGGCTTCAGACGCGGCTTAGACGGTCCAGGTGTTGATGATCAGCGCACCGTCCTTGCGATGCAGCAACTGGATGTCGAGCACGTCGAGCGGGCTGATCGGCTTGATGCCTTCGATCAGCGACGCTTCTCCCTGCCCGTACAGCGCTTGCAGCGCGAAGCGGCATGCATAGACCTTGCCGCCTTCCTCCATGAACTTCTGGATCTGCTTGTTGAAGTTCAGGTGACCAGGAAACGCTTCGTCGCCCAACGTCGGGAAGCCGCGCTGTAGCCCGAGCGTCACGCCGGGACCGTAGAGCAGCACCGACGTTTCGAAGCCCTTGCGCAGTAGCCGGGTGGCTTGCAGCAGGTTGACGAAGCCGATGGAACCTTCGAACGCGACCGTATGGAATGTCACCAGCGCCTTCTCGCCAGGCGCGGCCTTTACGTCCTCAAACACCTTCTCTTCATAATCGACAAGATAATCGCCTTTCTTGTGTATCGGGATATTGACGGCAGGCATTCTAATCTCCAGTAAATAGACGATTTAATCGGTGGCATCAGAGTTTTTAACCCGGCGCCGAACTGCGGGATACGAAACTGTTAATGCAACGCGCGTGCCATTCAATGAGTGAGTTAATGCGATCAATACCCGATCATTCAAACGATCAGTGCATGCGAAGCCACGAAAATTTTTTGATTTCGACTCGGATGAGCCTTCCGGGCCTGGATTCAAGGCTGATGGGACGATTGCCCTGCACCAGCATGGAGTGATCACGGCGGTGCGGCCGCGCCGGTCTGGTGCAATAAACACCTGATGTGTGCATTGACCGATGGTTTATCGGATTCTCCATACAATCATTCAATGCGATCAATTGTTTTTTTCGTGCTATCGTTTTTTAACTGCCTTTATTCGAGAGCGTTTCATGGCCAGTCTTACTCATCACTGGATCAAAAAACTGACAGAAAGCCGCAAGCCGGCTTACTTGCTGATTCCTGAGTTAATCGAAGAAGATCTGGCTAGCGGGCGTTTGCGGCCGCGCGATCGGCTGCCGGGCCTGCGAGATCTCGCCGACGAATTGCAGCTCAATTACACGACCGTTGCGCGCGCCTATGCGGAAGCGCGCAAACGCGGACTGCTCGATTCGCGTGCCGGCAGCGGCACCTTCGTGCGCGGCCGGACCGCGACACTGCCGCTGTCCGGCGGCAGCAGTGTCGAGATGACGATGAACATGCCTCCCGAGCCGGCGGAACTCGCGGCGCGCTTGCGCGATTCAGCCGCGCGGCTGTTTTCGGCGACAGACCCGTATCGATTACTGCGGTATCAGGATTTCGGTGGCACTGCTGACGATCGTGCCGCCGGCACGAAATGGCTGAAGCGTCGTTTCGACGATTGCGATGAAGACAAGGTGCTGGTCTGCCCCGGCATTCATAGCGCACTGGTTGCGCTGGTGTCGCAGCTTGCGCGGCCGGGCGGGACTATCTGCCTCGACACGCTGGCTTATCCGGGCATCAAGGCGATTGCCGCGCAACTGGGCGTGCGTTTGCAGGCGCTGGCGCGCGACGACGATGGTCCGCTTGCCCATGCTTTCGAAGCGTTGTGCAAAAGTGACAAGCCTAGCGCGTTCTACGTCAATCCGACGATCCAGAATCCCAGTACGGTGACGCTTCCGTCGAAGCGTCGCGAGGCGCTGGCCGACGTCGCGCTGCGGTATAGCGTGCCTATTATCGAAGACGATGCTTATGGCATGTTGCCGGTCGAGGCACCCGAGGCGCTGGCTACGCTAGCACCCGACCTAACGTATTACGTCACCGGGCTGTCCAAGAGTTTTGGCGCCGGTCTGCGCGTTGCTTACATTCGTTCGCCTTCCGCCCGGCGTTCCCAACATCTTGCTGGAGCGTTGCGCGCGACGACGGTAATGGCTAGCCCCTTTACCGTTCTGCTGGCGACGCAATGGGTTAGCGACGGCACCGCCGACGTGATGCTCGATGCAATTCGTGCCGAGTCCGCGGCCCGGCAGGAGCTCACTTCGCGGGTGCTGTCCGAGTGGAAGTTCGACGCCGATCCGGCCGGGTTTCATTTCTGGATGCCCATTCCGGCGGATTGCGGATGGAACGCTTCCGAGCTTGCGTTGCAGTTGCGTTCGCAAGGGATCGGTGCGGTTTCAGCGGCTGCTTTTGCTACCGATGGCAATCCGCCCGAAGCGATTCGCGTGTGCCTTGGCGGCCCCAAGAATCTCGATGAATGTGAAGACGCGCTCAGGCTTATCGCCGATACGGTCGAACATCCTCATCATTTGCATTTACCGGTCATGTGAGGTCTCGCCGGGGACCTTCTTCCGCGCAGTCGGCGGTTGTCACGCAGCCTTGTTACGATGCAGGCTTTCGTGTCGACCACTGACCCCATGCGGAACGTCCGGCTCCTCGCTTGCTTGGCCTCACTCACAGCCGTAGCGCTTTTCTTCTCCATCGCGCGCGCGGGCAACCCCGACGCGTTGTGGCAGATCGTCCACAACTCGTGTGAGCCAGCCGCGCGCGGTGCCGATGTCCCGCAAAAGTGTATCGATGTGGATGCTTCGCACGGCTTCGCCGTCCTCAAGGATCTCAACGGCATCGCTCAGTATCTGTTGATTCCGACCGCACGCGTGGGTGGTATCGAAAGCCCCGATCTGCTTTCCCCCGACTCACCGAATTATTGGCGTGCAGCGTGGCAAGCACGACGCTTTGTCGAAGCGAAACTCGGTGAAGAACTTCCCCGCGACGAACTCTCGCTCGCGATCAACTCGACCAGCGGGCGCACGCAAAACCAGTTGCACATTCATATCGATTGCTTGGCGCCCGATATTGTTCGTGCACTGCGCGAGCAAGGTCCGAAGATCGGCACCGAGTGGACTGCGTTTCCAACGCTGCTGCGCGGACATGCGTATCGCATTCGGCGTATAGACGACGCCAACCTCGACTCCACCGATCCCTTCAAACTCCTCGCCCCCGACGTAGCGAAAGAAGGCGAAACCATGGCCGACCAGACCTTGCTGTTGGCGGGCGCAACCGCACCCGACGGCAAGCCCGCATTCTTCCTTCTCAACGATCACGTACGGTACGCCACGGGCGACTTCGCGTCATCGGAAGAATTGCAGGACCATACCTGCGCCGTGGCACGCAGCCAATAAGATCAACCCGCCCGACCGGGTTTCGCGGCATCATGTCGCTTCGATTTACCTGACAAGAAGGACGGGCACCATGAACAGCATGCGAACCATTGGAATGATCGGCGGGATGAGTTGGGAATCGACGGCTGAATATTATCGGTTGATCAATCAGGACGTGCGCACGCGACTCGGCGGCCTGAACTCCGCGCAAGCGCTGCTGCATAGCGTGAATTTCGCGCCGATCGAACGTTTGCAACGCGACGGGCAATGGAACATCGCGGGCATCCGGCTGGCCGAAGCCGCGCGAGATCTTGAAGCGGGTGGTGCGCATTGCATCGTGCTCTGCACGAACACCATGCATATCGTTGCACCGCAAATTGCCGCTGCGGTGTCCGTGCCGTTCCTTCACATTGTCGATCCGACAGGCATCGAGGCGCAAAAGCGAGGCATTCGCAAGGTAGGTTTTATCGGCACGGCGTTTTCGATGCGCGAAAGTTTTTTCCGCGATCGCCTGCAAGAACGGCATGGCATCTCGACACTCGTGCCTGAGCCTGCCGAGCAAGCGATTGTTCACGACGTCATCTATCGCGAGCTGTGTCTCGGAATCGTCAACGATGATTCGCGCAAGCTGTATCGCGATGTCCTTCACGGGCTCGCGGCGCGCGGCGCCGAAGCAATCGTGCTGGGGTGCACGGAGATCATGCTGTTGGTGAATGAAGCCGACAGCCCCGTGCCGCTGCTCGATACCACCACGCTTCACGCCCGCGCCGCGGTCGATTTCTCGCTGGCGCAGGCATAAAGCCGCGGTTCAATGCTCGCGGCGATGCGTGAATATTCGCGGACGCACGGCTTCAATCACCGCCTCCGGCAGCACCTGATGCAGCGTGCGGACCGTGAAGTCGAGGTCTTCCATCGCTACGTCGAAGATCAGCCGAAGGTCGTCGTGATCGCGTGATGCCTGACTAACGTACACGCCAAGCGGGGAGTGAAACAGCCGCCTGATGCGTTCGCGCGCGGCTTCATCCTGCTTGCTGCGAAGCACAGCCGAGAGATGAACGCGGGAGACGCAGGGCGTTAACGTTGTTTCCTGCGCGGTAGATTTTTTCTGGGTAGCCGAAGCCGAGTCGTCAATTCGTTCGAGGACAAGATTCATAACGCTGCAAGCTCCTGTATTCGGGGTCACTTGTAGCGTATCTTTTTGTGCGTAAACGTTGCGTTAATATTTCTGGCCGCATTGTATAGATCGGTTAATCAATGCCGTGAAATACCGCATCGTCCGGTCCGATGTAGGCCGGTGAGCGCCATGCTGCATCTCGCATGGAATGTTGGACTTGGCGTTCTACGCCTAAGAGCACCGCAAAAATTGCCATGCGGACCGGGATGCCGTTGTCAGTCTGCCTAAAGATGGCAAGCCTTGGATCGTGGTTGAGGTCGGTGCTCAGGTCGTTGGCGCCTGGCCGTCCATCGCGTGGCAACGGATGCATGATCAGTGTATCGGGCCCACAAACGCTCTCTACGAGCGCTTGATTGATCTGGAAATCCGGTGTGTAACCCTCTATGGATTCGTCCGCAAAACGTTCTTTCTGGATGCGGGTTGCATACACAACATCGGCTCCCTTCAACCCCGTCTGCAAGTCGTTGGTCTGCTCGACCACGTGGTCGCCGCGATTGATCTGGTCGAGGATAGACGCTGGCATTTCGAGCGATGCGGGCGAGATCAGCGTGAACTTCAGTCCGCGATACAACGCTAGCAGCTTGGCGAGCGAATGGACCGTGCGACCGTATTTAAGGTCGCCCACCATGGCTATATGCGAGCCGTCGACAATCTTCCCCACGCGCGAGAATTCGCGCTGGATAGTGTAGAGGTCAAGCAGCGCCTGGCTGGGATGTTCGCCGGGGCCGTCACCGGCATTGATCACGGGAACATTGGTCGCGCGCACGAACTCCGCCACGGAGCCTTTCTCCGGATGACGCACGACAAGTGCATCGGCGTAACCGCTGATCACGCGGCTGGTGTCGTAGATCGATTCGCCTTTTGCCATCGATGAAAACGTGAAGCCGGTTGTGTCGCACACCGAGCCGCCGAGCCGGCAGAACGCCGCGCCGAAGCTCACGCGCGTACGTGTGCTGGCTTCGAAAAACAGATTGGCGAGAACCGCGCCTTCCAGTACGCGCGTGATTTTCTGACGACGCGCGATGGGTTGCATTGTGTCGGCGACCTGGAACAGCGCCTCGACCGAGTCGCGGGAAAACTGGTCGACAGACAGCAGGTGCGGCCGGCCTTCATGGAGAATGGACGGGGAATATACGCGTTGCGCATATTCGTCGCCGGACGGAATTCTTTCCACCAGTTCCATCACGTAGCGGCTCGCAATCTCGGGCATGGCGCGCGATTCGGCCGATTCATCCGGGAGCAGCCACGTGTCGAGTGCTCGTCGCGACACACCGATCCGGTTGGCGAAGGTGTCGCGTGTCATGTTCAGGCGGCGCATGGCGTCGCGCAGGAGGGTTTGCTGTTGAGCTTGCACGGTGGACGCTCCGGAGATAGTTATATACGCGATGCGTATAGTAAATCACTCGCCGAGAAGGTGCAATACGACTTCGCGCCGATGCGCGGCGTGTCGGTGTTCGAAGACATAAATCCCTTGCCACGTGCCCAGGACCATGCGGCCGGCGTCCACGGGAATGGACAACTGAACCTGCGTCAGCGCGGTTCGCAGATGCGCGGGCATGTCGTCGGGGCCTTCGGCGTCGTGGACGTAGCGCCCTGGCGTTTCCGGTGCGATGGTCTCGAAGAAGTTTTCGAGGTCCGTGCGGACATCGGGGTCGGCGTTTTCCTGAATCAACAGCGACGCCGAGGTGTGCCGGAGGAATACGGTCAGCAGACCGGTCTCAATGTCTTGAAAGTTGATCCATTGGCGGATGTCGCGGGTAATTTCGTGCAGACCGCGCGTGCGGGTGTCTACGGTCAGATGGTGGAGCGCCTGCTTCATGTCGATGTCTCCGGAAGGAAAAGCGCGACGGGAAGCGGTCGCGCGTGCCTTCGAAGTTTATCGGCTGGAGAGGGTTTCGGCAGACTGCGAGCGCGTGGACTGACCGGGTCGTTGTCGCAGTCATGGCGCGCTTGCGTCTTGCCATGCATGCGGCTCAATGGCCGAAGTAGGTCGATTTGGCGGCGTCGTCCGGTGCGACGCTGGCATGCATACCCGATGCCGACGTGCCGTTGGCCGACGATCCATACGACGAGGACGCGACGCTTTGTTGTTCCGCGACACGCTGTTCAGCGGCCTGGATGTCTTGCGGGTAGTTGACGTCTTCGCCGCCAGGGCTGTAGCCGGCTTTTTCGAGTTGAATGAGTTCAGCTTTGACCTGGGCGCGGGTGACCGGGGCGTTGTTTTGCGCAAAAGCGAAGGCGGGAGCGGCCAGGGCCGACGACAGTACCAGGGCGGAGATAAGGAATTTTTTCATGATGACCTCAATAATAAATTTAGGATTCCGGTGTATTTAACCGGCTTGCACGGGTTGACTAAGCGCTAAGAATCAGTTCGTTGCGCTGGGGGTGTTGGTGGCGGTTGAGCTGGCCACCGCGTTGGTCGTCTGGTTTTGCGCCAGGCGTGCTTGTTGTTGCTGTTCGAGTTGGTGCGCGAAGACCGGGTTGACGTCGGGATACGAAGTATCGGTGACGAAATCGCGCCCGTCTTGCTGGGCCTGGATCAGTTCCTGATAGACCTGGGCGCGGGTCTTGGATTGGGCAAATGCGTTTGCCGAGGCAATGGTTGCAAGGAAGATGACGGCGACGGTGAGAGTTTTCATGGTTCGCTCCTGAGAGGTTGAATGTGTGCGGCTTGCAATAGAGAGAACCCGGAGTCGGAGAGGGATATTCCCGATGGAGCCGATTATTTTTACGATCGGAGGAATTGAAAGATTATTTGAGTTTTCGCGGAATAACCCGTCGGGGACGGTGTTTACGCGCGTAGGGGATTTTTTATGCCCGGATGCGGAATAAACCCCCGCACCCGGTGTTGGCCCCTATACGAACAGCCCAAAATCGCCCGATCATGCCCATAGCCAAACCCCCAGCGGAACCCAGACTCTCGGAGTCCGATGTCCAGGCATTCGCCGACGGCATGCTCGATCCCAGGCGTGCTGCGAGCGTAGAGACTTACCTGAAAAGCCGTCCTGACGAGGCGCATCGGGTCGCGTTTTACGGCCGCTTGAACTGGCAGATGCAGAACACCTTTCACGAACCCGAAGACGAGGAAGGAGCGCAAGCGCCCGCGCCCAAATCCACGCAGCGCATGTCAAAACGTAGCCTTCGCACGCTGCTTGTGGCAACAATAGCGGCGCTGGCATTCGCCGCCGCGGCAATCTTCGCATTCGACATTTCCGACTCGGCGCTCGACAATGCCTCGATGATGGCGCTCGAACAAGCGGTAGCGGCCCAGGACATGACATCGGGCGCGAGCGGCTATGAAAGCTCGGCGAAGGCCTTGGCAAGCGCCCCGAATCTGTCCAATGTCGGTTTCCATCCGATTGCCCGCCGCGCGATGCCCGTGGGTCCATTCGTATCAGCGACAGAATTCGTTTATCGCAATCGAGGCGGCGAGGCTGCCGTGCTGCTCGTGGTGCCGGGAATATTTGCCCATCCTCAGCCGCAGTGGAAGGCCCGTCGCGTAGGTGCAAGCCGCTTGCTTGCATGGACCGCGGGTGGCAAGCGTTACGTGCTGGCTGGGCGTGCCAAGACTCGCGGCCTGATGCTGGCGGCTGACCTGATGACAGGTAGTTAGTCACCGGTGAAACACCGGCAAACCGGCGACGGCATAAAATCGCCGCACGCGGGAATAATCGCCACGGCCCGGTGTTAGCCCATCATTGGAGCGGCGTTTTGTTTTTTATATATCGAACGTCTGCATATGCTTACAAAATGAAGGAAGGCCGATGGGCGTCCGTGACGAGTTAATGGAACATGTGCCGCGATTGCGCCGCTACGCGCGCGCGCTGATCAATAATCGCGATCTCGCCGACGATCTGGTTCAGGACACACTCGAACGCGCGCTCCGGCATACCGAGAAGTTTCAGTCCGGCACCGATCTGCGGGCGTGGCTGTTCACGATCATGCACAACGTGTTCGCCAATCAGGCGCGTCGCGCGGGCGTGCGAGCGGTGCATGTTTCCGTCGATGACGAGAACATCTCCGAGCGCGAATTCGCTGTGCCGGGCACACAAACGCAGTCCCTCGAAATGCGCGACCTCGATTTCGCATTGCAGCGCTTGCCGCTCGATCAGCGCCAGGTCGTGCTGCTGGTGGGACTCGAAGAAATGAGCTATGCGGATGTGGCGCAGGCGCTTGAAATCCCGATCGGGACTGTCATGTCGCGCCTGTCGCGCGGACGTGAAAGACTGCGCGCGCTGATGGCCGGCGCGCAACCGGGCGCTAAATTACAGGTGGTGAGATGAGCGACCAACAAACACCGATCAGTGAAGACGAAATTCACGCGTATGTCGACGGATCGCTGGCGGAACATCGCCGCGAGGAGATTGATCGCCTGCTTGAACGCGACGAGGCGCTGGCTGCCAAGATCAGCGACTATTTTTCGCTGAACAGCATGTTCCATGACCGCTATGACCGCGTGCTAAGCGAACCCGTGCCGCAGCGCCTGCTGCCGCCCGAGCGCACGCGCTGGCGCGACGCCGCCAATTGGCCGCAGTTCGCGGGCATGGCGGCGGCTCTCGTGCTGGGCGTGGGAATCGGCGTGGCGGGCATGACAGGCAACATGGGCCGTGACGCGATGGTGCCGGGAAGCAATGGGGGATCCGTGCAGCGCGCAAGCTATGGCGTCGGCGAGTCGTTCGCACGGCAGTCGGCCATCGCGCATGTGATGTACGCGCCGGAAGTGACTCGGCCGGTGGAAGTGGGTGCGGACCGCGAGCAGGAACTGGTGCAGTGGGTCTCGAACCGGCTGGGCACGGACGTGCGTCCGCCCATCCTGACCCGCTCGGGCTTCGAGTTGATGGGCGGCCGTCTGCTGCCCGGCGACGACGGTCCGGTCGCCCAGTTCATGTACCACGACGCGAAGGGCGAGCGTATTACGCTGTGCATCTCGCATCGCAAGGTCAGCTCGGACACGACCGCGTTCAAGCTGTATCAGGACGGTTCGGTGAACGTGTTCTATTGGATCGACGGCGATTTCGGCTACGCCGTATCAGGCGCGATCGACCGCAAGGTGCTGCTCGACCTGTCGCATGACGTCTACTCGCAGTTGACCGCGATGGGTGGCGCCAGGGCGCCCGGCAGCGCGCCTGTCTCTACGCAATAAAATGGGTTTGCAGCCACGGTGTCCGGCGAACGACGCCGTGGCTGCGTTTGTTCCCGGTCATCGCGCCGGATCAATAATTGTGACGGCCTGGAATAAGTGGCTAAGCAACGTCGTTCGCCCTGTTGTTGAGTTCCAGACATCGAAAGGTAAATTATGCTGGTCGTCGTGATTGATTCGGTCAGGATATCGAATCAATCACGACAGCAATGTAACCGGATCAATTCACATGAAGAATGCCCCATTTTCACTGCATCCTCGCGGGCGGCAAGCGGTCCCGATATTCCGGCTAGCGGCTATCGGCGCGGTCGTGGCGGCCATCGGCGGTGCTTTCGTCTATGTTGGTGGTTTCGTCACGCCGCATCGCCTGACGCCGCAGCGTATCGTCAATACCTTCGAAGCGAACGCGGGTGTTCATCCGGGGTTTCGCCGCAATCATGCGAAGGGCGTGTGCGTGGCGGGATATTTCGAAGGCAACGGCCAGGCCGGGGACATCTCTCGCGCTGGCGTGTTCAAGGCCGTGCGGACGCCGGTCATCGGCCGCTTTGCGATTCCGGGTAGCAATCCGTCGGCGCCGGATGCCAGCGTGCCGGTGCGCAGCATGGCGCTTGATTTCAAGCTGCCCGATGGTCAGCAATGGCGCACGGGCATGAACAATACGCCGGTGTTTATCGTCAATACGCCACGGGCTTTCTTCGCTCAACTGGTGGCGTCGAGACCCGATCCCGCAACGGGCAAGCCGATCCGGCGAAGCTCAAGGCGTTCTTTGCCGCGCACCCCGAGACCGGGCCGTTTCAGAGCTGGGTGAAAAGCCACCCGCCGTCGTCGAGTTTCGGCAATGCGGCGTATTACGGCATTAACGCATTTCGTGCCATCGATGCAAGTGGCAAGACTTACTTCATCCGGTGGTCGATGGTGCCCGAGGCTACGTACGAACCCGTCACCGCAGAGGAAAAGAGCCAGCATGATTTCCTCGACAACGAACTACGCAGCCGGTTGGCAAGCGGCCCGCTGCGCTGGCATCTGATCCTGACGGTAGCCAGGCCCGGCGATCCGACCACCGATGCAACTCAGGCGTGGCCTGACGACCGGCCGCACATCGATGCAGGTACGCTGGTGATAGAACACGAGAGCGCGCAGAGCGACGGCGATTGCCGTGACATCAATTACGATCCGACCATCCTCCCCGATGGACTCAAGCTGTCCGCCGATCCGCTACTGGCTGCGCGCTCGTCCGCCTACGCGGTCTCTTACAATCGCCGCACGCATGAAGAGGCGCAGCGTCTGGCCTCCGCTCAACAACCGGGACGGGATCACGAATGAGCGCCGATCAAAAACACTTTAGTCCGCCAGCCCGCTTGCTTCACTGGCTCATGGCGCCGCTGGTCGTCGCGATGCTGTTTATCGGCGTGGGGATGGTTGCCACTTTATCTTCATGGCATCAGACGCTGCTCGCGATTCACAAGCCGCTGGGCATAGCGATCCTTGGGCTGGTGAGCGTGCGGTTCATCGTGCGCTTGACTCATCGCACGCCGCCGTTGCCCAATGACATGCCGCGCTGGCAGCAGCACATTGCGCATCTGTCGCACTGGGTTTTCTATGCCTTGTTATTCGCCATGCCGCTGGTCGGCTGGTCGATGCTGTCGGCTGGCGGATTTCCGATTCATCTGTTCGGGCCGGTGAACCTGCCACCCATCGTCCCGCAGGATGTGCAACTTTACGCGTTGCTCCGTTCAGCGCATACGGTCCTTGCTTTGTTGCTGTTCGCGACCTTCCTCGCGCATCTCGGCGCCGCGTTGTTTCATGGTCTGATCCGACGCGACGGCGTGTTCTCGAGCATGGCGAAGGGGCGTGATTAAGCTGCGTTCCGCTTAAACACGCCGGCCGCTTCAGCTTCAACCGGCCTGTTCGACCGGTGTCACCTCCAGTTCCAGCTTTTGCGAACCGCGCAACACGGTGACCTTCACCGCCCGGTCGATCCGCGAAACATCCAGTGCGCGCTGCAAGCTATCGACGCTATCTACCGCGAGCGTATCGATGGCAACGATCCTGTCGTCGGTATGCAATCCGCCGAGCGCAGCCGGACTCGCCTTCACAACCTCCATCACATGCACGCCGCTCGCCGCCGGCAGGTCGAAATAACGTTGCACGCGGCGTGAGATAGGCGACGTCGTGCCGGCCACGCCGATGTACGCACGCCGAACGCGTCCGTGCGCGAAGAGCTGCATGATGACCCACTTGGCGGTGTCGATGGCGGTCGCGAACGAGATCGCCTGTGCGCCGGCAATGATCGCGGTATTCACACCGATCACCTGACCCGCCGAGTTGATCAGCGGGCCGCCCGAGTTGCCGGGATTCAGCGCGGCGTCGGTCTGAATGACATCGTAGATCATGCGTCCGGAGTTGGACCGCAGCGACCGTCCGAGCGCCGAGACCACCCCGGTTGTGACCGTCTGCGCGAGGCCGAGAGGGTTCCCCACAGCGATGGCGATCTGCCCGACACGCAGCTTGCCGGATTCACCCAGCTCGACGTGCGGCAACGCGTCGGCCGAGCCGATGCGCAGCACTGCGAGGTCGCTGTCCGGATCGTCGCCGACGAGATCGGCGTCGAACTTCGCGCCGTCTGCGAGCGTCACGCGGATATGTGTTGCGCCGTGCACGACGTGGCTATTCGTCAGCAGATAACCGTCGGGCGTGAAGATGAAACCCGAACCTGTGCCGCCGCGTGCGCCGCGGCCGTTTTTGTCGCCCGGCAAACGCCGTTCGACGGAAATAAAGGCGACCGCCTGCTGCACCCGTTCGAGCGCGCTGATGACGGTTTGGGAATAAGCGTCCAGAAGGGCGTCGTCGCCGAGTGGGCTTGCGAGGGCGGCTTCGGCGGGGCCGCGTGAGAGATCGTCGATGAATTGGGGACGGCTTCCCATGATCGTGCTCCGGATAAAGGGATGATGAGATGCGGGATAACCGGCGTAATTTCAAGTCCGCGCGACGAGGCCGGAAACGCGCGGCTGTCTCAGCATTTCCGCTGCAATGGATATCACGATTGATCGTTTAGTGCAGGACGCGCGCGTTGCTAACATGGTCGGCTGCCTTCCATTCAGCCGTAGGAACACCGTATGTCCGACCATCATCGAGCACCCGCAGACGAAACGTTACCGCAACCACGAGTTCCGTCGCGGCGGCGCGCGCTACTCAAAATTGCCGCTTTGAGCGCGGGAGCAAGCAGCGTTTTGACCGGCGGCGCGGCGCTGCTGGCGAGCCAGACAGCGCGCGCGGAAGGGCCAGCCAAAACGTTCCGCATCGGTTATCAGAAGTACGGCAACTTCGTAGTTCTGAAGGCACGCGGCACGCTCGACAAGCGGCTTGCCTCACAGGGCGTCACCGTGCAATGGCTCGAATTTCCAGCCGGGCCACAACTGCTCGAAGGACTCAACGCGGGTGCAGTCGATGCCGGCACGGTAGGCGAGACTCCACCGATCTTCGCGCAAGCCGCGGGCGTGGATTTCGTTTATGTCGGCAACGAACCGCCTGCGCCGCAAGGTGAAGCGATTGTCGTGCCGAACGATTCGGCGATCCGCAAGGTGGAGGATCTGCGCGGCAAGAAAGTGGCGTTGAACAAGGGCTCGAATGTTCATTACTTGTTGGTCGAAGCGCTTAAGAAAGCGGGACTTTCGTATGCGGACATCCACCCGGTCTATCTCGCTCCCGCCGATGCACGAGCGGCGTTCGTGCAGGGCAGTGTCGATGCATGGGTGATCTGGGACCCCTATCTCGCGGCCGTTGAACGTCAGGCGAATGCGCGTGTGATTGTGGATGGCACGGGGCTGGTGCGCAACACGCAGTATTACCTCGCAACTCGTCAATTCGCGACCGCTCAGCCGCAACTCGTGCACGCGTTACTGGAGGAGCTGGACCGCGTCGATCACTGGGGCCGCGACAACGTGCCGGACGTCGCGAAGCTTCTGTCACCGCTGGTCGGGCTCGACCAGCCGACGCTTGAACGCGCATTGAAACGCACAGGCTACGGCGTGCATCCGATTACGGCGGAGACCCTCGCGTACCAGCAACAAATCGCCGATACCTTCACCGACCTGAAGCTGATCCCGAAGAAGCTGGCGGTGACCGATGCGCGCTGGAACATCGCTTAACGCAAGCGCTGCGCTCCTGCGTCGCTAGAGACGCGTAAGCAGAATTGGCGAGAACCTTAGCTCAAATAAATCGTTCATGCGGAAAGTCGGCGTCGCTAAGATGAATCAACTCACGTGGATCATGGGCATGCGGGGTATTTCTTCGCCTCGGCCCGCCTGATTCCCCAATCGACACTTGAACTCAAATAAGCAAGGCGGGAGCCCTCGATGAATGTTTTCTGGTTCATTCCGACCCACGGCGACAGCCGTTATCTCGGCACGACGCAAGGCGCGCGCGCTGCTGATTACGACTACTTCCGCCAGATCGCCGTCGCGGCCGATACGCTCGGCTACGAAGGCGTCTTGCTGCCCACGGGCCGGTCCTGCGAAGACGCGTGGGTGGTTGCATCGAGCCTGATTCCCGCGACGAAGCGGCTCAAGTTCCTCGTCGCGATTCGCCCTGGCCTGACCTCGCCGGCGTTGTCCGCACGCATGGCATCGACGTTCGACCGCCTCTCCGGCGGCCGTCTGCTGATCAACGTAGTGACGGGCGGCGACCCGGTCGAGCTGGCGGGGGACGGAGTGTTCAACGACCACGACACCCGCTACGAAGTCACCGATGAATTCCTGCGCATCTGGCGCGGTTTGCTCGAGTCGTCGCATGAAGGCGGTTCGATCGATTTCGACGGCAAGCACTTGAGTTCCAAGGGTGGCAAGGTGCTTTATCCGCCAGTACAAAAGGCGCATCCGCCGCTGTGGTTCGGCGGCTCGTCACCCGCGGCGCACGAGATCGCAGCCGATCATATCGATACCTATCTGACCTGGGGCGAACCGCCTGCCGAAGTCGAAAAGAAGCTGGCCGATATCCGTCGCCGCGCAGCCGACAAAGGCCGCAAGATCAAGTTCGGCATTCGCCTGCACGTGATCGTGCGCGAGACGGAGCAGGAAGCGTGGGCCGATGCCGACAGACTCATCAGCAAGCTCGACGACGAAACCATCCAGCGCGCGCAGGCATCGTTTGCAAAGATGGATTCGGAAGGCCAGCGGCGCATGGCGGCGTTGCATGGCGGCCAGCGCGACAAGCTCGAGGTCTATCCGCATCTGTGGGCCGGCGTCGGCCTCGTGCGTGGCGGTGCAGGCACGGCGCTGGTGGGCAATCCGGAACAGGTCGCGGGCTTGATGAAGGAGTATGCGGCGCTAGGGATCGACACCTTCATCCTGTCCGGCTATCCGCATCTTGAAGAGTCGTACCGGTTCGCCGAGCTCGTGTTCCCGCTGCTGCCGCGCGAACAGAAAGAGCGTAGGTCGGGTCCGCTGTCGGGACCGTTCGGTGAAATTGTCGGCACGTCGTATTTGCCGCGTGCTTCGCAAAGTTGAACCGGAGGTCCGATGAACGCAGTTCCGTTTTTTCGCCGCGCGGGTGTACAGGCTGCGCCGTGGGTTGTACCCATCTTGATCCTGATCGCATGGGAGCTGGCGGCACGCACGGGCGGTTTGTCGTCGCGTGTGCTGCCCGAGCCGCTGGCCGTCGTGAAAGCCGCGTGGGAACTGATCCAGTCGGGCGACATGTGGGCGAACGTGAAGGTCAGCGCATGGCGTGCGTTGACGGGTTTTGCAATCGGCGGTGGGATCGGTTTCGTGCTCGGGCTTGGAACAGGACTGTTCAAGCCGGCTGAGATCGCCCTCGACTCGACCGTGCAGATGATCCGCAATATCCCCGCGCTCGCCATGATTCCGCTGGTGATCCTGTGGTTCGGCATCGGCGAGGAAGCGAAGCTTTTCCTGGTCGCGCTCGGCGTATTTTTTCCGGTCTATACGAACACATATCACGGCATTCGTTCCGTCGATGCAGACCTGATCGAGATGGCTCGCAGCTATGGACTCTCGGGCTTCGCGCTGTATCGCGATGTGATTTTACCGGGGGCATTGCCGTCCATTCTCGTAGGCGTGCGTTTCGCGTTCGGGTTGATGTGGGTGATGCTGATCGTGGCGGAAACCATCTCGGCACAATCGGGTATCGGCTATATGACGATGAACGCGCGCGAGTTCCTGCAGACCGACGTGGTTGTAGTCGGCATCCTGCTTTATGCGCTGCTCGGCAAGCTCGCGGACATGCTCGCGAAGTCGATCGAACGGGCAACGCTGCGTTGGCATCCTGCATATCAGAAGGGAGCAAAACCGTGACCTTGAGTTATACACCGTATGCATCGGGCAACGTCGTGCTGGACGGCGACGAGCCGGAAATCGCCACGCGCGAACGCGCACCGGCAGCGCCTGCGCCGCGGGCGCGTCCCACGGACATGGCCGTTGCGCTGCAAGGCGTCGACAAACATTTCGGCGAACGCAAGGTGCTGTCGAACTTCGATTTCACCATCGAGCGCGGTAGTTTTGTATCCATAGTCGGACGCAGCGGCTGCGGCAAGTCCACGTTACTGCGCCTGATCGCGGACCTTGAAAAGGCGACCGGCGGTGTCGTGCAGCGCAACGCGGCGGCGGGAGCCAGTGTCCTGGAGACCCGCATCATGTTCCAGGATGCTCGCCTGCTGCCGTGGAAGAGCGTGTTGCAAAACGTCATGCTCGGCTTGCCGCGTTCGTCGCGTGACGACGCTCGCGCGACGCTGGCTGAAGTGGGTTTGAGCGCACGGGAAAGCGACTGGCCTGCGCAATTGTCCGGCGGTCAGCGGCAACGCGTGGCACTTGCGCGTGCGCTCGTGCATCGGCCGGATCTGCTGCTGCTGGATGAGCCGCTAGGCGCGCTCGACGCATTGACGCGGATTGAAATGCACGCGCTGATCGAACGGTTGTGGCGCGAGCATCGCTTCACTGCGCTGCTGGTAACGCATGACGTGCAAGAAGCGGTGGCGCTGGGTGAGCGGATTGTGTTGATTGAAGAAGGGAAGATTTCCTTCGATGCCGCCATCGCGCTACAACGCCCGCGCTTGCGTACGGCTGAAGGTTTCGCGGCGCTGGAGGAACAGGTGTTGTCGCGCGTGCTGAGGCATGGAGCGCAGCCGAGCTAGGTGTCGTTGTATCAATTCACTCATTGCCGCTGTCGACTGGCCCCGGCACTATTCAATCAATACGGAGCATCATCATGGGCATCACGGCAATCAACGTGCGTAATCAGTTCAAAGGCCATATCAAGGAGATCATTCGCGGCTCGGTGGTCTCGGAAGTCGACGTGGAAACGCCTTATGGCATTGTCACTTCGGTGATCACCACACGTTCTATCGATGAGCTCGAACTGAAGGTCGGTAGCGAAGTCATTGCGTTCGTGAAGTCGACCGAAGTCTCTATTGCGAGGCTTTGATACTGCGCTGAAGGGGCAGAAGCAGGCTTAGGCCGCGATGGCCCCAAGGCCTTCCAGCAATTCACCGCGCATACTGGCAAGCAAAACATCGCGGCGATCGCGCGGCCGCTCGACGCTCACTTTGATCTCACGCGCGATCCGGCCCGCGCCGCTTTTACCCGACGGTGTCATCAGCAGCACGCGGTCGGAGAGATACAGTGCTTCGTCCAGGTCGTGCGTGACCAGGAGCGCCGCCGTGCCGTGTGCCCGCACGAGCGATAACAGCAGATCCTGCAAGCGCATGCGCGTCATTGCATCGACGGCGCTGAAGGGCTCGTCGAGCAACAGCAGATCAGGCTTCGAGAACAGCCCTCGTGCGATCGCCACCCGTTGCGCCATGCCACCGGACAGCTGCTTGGGAAGATACTCGCGCGCCTCGGCGAGACCCACTTCCGCCAGCAGTTCGCGTACACGCGGATCATGTCCACGACGAGGTCCGGCCGGAAAAGCGACGTTGTCCGCAACGCTCAGCCAGGGCAATAAACGAGGTTCCTGAAAGATCACACCGATCCTGCTCGATGGACCTTGTTGCGGCATACCTTCGAGCAGAGTTTCGCCGTTGAAGTCACGGTCGAGACCCGCGAGAATGCGCAAGAGCGTGCTCTTGCCGCAACCGCTCGGGCCCACGAGACTGACTATCTCGCCACTCTGGATCGAGAGCGTCAGGCGTTCGAGCACCGTGCGTGTGTCGTAGTGTTTGCCGGAGACACGCAGGTCGAGAAGGGGAGTGTTCATCGGTTGCTTCCGGTGCTGGTGTCGCGCCATGAAAGCACGCGGGTTTCGATTGCCTTAAGCACGCTGTCGCTGAGTTTTCCGAGCAACGCGAGCAACAGGATCGCGCCGAACACAAGGTCCGGACGCCCCGTTTCGCGGCCATCGCTCAATAGATAACCGAGGCCGCGTGTGGCCGCGATCAGTTCGGCGGCGACCATGAACATCCAGGCAAGGCTTAAGCCTGTCCGCAGTCCCGTGAAGATTTGCGGCAGCGACGCCGGAAGAAGAATGCGTACAAAGAGCGCCCGTTGACTCAGGCGGTTGACCTCGCCCAGTTCGATCAGCTTGCGGTCCACGCCGCGAATGCCGGCGACCACACTGAGGTGCACCGGAAAGAATGCACCGATAGCAATCAGCGTGATCTTCGGCGCTTCATCTATACCCATCCACAGCAGCAGAACGGGCACCCATGCCAGCGATGGAATTGCCCTGAGCGCCTGAAAACTCGGGTCGAGAAGCGCCTCCAGTCGACGGCTCAAGCCCATCGCTGCACCGAAAAGAATGGCGATGACCGCGCCAATCGCGAAGCCTGCAAACACGCGCAAGCTACTGGCCCCGATATGCCGCCCCAGACGGTCGCCACACAGTTGCCAAAGCGTTTCAGCGATGGTGCTCGGCGCGGGAACCAGATGCTCCGGTACCACGTGCGTTCTCACCAGCGCTTCCATGAGACCGAGGAACGCAAAGGGGAGCAGGATTCCGGCAATACGCCATCGCTGCAGCCGTGACACAGGCGTTTTCTGCCCGGACGATAACGTTCCAGGCAGCGTGAGCGAATCGTCGGAGGCCATCATCTAGCCGATGCGATGACCGGCTGCGCGAACTTGACGTCGATTAGCGCATCGATCACCTGATTGAGATCGGTGCCCGGTTTGACAAGCTGTTCCTGAGTGAGGATGGGCGCGGCGGCCTTCAATGCTTCGATCTGCTCCGCACCCGGCTGCGGATGGCTGAAGTCATTGCGGCTCAATTGCAGCTTGGCCACCGGAAGCGACAACTTCGACTCCTCCGCGATGATTTTCGCGGTCTCGTCGGGGTGCAGGGCGATCCACACACGGGCCTGCTCGTACACCTTCAGCACGTGCTCGAGCGTCTCGGGATGTTCCTTGATGAAGTCCTCGCGCGCATTCAGGAACCCGTAGGTGTTGAAGGCAACGTTACGATAAAGCAGCCGCGCGCCATCATCGATTTGTGCCGCTGCCATGTGCGGATCGAGACCGGCCCATGCATCGACTTGCCCGTTAGCGAGCGCGGTGCGTCCATCGGGATGTTGCAGGTTGACCAGTTCGACGTCGTCACGCGTCAGGCCGACCGTATGCAGCGCACGCAACGTAAACAGATAGGGGTCGGTGCCTTTGGTTGCGGCGATCTTCTTGCCCTTGAGATCCGCCAACGTCTTGAGCGATGAATCTTTGCGCACGACCAGTGCGGTCCATTCGGCGCGCGAGTAAATATAAACTGCGCGAATGGGATTGCCGTTTGCGCGGCCGAGGAGGGCGGCAAGGCCTGCTGTCGAGCCAATATCGATCGCGCCGCTATTCAGGTATTCGAGCGCCCGGTTGCTGCCGAGACTCAGCACCCACTTGACCTGCGTGTGATCCGGCGCGAGTTCCTTTTCCAGCCAGCCCTGACGTTTGATGACCAGGCTTTCGGGTGAGTAATACGCGTAATCGAGCTTCACTTCGGCGGGTGGTGCGGCGTGCGCGGCGGCTGGCACCCACGCTGCTACTGTCGTGGTCAGTGAAATAATAAAACGAGAAAGTACGGTGCCCCGGGAAAATTTCATCGACCGGTCCTATTGGTCTTTCAAGCAATTTTTTAGTGACCGGTCAATGTAATGAAAGCCGCCGCCGGGGCGAACCAATAAAAGCTCACAACCTAAGCACGGCAGACGCTATGGCGTCGCTTAAGCAAATACGGTTCGCCTCGCGGCGCGGCAACCCCCGGTCAGAACGCCGGAATGATCGAGCCTTTGAACTTGGTATCGATGAAATTCTTCACGTCCGGCGACTCATACGCTGCCACCAGTTTCTTGACCCAGGGTTTGTTGCGATCCTGCGCGCGAACGGCGATCAGGTTGGCGTAAGGACCTTTCAGGTCTTCGATAGCAATAGCGTCTTTCGTAGGCGACAGACCGGCTTTCACCGCGTAGTCCGTATTGATCGATGCGGCGGCAAGGTCGTCCAGCGAACGCGGCAACTGAGCCGAGTCGAGTTCGATCAGCTTGATGCCCTTCGGGTTCTCGATCACGTCGAGCGGCGTTGCGTTAACGCCGTCTTTACCCACGCCTGCCTTCAACTTGATGATGCCGTTTTTCTGCAGCAGCAACAGCGCGCGATTCCCGTTCGACGGGTCGTTCTGAATGCCGACCTTCGCCCCTTGCGGCAGGTCTTTCAGCGACTTGATCTTCTTTGAATAAAAGCCCATGGGCGCGACGTAGGTCAGGCCCACGTTCACGATCCTGTAGCCACGCTGCTTGACCTGGCTATCGAGAAACGGCTGGTGCTGGAAGCCGTTCGCATCGAGATCGCCGGCATCGAGTGCAGCGTTGGGCTGGATGTAATCGTTGAATTCGATCACCTTGATCTTGAGGCCCTCGCGCGCCGCGACCTTGGATACTTCGGTCCAGATCTGCGCGTCGGGACCGCTCATGGTGCCGATCCGCAGCGGGGCGTCTTCTGCGTGTGCGACGCCGAATACAGCGCTGAGTGCGGCGAAGGCGAGACTTGCAATAACGGTTCTACGATGCATGTTGAAACTCTTTCTGGTTGGCAGGCGCGCATCGTCTCATGCCTTGCTAGCTAGCCTAACGAATCTGTTCTCATGTGTTTATGCAAATTCGAAAGCTTAGTTAATGTCCGGTGCATGCATCGGACATTAACTCGTCGTTCCGGCTTCAGTCCTTCCAGAAAACCAGCGCCCGTAATTCGATGCTTCTGCGCGGTGCGGCGCCTTCGGGCGTGGTCGGATCTTCAAAGGCCGTGTGCGCGGTGAGACGGGCTGTGCCGTCGTCGCGTGAATCGTAGATCTTCAGCAGCAACGCTTCGTCGGGCCGTAGCTTAGGAAAGTAATACCAGCGATGCGCAGGGTTATACGTGAACGAAAAAGTCTCGCCGACCTTGTCCCTGTACACAAGATCGCTGGGCACCAGATCGCTGGCCGCGATCGAGCGTGCGTCGCAGAGCGCAAGCGGCAGTTGCTCCACTACGTCGAGTGGTCGCCATAGATTGACGATCGCAAAGCGGTGCTTGAGACGTTGCGCGGCTTCGCCGGCAGGCAGATGGTCACGCACACGACGTGGCCCCGAGACGAACGTCTGGTCGTTATGCACGCGTCGCACGGGCTCGCGCAACGTTGCGGTTGCACGCGAGCCGTTCAAGCTGTCGCGCAGGGTGTGATCGAAGACGACGACCTTCTCCGCGCCGGTCGCCTTGAGCAGGACCTGCTCGGATTCGCTGTAGTAGAGCGAGCGGATGGCGGCGGCGTCCGTGAAGTCCGTCAGCGCGCTTGTGTGCGCGATGCGTTCGAAGCCGCTTTTATCCAGCGATAACTCTCCCGCGGCAGCGAGCGGACGAGCATCCCGAATTGTCACGCGTCGAGGTTCGAGCACGCCGGAGGTCCAGGGCACTCCCGGCGGTGGTTCGAATGTGTAGCTCACCGGCCGGCCTTCGCCAGCGCGTAGATAGTTGAGTTCAGCGTCGACCGCTTGCAGCGTTCCTGCACGCGGACGTTCTTCGAATACGGTGCTCATAGTCGTTCCTCGGCCTGGGAGTCAGGACTTTCAACGCTATACCCGCTTGCCTCGAAGCTGAACGAATAAAATTCCATAAGGTTATTCGCTTGGGAAAGGTCCTTGAGCAGCGCGATTCCAAGGCGACGATACCCCTACTTGCTGGCGAAGTATTCGGGAAGACGGAAGCCGTCGTAGAAGCGATTGTTCAGGATGGTCTGCTGAAAAACCGGTGACTTGTACGCATCGACGATGTCCTGCGTGCTGCGCGCCGTCTTGTTCGCAGCCCTGACCACGACCTGGTTGATATACGGCGGCGTCATCTGTTCGAGAGCGAGCGCGTCGCTAAGTTTGTAGCCGCTGAAGATTGCGAAGTTGCCCTGGATGGCGGCGAAATCGACGTCATCGAGTGCGCGCGGCGCTTGTGCCGATTCAAGCGGAACGATCTTGATGCCGGCCGGATTCGCAATTACATCACGCTCGGTGACATCGACCGGATTGCTGTTCGGACGAAGCTTGATCCAGCCGATCCGCTGCAGGATCTTGAGTGCGCGTTCCAGGTTGACCGGATCGTTCGGCACGGCTACCTTCGCTCCAGCCTTCACTTCCGTCAGCGCGTGATGCTTCTTCGAATAAAGGCCCATCGGCGGTGTGGGTACTTGCACGACGCCCACCAGATCCGTTCCGTTGCGGTCGTTGTACGACTTCAGATAGACCTCATGCTGCATGACATCGGCGGCAATTTCCCCACGATATACCGCCTGGTTTGCTTCAAGCCCCGTGCTGAATTCCACGTACTTGATCGCATAACCCTTCTGACGTAATTGAGGTTCGACACCGGTCTTGAATTCATCGGCGTAAGGTCCTGGAACGAAGCCGATGCGCAGTTCGTTTGCATCGGCAGCGCTGGCATTGAATGGTGCGAGCGCAGCGCATAGCGCGAACGCATACAGGAAGGGGAGCTTCGGCATGAGGGGGATAGTTAAAAGGAAATAGGGGACGGCAAAGAGCGCTTGCCGGTGAAGCTGCAGCGGACCGCGCGCGACGTTTCAGCACGTCAACGTGCGGTTCGCTGGTCAGAACGGTTCTTTGAACGGACGCAGATCGAGTTCCTGCGTCCAGGCGCTTCTATGCTGATGGTGCAGTTGCCAATAACTCTCCGCTATTGCGCTTGCCTGCAGCAAACCGTCGTCGCCGGCCTGCTGCGCTCGTTGAGGCGCGGATTGGCGCAGACGCTCGCCGTCAATACCCCCATCGATCACGATATGCGCTACATGGATGCCTTCGGACCCGAACTCGCGAGCGAGGGTCTGGCTCAGCGAGCGCAACGCCGCTTTCGAGGCCGCGAACGCCGCGAAGGGCGGCTTGCCGCGCAACGCAGCTGTCGCTCCCGTGAACAGCAGCGTGCCGCGTCCCGTCGAGCCCGCGGTACTGAGGCCATTGTTCAAGATGCGGCGCAGTGCTGCCTGAGCAAACAGGAAACCGCCGAGCACGCCAGTGCGCCACGCTTGCTCGAACTGGGCGGCAGTGAGTTCGAGCGTCGGCGCGCGGCTTGCATTGCCTGCATTGAACACGGCGGCCGTTAGAGGACCGAGTTCGCGCACGCGATCAGCAAGCTCCGCCACGCTCGCTTCGTTTGAGATATCGCCGGGCAATGCGTGGGCTACGCCGCCGGCGGCGCGAATCTCCGCGGCGATGGTTTCCACACGCTCCGCCGTGCGTCCTGTGAGGGCGACGGTAAAGCCGCCCTGCGCGAAGCGCCGCGCGACTGCTGCGCCGAGTCCCGCGCTGGCGCCCACGCCGGCGATCCACGCGACCGGTGCTTGTTCATGCGGGAGAGGGGTAGGTGACTGGATGGTTGAGTTCATGGCGACGAAGTTAGACCGGCTCCTCGTTAATGGAAAGGAAGAAAACGCGATAACGTTATTCGAGGCTGCGAGATTGATTCTAGTCTTCGGCCATCTTTTGCGTTCGGTGTGCTTTGCATATGCGCATCGATTGGTTGAGGGCATTACGGGGCGGCCGTAATGTAGTTGACCTCAATCCAAGCCACCGATCCCCGTCAGGAGACATGCCATGAATGCAGCCGTAGAAAGCACTATCGAGTTGGTCCAGGTCACGCCGCTGTCGGCGTTTATCGGCGCGGAAATCAGCGGCGTCGATCTATCGCAACCACTCGAGTCCCATCAGGTCGCGCAGATTCGTGCGGCTTTGTTGAAGTGGCGAGTGATTTTCTTCCGCGAGCAGTTCCTGACGCATGCCCAGCACGTGGCATTCTCAGCGCAGTTCGGCGAGCTCACGCTGGGGCATCCGGTGTTCGGGCATGTTGAAGGGCATCCCGAGATCTACTCCATCTCCAAGTATCGCAAGGCGACGCGCTTCGAAGGTCAGGCGCTGTTGCGTCCGTGGACCGGCTGGCACACCGACGTGACGGCTGCCGTTAATCCGCCGTTTGCGTCGATCCTGCGCGGCGTGACCATCCCGCCTTATGGCGGCGATACGCAATGGACAAGCCTTGCCGCTGCGTATGAAAAACTCTCTGCGCCGTTGCGCGATTTCGTCGATGGCCTGCGCGGTGTGCATCGATTCACGCCGCCCGCGGGCGCAAGCGCTACCGATGCGTTCCAGCAAGCCGTGCAACAGCGGGCGCTTGTTACTGAGCATCCGCTGGTGCGCGTGCATCCCGAAACCGGCGAGCGGGCGCTGTATGTCAGCCCGAGTTTCCTTAAGCACATTGTTGGTGTAACGCCGCGCGAAAGTCAGGCGATCCTTGAGTTGCTGTGGGAACACGTGACGCGTCCCGAGTTCACCGTACGGTTCAAATGGGAGCCGGGCAGCATTGCGTTCTGGGACAACCGGTCGACTGCGCACCTCGCGCCTTCGGATATCTTCGATCTGGAATTCGATCGGCAACTGTATCGGACGACGCTGGTCGGCGATGTGCCGGTGGGACCGGACGGACGTGCTTCGGTAGCGCTGGAAGGATCGCCGGTGAACGCGGCGGCAGCCGTGGCGTTGAATTAAAACCAGTTCCCGAAGAAGAACGCCGCCCGTCATCGCGAGGGTGGCGCAACAACGTCAGGCGCGCGGCAACCGCCGGTTATCGATCCACATGCGAGCCCAGCGAGCGGCATACGCAATGGCGAGATCGGATTCGAAGAAGTAGTCGAGCGCGTCGAATACATAAGCGCGTTTTTGCAGCGACTTTTCGTCCTGAATCACGAGATTGGCAGCGAACAGTCCGCTGGGCAGCGGCTGTGCGGCGGGAGCAACTTCATAACCCTTGTAGTGCATGTTCGTTTTACCTCCGGTACACGATGCAGTGGAACGCGTGTGCCCCAGATTAGCGAGCCTTGCAAGACAAGGGAAACAAGCATTTGGCAGAAGCAAACCCGCCGTAGTCAGAGATTGGAAAGAAGCAAACCTTGTGAAGCTTCCGCGCTGAAGAAGGGTGTGGTCAAGCCACAGCAGTTGCGTCGTGCGGCACGCTGACGTCCGCCAGTATCTCGTCGCGCAAGCGGACGAATGCGGCGTCGCTGCGGCTGCGCGGCCGTTGCAGCCCAACCTTCACTACCTTTCCAATCCGCCCCGGCCGCGCCTGCATGACCACCACGCGGTCGGCAAGGAACACCGCTTCGTCAACATCATGAGTCACCAGGACCATCGTGATCCGCTCGTGTTCCCAGATGCGTCGCAACTCAATCTGAAGACGGCTGCGCGTGAGCGCGTCGAGCGCGCCGAACGGTTCGTCGAGCAGCAAGAGCTTCGGCCGGTTGACGAGCCCGCGGGCGATTGCCACGCGCTGCGCCATACCGCCCGAAAGCTGATGCGGATGATGCCCTTCATAACCTTTCAAACCGACCAGCGCGATATGCTCGGCGACCGCACGGCGCTTCTCTTCCTTGCTGCGCCCGGAGTTCTTCAACGCAACCGCAATGTTCTGCTCGACATTGAGCCACGGAAACAGCCGGTGATCCTGGAACACAATACCGCGCGCAAGGTCGGTGGTACGAATGCGTTCGCCGCCGAATTCGATGTCACCGTCGAACTGGTCGTCGAGACCCGCGATCAGGCGCAGCAACGTGGATTTGCCGCAACCGCTCGCGCCGACAATGGCCACGAACTCGCCGCTTTTCACCGACAGATCGATGCGATCGAGGACAGGCAAGGTGCGATCGTCGCCGGCAAATCGCTTGCTGACGTGATGCAGGTTGAGCTCACTCGTTCGGGAAACCGAGACAGTTGCCATGATGATAGGGACTCTCTATAAAAATGAACAATGCGGAATCAAGCCGCTGGATCGCGGAACCAGCATTGCTGGATGGCTCGGGCGATCGCATTCAACGCCCAGCCGGTGATGCCGATCACAATCACGCCGAATGCCACCAGATCCATCCGGAACTGTTCGCTGCCGTCGACCAGCGTGTTGCCGATGCCGCTGCCCGCAACCAGCAGATACTCGGCGCCGAGCGTGGCGAGCCACGAATAGATCAGCGCAAGATAGATGCCGGTGAAGATGGACGGCAACGCAGCGGGCAGGACGACGTATCGGACGGTCCGCAACTTGCTGTAGCGGAACACGCGGGCGACATCGAGCAGCGCGGGAGAGACCGCGCGGATGCCGTCGCTTGTATGCGCGACCACGGGCACCAGTGCGGCGAGCGAGAGGAACACGACTTTTGCCACATCGCCGAGACCGAACCACACGGAGATCAGCGGTATCCATGCAAACAACGAGACTTGCTTGAACGCGTTGAAGCTTGGACCGATCAGCCGGTTCGCGAAGGGCGAGACACCGAGCAACGCACCCAACACGAGCCCAAGGCTTGCACCGAGAGTGAACCCCGTCAGTTCGCGGGCAAGAGACGCCAAGAGTGCACGCCACAACGCGCCGCTTCTCGCCTGATCGATGGCGGTATGAAGCACCTGAGCGGGCGATGTCATCATGCCGTGCCCGGCAACAACGTGGCGCGAGACGAACCACCAGAACAGCAAGGCACCAAACGGAATAACCCAGCCGCGCCAGCGTCCGGCTTTGCCCGGTTCACCCGACCCGGCGATAGCGCCGGAACCGGTTTCGAGTTCAAGAGAAGGTGTGGCCATATCGATGCTCCTTCAGGCCAGCCGCGCGGGCGACAACTTGTGTTCGAGTAGGGTAAGTAAGCGGTCCGCCACATACCCGATCGCGCCGACGATCAGCACCGATGCCAGCACGAGATCGAGCTGGAATAACTGGCGTCCGTACACGATCAGATAACCGAGCCCTTCCGACGAAGCCACGAGTTCGACCACGACCAGCGTGAGCCACGCCTTGGTGAATGCAAGGCGAATACCGGTGCCGATCACCGGCACCGCCGACGGCAGGACCATGTTGAAGATCGTCTGGCGGCGTGAGTAACGAAAGACACGCCCGACGTCGAGATAGGCGGGCGGCATCCGGCGAAATCCCTGCAGCGTGCTCAACGTCACCGGAACCAGTGCGGCATGTCCGATCAGCAAATACTTCAATGGCTCGCCGATTCCCACCACGATCATGAGGAACGGCAACCAGCCCAGCACCGGCACTTGCACCACGGCATTGAAGCTGGGAAGGATATAAGCCTCGGCTGTGCGCGACAGTCCCAGCAAGCCGCCAAGCAGCAACCCGAGCACGACGCCACCCGTGAATCCGACCGCGATCCGCGACAGGCTCGCACTGACATGCATCCAGAGTTCACCGCTGCTGGCGAGGCTACCGAGGGTATCGAAGACGAGGGTGGACGACGGCAGGATCTGCGCCGAGATCCAGCCGTAGTGCGAGCCGAGCACCCACAACACGGCGCAGGCCACGGGGACGAGCCAGGGCAATGCGATCCAGCCGAGCGAGCGCGCGACGCTCGCAGCGCGGCCGTGCGCGCCGTCGAGCGACGACTGGCGGCCGGGAGACAAAGTGCGAGCGATGCTGTTCGCCATGACCGGATTCTCCTGAGAATTCAGATATTCATGATGCAAGCGGCTTGCCGGACGGGTCGAAACGCGGCCAGTAGTTTTCCAGCTTCAGCGTTTTCAAGGCCTGATCGAGATACTTCGGTTCGAACCAGCCGTTCACGCTGACGGGCTGGCGGATCAGGTTCAGACGCAGCGCGTCGCCGGCAACGGCCTGATAGCGGGCCACGATGAACGGATCGATTAGCGGCGAGCTGCGGTCCTTGAGCGGCTGATTCGCGTACTCGGATTCCCACGACTCCACCGGCACGCCGCTCTTCGCCCACAGTGCGAACAGCGTCCCGCGATTCGCTTCTTCCGATGACCATTGCGCCGCTTGCACGACTGACGTCACCACTTTCTGCACGACATCAGGATGGTTTTGCTCGAAGTCGTCGAGGACCAGCAGATGTGCCTGTCGCGTGTATTGCAAGCCGGCGTCTCGCGACGCGTAGATGATCTTCGCGAGGCCCTGGCGCTGCAGCTTGAACAGCTTGAAGTCGAGGAACACGGCGTCCACGCCTTTTGATGCGAGCGCTGCTTGCGACGCGGCATCGTCGAGATTGATCACGCGCAGATCGCGTTCGGAGAGGCCATTCGCTTTCAGCACATTGTCGGCTACGAGCTGCAAGTTAGTACCGCGAAAGATGGCGACGCGCTTGCCCTTGAGGTCCTTGACGCTCTTGATGTCGGAGTCGGGCGGCACGGCCAGGTAGACGCCGGTGCGCACGTTCGATTCGATCAGCAACTTCGTCTTGAGCCCATTCGCGCGGCCAAGTACGGCGGGCAGATCGCCCTGATAGGCGAAGTCGATCTGGCGGTTCGCCAGGGCCTCGTTGACTGCTGGTCCCGCGCCCTTGAAGAACAGCCATTCCACTTTGATGCCGTCGGGTTTGAGCGTGTCTTCCACGCGATGCTGCAACTGGGCGGTCGCGGCCGGCGAGCCGCCGAACACAGGCGGATCGCCATAGCCTTGCGTCGCCACGCCGATCCGGACGACCGCCGGTGCGGCGGCCAGGACGCTCGTGGCGGTAACGATGCCCAACGTAACGATGAAGGAATGCAGAAGGGATCGCGGTGTCATTGAATTGGCAAGCAAGGAATGGGGAGGGGAAAGGCAGCGTCGCTACTAACGCTGCCGGGGCGGGATCAGTTCAGCGCGGGCGCGCCTCGCCGGGCGCGG
>NZ_AEJF01000059.1 GCF_001028175.1 Caballeronia mineralivorans PML1(12)
CGTCGCGCGCCGCACCACGCGGCGCGCGCTTTCGTCGTAGTCCGCTACCGCGTAGTGCTGGGTCGCCCGGTTGTCCCAGATCGCCACATCGCCCTGCGTCCAGCGCCAGCGCACCGTGTTTTCGAGGCGTGTCACATGGTCGTGGAAAAGCTCTTTCAACCGGTCCGAATCGCGTTGCGACAGGCCGACGAAACGCTGCACGAAATGACCCAGCACGAGACTGCGTTCGCCCGTTTCGGGATGCACTCGCACGACCGGATGCTCGGTCTCATAGACCGTCGACGTGAACTGTTCGCGATACGCAAGTTCGGCGTCGGTGGCGGGTGCGCTGCGGTTCGCCGCGTAGTCGTAGGTATTCGTATGAATGGCCCACAGGGAGTCCGCAAGGGCGCGTAGCGGGTCCGGCAGGCGGTTGTAGGCCTCCGCAGTGTTGGCCCAGACCGTATCGCCGCCAGCGGGCGGAATGACTACGCCGCGCAGGATCGAGATCTTTGGATAGGCTTCCACGAAGGTCACGTCCGTATGCCACGAATTGGCGCGCGTGCCGCTCTTCGAGTCGAGTTCCAGCAGACGGCTGCTGCCGGCAACCGATGGCACCGTCGGATGCGCGACCGTTTCGCCAAAGCGGCTGGCGAACGCTTCCTGCGCGGCGTCGTCGAGATGCGACTGGCCGCGAAAGAAGATCGCTTTATGCCGCAGCAGCGCGGCGTTGATGGCTGAAATGGTCGAGTCGTCCAGATCCGGCCCGAGGCGCACGCCCCGGATCTCGGCGCCGATTCGGCCGCCCACCGGGTGGATGTCGAGGTCCAGCGCAAGGGAGGGTTCGGCGGCAACGGCAGGCGTGGCGATGAGGGTCATCGAGTGCTCCTTGGGGATTTGTGGGTATCTGGTCGCTCGCGCGGTTGGCGCGGGCAGAAAATTGAAGCGGCAATAAATTGAAGCATTCGCCCGCGAACGCGGCAACGAAGCGATTGGACTTTGCTTTACACACGGGACGTGCGTCGTTTATGAGAGACGTGTAACGGAATGCGGGCTTAATAAGGGCTTGATACAGGGCTCAATAGATTTAAGCCTCAGATATACAAATGAATAAAAAATGGTTTCCGGGTGTTCTTCTTTGACCTACCTTTTACTTAGCGGTAGCCCGGAACGCGTTCAAGGAGAACTGCGATGTCTGAACCGAAAGCCATTTTCAGGAACTGGGGCAGTGAAGTGCTGCGGCACTGGCGCGAACGGCGTGCGCTTGCCGCCAATCAATCACGGGAGGCGGCACGCGAGCCGTACGATCTCGAACGCATTGCGACCTGCGCATGCAGCGGTTATTTCCACACGGGGTATGCGCTCGATCCGTTCGTGTTCACGCCCGAATTGCGGTTCAAGGACTAGATGCCGGAGCCGGCCGGTAGCCGGCGCGTACTCCTGAACAATATTGGGACTTGATTGACCTGAGAAATCCAGCTTTAATGCCGCCCGGATCATTCGGGCGGGCTTATATCGAAGGCCAACGTCGCGCTCAGGCCAGTTGTTTCAACCAGCAAGTGTCGATGCTTCATTCCGCAGATCCTGGCCACCAAGCACATCGCGTGCATTGAACGCCAGCGCGAACTGAGTGGCTTGCCGGCCCACCGTCGCCAACTGCTCCGCGACCTTCGGGTCAGAGCAGGAGTCGATCGTTTCGAAGCGCGTTTCCAGCGAATTGACAGCCGCGCCATACGGCGTCGGCCAGCCTCGCAGCGCATGCACGATCGAGCGCAAGGACGTGAGCACCGCGCCGCCACCCTGCCAGCCATAAGCTGTTACCACGCAGCCGACCGCACGGCCGTCGAGGTAGGGACGTTTGTCGTCGCGCAGTTCTTCCAGCGTATCCAGCGCGTTCTTGACCAGCCCCGAGACACCGCCGTGGTATCCCGGCGTTGCAATGATCACCGCATCTGCTTCACGAACGGCTTCGATAAGTTCGAGCTGTGCTTCCGTACGCTCGCCGTGTTCGGGCGCGTAGTGAGGCAGCGAGTGCAGGAACGTGCCGCCAAACAGGCGCGTGCGTGCGCCTTCGGCTTCGGCGCCGCGCAGCGCGAGGCGAAGCGCGCGTTCAGTCGATGAAGCCGCGCGGGTCGTGCCACCGATGCCGACCACGAGAGGCCGGCGAAATTCAAAGCTTTTCAACGAAATACTCCCAGGATTGCAGTGGAGCCGCGCATGCGCACCGGTTCGTACGCAAAAGCGCCGCAGCGTATTGTGTGGATCATGCATGGATCATGCGGCCATCTTAGCTACCGATTCTGCGCGATGGAACCGAGCTTTGCTTGAATCGATATGAGCTTTGCGTATTTCGGAGCCTGTCGATACCCCTCGCGCCCGCGCTCCAGATCGTTCATACGCAGAAGTAATTAGCCTCGCGTAATAGATTATTAAGGCGGCGGCGCAGGTTACGTTAAACTTTCGCCTCTTGAGAACCAGGGATGAACGGCGGCCGGCTGCCCGAGCGAACTCGCTCAACGGGAAGTCCGCCGCTTTTTTTGTTTACATGATCGAAATACGCAATCTGTCGCAACGTTTCGCCGGCCCACGAGGCTGGATCGAAGCGTTGCACAATGTCAACTTGACGATTCCGCCGGGCGAAGTGTTCGGCATCATCGGTCGCAGCGGCGCCGGTAAAAGCACGCTGGTGCGTACGATCAACCTGCTGACGCGGCCGAGCGAAGGTAGCGTGATCGTCGACGGCCGCGACCTCACCACGCTGCCCGCCGCGCAATTGCGCACGGCGCGCCGCGACATCGGCATGATCTTCCAGCACTTCAACTTGCTGTCGTCGCGCACCGTGTTCGACAACGTCGCGCTGCCGCTCGAACTCGCCGGCATGAAGCGCGGCGAGATCGAGGCGACCGTGTTGCCGCTGCTGGAACTCGTCGGCCTCACCACGCAAAAGGATCGCTATCCTGCGCAGATCAGCGGTGGCCAGAAGCAGCGCGTGGGGATCGCCCGGGCGCTTGCGAGCAAACCGAAAGTGCTGCTCTCCGACGAAGCCACCTCCGCGCTGGATCCTGAAACCACGCGCTCCATTCTTGATCTGCTGCGCAGGATCAACAAGGAACTCGGCCTCACGATCGTGCTGATCACGCACCAGATGGACGTGATCAAGCAGGTCTGCGATCGCGTTGCGGTGCTCGATGCCGGGCGTGTAGTAGAGGAAGGCAACGTGGTCGATGTATTCATGCAGCCGCATCACGAAGTCACGCGCGCGTTGATTGGCGACGTGATCGCGCACGAGTTGCCGCCTGCGTTGAAGCTGCGCGTGGCCGAGCGTCTGAAAACCGGCAGCGGTCATTTGCTGCGGCTTGCGTTCACGGGTTCCGGTGTCGATCAACCCATCCTCTCCGAAACAATCCGCCGCTTCGAACTCGATTTCAACATCCTGCACGGGCAGATCGACGAGATCCAGGGCCAGGCGTTCGGTTCGCTGGCGGTGCTCGCGGGCGGTCGGCCGGCGAACGTCGCCGAGGCGATTGCGTACCTGCGTGAACAAGGCGTGGTGGTAGAGGAGATGTCCCATGTTGAGTGAAATGTTCGATATGTTCGTCCAGTCGTTCTGGGAAACGCTCGTCATGGTGGGCATTTCCGGACTGGTCGGCGCGGCTTTGGGGCTGCCGCTGGGCGTGCTGCTGTATCTCACCGACCGCGATGGCGTGTTGCGCAATCTCGCAGTGAACCGGGTCATGGGCGGCATCGTCAATGCGGTGCGTTCGACACCCTTTATCATTCTGCTGGTCGCGGTGATTCCGTTCACGCGGCTGGTGGTCGGGTCGTCCATCGGCACAATGGCCGCAGTGGTTCCGCTGACTATCGCGGCCGCGCCGTTCATTGCGCGGCTGGTGGAGACGGCATTGCGCGAGGTCGATCGCGGCTTGATCGAAGCGGCGCAGGCAATGGGCGCCACGACGAGCCAGATCGTCTTCAAGGTGCTGCTGCCGGAGTCCTTGCCGGGTGTGGTTGCCGGTTTGACCATCACGTTCGTGTCGCTGGTCGGTTACTCGGCAATGGCCGGTGCAATCGGCGGCGGCGGTCTGGGCGACCTGGGTATTCGCTACGGGTACCAGCGTTTCCTGCCGGAAGTGATGCTGACGGTGGTCGTGATTTTGATCGTGTTCGTGCAACTGGTGCAGTCGCTTGGCGACTGGTTTGTGCGCCGGCTCAGCCACAAATAATTTTTTATACAAAGCTCAAGGGTTAGTCCATGCAACGTCGATTCATTCTCAAGCTCGCCGCCGTGTTCGGCGCAACGGCACTTCTCGCTAACGTCGCGCAAGCCGATGAAACCATCAAGGTCGGCGTGACCGGCGGTCCGCACGCGCAGGTCATGGAAGTCGTGAAGCAGGTGGCCGCGAAGAACGGCTTGAACATCAAGATTGTCGAGTTTGCCGACTATGTCCAGCCGAATGCGGCGCTGGCTTCGGGCGATCTCGACGCAAACAGCTACCAGCACACGCCGTATCTCGACGCGCAGGTCAAGGATCGCGGCTACAAGCTGATCAAGATCGCCGATACGGTCACGTTCCCCATGGGCATCTATTCGAAGAAGTTCAAGTTGCTGACGCAGTTGCCGGTGGGCGCACGCATCGCCGTGCCGAACGATCCGACCAACGGCGGCCGTGCACTCTTGCTGCTGCAGAAGAACGGCTTGCTGAAATTGCGCGCGGATGCCGGCTTGAAAGCGACGCCGCTTGATATCGTCGATAACCCGAGGAAGCTGAAGATCGTCGAACTCGACGCCGCGCAAATCCCGCGTTCGCTCGCGGATGTGGACGCCGCCGCGATCAATACGAACTTCGCGATGGAAGCAGGGTTGAAGCCGAAGCAGGACGCGATCGCGATTGAAGATCCGAACGGCCCGTACTCGAACATTATCGCTATCCGCGCCGTCGACAAGGACAAGCCGTGGGTCGCGAAACTCGTGGCTGCGTATCACTCTCCGGAAGTGAAGCAGTTCATTGAAACGAAATATGCGGGCGCGGTGATCGCCGCCTGGTAAGGTTTGGTTCAGGCAAGAAACTGTAAGAAAATCTGGAAATTGCGCGCTCTCTCCCCGACGGGTTAGGGCGCGTTGTCATTTGGATCGCGGATAATCCTTCCCGCTGAGGGTAAACGCCAACATTTTTCCGCCGTAGCAGAAAGCAGGCAGAAGGCTTTCACTTCTTATACTTGCCGGACATTAGAACAAGATGCCGGTTCGCCACGGATAGATGGAGACGTTTGACGATGCAGTTTCCCCCCCGCTTTTTCACGCTTGCTTGCACGCTTGCCGCGCTGTTATGCGGCGCGACGCAGGCTCATGCGGAAAAGCTGACGCTGATGGCGGGAGGCACCTCGAAGATCGTCTATCTGCCGTTGATCCTTGCTTCGCAACTCGGTTATTTCAAGGACGAGGGACTCGAATTCGAGATCCTCTCCCAGCCGGCCGGCGTCGATACCGCGACGGAATTGCTGGCCGGCGCGATCCAGGGTGCGGTCGGATTCTATGATCACACGATTGATCTCCAGAGCCGCGGCAAGGACGTTCAAGCGCTGGTCGTGTTCAGCAAGAGCGCGGGGCTGGTCGAGTTGGTCTCGAAGAAATCCGCGGCGGGTTTCAACACCATGGCCGACGCGAAAGGCAAGACGCTCGGCGTGACGGGATTAGGATCGTCGACGAACTTCCTGACCCATTATCTTGCCGCGCGCGCCGGGTTGTCGCCGAAGGAATACACCGTGTTGCCGGTCGGGTCCGACGACACTTTTATTGCGGCAATGGACCAGGGCCGTATCGACGCCGGAATGGTCGAGGAGCCGAGCGCGAGCCGGCTGCTGGCAAGCGGCGGTGCGAAAGTGCTCGTGGACATGCGTAGCGCCGCAGGCACCGCGGCGGCGCTTGGCGGCCCGTATGTCGGCCCCTGTTTTTACGCTGAGCGGAGCTGGATCAACACGCATCGCGACGAAACGCAGAAGCTCGTGCGCGCGATGGTGCGCTCGCTCGCGTTTATTGCAAGCCATAGCGCCGAAGAGATAACGGCCAAGGTGCCTCGCGATTTCTATGGGCCGGACAAGGCGCTTTATATCAGCGCCCTCAAGGCTTCCATGCCGATGTTCACGAAGGACGGGCGGATGCCGGACGGTACGCCCGCAGCGGTGCTGAAGGTGCTCACGCTGGCCAACTCGTCGATCGATCCCCGCCATATCGATTTGTCGAGGACCTACACGAACGAGTTTGTCGATCATGTGCAGACCGGTGCGAAATAACGAAATAGCCCGGAACCGGCGACTCATTTAATCTTCCGAATCGATCGATGAAAGCGATACGCATAGAACAGTACGGCGGCCTCGAAGTCCTGATTCGTCAGGATATCGAAGTTCCCGAACCGGGACAGGGTGAAGTGCAGCGCATGCCGAGCTGGAGGAGTGGCGCCAGTTGGGCAAGTCGGTATTGATGATCGGATAACTGCTGTCAATAAGACCGGTGCGGTCGCGCCGGTCGTTGTTAATTGTTGTCGAATGCGGTGACCGCCGGTGCTATTGCGTACCGGAACACCGCATCTTTTGAGAAGGCCAAGTTTATGTCCTCACACGCTATGTCCGCCAACGAGTCGAAATTCAAGTCGGTATTTCGGGTTGTCAGCGGTAACTTCCTCGAAATGTACGACTTCATGGTCTACGGCTATTACGCCTCGGCCATCGCCAAGACGTATTTCCCGAGCGGTAACGAGTTCGCCTCGCTAATGCTCGCGCTGTCGGTGTTTGGCGCCGGCTTCCTGATGCGCCCGATCGGCGCCATCGTGCTTGGCGCGTACATCGATCATCACGGGCGGCGCAAGGGCCTGATCCTCACGCTCGGCCTGATGGCTGTCGGCACCTTGCTGGTCGCGGTGATTCCAGGGTACGCGACCATCGGCGTTCTCGCGCCGATCATCGTGTTGCTCGGGCGCTTGCTGCAAGGCTTCTCGGCGGGCGTGGAACTCGGCGGCGTCTCGGTGTATCTCTCCGAGATCGCGACCAAGGGCAACAAGGGCTTTTATTGCTCGTGGCAGTCCGGCAGCCAGCAAGTGGCTGTGGTGTTTGCTGCGCTGATCGGCGTGACCATGAGCCGGATCTTGCCGCCTGACCAGATGACTTCGTGGGGCTGGCGTGTGCCGTTCATCATCGGTTGCCTGATTGTGCCGTTCCTGTTCATCATTCGCCGTTCGTTGCAGGAAACTGAAGAGTTCCTCGCACGCAAGCACCGTCCGAAGATGGGCGAGATCATGAAGTCGATGCTCTCGAACTGGGGCGTCGTGCTGGCCGGCATGGGCATGGTGATCATGACGACCGTGTCGTTCTACATGATCACGGCCTACACACCGACCTTCGGCAAGGAAGTGCTGAAGCTTTCTTCCATCGATGCGTTGGTGGTGACGGTGTTTGTCGGTTTGTCGAATCTCGTGTGGCTGCCGCTTTCCGGTGCGATTTCCGACCGTGTCGGACGCCGCCCGGTGCTGCTGTTCTTCACGATCCTGACCGTCCTCACATCGTATCCGGCGGTGCAGTGGCTGGTTGCCGATCCGTCGTTCCTGCGTTTGCTCGAAGTGGAGTTGTGGCTCTCGTTCCTCTACGGTAGCTATAACGGCGCGATGGTCGTGGCGCTCACCGAAGTCATGCCGGTCGAAGTGCGTACGACGGGTTTCTCGCTGGCGTACAGTCTCGCGACGACGATCGGCGGCTTCACGCCTGCCATCTCCACATACCTGATCCACGCGACCGGCAACAAGGCGGCGCCGGGCGCATGGATGGGCCTCGCTGCGGTCTGCGGGTTGATCGCGACGCTGATCCTGTATCGCTCCACGGAAGCACGCAGGCAATACAAGGCGGCTTGAGCGAGGCGCCAAACAGAGTGGCTATATCAAGAGCAAGCTACACTTCGCCTAGGGCCGTGCGCCCGGCGGAGCGCTTGGCTGGCTTGAACCACGCGTTTGCCGGGCTGGCGGACAACGCCCATGCATAACGTGGTGAACCTGATGAAGCTACTGCTGGTCGAGGACAATGAGCAACTGGCTCATTGGCTCGCAAAGATTCTGGAAGACGATGGTTTCGTGCTCGATCGCGTCAGCGACGGCGACGCGGCTGACAGGTTCCTGCGCACGACGCGTTACGACGTCGTGCTGCTCGACCTGAACCTGCCGAACCTGTCGGGCAAGGGCGTGTTGCGGCGTCTGCGGGAACGCGGCGACGACACGCCCGTTCTCATTTTGACGGCAAGCGGTTCTGTCGATGAAAAAGTGATTTGCCTGAGTGCCGGCGCAGACGACTACCTTGTCAAGCCGTTCGACGCGCGTGAGCTGGTCGCGCGTGTCAAGGTCCTGGTGCGGCGCCAGTTGCCCTCGCGCTCGAACAGCACGCGATGCGGCGACCTTTCCTACGATATCGACCGGCGGCAGTTTTCAGTATCGGGCGAGACGCTCAGCCTGACACCGAGAGAGCATGCCGTGCTCGAGACCCTGATTCTCAAGGCTAAGAAAACCGTATCCAAGCCGATGCTCGCCGATTCGCTCGGCAGTTCGTCAACGCATACGAGCGAAGACGCTATCGAGATTTATGTCTCGCGGCTGCGCAAGAAACTTGAGAAAAGCACCGCGACGATCATTACGCTTAGAGGCCTGGGTTATCTGTTGCAAGCCAGCAGCGATGACGAATAGCCTGCGCCTTCGGCTTTTGCTGTGGTTGTTGTTGCCACTGACGGTTTATGTGCTCGCAGCAGGTTTCATGGCCCGTGAGAGCGCGCAGAAAACCGCGAGCCTCATTCAGGACAACGCGCTGCTTGCATCCGCGCGCGTGATGGCCGGCGACGTCAAATGGGACGACAGTTTCCTGCATGCGGACATTTCCCCGAGCGCCATCGAGATCCTGAGTTCGCCGTATGGCGACCGGGTATTTTTTCGCATCCGGGTCATCGACGGACCCGCAATTGCGGGGACGACGGATCTTGAGCAAGTCGAGCCGGCGAGTTCGCCTGGATGGTACGACACCAACATCGACGGGCAACCGGTGCGGGCGGTCTCCATCATCCGGCCGATGTACGACTCTGGCGAAAGCAAGCGCATCCTGGTGTCGGTCGGCAGGACTGAACTGGAGCGCGATGCATTGGCGGCGGAACTATGGCGGCCGCAACTGCTGCATTTCGCGGAGATCATTGCGATTGCGGTCGTGCTGGTGTGCGTCGGCCTGACCTTTGAGCTGCGGCACCTGATGGCGCTCACCAACGACGTTCGCGACCGCGCGCCGAACGAACTGGTGCCGTTGCGCTCGGAACATCTTCAGAGCGAGCTGCGGCCTATTGTCGATGCGATCAACCAGTGCATTGCCCGGATCGAGCGGCAGACCGCCATGCAACGGCGGTTCATCGCGCATGCGGCGCATCAGCTGAGGACGCCGCTAACATTGCTTGGCGCGCAGCTACAGTATGCGCGTCGCCACGATGATCTCGCCACGGTGAAAGAGACCTTGTCGGCGATGCATAAGAGTAATGGGGCGCTGGTGTCGCTGACTAACCAACTGCTCCTGCTCGCGCAAGCCGAGACTGCTGATTACAGTCATTTCGAAGGCGAGCGTGTCGATCTGCGCGAGGTTGCGACGACTGTCATTGAAGAGCTGGCGCTGCTTGCACAGCGTCGCGGGATCGAGCTTGCGGCGCAGCTTGCCGACGATGCGGTAGTGCTGGGCAATGCGCGTTTATTGTCCGTGCTTGTTTTCAATCTGATCGATAACGCTGTCCGATACACGCCTGCATCAGGGCACGTAACCTTGTTGATCGAGCGGCGTGACAAGACGATTGTGCTTGCCGTAACGGATGACGGGCCCGGTATTCCAGCGGATGTGCGCGATCGCGTTTTTGAGCCGTTCTTCAGGGCTTCGGCGGAAGAGGGTAGCGGGCTGGGCCTGGCTATCGTGCGGGAGATCGTGCGTGCGCACCGGGCGACGATCAGGCTTGAGGATGGCCCCGGTGGCAAGGGGCTTGCAGCGGTGGTTCGGTTTTCGATCTAAATAGAGCAGCCGGCTTTGTTTCGCTCGCGCCGATGAACCGGCGCGAGCGAAACAACTTCAAGCCTCTTCCGCCCAGGCCATATTCTCCCGCGCCATCAACGCTGATGACGCCGCCGGTCCGAACGTCCCCGAGGTATAAGTCCGCGGACGATCGTTCAGTTCCTGCCAGCCGTCCAGGATCGGTTCCACCCACGCCCATGCCGCTTCGAGTTCATCGCGACGCATGAAATGCGTAAGACGCCCGCGCATCACATCGATCAACAGCCGTTCATAGGCTTCCGCGCGACGTTCCGTAAAGGCCTGCTGCAGGTCCAGATTCAAATTGACCGGCAGCATATGCATGCCGCTACCCGGCTCTTTCGCGAGCATCTGCAACTGGATCGATTCCTCAGGCTGCAACTGGATGATCAGCCGGTTGCCATAGTTACGCGGCCCGCTTGGAATGATCGAGAACGGCAGATCGGCGAAGTCGATCACAATCTCCGATTGTTTCTTCTGCAAGCGCTTGCCCGTACGCAGGAAGAACGGCACGTTCGCCCAGCGCCAGTTGTTGATGTGCGCCCGGATTGCAACAAACGTCTCCGCACGGCTCTCCGCCGGCACGTTGTCCTCTTCCAGATACCCCTTGACCGGCTCGCCGCCGATCGCGCCCGGACTGTACTGGCCACGTACGGTATCGCGGGCGATATCCGCGACTGTCATCTTGCGCAGCGAACGCAGCACCTTCAGTTTTTCGTCGCGCACGGCATCCGGATCGAGCGATACGGGCGGCTCCATGGCCACGATGCACAACAGCTGCAACAGATGGTTCTGCACCATGTCGCGCAATGCGCCCGTCTGGTCGTAGAAGCCCGCGCGGCTGCCCACGCCGACTGTTTCGGCCACGGTAATCTGCACGCTCTTGATATACGGCGCTTGCCACAGCGGTCCGAAGATCGCGTTGCCGAAACGCAGCACCATCAGGTTCTGCACCGTTTCCTTGCCGAGATAGTGGTCGATGCGGTAGATCTGCGCTTCGGCGAAATGGCGGCCGACTGAAGCGTTGATTGCCTGCGCCGACGCGAGATCGTGGCCGAGCGGTTTCTCCAGCACGACGCGCGAGTTGTTATCGACCAGCCCGGACGCTGCGAGGTTGTCGCAGATCGTCGTGAAGAGGTCCGGCGAAGTCGCGAGGTAAAACACCCCGCATACGTCTTTGCGCGCAATTTCCGCAAGGTTCAGATAGTCGCTTGCCGAATCGATATTGATGCGCACGTACTCGAAGAGAGCGAGGAACGTGTCCCAGGCTTGCGGGTCGAGCGCCTTCTTGTCGACGAACGGTTTCGATTGCTCTTCCACGAACTGCACGTATTGCTCGCGCGACCAGTCGCGTCGCCCGATCGCGATGATGCGCGTTTGCGGCGGCAGGTTGCAGTGCAGATGCGCCATGTAAAGCGCCGGCAGGAGCTTGCGTGCGGACAGGTCGCCGGCACCGCCGAAAATGATCATGTCGACAGGAAGATCGAGCGCAGCTGAAGAGGTTTGAGTGGTCATGGTGCGTATGGAGTCGCGGGTTGGTGCAGTCAGAATTGCGCTCCGCAGAGCGGGCCTTTTACGACGCTGAGTATGTCGTTATACCAGTTACGCTTTAAACCGGCTTGTTCGTGCAGGGCGAGCAGGGCCGCCGTTCACGATCCTCAGAATACTAGAGAAAAAGCGTCCGGCCGGTCGGGAAACGACGCGACGGTCTGCCTGTAACTTTAGTGTAAGTATGCGACCGGCGCACGGCAATCGATATCGATGAGCGTGGATTGTGGGGGAGCGAGCAGATGATGCGGTGGACGCCGCTCTCGCCTCTACAGCGAGTGGCGCGACATCCTTGAACGCTCAGACGGATCGATGATGCGCGAAATCGATCGCGACCATGCCGCTTCTTTCCTTCTTGACGCGACGCTTGGCGATGGCCGCGACCGCGCCTATTTCCTCGCTGATGCGTGCCGTTCCCGCGGCCACCCTGACTGCGCCGATGGACATGGTGACGAAGCCAAAGAACAGCCGCCGGCGGCTCCGGTCCTCGCTGTAGATGCCACCTGCCAGCCGGTCTTCCGGTGAATAGAAACGCTTGATCTCTTCGTTGAAGCGGCTAATGGCCTGGAGGCTGCGACTGTGCCAGTCCGCGCTTTGAAACAGCATCAGGAAGTCGTCGCCGCCGATGTGGCCGAGAAAATCGTACGCTGGTTCGCAGACCGAGCGTAAGGCAGCCGCGGCCGCCTTGAGCACTTCGTCGCCTTGCCAATAACCGTAGTAATCGTTGAATGGCTTGAAGTCGTCGAGATCGACGTAACACGCAACGAAGTCGACGCCGCTGTCGATCAGCCGCTCGACGTGCGAGTTGATCGGCACGTTGCCGGGAAGAAACGTCAACGGGTTGGCATAACGCGCCGCCTCCAGGCGGATTTCCGTCACGGCGCGCACGAGGCGCTCGCCGGTGGCGAGGCCCACGTAACGGCCTGAGTCGGTGATGATGAGGCCGTCGGAGAGATAGCGCAGGTCGTCGTTGGCGAGCATATGTGCCACCTGTTCCAGCGTGGCATAACGTTCGACCACGAGCGGCGCCGGATTGGCAAACTGCAGGCAAGGACGCTTGCCGAACAGTTCCCGATGGTAGGGCAGCGCGTACTGGTCCATGAAGGCGCGGCGGTTGATGAGCGCGACCGGCCGGCCGTTGTCGATGATCGCCACCGCGTGCAAATCCGGCGCCACGTTGAACAGGTCGACCACGTGGTCGTTGCGCGCGTCGAGTGGCAATGAGGGCGCCAGAATCAGCATCCGATCCAGTTCGAATCCGCCCTTGCTGGCTTCGCGATGGGTATGGGTATGGGAGGGGTAGACGGTGATCTGCGACGAGCGCAACGACTGCTGTATGGGTACGGGCAATGTCTGGCTAGGCAGCGCAGCCGGGCGTCCCAGCAAGAATCCTTGTCCATACGTGATGCCCAGGTCGCGGACAATTCCCAGGTCGGTCGGGCGTTCGATACCCTCGGCAATCAGTTCGGCGCCGGTTGCCCTGGCAAACGCAGCCATCGTTTTGACGGCCTCGAATTTCAACGGATCGAGCGCGATGTTGTCGATGAAAAACCGGTCGATCTTGACGTAGCCGGGCACCAGCCGCACCCAGAGATTCAGGCTCGCATTTGCGCTGCCGTAGTCGTCGAGCGCGAACGCGGCCCCGGTGGAACGTAGCGCGCGAACGGTGGCGTCGAAGCGCTCGTGATCGGTAATGACGCTCTGCTCGGTCAGCTCGATCACCACGCGCTCAGGCAGAAGCGCACTGGCGCCGAGCAGGGTGGCAATGCCGTCAGCGTCGCCGTCGCCATTGCCGAAGCTCGCTTCTATAACAGCCGCGCTTGCGTTGATGAAAAGCAGGCCGGCGCCCTCGAGGCGCGTAAAGGATTCGCAACATACCCGTGCCGCGGCTATCTCCAGCCTGTGCGCCGAGCCTTCCTGCTGCGCCTGCGTGAACAAGCCGCGCGGCGTCGCGAGCGACGTGTCCGCCGGGCCGCGGATGAGTCCTTCATGCCCTGCAATCTCTCCGTCGGCCAAGCGCACGATGGGCTGAAAGACCGCCCATAGCGCACGGTCGGCGATCAACGCGTCGATCGTCGACGGCGCGCCGTGTGTGACATGAAGAGTAGAGAATTGCATGGGGAATCTCGTTGATCTGGCTGTCTAACGGCGCGACGCCGTACGAATTGAATGAACTTTTTATGACCTTGGGCACCAGGTCGGTGCGGCAGACCGTGCGGAAGCAGCAAACGTATTCTCGATCAATCCTATTCCGAGTGCCCGTAGTCGCCACTTCAGTGTTCATTAAAACCCGGTATTGATTTTTTAATATGAATTAAAATTCATAGTGAATGGATTTTAATGAAAATTATGATAGTAGATTTTGAATAAGAGTGTAAATTAATAGTAGATCTATTGAAAATACACCGCTGATTTGGCATACCGGACGAAACAGTATATTGTTCAGTTTTCTTTCGCGGCCGGCACCTTTTCTGCGGCTTCAAGGTTATTCGTGCAGCGACTGCCGCCGGACATCGGGTCATATCTGAGTGAGCCGGCGCCCTGTAGATTCGAGTCGGCCATCGTTCACGCGCAGTGAGAAACGGAGCGCAGCGGTAATATCGAGGTAAATCAAGATTAAGGCTGATGCAACTATGTGCCGGAGTCGTAAGGTGAGGTGAGAGTTGTTGCTATTGACGATTTGATTGTCGACCGGATTTTTTGTCGTTAGTATATTATTGATTCGTTAAGATAGAGAATGACCTTCGAACTGATAACGAGCGAATAAATTGGCTAGCGAGATCGCGAGTGACACCCCAAGGCAGCGGCGAATCCTGACGGTCGGGGACGATCCCGATAACGCTGCGGAAATCTCGCGAACGCTGCGTGAACACGGTCTGGACGTCGATCTCGTCACTACCGGCCGCGAGGCGCTCCGCGCAGCGCTCGCCAAGGGCTATGACGCTATGACGCTCGACCGCGTGCTTCCCGATGCCGACGGAATCATGGTGGTCCGGTTGTTGAGGGAAGCCGAGATCGAACTGCCCGTCCTGATGATCAGCGCGTTATCGGATGTCGACGAAAAAGTGCGCGGCCTGCGCACGGGCGGCGACGACTATCTGACCAAGCCCTATCAACCGGACGAACTGCTGGTTCGTCTTGAAGTCATGATTCGCCGCAAGGACGCGAGCCATGCGGCAAGCGACAACATACTCCGGGTCGGGACGCTCGAGGTCGACCGGTTGAGCCGGCTAGTCAGGCGATCGGGCGTCGTCGTCGAACTGAGCCCGGCCGAATACCGGCTGCTCATCTACATGATGGAGCAGAGCCATTGCGTCCTGAGCCGGCCAATGATCTTCGAAGCCGTCTGGGGATACCGGTTCGATCCGGGCACGAACGTGATCGAGGTGCATATCGGCCGGTTGCGAAAGAAGATAGATACCGAAGGCGAGGAGCCGTTGTTTCATACGATCCGTAGCAAGGGGTATCGCCTGGGAGCATGAAGAAGTGCCGCGCGAAACGCACGGAACTTGCGCGCGGTTCAAGTTCCGGCGCGCACGGCGCATGAAGTCAAGACTGCCCGGTCCATCGCGCCATGCATGGCTGCTTCAGATCACCATAGACAGCCCAAGCGTGAACGCCAGCGCCGTCACCGAAATAATCGTCTCACACACAGTCCACGTCTTGAAGGTCTGCGTCACGGTCATGCCGAAGTACTCCTTGACGAGCCAGAAACCGCCATCGTTCACATGCGACAAGATCAGCGACCCCGCACCGGTCGCAAGCACGAGCAGCTCGGGACGCACACCCGTTGCAGTAGACGCAGCCGCTGCTGCGATAGGCGCGATGATCCCCGCTGCAGTGGCCATTGCAACAGTCGCCGATCCGGTCGCGACGCGAATCAACCCGGCAACGAGCCACGCGAGAATCAGCAGCGGGACATGCGCGCCGGTGGCCACATCGACGATCGCCTTGGACGCGCCGCTATCGATCAGGATCCGTCCGAAGCCGGCACCGGCACCCACGACCAGCGTGATGCTGGCGGTCGGCGCCAGACACTCGTTAGTGAACTTGAGGATCGATTCGCGATTGAACCCACGCGCCGAACCGAACGTGTAGAAACTCAGCAGCACCGCGAGCAGCAGTGCCATGTCCGGGTGTCCGATCAGGCGCAGCACGTTGTTGGTCGTCGATTTCGCCGGCACGATCAGGTCGGCCCAACTCCCTACGAGCATCAACAGCACGGGTAACAGGACCGTCAGCAGCGTGATACCGAAGCCGGGCAGCTTCTGCGTCGCACGTGCGGCGTCCTGTTCGATAAACTGCTGCGCCATCGGATTGACGCCCTCGAGTACGACGAACTTCGCGATCAGTTTCGAGAACAGCGGTCCGGCGATAATCGCCGTGGGAATGCCGACGATCAGCGCATAGAAGATCGTGTGGCCGATATCCGCGTTATAAGCCGTGACGGCCAGCAACGCAGCCGGATGCGGCGGGATCAGGCCATGCACGACCGAGAGCCCCGCGACCATGGGAATGCCGACGCGGATCATCGACGTGCCCGTGCGCTGCGCCACGTTGAACGCGATCGGAATCAGCAACACGAAACCGACTTCGAAAAACACCGGCAGGCCGACGAGAAACGCGATGCACATCATGGCCCAATGCACGTTCTTAGGACCAAACAGCCCGATGAGCGTGCGCGCAATGCGTTCAGCACCGCCGGATTCGGCCATCATCTTGCCGAGCATCGTACCGAGCCCGACGACAATCGCAATATGCCCGAGCGTTCCGCCAACGCCGGTTTCGAACGACTTGAGAATCGACGCCATCGGCATGCCGACGGCAAGCGCGAGCGCGACGGACACCACCATCAGCGTGATAAACGGATTGAGTTTGAATCGCGCGATCAGCACGACCAGCGCGATGATCGCGACCAGCGCGTAAACGAGTAACCAACTTCCCTGGACAGTCGCCATGGGGTCTCCAAAATAGCGATCGGAGGAACCAGACCGTCGAGCCGCATGGGTCTCCAACGGTCCGGCGCACCTGGTTAGAACTTGTGCCGAATTCCGGCGACGGTGACGAATTGCCCGTTGTTGCTGGACGGATTCGAGACGCCTTCGACCCACGCCTTGGCGCCCGACGAACGCTGATAAATGCCGTTCAGGTAAAGATCGGTGCTTTTCGACAGGAAGTACTCGCCACCGAGCGCGAGCTGGTTGTAGTGGCCGTTTGCCGCTGTTGCCGAACTGCTGTTCTGGCTCGTGTAGATGTAGCCGAGCGAGAGCAGCGTGACAGGCGTGAGCTGATAACGCACGCTCGCTTCGTAGTTCGCGAAGCGCAAGCTGCCGCCGGTCAGGAGGTCGAAGTGCGAGTTCGTGTACAACAGGGCGACGGTGGCCGGCCCGAACGCATAGGCACCGCCCGCGCCCCAGACCTGATTGCGCGCGACGTTGCTGATGATCGACGAACTGGTGCCGTAGTAGTTGTCGGAAGGCGCAGCGCCTGCCGTGTTCGACGCAGGGTGATTGACCAGCGAGTAGGCCGCGTCGAGACGGACGGGTCCCGCGACATAATCTGCCCCTACGCTCCACGCACGGTTATTCGAGAAATCACCGGCCGTGTTTGAGAACGCGTACATCGCGTTGGCGGTGAAGCCGGAGAACGTGGGCGTGGTGTACTTGACGGCGTTGTTGGTGCGGTAGGTATTGTTGAGGTCGTCGTTGTCGTAAACCGCGTTGCCGAACTGGCTCATTGCGCCCACGCCGTTGATCTGCAGATTCGACAAATAGTCCTGCACGCTGTTGTACTGGCGGCCAAGCGTGATCGTCCCCGCGCGGCTGTTACTCAATCCGACCCACGCACTGCGGCCGAACATGCGTCCGCCCTGACCCAATGCGCCCGATTCCAGGCTGAGGCCGTTCTCGAGCCTGAACAGGACTTTGTTGCCGCCGCCCAGATCCTCGGTTCCAAGCAGACCCCAGCGCGACCCTTGCACGTTGCCTTGAGTGGCCTGATAGGCGCTATTGCCTTTTTGGTTGTTGGTGTAGGTGAAGCCGGCATCGACAATGCCGTAGAGCGTCACACTGCTTTGGGCGTAAGCGGCTTGCGCAACGCTTCCGGTCACGGCAACGGCCACGGCCGTGCGAAGGATCTGCTTGTGCATCTGGTTTCCTCTGGTCGAAAGAAGGGCGTTCATCGATGAATTCTTGTTGTCTTCGATGGCGTAAGGATTACTAAAGGTACAGGGTAAAACGACGCCGGAGAGAATCCGGCGTATCGGTCATACAAAGATTGAAATTCAGTCCGGCCAGTTGCGCCGGCCAGCAACACGCCGCGCATCGCGCTGGAAAAACGGCGTGACCAGCGGCTGCGGTGCGTGCTGCGCACGTTCGAGTTCGGCGAGCAAGCGTTGAAGGACGATCTGTTCCTGGTCGGGATGCAGGTTGCACGGATCGACGAAGAAGAAATTCAGTTCGGCCTCGTGATCGCGAACGATCACCGGCACGCTGCCCGCCGGCGGATTCGCCAGCGCGTCCGCCAGATCCCAGGCGCTGATACGCGCCTCGCGTGGATCGATGGAAAGCTTCAGGCGATCTAGCGGATTGCCGGTCGGATCGGCATCGATCTCTGCGCGCACGCCGGGACGACCGTTCAGCGCTTCATGCCACAGCTTGAGATAACCGCGCTCACGCGCGCGGACTGCCGCATGATCGCGCTGCTGCCACTGCTCGAGCGCAGCGATGGCGCCGGCAATCCCTTCCTTGCCTACTTTCATGCCACGGCCGATGCCGCCATTCTGGAAATAGGCGGCACGTACCAGCGTTTTCTTGCCGGCCACGATCCCGGCAGTCGGACCGCCGAGAAACTTGTGCGCTGAATACAGCACGAGATCGGCGCCAGCGGCAATGAAGCGTTTGAGATCATATTCCGAAGCCGCGTCCACGATCACAGGCACACTCTTCGCATGCGCGGAGGCGATAAACTCTTCCAGGTGAATCAGTCCGAACTGGACCGTGTGATGCGAGACGACATAGAGTGCGGCAGTAGTACGTTCGTTGATGGCCGCGGATAGCTGGTAACCGTGCGCCTCCGTGGCCGCGCCAACCGGCACGACGCGAGCGCCGGCGAGCCGGATGGCCTGGTCGACGGGCGCGCCATAATTGACGAGATGGCCCGTTTGCACAACAACCTCGTTGCGCAGCCCGGTCGTGTCGGGCAAACGCTCGATCAGGCCCGGATCGTCGCCCGTCATGGTCGCGGCAATGCCAAGCGTGATCGCCGCCGAACAGGACGCGGTGATATAGCCGCTTTCGCTGCCGCACGCCTGCGCGATCACGGCCGACGCCTTGCGTTGCAAGTCGTCGATCTCAACGAACTGCGGCAGGATCGCGGCCATGGCTTCAATGACCGGCGCCGCCACAATGGAAGCACCCAGGCTCGTCATCGTGCCCGATACGTTGACGACCGGGCGTAGACCCAAACGGGAATAAATATCCATCGTGCCGCTCCTGATATTCCTTTATTATGGAATGTATGTTGTAATTGTGTATTAGATTAGCATACGATGCGCTTGCGTCAAACTGTACAAAAACAATCTGTCACTAGGAGCGCAATGATTCGCAAGTCCCGTCAAACCGCGCAGGAACCGGAGCCAGCCGCGGAGCCGGTGCCGGACACGGCCGATCAGCCCGCTGCCGCGCCGCGCACGCGCACGAGTGCGATCGACCGGGCAGTGCAGATCCTGGACGCGCTGCAGGAAACCAACCGCCCGATCACCGCTTATGAAATCGCGCGTCTGGTCGGCGCGCCGCTGTCGACTGTCTATTCGATCATCAACGACCTGGTGGAGAAGAACCTGCTGGCCCGCACGCCCGACGGCGCGATCTGGCTAGGCTCGCGGTTATACGGCTACGGGTTGACGTATGCGAGTTCGCTCGATTACCTGGCGGTCGCCCATGAAGAGATGAACCGCTTGTCGGCGCAGGTCGGCGAGACGGTGCAAGTGTGCGGACTCGAGGAAGGCATGATGGTCGTGTTGCAAATGGCAGAGGGACCGGGCCATTTCCGCGTGACCTCGCGCGTAGGCAGCCGGGTGCCGCTCAACTGGACCGCATCGGGACGGTTGCTGGTGGGACATTTGCCGGACGCCGAGCGGATCGCCTATTTCGCGCGGTACGCGAAGTCGTCTCCCACTGCGCGTGCCGAAACACGCCCTAACGTGCTCGCGCGAATGGCGCGGGAAGCGCTCGACGCGCGGCTATCAATCCAGATCGGCGAATCGGATGCGTCCGTGGCGTGTCTCGCCGCCCCGGTACTCGATCAGGCCGGAGACTGCGTCTTCACCATTTCGATCGTGATGCCGGAAGCCAAGGCGCTTCAGAGTACTGAGCGTTTCGGCGACGAACTAAAGGTAGTCGCTGCGCGCATTGAAGCGCGGCTCGGCTGGCAGCGCCGCACGCCCGATCCCGCCGGCTAGGCACTGGCTGCCGGTCTTTGAACCTTGTCCTCAACACTTGAAAGAGAACCAACGCAACATGGGATTTTCGACTGAGATGAACTGCTATGAACGACTGCAGGCCCGCGGTTTGAAACTTCAGGACGTGCCCGCACCGATAGGCAACTTCACTCACTGCACGCGCGAAGGCAACTTGCTGTTTTTATCGGGGCAAGGTCCGCTTGACGAGACCGGACGCCTGATGACGGGCAAGGTCGGTGACAACGTCACCGCCGATGAAGCGTATACGCATGCGCAACTCGTAGGCCTTAACTTGTTGTCGGTACTGCACGTGGAACTAGGCGATCTGGGCCGCGTGAGACGCATCGTGAAGCTGCTCGGCATGGTCAATGCCACGCCGGATTTCGCCGATCACCCGCGCGTGATCAACGGGTGCTCCGATCTTTTTGTCGATGTGTTCGGCGACGCGGGCCGGCACTCGCGTTCCGCTGTCGGCGTGGGGTCGCTGCCGGGCAATATCACGGTGGAGATCGAAGCTATCGTTGCCATTCGCGATTGAGTTTCAGCGCGATTCCGAGAGTGAGGCCGCCTCGCCAACGGGCGCGGCGTCTTCCGTAGCCGGCGACATGACGGGCACGGGCGTGGTCCACGACACGGGCTCGTGGCGCACCCGGTTCACGTTCAGCGAGAACACATCGAAGCGGTTGTAGTAACCGACAACATCGTGGAACTGCTTCGGCTCGACGCAACGATTCAGATCGAACTGCGCGTACGCGATGCCTTCTTCGTCGCTGAGCGTATCGCCAGTCGCCGCGCCCGTCGGATCGACGAACATGCTGGCGGCACGCGGTGAGCCGTCAAGCACTGCGGCCGCCGCGGGATCGCGCTGCACCAGGAAATCGCGCATATCGTCGTCCATGTAACCCGCGCAGACGATGCCGAACGCCTTCGCTTCGAACGAGTGAGCGCCTGCACGCAGCCGGTTGGCGGCGACGTTGTTGAAGTTTCCTCCGCCAGCGGGCCGGCGGGTAGGCCACAGCGCGGGCCAGTTCGAGATATGAATCTGCTCACCTTGCGCAATCAGCGTGTAGCGTGCAAGCGGATTCGTGTTCTCACCGCAGATCAGACCGCCGATCCGCCCAATGCGCGTGTCCGCCACTTGCAGGCCGGCGCCGTCTCCCGACGCCCACACGAGCTTTTCGTAGAACGTCGGCACGAGCTTGCGATGATGATTCAAGATACCGCCGCGATCGTCGATCAGCAGGTTCGAGTTCCACAGACATCCGACACTCGCGTGCGACCGCTCGCTGAATCCCATCGATACAAACACGCCGCAGCGGCGTGCTTCAGCCGCGATTTCGCCGATCTCGGGACCATCCGCGTAGAGGCTTTCCGCAGCGAAACGCTCGAACAGGTCGTGGTTGTCGATGGGCGCCCATAACGCGGCCCAGACCGGGAATGCAGGAATGAACGACTCGGGAAACGCGATCAGTTGAGCACCGTTGCGGCTTGCCTCGCGAATCAGCGAGATGGCTTTTGCGACGGTTGCAGCGCGGTTGAGGAAGACGGGAGCCGCGTGGATGGCAGCGACTTTTACATCGGGAAGACGAGTCATGATGGTGGGCTTATTCAGGTTCAAAAGAGAAGCTTCGAGAATCAGTTCGTTAAGCGAATCAATCATCGACGGCAGCGGCGATTCCATAACCCGTCTCGCGCCGCACGACCATTTCGGGCCAGCGCGCTTCGGCGCGGCGGTCGCGGGTAAAGAGCGATGCCAGGATCACCAGCAGGAAGCCGATCGGAATCGAAATGATCCCGGGGTTGCGCAAGCTCACGAGCGGGGCGCTTAGTCCGACCATGCTGGTGGCATCGGCGGGAATGGCGTCTGCTGCGGCCTGTGCACTCTTCTGCTCGGCCAGCAGTGCACGGCCCAGCGCGGCATCGCTGACTGACGGCAAGCGTTGGCCGACCGCGCTGACGCGGCTCAGGGCGGCGCTGCGGACCATCGCGGGGTAGGTCATGTTTGGCGACACCAGCACCAGCAGCACCGCTGTCAGCGTCCCGCCGACGATACCCACCAGCACACCCTGCGTCGTGCAGCGTTTCCAGTAGAGCGTCAACACCAGCGCCGGCAAGTTCGCCGACGCCGCTACCGCATAACCGAGCCCGACGAGTTGCGCGACGTTCTGGCCACGCGCCATGATGCTGACCGAGATTGCGATCAGGCCGACGATCAGCGTAGCGATGCGCGCCGCAATCACCTGCTCGCGCTCGGGCGCATTGCCGCTGCGCATGGCGCCCACATACACGTCGTGCGCCAGCGCGGAAGCGGCAGCCAGCGTGAGGCCCGCGACAACAGCGACGATGGTCGCGAACGCCACCGCGGCGATGAACGCCAGCATCAGGTCGCCGGTCACGCTGTCGCGCCCGCCAGCGAGCGCCTGGGCGAGCAGCGGCGCGGCCAGGTTGCCGCCTTTATCGAGCGATGCGATCAAGGGTGCGCCTACGTAATACGCTGCCGCAAAGCCGATCACGATGATGAACAGATGGCATGCGCCGATTCCGAGCATTGCCCACATCACGGAGTGCCGCGCGGCCCGTGCGTCCTTGACCGTGAAGAAGCGCATCAGGATGTGCGGCATCGCGGCGGTGCCGAGCACGAGCGCGAGTCCGAGCGACAACAGTTCGACCGGCTTGGTGAGGTACAGGCCAGGCTCGAGGAAACGCCAGCCGAGTTCATCGCCGTGCAGCGATGCAGCCATCGGCGCGACATGGGCCTGGACCAGCGGGCTTGTCACGATGGCCTGCATGAAGGCGGGAACATGGAAGCCGAAAGGTATCCACGCCAGCACCACCAGGATGAACGACGCGCCGATCAGCAGCACCGCCTTGATGACCTGGACCCAGGTGGTGGCACGCATGCCGCCACAGGCCACGTAGATCAGCATGAGCGCACCCACGCACAGCACTGACACCGTGTAGTCGATCCCCACCAGCGCACGCACGATCACCGCTCCGCCCACGACCTGCGGAATCATGTAAGCGAGCGCCACCACCACGCTGGAAAGCGCCGATACGGCCTTCGTGGAGCGAAAGCTGTTGCGCATGGCGAGCACGTCGCCGAGCGTGTAGCGGCCGAGGTTGCGGCATGGCTCGGCAATCAGCAGCAGCACCGGAATAAATGCCGCGAAGAACCCGACCAGATAGATCATGCCGTCGAAGCCATACAGCGCGATCAGGCCGGATGCACCGAGAAACGCTGCCGCCGACAAATAATCGCCGGCTATGGCGAGGCCGTTCTTGGCCGGCCCGATGTTGCCGCCCGCGGTATAAAAATCGCCCGCGGTACGGTTGCGCCGCGACGCGAAGTACGTGATGAGGAGGGTGGACCCGATCACCAGACCGAACACGGCGAATGTCAGCGCGCGATGCTGGATGACAGCGCCGGCTTGCGTGGCTGCATGGGCGCTGATCGAGAGGCCGGCTGTAGCCAGCAGCGCCAGTGCCTTTAACCATTTAGCGGGCATGAGCGTGCTCCCCGAGATCGAAGGATGAGGCAACGGGCGCCACGGAGTTGGCCGCGCTCGCGGGTGCGAGTTGTTCCAGGAGGTCGGCGGCGAGCCGGTCGATCGATGCGGTGCGCCGCAGGAAGACGTAGGCGATCAGCCCGCCGAACGGGTATTGCGACACGGCGAAGACGAGCCCCAGGTTGATCCCCGGCGCGAGGCGGAGCGTGAAAAAGGCCGGAAACCACGCAATCAGCGCGGGAATCGAAAAGTAATAGAGTGCGGCGACCAGGCCGAGCGCGGCGATCGTATTGCGCCGGTGCCGCACGAGGCCGCGAAACTGCTCGCTCTTCTGCATGGCGAGCCAGTCGACTTGATCGGATTGCATGGAGAGTCTCCGCACTGGATGGAAAACGCGCCGGGCGATAGACATCGCCGCGCGCTGGATAACCGAACTGCAGCCGAGTCTACAAAGGACGTTTTCTGTAATGAATTGGAAAACAATCTCGGTCCTGTGCAAAATTGCACAACCTGCGCTCGGCGCAGTCTTCTGTGTATCGCCGAGCGGTAACTGACGATGCGACGATGGCCGATGGAGAACCCGGATGAACTTCAACCGACTGAGCTGGGACGACTTGCGGATCTTCCTGATCGTCGCGCGGACCGGGAATTTATCGAAGGCCGGACGGCAACTCGGGATCGATCATTCGACGGTTGGCAGGCGCATCTCGGCGCTTGAAGACGCGCTGGCCACGCCGATCTTCGAGCGCGACCGCTTGGGGTATCGGCTCAATACGCAGGGACGCGACATGCTTGCGCACGTTGAAGCGATCGAAGCGAGCGTGCTCACGCTGGGCGATGCGCTGGAAAGCGGCGAGCCGGGGCCGGCGGGGCACGTGCGCATCGCGACGATGGAGGGAATCGCGTCGCTGTATCTGAGCGAACAGTTCGTGACGCTCAAGCGCACGAATCCGGGGCTGACGGTGGAGCTGGTGACATCGGCTCACGACGTACGTATTTCGCAGCGCGAAGCCGATCTTTTCCTGGGATTCTTCCAGCCTTCCGGGACCAATCTCGATGTCCGCAAGCTCGGTGAATTCGAGCTGCGCCTGTATGCGCATCCGGACTATCTGGCGAGGCACGGCACGCCGTCATCGCTCGCGGAACTCGAGGCACATACGTTCGTGGGTTACATCGCCGACCTGATCCAGCTCGATGCCGTGCGCTGGCTCGATGAAGCCATCGTGCATCCGCACATCGGCTTTTATTCGAGCAGCATGCTCGCGCAGATGTTCTCGGCAGCAGCGGGCGGCGGAATCGTCATGCTGCCGCTGTTCGCACGCGCCGAGCGCTTCGGGCTGCAGGAAGTGCTGACCGGACACACGCATGTGCGTCGCGAGATCTGGTTGAGCAGCAGCCAGTATCTGCAGCGGGTTCCTCGTATTCGCGCAGTCGTGGCGTTCCTGAGCGAGATCATCGCACGCGACTATCCGTCTTCGAGCTAGCCCGGCAGTCCGGCTTTCACCTTCCTCCGATCACGACCATCGCGATAGCCGCGCGTGCGGTCGCCTGAACCGCGCCGGCAAAAACTACGCCCACCCGCACTCCATTTATCGGCAATAAAGTAAAAAAATATTAGAAAGTAATTCAGAGAAAAATATTAGAAAGTAATACAGAGCGAGTTGGATATTTATCCCGCGTTTAAACTTTTCGTTGCCTGCTGATTAATCGATTTGGTCGAGCGCATCAATGAACATCGCATCACTCGCCACTAATTCGGACTGTGAGGAATTTATCGGATGAATGAAACGAGTTCCTTCCGCGGCCGTCATTATCCGCAACTGGATGCATTGCGTGGCATAGCTGCCCTGATGGTGGTGATCAATCATTTCGTACTGGTCGGCCCGCTCTGGTGGATACCCAGGTCGCCCTTGCGCGTGTTGGCGCTCGGTCATGAAGCTGTCATTTTATTCTTCATACTGAGCGGTTTTGTCCTGACCCTTCAATTAATGTCGAATCGCCGCATCACGTATCGCGACTATTTGATTAAGCGGATTTGCCGGATCTATCTGCCTTATCTCGCCGTACTGTTCGCCGCCTTTTCATTCATTAATCTGATCGGCGTAGAGCCCGTTGAATGGGCTGGCTCATGGTTCAACGATATTTGGACCGGATCATTCTCGCATGCAGAAATACTAGATCACATCTTGTTTATCGGACAATACAAAGCCAATCGCGTGCTTCCGGTGATCTGGTCGCTGATCTACGAAATGCGCATTTCATTAATGATGCCGCTGGTCGTCTATTGCGCCGGCCGCGTGTCCGCGCGCGCTTGTCTGGCAACGGCGCTGACCATTTCCGCGGTGTCCTTCCTGTTCGCCATGGGGAAAGGCGCCGACGAGACCAGCAGCCCGAGCTTCAGCGGCGACTGGGCGATGACGGCGCATTACCTTGGCATGTTCATCGTCGGCGCGACGCTGGCGATCCACCGCGCGCGCTGGCAACGATGGCTCGCAAAGCACAATCGAACGAAGTTTGTGCTCGCCGCTTCGCTCGTGCTCTATTTCTTGTCACGCTCGGTGACGTCGATTACAACCGGTGTTATCGGCCAGTACATCTTCGATTGGTGTGTCGTGGCCGCTGCCGCGGGCATTGTGTGTACGGCAATTGTATCGAGGCGTTTTACGTCGGTGCTGGCAAAGCGCCCGGTCGTGTTCCTGGGCACGATTTCCTACAGCCTGTATCTGACGCACACAGTGGTGCTCCTCACGATCATCCACTTGATGCCTGAGCCCGGCTCCGCATGGCGCGCGATCGCGACCGCGGCGGTGCTGGTCATTCCTGTTGCTGCAGTGACTTATCTCGCGGTCGAACGACCATCGATCATGCTCGGGAAATTTCTGACGGGACGAAGCGCTGCCGCGTCCGCGAGAGCGAATCAGGCCTCCTGAAGATCGATCCTTTTGTCTGGCGCTTCGCTCGCGGATGAACGGAGCGCTGCTTTTGTGCGTGCGCGTTTCCTGACGGTGCATCGCGCACCAGGAACCAGAGCGACGGGCATTGACGACGTCAACGCACCGAACCCGGGCACTTGGCGGAAAGCCTTGTGTGGCAAGGCGCAGAGGCCTTGCCACAGAACTGGACTGTGCCTGGCACAGCTCGTGCATTATTGAATTCCATCTTGTATGCAAGATGGAATTCATGTCCAACTCACCTGATCCATTCGACTGTCCACGCGTCGCGGCTCTTCTGGCCGCTTACGCAGAGCGGCGCCGCTCGCCGCTGACGGTCATCGACGCGATCTTCAAACGGATCCGCGCTGTCGATCGTCCGGAAGTGTGGACGCTGCGTTTGCCGGAGGACGCGGTGCGCTCACGGGCAAGGGCGCTCGAAGACAAGCTTGCTAAAGAAGGCGATGCGGTGTTCGAACGCATGCCGCTGTTCAGCGTGCCGTTCGCGGTCAAGGACAATGTGGACGTAGCGGGGCTGCCGACGACCGCCGCCTGCAAACCCTTCAGCTACACGCCCAGCGTGTCCGCTTTCGCCGTCCAGCGGCTGCTCGATGCCGGCGCGATTCTCATCGGCAAGACGAATCTCGATCAGTTTGCTACGGGCCTCGTTGGTACGCGCTCGCCCTATGGCGCGGTGCGCCAGGTTAAATTTCCCGGACACGTATCGGGGGGATCGAGCTCCGGGTCGGCGGTGGCGGTTGCCGCCGGATGCGTCGCGTTTTCGCTTGGTACTGATACAGCCGGGTCCGGCCGGGTGCCCGCGGGATTCAACGGGCTGGTCGGGCTGAAGCCGTCGCTGGGTCTGGTGAGCAAAAGGGGTGTGGTGCCCGCTTGCCGGAGCCTGGATACGCTATCGATCTTCGCGCACGACGTAGCCGACGCGTGGCACGTCCTCGCGCAAATGGCGAAGTTCGATGCGCTCGATGCCTACTCGCGCAAGCTGCCGGCCTTGGGCGCGATCGCTTCGGCTGTAAGTATCGGCGTGCCGGCCGAGCTGGAGTTTTTCGGCGATACCGCCGCTCAACATGCATTCCTCGCCACCCTCGATACCCTCTCGACCGAACTGCATGTCACGCTGCACGATATCGATTTCGCGCCGTTCAAACGGGTATCGGCATTGCTCTACGATGGCCCCTGGGTCGCCGAGCGCCGTGCCGCGCTGGGCACGTTCTTCGAGACAAACTCGGCGGACATCGACGCGACGGTAGCGTCCGTGATCGGCCGGGCAGACCGCTTCAGTGCAGTCGATGCCTTCAACGGCCAATACGCACTTGCAGAACTCAAGCGTGAAGTCGAGCGATGCTTCGACACCATCGATGTCCTGATCGTCCCGACTGCGCCGACTCAGCCGCTGATCGCCGACGTGCAGGCAAACCCCATCGAACGTAATAGCGAACTGGGTTATTACACCAACTTCGTCAACCTGCTGGATCTATGCGCGCTGGCTGTTCCAGGCCTGCATCGCAGCGACGGTTTGCCGGCCGGCGTGACCTTGATCGCGCCCAGCGGCGCGGATCATCGGCTGGCCGTTTTGGGGGCGCGTATTCAAGCGCTATTCAACGATAAGACCAACCCGTCGCCCGATCTCCAACCGCTGCCATTCCAGGAGCCAAGCGTCGCGCTCGCAGTCGTCGGGGCGCATCTGCGAGGACAGCCGCTTAACCGGCAATTGCTGGAGGCGGGTGCCCGATTCACGGAAGCAACACACACCGCGCCGGGGTATCGGCTCTTTGCGCTCGCTAATACTTCGCCGCCCAAACCCGGGCTTGTGCGCACCACGGACGGCGACGGCGCAGCCATCGCCGTGGAGGTGTGGGAACTGCCCTTGCGCACGTTCGGCAAGTTCGTGATGGATGTGCCGTCGCCGATGGGTATCGGCACGGTGGCGCTGAGCGATGGCCGCGTCGTCAAGGGTTTCATCTGCGAGCCGTCGGCTGTATCGGCGGAAAGCGGTGCTCAAGACATTACGGCTTTTGGCGGCTGGATCGCCTACCTCGACAGTCTTCAAAAGCAGCTCAATAACCTCTAACCAGGAATCGAACGACATGACTAGCCGCCGCACTTTCATCAAAGACGCGAGTCTGTTGGCACTCGCGACCATGACCCCGTTCCGGTCGGTGTTCGCTGCGGGGAAAACTACTGTTGGCGTGATCTATGTCGGCGCGCGCGGCGATTATGGCTACAACCAGGCGCAAGCGTCGGCGGCGGCGATCACCAAGAAGCTGCCCAACGTGAAGGTCGTTGAAGAAGAGAACGTGCCCGAGACCATCGCGGTCCAGAAGACCATGGAAGCGATGATCGAACAAGACGGCGCAACGCTCATTTTCGCGACCTCGTTCGGCTACTTCGATCCGCACGTGCTCAAGATGGCGGCCAAGTATCCGAACGTCCGGTTCGCGCATTGCGGTGGTTTATGGAAGCAGGGCAATCCGCCCAATATCGCGAGCTATTTTGGTTATATCGACGAATGCCAGTATCTGAACGGCGTGGTCGCGGGTCACATGACCAAGAGCAAGAAGCTTGGCTTCGTTGCCGCCAAGCCGATTCCGCAGGTGCTGCGCAATATCAACTCGTTCACGCTCGGTGCGCAGTCCGTCGATCCCGCCATCACCACGCAGGTTATTTTCACCGGCGACTGGTCGATGCCCGTGAAGGAAGCGGAAGCCACCAACAGTCTCGTCGATCAGGGTTGCGACGTGCTGACGTGCCACGTGGATGGGCCGAAGGTCGTGGTGGAAACGGCGGAAAAGCGCGGCGTGATGAGTTGCGGTTATCACGCGAGCCAGGCCGCGCTTGCGCCCAAGGGTTATCTCACCGGCGCGGAATGGGACTGGGCGACGCCGTATAAGGAACTCGTCGCCGACGCGCAGGCTGGCAAGCCGCAGCCCAACGTGCTGCGCGGTGGTCTCAAGGAAGGTTTCGTCAAGATGTCGCCGTATGGCGCGAAGGTCACGCCCGACGCTAAGAAGGCCACGGACACGATCAAGGCCAGCATGATGGCGGGCGAGTTCGTGATCTTCAAGGGGCCGATGAAAGATAACAAAGGGGGCACCGCGATCGCCGCCGGAACCAGCCACGCGCAGACCGACTACACGCTGGAGAGCATGAATTATCTCGTGGCGGGTGTGACCGGTCAGATCTGATGATGGCCTTGCCTTCCTGAAGGAGCCGTGATGCGTCCCAATGCCCCGACTGCCCGCGTTTTCCTTGCGCTGTTACCGGCGATCCCGACGGTGCTCGCGCTCGCCGGAACCCTGGTGCTGTTTTCGTTATTCCTGCTGGTGCAGGGCCAGCCGGTCCTCGATGCCGTCGGCCTGATTTTCCAGGGTGCGTTCGGCTCGTCGTTCGCCTGGCAAAGCACCTTGCTGCGCGCTTCGCCGCTTATGCTGACGGCGCTGTGCGTGGCGTTGCCGGCACAGGTCGGGTTGATTGTGATCGGCGGCGAGGGCGCGTTGGCGCTGGGGGGCATGTGCGCGGCAATCGTCCCGCAGATGCTGCCGGCCGGAACGCCGTGGTTGATCGCCACGCCACTGATGGCGCTCGCCGGGATGCTGGCGGGCGCGGTCTGGATCGGCGCGGTCGGTGCGCTGCGGCAATGGCGGGGCGTCAATGAAACCATCAGCAGCCTCCTGATGGCGTACATCGCGATCGCGCTGTTCAAGCATCTTGTCGAAGGGCCGTTGCGTGATCCGGCAAGCCTTAACAAGCCCTCCACGCTCCCCGTTCCGCCTTCGATGATGATTGGGTCGCTCCCTGGCCTCGAAGTCCACTGGGGCCTCTTGTGGGGCGTCGTGGCATGCATCGCGGCGTGGATCTTCGTCAAGTACAGCACCAAGGGTTTCGCGATGCGCGTCGTCGGCGGCAGCAACCGCGCGGCGCGCCTGGTCGGCTTGCCGGTGAACCTGCTGGCGTTCACCGCCTGCGCCCTTGGTGGTGCGGCTACTGGTCTAGCCGGCATGTTCGAAGTCGCGGCGGTGCAGGGCAGCGCCAATGCGTCGCTGCTCGCCGGTTACGGTTACGCGGGCATTCTCGTCGCGTTCGCCGCGCGCCAGAATCCGCTCGCGATCATTGCGTGTGCGCTGATGATCGGCGGGATCGAGGCGAGCGGCAGCCTGCTGCAACGCCGGCTCGATCTTCCCGACGCCACCACGCTTGTCCTGCAAGGCCTGCTATTTGCCAATCTGCTTGCATGGGAAGCGCTCGGCGGGAGGATCGCCGCATGGCGCGTGCAACTGCAAGCCGCCGCACTGGCCGACATCAACCTGCCGATGGAGCAAACCCATGCCTGATGCACATTCGCCCGTCGCGATCCTGCTGCTGTCGCTGGTTGCCGGCGCGATCCGCGTCAGCACGCCTTATCTGTTCGTGAGCCTTGGCGAATGCCTGACCGAGAAGGGCGGTCGCGTGAATCTCGGGCTCGAAGGCATTCTCGTGTCCGGCGCGATGAGCGGTTATGCCGCTTCTTTCATGACCGGCTCGCCGTGGGCCGGCGTGCTTGCAGCGGGCTTTGTCGGCTTGCTGCTTGGATGCCTGCACGGACTCGTGTGCTCGTTGCCCCGGGTGTCCGATATCGCGTTCGGCATCGCGCTGATGTTGCTGGGGACCGGGTTGGCGTTTTATCTGGGCAAGCCGTTCATCGAACCGCAAGCGCCGGGCCTTCAGTCGTTCGATCTGGGCACATGGACGAGTTCTCCCCAATTGCACAACGCGCTGCACATCAACCCGCTGTTCGTGATCGGCGTGGTGCTGGCGTTCGTGCTGCAGTGGGGGTTGCGCAGCACGCGCTGGGGCATGACCTTGCGTCTGGTCGGCGATCACGCCGAGACAGCCCGCGCGATGGGGTACCCACTCACGCGAATTCGCATTGCCGCGACGGCGGCGGGTGGTTTTTTCGCGGGGATCGGCGGGGCGTATCTGTCGCTGGTGTATCCGGGGAGCTGGAATGAAGGGCTATCCAGCGGACAAGGGTTGATGGCCGTCGCGCTGGTTATCTTTGCGCGCTGGCAGCCGTTGCGATGCCTGTGGGCCGCGCTGCTCTTCGGCGCGGCGGGGGCGCTCGGGCCGGCGTTGCAGGCGGTAGGCGTGACGAGCGGGTATTACCTTTATAACGCCGCGCCTTACGTGCTCACGCTCGCGATCATGATCATCAATTGCCGTCCGGACAGGACACTTGCCGGCGCACCGGGCGAGCTGAGTCTCACGCGTTAACGACCTTCTATTCATTTCAAGGCGGCCACGACCATGAACCGATTCATTGATGCCAGACCGTACCCCTGGCCCTTCGACGGCAACCTGCGCCCGGATAACACGGCGCTTGTCGTGATCGACATGCAGACGGATTTCTGCGGCCACGGCGGTTACGTCGACAAGATGGGTTACGACTTGTCGCTGACCCGTGCGCCGATCGAGCCGATCAAGCGCGTCATGGCCACGATGCGCGAGCAGGGCTTCACGATCATTCATACGCGCGAAGGGCATCGGCCGGATCTGTCGGACCTGCCCGCGAACAAGCGCTGGCGCAGCCGCCGTGCAGGCACCGAAGGCGTTGGAATCGGCGATGACGGCCCGTGTGGCCGCATTCTCGTGCGCGGCGAACCGGGCTGGGAAATCATCGGCGAGCTGGCGCCGCTGCCGGGCGAGATTGTCATCGATAAACCCGGCAAAGGCTCGTTCTGCGCCACCGATCTCGAGCTGATCCTGCGCACGCGAGGGATCGTGAATCTCGTGCTGACCGGGATCACCACGGACGTCTGCGTCCATACGACAATGCGCGAGGCGAACGATCGTGGTTTCGAATGCGCCGTGCTCGCGGACTGTTGCGGTGCGACCGACCCCGGCAACCACGACGCGGCCTTGCACATGATCACGATGCAAGGCGGCGTCTTCGGTGCGGTCTCCGATTCGCACGCGCTCCTGACCACACTCGGCGGCTGACCATGTCGACCCCTTCGCATGCGTTAGGCGTGGACGTGCACAATGCCGGCAAATCGTTCGGCGCGTTTCGCGCACTGGACAATGTGTCGATCACGGTCCGGCCGGGCACGGTCCACGCGCTGCTCGGTGAAAACGGCGCGGGGAAAAGCACGCTCGTGAAAGGGCTCGTGGGTTACGGCCTGCTCGACGAAGGGCAGATTTCGGCCGGCGGCCGCGAGGTCCGCATTGCTTCGCCGCGCGATGCGCAGGCATTGGGCATCGGCATGGTGTACCAGCATTTCACGCTGGCGTCGGGGTTGTCGGTGGAGGAGAACTTGCTGCTCGCGCGGGGGCGCTTGCCGTGGAAAATCCAGTGGAAAGAGGAGCGCTCCGCGCTTGAGGCGTTCATGCAGAGCATGCCGTTTCGCCTGCCGCTCGACGCGCCTGTTTCGGGCCTGGCCGCAGGGGAAAAGCAGAAGCTGGAAATCCTCAAGCAGTTGTATCTGAAGCAGCGTTTTCTCATTCTCGATGAGCCTACCTCCGTGCTGACGCCGCAAGAGGCGGACGAAGTGCTCGGGCTGATGCGCGATCTGACCGCGCGCGGCGAGTTGACCGTGCTGATGATCACGCACAAGTTCCGCGAAGTGATGGCGTATGCCGACGACGTGACCGTGCTGCGCAAGGGCAGGCAGGTCGGCACGAGTGCGGTATCGGCGACGAATCGCGATGCGCTGGCCTCGTTGATGATGGGCGCCGCCGAGACACGCGACACCGCTGTCATGGACGCGTTCAATGCCGAACGGGTGGCGCGCAAACCGGTGGATCCGGCAGCCCGAATACGGCTCACCATGCGCAATATTTCCATCGACGATGATCGCGGCCATGCAGCCGTCAAAGGTGCATCGCTCGAAGTCCGGTCGGGGGAAATACTCGGGATCGCGGGGGTATCGGGGAATGGGCAGAAGGAACTGGTCGAGGCGTTGGTCGGGCAACGTCGCGTGAGGACGGGCGAGATGGAAATTGCAGGCGATGCGTACCACGCCACGCGCGAAGAAATGACGCAGCGCCGTGTGTTTGCGATCCCTGAGGAACCGCTTAAAAATGCGTGCGTGGCGAGCATGAGCGTCGCGCAGAATCTGGCCCTTCGCGACTTCGACCGGACGCCGTTGCGGCGCGGCGGATGGCGCCTCGACCGGCGCGCGATGCGCGAGCGCGCGGCGCATTTGATCGATGACTTCAACGTCCGGCCGCCGTTGCCTGAACGCGCTATCGGCACGCTCTCGGGCGGTAACGTTCAACGCGCGGTGCTCGCTCGCGAGCTGGGACAGCCCGTCGACGTCCTGATCGTGGCGAACCCGGTGTTCGGTCTCGACTTCGCATCGGTGGCGGATATTCATGCACGCATCATGGCGGCGCGCGATGCCGGAGCGGCTGTCCTGCTCGTGAGCGAGGACCTCGATGAACTGCTGGAACTCGCGGATCGCATCGTCGTGATCGCTGAGGGCGAGCTTGTGTATGAGACAGCCGCCGCCAACGCAGAGCGCGCGACGCTGGGCCACTACATGGCGGGGCATGGTGACTCGATGGCACAAGGCACGCCCGCTGCCGAAGCTTTGAAGGAGGTCATTGAATGAGACTGAACCGCTGCGGGGATCAGCCATGACGATCACCATACCGGCGTTACCCGGTCCCTTTACATTCGAGCCGTCAATGACCGCACTCGTCATCATTGACATGCAACGCGATTTCATCGAACCCGGTGGTTTCGGGGAATCGCTGGGGAACGATGTGTCGCTGTTAGCGCAGATCGTGCCCACTGTCGCCTCGCTGCTGGCTTTCGCGCGTCGAAGTGGATGGTTTGTGGTCCACACGCGCGAGTCGCATGCAGCGGATCTGTCGGACTGCCCACCGGCCAAGCGGCTTCGTGGTGCGCCCAATGCGCGCATTGGGGATGACGGACCGATGGGCCGCATCCTGATTCGTGGCGAGCCGGGTAACGCGATCGTCGATGCCGTTGCGCCTGTAGAAGGCGAACTGGTCATCGATAAACCCGGCAAGGGCGCTTTCTATGCGACCTCGCTGACTCCTGAACTGGAGGCGCGGCATATCACGCATCTTGTGTTCGCCGGTGTGACGACTGAGGTTTGCGTGCAGACATCGATGCGCGAAGCGAACGACCGCGGTTACGATTGTCTGCTTGTCGAGGACGCGACCGCCAGTTATTTCCCGGCGTTCAAGCAGGCGGCACTCGATATGGTGCGGTCCCAGGGCGGTATTGTTGGCTGGACCGCGCCCCTGTCATCTTTTACCGCAGCGTGAGGAACTCGCAAACGATGGAAATCAACCTGCCGGAAGTCATTGCAGAAGTGTGTGCGGCGTTCGTCGCGTACGAGCGTGCGCTGGTGGCGAACGACATCGAAACGATGAACGCGCTCTTCTGGAACGCGTCCGAGACGGTGCGCTACGGCATTGCCGAAATCCAGCACGGCGGCGAGGCCATTCGCGAGTGGCGCGAAAACTGCGCACCCGTGCCCGCCTCGCGTATGTTGCACCGCACGGTTATCACTACGTTCGGCACGGACTTCGCGACTGTCAGCACTGAATTCACCAGCGACGAAACGCCGTTGATCGGGCGCCAGATGCAGAGCTGGGCACGACTTGGTCCTGCCAATGGCTGGAAGATCGTCGCCGCGCACGTGAGCCTTATTCCCAAGCCCTGAAACGCCGATAATAAGAACAAAGGGGAACCCGAATGCAGGAAGAGTCGATTGAAACGAACGTCGAGGCCGTCGAGCCCAATGCCGCCAACCCGCTTGCCGAGCAGGTCTACCAGCGGCTGAAAAGCGACATCTTCAACTTCCGGCTTTTTCCGGGCGATCGCTTTTCAGAGAACGGTATTGCGCAGTACTACGGCGTATCGCGCACACCAATGCGCGACGGCCTGTTCCGGCTACAGCGCGAAGGGTATCTGGAGGTCGGTTTCCGGCGCGGCTGGAAAGTCGCGCGGATCGACTTCGACCAGATGGATCAGCTCTACGATCTGCGCATCGTGCTTGAAGTGGCCGCGCTTGAGCGACTGACATCAGGCGGCGAAGCGGCGCGTGAAGCTATCGATGCGCTCAAGGCAATCTGGTGCGTCGAGCCGAAAGCGCGCGAATCCGATCCGGTCAAGATGTTCGGCATGGACGAGAATTTTCATCGCCAGATTGTGGCCGCCACGCGCAATGCTGAAATGGTCCGCGTTCACAACGACGTCACTGAGCGTATTCGCATCGTGCGCCGCCTCGACTTTCTGAAACCTCATCGAACCAGCGCGACTTACGACGAGCACTCGACCATGCTGCATCTCATCGAGCGCAACCGGCTGACCGAGGCGACCATCCTGCTGCGCGCTCATATCACGCAGAGCAAGCTCGAGGTGCGGAAAATCACCTTGTCGATGCTGGATGCCGCCCGCGACGTGAAGCTGCCGTTCGTGTCTTAGGGGCGGCCGGGCCGTTTGCACCGGTCGCGTGAGGCCATGAGATTCCTGCTACTGCGCGGCGTGCTTGAACGACTCTAGTTCGCTCGTGAACCGCTGAGTGCGTACGCCGTTGCTGCCGTAGTACTCCTCGTCGGATTTAACCCAACGGCCGATTTCGGGAACGTACCAGAACGCCTTGTAGAGCCGGCCGGTTGCCACGACGGGACTAGCCCTTCGGGTCTGCATCACGATAGTCGCTCCCGTCTGATTGGCGACGGTTCCTGTTGTCGCAGACTGCATGGGAGCGGTCTGCGCCGTCCATTGACCTTCGGCTTCGATCTTGATCGCTTCAAATTTACCCGCTGGAACTTCGACGGATTCAGGACCGACAACCTTGAATCGAGTATCGACCGATTCCGAATCGTGCTTCACGTTCGGGTGCGCTTCGGTATATTTCACCTGCCACGTCTTTCCGACCGAAAGCGGGAACGACAAAGGCTGATTGACCATCGTTTCGGTTCCGTTCACGTTGCGCGAGCGGCTCCAGTCGGCGCCTTCGACTAGTTCATTTGCGGCTTGGGTCGTGCCGGCCTGCTTCGTTTCGAAATAGATATGGTCGGACGTTGTACGCAGCACGACGATCTCGTCATGCGTCTGGCGCCAACCGTTGGGCGCGGTCTCGACTGTCTCGACATAGGTCCATGTATCCCCCGGGTGGAGCTTTGGTGCGGACATGGATTCTGCGTTCACAAGCACTGGAGCAGCCAACGAAATCAGTAGCGGGAGGGTTCTTATCGTTTTCATGGTCACTGGTTCTTATCTTATTGATATGCGGACTGATTCTAGCCACTAAATCTTTCGCTTAGCATTCATCTCGCGCTGCCGAGCCGGGCTAGGTCATTTCGCCAACTTGCAAATTTTCTGGGCCGCTGTGGGCAATTCCTCCAGGGACGGCCGTTTAATATAATGAAGCAGCAACCCTGCATGAGCGAAAGTTCATGCGACGCGCCCAAGCAGTTATTAATCCCGCAGTTCGTTAGCGTGACGTCCATCATGGAGACAAGACATGAATCCGTTGCTTGCTGGCAGATGCCTTTGCGGCGCAGTCCATTACGCGGTGAAGGACGAGTTTGCCTATGCATTGAACTGCCACTGTTCAAACTGTCGGCGCGCAACGGGCTCAGCATTCAAGCCATTCGCAGGGATCGAGCGTGACAAGTTGAACATCACTGAAGGGCAAGACAACCTGTTGATTGTCGGTGACAAGAATGCGGCGCACGATGTCCATTGCAATACATGCGGCAGCCTTATGTTCTCGGTGGTTCGCGAGGGCGAGTTCGTTCACGTTACTTTGGGAACGCTCGAAGACACTCCTTCTATCCGCCCAACCGCACATATTTTTGTTGCCTCCAAGGCCGCTTGGTATTCCATAACCGACCAATTACCGCAGCACGACGAATTTGGATAGAAACGGTGAGCCGGTCATTGAAGGGCCGCTCATGACGATGACGAATGGCTGTAGAATTTCAACTTGTTCCACTTTGCAGCAGGGACCTTGTAAAACGACAGGGAAATTGCCGTGAATAAAGCCGACCTTTCCAACGTCTACCGAGACTACATTGCCTGCCTGAATAAGCAGGACTGGCCAAAACTCGAACAGTTCGTTCATGATGACGTGCACTACAACGGTCAGCGGATCGGGTTATCAGGGTATCGCGAGATGCTGGAGAGAGACTTCAATGAAATTCCAGACCTCTATTTCAACATTCAGCTGTTGATTTCCGATGCGCCTTATATAGCCAGCCGGCTAGGCTTCGCCTGTACGCCCAAGGGAAAATTCCTTGGGCTCCCTGTCAACGGGAAAAGGGTCTCCTTTACAGAGAATGTGTTCTATCAATTCCGGGCGGAAAAGATCGAGCAAGTATGGTCAGTTATAGATAAGGCGGCTATCGAAGCTCAGCTTTAGTGCAATAAATTACCCGTAAGCATGCGCCGCAGCATCTGGAAGCGACACGGCTTCACCTCGCCTGCTTGGCTCTCGCCCATCGATTCAACCCCGCGCAAACGAGCAGCAAGGACGCAGTCACGAAAAACACCGCGCGCAAGCTGAAATGCGCGCCGATTTGCCCGCCGATCAACGGGCCGATGACCTGCCCGCTAAACTGAGCGGACTGAAGATAACCGAGCGTCTTGCCGGAATTGTGATCGGCCACCGCGTGCCGCACTTCCTTCGCAATCGATGGAAGAAGTCCCGCGAGCGTCATGCCCATCAAGCCGCGAAGCATGGCCAGTTGCCACCATTGGGTGACAAACGCCTGGGGCACCAGGACCGCGCCCGTGGCAACCAGGCATCCGATGATCACTTTCGAGCTGCCGACGCGATCGGCAAGCGCGCCGAGGCGGGCGGCAGTCAACATGCTGCCGAAAGCCGACGCCGCCATCACGATTCCGGCCATGCGTGCAACGTGATCGCCCGACACACCGAGTTGTCCGATATAGACGGTGATGATGGGCTCGATCGACATGTTCGCAAGCAACACCATCATTGCCGTCACGAGCAATACGAGGATCCCCCCGCGATTGATCGTGGAGGGCGATACCCCGCCGGTGTCCGTACGCTTCTTCGCGTCGGTGCTGCGATCGAAGTCCTCGCGCACAACCACAATGGTCAGCAGCGCGGCCACCGCGATGATCGCTCCGCCGACGAAGAATGTGCCCCGGATGCCGACCCATGTCGGCAGGAAACCGCCCACCAGCGGTCCCACGAGATTGCCCGCGAGGGCGCCTGTAGACAGCACGCCGAGTGCCCATCCCGAGCGCTCGCGCGGGACCTGCGTCCCGACCATGACAATGGACGCGGAGGCGTAACCGCCGATCAATCCCGCGATCAGGCGCAGCACCACCAGTTCGGTCAGGTTATGCGCCACGCCGATCAGCGACATCACGACGGCCATGCCGACCGCCGCGCGAACCAGCATGGGCTTGCGGCCGTATCGGTCCGCAAGACGCCCCCACAGCGGCGCGGTAATCGCGGTGCCGAAAAACGTCGCGCCAAACGCAACGCCCGACCACTGCACGACCGCCGACGGCGTGCTCACGCCCAACTGCTGCACGTACAGCGGCAGAAACGGCAGCAACATGCTGAGACTCAGCAGGGTTGTAGAAGACCCGAACACGCAGACGAAAAGATTACGCCGCCAGTACGGCGCGTTGCGTTCGGCATAGCTGAGCCTCTGGACATGGCCGTCCGGCGGCATAAGCGAACGGGTTGCTGGCTGATTCATGGAGACCTCGATCGTTCTATCAGGCGTTGAGCGATGGCCGGGGCAGGTGCGTCGATCCGGGTCACCATCGCAAAAGGAGCAGACCGCTTGCATATTATCTCAATTTGGGAATATGATGCTTATATCGTTCTCCAATTGAGATTTTCATGGATCACACCAGTCTCGACATTTTTCGCGTCGTCGCCGCCGAACTCAGCGTGACCCGGGCGGCCAAGCGGCTCGGCCGCGTGCAGTCGAACGTGACCACGCGAATCCAGCAGCTCGAAGAGGAACTGGGGGTAGCACTGTTTCGGCGCGACGGCAACCGTCTTACGCTGAGTGTGGAAGGCGAACGTTTTCTCGGCTACGCCAACCGCATGCTCGCGCTGGCCGACGAGGCGCGACAAGTGCTGAGCCCGCATGCGCCCTCGGGCACGCTCAGGATTGGCAGCATGGAAAGCACGGCCGCGGCTCGTCTTCCTGGACCGCTTGCCGCCCTTCACGTGCAGTACCCCGGCGTCCAGCTCAGGATTTCGACGGCGCCCTCGCGGCAACTGCTCGAACAGGTTCGCAGCGGTTTGCTCGATTGCGCGTTCGCGGCGCTGCCGCCGTGCGGCGACATGGCGTCGGAAGCGGATCTCGAGGTGGTTGGACTTCTTGGCGAGCCGGTCTTTCGCGAGGAAATCCTGCTCGTGCTGCCGCCAGGACACGCTGCCATCCGCCAGGGCACTGATATCGCCGTGCGTTCGCTTGCCGCGTTTGCACAAGGCTGCAGCTATCGAGTGATCGCCGAGGAGTGGCTTGGCCAGGACAAGTCAGCGCTCGACATCCAGGAGGTCGGGTCGTATCACAGCATGCTGGCATGCGTCGCGGCAGGCGGCTGCGTATCGCTCGTGCCCCGCAGCGTGCTCGATCTGCTGCGCGAACCGCCAGAGTTCCGCACGCATGTCGTGGCGAAGGTGGATACGTGGCTCGTCCATCGAAACGGATATCAGACGGCGGCGTTCGATGCGCTGCGCGAAGCGCTTACGCCATTTATGTCGAAGCAACAAACGGCCAAAAGGAAATCATCATGAGCACAATTCGGCACGCTTCGTCGGCGGCAAGCCAAGGCACGGCGGCACTGGTTGCCGCGCTCGTCATGGCGGTCGGCATGGGGTTCGGACGGTTTGCGTTCACGGGCATCTACCCGGTCATGGTCAGCGACGCAGTGCTGACCGTGCATCAGGGCACGCTCGCCGCATCGGCCAACTATGCGGGTTATCTCGTTGGGGCGCTGCTGACTGCCGCCATGCATCCGCGACACTCGCGCAGGCTGTGCGTGCTGGCGCTCGGGGGCATCGCGATATGTCTCGGGGTGACGGCGCTGTTGAATGCGCCCTGGTTGATCATCGCGATACGCGGCATCACAGGCGCCGTCAGCGCACTTACCATGGTGGGGGCTTCGCTCTGGCTGCTGCAACATCGCGGCCACACGCACGGCGCACCCTTGCTTTATGCGGGCGTCGGCATGGGCATTGTGCTGTCGTCCGAAATGCTGATCGCGGGACGCGCGTTTGGCTTGCACAGCGCGGGGCTTTGGTGGGTATTGGCAGCAGGCGCATTGATCCTCGGCGCCATCGCGCTGCCGGGTCTCGATGCGCGCCCGGTCCACGATCCCGACACGCGCGCGGTCTTGCACGGGCACGAGTCCTTTCCCGCGCTCGGCGCAGGACGGCTGATTGCGCTCTACGGGCTTGCCGGGTTCGGTTACATCATCACCGCGACCTATCTGCCGTTCTTCGTCCGGAACGCACTCGGTTCAATCGATCCCATCCAGGTCTGGGCGTTGTTTGGCCTGGGCGCGGTGCCGTCGTGCTTCATCTGGCATGCAGTCCATATGCGCCTTGGCACGCGACGCGCGCTGTTTCTGAATCTCGCGCTGCAAGCGGCCGGTGTCATCTTGCCGGTAGTGGCGCCGAACCCGGCCGGATACCTCGGCAGCGCATTGATCGTAGGCGGTACATTCATGGGCACCACGACGATTTCGATGCTCGCCGCCCGCCGGGTAGCGCACACCCTGCGCGTGAGCATTCTCGCCGTGATGACGGCATGCTTCGGTATCGGGCAGATCGTGGGACCGCTCGTCGCCAATGCGATGTATGCACCGCATCATTCGTTCACGGGGTCCTTGAGTGCGGCTGCGGCGGCGCTGGCCGTGGCGGCGCTGCTTTGCGTACGTCTGACCAGGTCGCCCCAACCGTAGACGATAAGCTTTCGCGCGACGGAACGTGCCACTCCATTTCCCAGTCTCACGCGTCTCGGTCGGCGCCGGATCCAGTCGAATCCGCAAGCTCGTCGATGAGAAAGTCGACGAAGCGGCGCACGCGTAACGACAAATGACGCTTATGCGGGTACAGCAAGACGAAGGGTCGGGACGTTCCCCCGATCTCCGGCAACACCTCTAGGAGTTGACCGCTTTCGAGGTCCCGCGCTACAACGAATCTATATGTCTGGAAGAGTCCCGCCCCGCTCCGGGCGAGCGTCACGCCTCCCAGCACGTCACCCGCAGTGGAATAGTTGCCGGCCACGGCATATTCAAGCTCTTGTCCATCCTCCTTGAACAACCACGGTAGCTGACGGCCGCTACTCGGCAGGTCGAACAAAATGCACTCGTGATTCGCGAGATCTTCGACGGATCCGGGCGTACCGGCGCGTGCCAGATAATCCGGACTCGCGACCACCACTAATTCGGCGTCCTCCAGCTTGCGTGCGATCAGGTTCGAGTCCGCCGGCGCGCGGCCGCGGATCGAGAGATCGAAGGCTTCCTCGGAGAAATCGATGTTGCGATTGCTGATGTGCACTTCGATCCGTACTTGGGGATGCCTTGCCCGGAACGTCGGCAACAGCGGCAGCACCCGATAGTGGGCGTAGGGCGTGGGCATGCTGACGCGCAGCACGCCGGCCGCCACCAACTGCTCGCCGCTGGCCTCGCGCTCCGCGTCGACGAGTTGCCCGAGCGCCTCGCGGCAACGCTCGAAATAGGCGCGCCCCGCGTCGGTCAAGCGAATGCGCCGGGTTGTCCGAACGAAAAGCTGCAAGCCCATCCGCTCCTCCAGGCGCGACACCGAACGGCTCACCGCGGCAGGCGTGACACCCGCAGCCGCGGCGGCGTCGGTAAAGCTCGCGAGTTCCGCTGCCAGGCAAAACAACTCGATGCTGCCAAGAAGCAGATCGTCGAAATGTCTTTTGCTATTCATTACATCATGTATCAAATGTTTTCGATAAACGTATATTTATCGATTTAAATCGCATAAGTAAAGTTGTTTCATGGGAGCCGGACACGAAACGACTCCCTGCAGTCCAGCAAAACGCCGACTGCAGCCGTCTCTCATAATCCTCTGGAGTCTTGTCATGACCACGCAAAAAACAGTTGTAATCACCGGCGCATCGAGCGGCATTGGTTATGCCTTGGCCGAAGCCTATCTGGCTCGCGGCTATAACGTCGTAGGCAACGCTCGCACTATCGAACGCCTGCAAGTTGCGGCCGAAAAGCTTGGCAATCCGAAGAACTTCCTGGCGGTGGCGGGTGATATCGCTGATCCGGCTACTTCCCTGGCGATCTTCGAGCGCGCAATCGCAAAGTTCGGACGGGTTGATATTCTCGTCAACAATGCGGGCATTTTTATTGCAAAGCCTATCGGCGCTTACACAACGGAAGATCTCGACGCGATCGTCGGCACGAACCTTAAGGGTTTCTTCTATCCGACGCAGCAGGCCGCCGCGCACATGTCGGCCAACGGGAACGGTCACATCGTCAGCATCACGGCAAGTGTCGCGATGCAACCGAACGTCAACGTGCCTGCGCTCCTCCCCGTGCTCATCAAAGGAGGCATGAACGCCGCAACGCGAGCGCTCGCGCTCGAACTCGCTTCGAGTAACGTCAAAGTGTCCGCTGTCGCCCCCGGCATCATCGATACGCCGCTGCACGATAGTGCAATGCACGAGTTCCTCAAGACGCTGCAGCCCGGTGGCCGTATCGGCGCGGTCCAGGACATCGTGGACGCCGTGCTGTATCTCACTACCGCCGAATTCACGACTGGCGTTGTACTGCCTGTCGATGGCGGTGCTACCGCAGGCAAGTGGTAGGCCGGAGCGCAGCAGGCATTGCAGTTCCAACCTGGGAGGTCATCATGCCGTACATCAATATCCAGGTGACGCGAGAAGGCGTCACCCGCGAACAGAAGGCCGAGTTGATCAAAGGCGCAACAGATCTGGTTGTTCGTGTGTTGAAGAAGGACCCGGCGGCTACCTTTGTCGTGATCGACGAAATCGATACCGACAACTGGGGCTTGGCCGGGGAATCGACTACGGTGCTAAGGGCCAGGCAAGCCGCCGAGGTACAGCGGAGCTAAAAGACACGTCGTTTCATAGCGCATTGCGGATAACGCCAGCGTCTCGACAGGAAACGAGACCTGGCGCTCGCTGGAACGTTTTACACCATGCGCGCGACGTCGATGACCGCATCGGCGAACGCTTTTGGCGCTTCCTGCGGCAGGTTGTGCCCGATCCCGCCGCCGATGTTCCGGTGTACATACTTGCCCGTGAACTTTTTCGCGTAGGCCGACGGGTCGGGATGTGGCGCTCCATTCGCGTCGCCTTCGAGCGTGATGGCCGGCACCGCGATAGCCGGCGCCGTCGCCAGGCGCTGTTCGAGCGTGTCGTATTGCGGTTCGCCCTTCGCGAGTCCGAGACGCCAGCGATAGTTATGAATCACCACCGCGACATGATCCGGGTTCGCGAACGACTGTGCGGAGCGGTCGTAGGTCGCATCGTCGAAGTCCCACTTCGGTGACGCGAGACGCCAGATGAGCTTGTTGAATTCGTTGCGGTTCGCTTCGTACCCCGCTTGACCGCGCTCCGTGGCGAAATAGAACTGATACCACCATGCAAGTTCCGCTTTCGGTGGCAGTGGCGTGTGGTTGGCGGCCTGGCTGCCGATCAGATAGCCGCTCACCGATACCAGCGCCTTGCATCGTTCCGGCCACAGCGCGGCGATGATGCCGGCCGTGCGCGCGCCCCAGTCGAAGCCGCCGAACACGGCCTTGTCGATCTTCAACGCGTCCATCAGCGCGATGATGTCGACGGCGACGAGGGCTTGCTGCCCGTTGCGCGGGGTATCGGCGGACAGGAAGCGCGTCGTGCCGTAGCCGCGCAGATACGGCACGATCACGCGATAGCCGGCGGCCGCAAGCAGTGGCGTGACTTCGGCGAAGCTGTAGATGTCGTAGGGCCATCCGTGCAGCAGGATCACGACCGGGCCGTTGCCCGGTCCCGCTTCCGCATAGCCGATGCTGAGCGTTCCCGCATTGACCTGGCGAATGGTGTCGAACGATGCGAGGCGCGCAGAGCCCTTGGCGGGGCTCGTGTTCCCGGCCGCTTGCGCGTTGGCGAGTCCGCTGAGTCCGAATTCGAGCAGGCCGACGCCTGCAATAGTCGTCTTCAGCAGACGGCGGCGGCGAGAATTCATCTCATCTGGCATGGTTGTTTCTCCTTTGAAATTGTGTCGCTTTTTAGTATTCGATCGGGCGCAGCGCGGAGGCGTCGCCGATCGGCTGGAAGCCGGGCGCGAACGGGCCTCCCGGATCACGCCGACCGCCGTTCATTCGTCAGGCGGAAGTTTCACCGCCTGTATCGCTGCATTCAGGCTACATCGATTTTCCCGCGCGCTTGTTCACGGCGGAGTCTCGAATGAGTACGTGTAAGTGGGTAGGTTCAGCTTCCGCGATAGAGCGTGCTGAGACTGGCGAGTTGTCCGTCCTTCTGCGCCTGCACCAATTCGCGGCGAACGTCGGCACGCGTCTTCTGCGACGTGACGATGCGGCTCGTACCGGATTGCTCCGTCTGCGCAGCGGTGGAGGTCGTGGTGTTGTCGGCGGCCTGAGCCAAGCCCGAAGCGGCAAATGCGGCAAAAGCCAAAGCGATGATCGAAGTTTTCATGATGTTCTCCTTGAAACGATGAAGGGTTGGGAAACGCCCGGAAACGCATCAGTTGCGTGGCAATTCGTTGCGATCTGTCGTTGATGCATTTGAACGCGCCGACGTATCTGGCGTGTGTCCTGACCCGGGCGTTTTGCAAGCCTGTGTATCGGCGGCTTCGCGGATACATTGCGATACGAAAGGCCTGCGGACGCCGCATTACTTCTGCGCGAGCAACTGCTTGATCGCCGCCTCGGTCTGCTCGTATTCGCCTTCGCCGAAGTGCGTGTAGACCACTTTTCCCTGCTTGTCGATGAGATAGAACGCCGGCCAGTACTGGTTGTCGTAGGCGGTCCAGGTCGCATAGCGGTTGTCCTGCGCGACCGGGTAGGTAATGTCGAAACGCTTGATCGCGGTCTTCACGTTGCCGGTGTCACGCTCGAACGGATACTCGGGCGTATGCACGCCGACAACCACCAGCCCCTGGTCCTTGTACTTCTGATTCCACGTCTTCACGTAAGGCAGCGTGTGAACGCAGTTGATGCACGAGTAGGTCCAGAAGTCGACGAGCACCACTTTTCCGCGCAGTTGCTGCAGGGTCAGCGGCTCGCTGTTGAGCCACTTGTCGATGCCGGTGAATTCCGGTGCCGGCACCGGGTGCGCGACCGGGCCCGCCTGAGCGGCGCCGGCGCTAGCCGCGATGGCGGTAAAGAGGGCGGCGGCGGTGAGGGTCTTGAGTCGGTTGAACATGTCAGAGTCCTTTGAGTGCAGGGAGGTAGGAAGCGATCCACGCATAAGCGAGGACGTCGTATTGCAGGTAGATGGCGAGCGCGGTGAGCATCACCAGAACGCCGAATACCTGCTGGATGCGGTGTGTATGACGGGCCAGTACGCGCACCCGCCGCGTGATGAACTGACCGCCGTAGATGATCGCGAGCATCGGAATGGCGGCGCCGATCGCATATAGCGCGAGCAGCAGCCCTGACCAATGAAGGTCCTGCGCCTTGACGACAAGCACCAGGATCGACGCGAGGACGGGTCCGGCGCACGGCGTCCATACCGCTCCCAGCGACATCCCGAGCACGAAGCCGCCCGCGTTGCCGGTGCTGGCCGGCGCGCCATTGAGC
>NZ_AEJF01000060.1 GCF_001028175.1 Caballeronia mineralivorans PML1(12)
GCGGCGCCTGCAGGCTCGCGACGAGCCAGTCGTAGGGACGCGGCCACAGGCGCAGCAGCCCCGAGAGCCCGAGCAGCGCGATGGCTGAATTGCGCAGCGCCTGCTGTGCGACGTGGACCGTGCTGGAGACGGCGCCGAGCAGCATCGCTAACGAAGCGAAGGCCACGATGAAACCGGCGATGATGAAGAGCGGCCGCACGCGGTCCGGACGATCGACCGACGTGCCGAACAGGATCGGCATGACGGGCAGGATGCAGGGTGACGCAATGGTCAGCAGGCCGGCGAGGAAGGCGAGCGGGGCTTCAATGAGGTTGTGCACGATGACGGTCCGTTCGTTGAACATGACCGTATTCAAAGGTCCGCGCGTATCTGGTGTGTGTCCGCGGGTGGGCTGTCGTGCAATGTTTTGTATCCCGCGAAATGCCGGATACATTGCGATACAAAAGGCAGGCCGAATCGGGTTCGCGCCGCGCTATAACGCAGTCATCGATAGAACACGGAGAGACACATGAACACCGAAGTACTGCAGGGCGCCTGTCATTGCGGGCGCGTGAGATTCGAAGTCCGCACTGCCGTCGAGCCCGCGTCGCGCTGCAACTGCAGCCTGTGCCGACGCAAGGGTGCGCTGATGACACCGTCGTTCCCGGCCGATGATCTGAAGATTCTCGACGGCAGGGAGGCGCTCACGCTGTATCAGTTCAATACGCGCGTGGCGAAGCACTATTTCTGCAAGCACTGCGGCATCTACACGTTCCACCAGACGCGCATGGACCCGCGGCTCTGGCGCGTGAACATCGGTTGCCTGGAAGGCGTCGATCCGTATACGCTAAGCGCGAGCGTCACCGATGGAGCCAGCTCCTCCGTGGTGGAGGGCGCATGAGACGCATCCTCGCAATCGTCGCGTTCCTCGCGGGCGGGATCGCGGCTGAAATCACGCATCCGGTACTGTGTCATCTGATCGCGCCGGCCCGGGTGCTGATTAAACGCAGAAGGCAATGACCATCGAATGGAAAACACCGACCACGTACTGATTGTCGACGACGATCGCGGCATCCGCGAACTGATCGCCGCCTATCTGGAGAAGAACGGCATGCGCGTATCGCTTGCCGCAAATGGGCGGCAGATGCGCGCCGCGCTGGAGCAGGGTGCGCCCGACCTGATCGTGCTCGACCTCATGCTGCCCGGCGAGGACGGGCTCGTGTTATGCCGCGAACTACGCGCGAGCAAGTTCCGCGCGGTGCCCGTGCTGATGCTCACCGCACGCGATGAGGAAGCGGACCGCATTGTAGGGCTGGAGATGGGCGCCGACGATTATCTGCCGAAGCCGTTCGCCGTGCGTGAACTCATCGCGCGCATCCGCGCGGTGCTGCGCAGGACGCGCATGCTGCCACCGGGCATGGAAGTGAGCGAATCGGTTCAGATGCTGAGCTTCGGCGACTGGCGGCTCGACACCGTCGCACGCCATCTGCTCGACGAGAACGGCACGATGGTTGCGCTTTCGGGCGCCGAGTACCGCCTGCTCCGCGTGTTCCTCGATCATCCGCAGCGCGTGCTCACACGCGATCAGTTGCTCAACCTCACGCAAGGCCGCCAGGCCGATCCGTTCGACCGCTCGATCGACCTGCTGGTGAGCCGCCTGCGTCAGCGCCTGCGGGACGTCGCGCGCGAGCCGCGCTACATCAAGACGCTGCGAAGCGAAGGCTACGTGTTCTCCGCTGCAGTCGTGCCGGTCGAAGGTCCGAAATGAACCGGCATGCTCTGTTGCGCTTGCCGCGCACGCTGTTCGCGAGGCTCGCGCTGATTCTCTTCGTCGGGCTCGCACTCGCTCAGACGCTGTCGTTCTGGCTCACGATGACCGAGCGCGACCAGACGATGACCAACGTGATGATGGGTTACATCGAACGCGAGGTCGCGAGTTCGGTCGCGCTGCTCGATCGCCTGCCGCCTGACGAGCGCGCCGAGTGGCTTCCGCGCCTTGCGCGGCGCAGCTACAGCTTCATCCTCGGGCCGGGCGAGGGCGGAGCGCCGCCCGACGCGCGGCTATCTGAGCGGGCGGCGGAGTCGATCGCGGAAGGCATCGGCAAGCGCTATCCGCTGACCATGAACGCGATCCCCGGAGACAGCGAGCATCTGCAAGTGCACCTGCGCCTGAGCGACGGCTCGCCGCTCGCGATCGATCTGCGGCCGATGTCGGGCGCGCCGCTGTCGCGCTGGCTGCCGCTCGTGCTGGCGTTACAACTCGCCGTGCTTGCCGCGTGCTGCTGGCTCGCGGTGCGGCT
>NZ_AEJF01000061.1 GCF_001028175.1 Caballeronia mineralivorans PML1(12)
CTCGCCACTCGCCCGCTCGAGCAGCTCGCGCAGGCGGCCGACACACTCGGCCCCGACCTGAAGGCGGAGCGCCTGCCCGAGGACGGCCCCGATGAAGTGGCACGGGCGGCGCGCGCTTTCAATGCCATGCAGGACCGTGTCGCGACCTACATGACCGAGCGCATGCAGATTCTCGCCGCGATCTCCCACGATCTGCAGACGCCGATCACGCGGATGCGTCTCAGGGTCGACGTGATGGACGACAGCGCGCAAGGCGCGAAGCTGCAACAGGACCTGCAGGAGATGGAGTCGCTCGTGAAGGAGGGCGTGACCTACGCGCGCACGATGCACGGCGCGACCGAGGTCTTGCACCGCGTCGATCCCGATGCGCTCTTCGACAGCCTCGTCTGCGATTACCTTGATGCGGGCAAGACGGTGTCGCTTCACGGGCGCATCGGCGCCGAGCTGGTGACGCGTCCACAGGCGTTGCGGCGCATCATCGGCAATCTCGTGGATAACGCGCTCAAGTTCGCCGGCGAGGCCGAGATCAGAGTGAATGAACCGCGCGACGGCACGGTGACAATCTCCGTGCTCGATCGCGGACCGGGCATCCCACCCGAATCGCTGGCGGCTGTGTTCGAGCCGTTCGTCCGGCTGGAGGGCTCGCGCAACCGGCACACGGGCGGCACCGGGCTCGGCCTCGCGATCGCGCGGCAACTCACGCTCACGATGAACGCGACGCTCACGCTGCATAATCGTCCGCAAGGCGGTCTGGAGGCGCGGCTCGTGATGCGAAGGCTTGATTGACGGGCGGCGATTTCCACTACGCGACGTTTCGATTCTGCCTGGTCAAGCCAGCCTCGTATTCCGCCAGGTCGGGTTGAGCCCCTGCCGAAAACACTGTATGGGTGTACAGTGTCGACTTCATCGGCCGTTATCTCACTATTGCGCCTCGAACGGCGGCTCCCCAGCGCGAGCCGGGCTTCGCCCAGGCGCCTTCGTGGACGATCTAACTCATTGAACCGGTTAGGAAAAATTGGCATCCAACAACGCAATCCGCATTCGCGGCGCTCGCCAGCACAATCTCAAGAACATCGATCTGGACCTGCATACCGGCCAGATGACCGTGGTGACCGGACCTTCGGGCTCGGGCAAATCGAGCCTCGTGTTCGATACGCTCTATGCCGAAGGCCAGCGTCGCTACGTCGAAACGTTCAGCGCTTATGCGCGGCAATTCCTCGACCGGATGGACCGTCCGCAGGTGGATCGCGTGGACGGCGTGCCGCCAGCAATCGCCATCGACCAGACCAATCCGGTGCGCAGTTCGCGCTCGACCGTCGGCACGATGACCGAGCTGAACGATCACCTGAAGTTGTTCTACGCGCGCGCCGCCGAGCTCTTCGATAAAAAGACATCACATCAGGTCCGGCACGACACGCCGGAAACCATCTACGTCGAATTGCTTGAACGCACGAAGGCGAACGATCCGCGTATCGCGATCACGTTTCCGGTTGAGCTGCCCGAATCCGCCAGCGACGAAGAAGTCGCGCAGTGGCTTTCCGCCAGCGGCTATACGCGCGTGCAAGCGAAGCGGCATGTGAGCGGCCGGCAAATGCTCGACGTGGTGGCAGACCGATTCCGCTTGCAGAACACGGAGCGGTCGCGGGCGCTGGAGGCTATCGAAGGCGCGTTGCTGCGTGGCACGGGGCGCGTGAATGTGTACGTGCTGCCGGAGTCGGGGGAAGAAGCGACTGAAAAAGCGGACGTCCCAACGTGGCGCTTTTCCACCGGCCTGCACAGTCCGGAAAGCGATATCCGCTACGCCGATCCGCAGCCGGCGTTGTTCTCGTTCAACTCCGCGTATGGCGCGTGTGAAACGTGTCGCGGCTTCGGCCGGGTGATCGGCGTGGATCTCGGCCTGGTGATTCCCGATGAGCGTAAAACCCTGCGCGGCGGAGCTGTCAAGACGCTGCAAACGCCCGCATGGAAAGAGAATCAGGACGACCTGCTGCGCTACGGCGCGAAAGCGGGTATCCGCCTTGGCATACCCTGGAGCGAGTTGACGCAACAGGAACGTGACTGGGTGATCAACGGTTCGCCGGACTGGACGGGCAAGTGGCAAAACCAGTGGTACGGCGTGCAGCGTTTCTTCGATTACCTGGAATCGAAGGCGTACAAGATGCACATCCGCGTGTTGCTGTCGAAATATCGCAGTTATACGAAATGCCCGGTGTGCGAGGGCGCGCGTCTCAAGACCGAAGCGCTGCTGTGGCGCCTTGGCACAAAGGAGCAAGCGGACGCCGTGTTGAAGCCGGCCGATCGTTTCCTGCCCGCGGGCGTGGAGTGGACGCGCGCGCAACTCGAAGCGCTTCCGGGCCTGACGCTGCACGATCTGATGCTGATGCCGATCGATCGTATCCGCCGGTTCTTCGACTCGCTGACCTTGCCGAGCACGCTGCTGGACGACGCGCTCAAGCTCCTGCACAACGAGGTCCGCACGCGCCTGAGATATCTCTGCGATGTCGGTCTCGGTTATCTCACGCTGGATCGCCAGAGCCGCACGTTGTCGGGCGGCGAAGTGCAGCGGATCAACCTGACTACTGCGCTCGGCACGTCGCTGGTGAACACGCTGTTTGTCCTCGATGAACCGAGCATCGGTTTGCATCCGCGCGACCTGAATCGCATTGTCGAAGCCATGCACCGGTTGCGCGACGCGGGCAATACGCTCGTGGTGGTCGAGCATGATCCGTCGGTGATGCTCGCAGCGGATCGTCTCATCGACATGGGTCCGGGACCGGGCGAACGCGGCGGCGAGATTGTCTATGACGGGCTGCCAAACGAGATCGAGCATAGCGACACGCTGACGGGTGCGTACCTCGGCGGCCGCAAGCATGTGGCGCATGCGTCGAACTGGCAGCGTCGTGCGGTCGATGCAAAAACGCCGTGGCTCGTGCTCGAAGGTGCGACCGAACACAACCTGCGTGACGTAACGGTCGAGATTCCGTTGCAGCGGCTTGTGTGCGTGACGGGCGTATCCGGGTCGGGTAAATCGACGCTGATTCAAGACGTGCTTGCGCCCGCGTTGCAGCGCCATTTTGGTAAGGCAACCGAATCGCCGGGCGCATTCCGCGCGTTGAAAGGCGCGGATGCGTTGAGCGAAGTGATCTTCGTGGATCAATCGCCTATCGGTCGCACGGCGCGCTCGAATCCGGCGAGCTACGTTGGCGCATTCGATGAGATCCGCAAGCTGTTCGCGAAGGCTCCGCTCGCTGCGCAACGCGGTTATAGCGCGGGCATGTTCAGCTTCAATTCCGGCGATGGCCGCTGTCCGACCTGCGGCGGTTCGGGTTTCGAACACGTCGAGATGCAGTTCCTGAGCGACGTCTATTTGCGTTGTCCGGATTGCGATGGACGGCGTTACCGGGCGGAAATCCTGGACGTGCAGATTGAGCGCGATGGCAAGTCGCTCAGCGTGGCCGATGTGCTCGATCTGACTGTGAGCGAAGCCGTTGCCTGCTTTGCGAAAGACAAGGAAGTGCTGCGGGTGTTGCAGCCTATAGTCGACGTTGGGCTTGAATACGTGAAGCTCGGTCAACCGGTCCCAACACTCTCCGGCGGCGAAGCACAGCGCCTGAAGCTTGCTGGTTTTCTCGCGGAAACGGCACAGGCAAGCGGTAATAAACCGGGCCGCTTGTTCATGTTCGACGAACCCACAACTGGCCTCCATTTCGACGACATCGCCAAGTTGATGCAAGCGCTAAGACGCCTGCTGGAGCGCGGCCATTCGCTGATCGTGATCGAGCACAATCTCGACGTGATCCGTGCCGCCGACTGGATCGTCGACCTCGGTCCTGAAGGTGGCGATGCGGGCGGTCTGGTCGTCTGCGTCGGCACGCCGGACGATGTGTCGGCATGCGAACAATCGCACACCGGCAAGGCACTACTCGACTACGAAGAAGCGATGGCGCCGGGCGCAGCGCAGAAGCGCGCAGCAGGCGTTCCGTTGCAACTCGCCGCTGAGGTCGCGGCAGCGCGACGCGCGTTGCAGGGCGAAGACGTGGTCCGCATTGTCAATGCACGCGAGCACAACCTGAAGTCGCTCGACGTCGACATTCCGCACGGCAAGTTCAACGTGATCACGGGCGTATCGGGTTCAGGCAAATCAACCTTAGCCTTCGATATCCTCTTCCACGAAGGCCAGCGCCGTTATCTGGAATCATTGAACGCGTACGCGCGATCGATCGTGCAGCCTGCCGGGCGTCCTGAAGTGGACGCCGTCTATGGCATCCCGCCGACGGTGGCGATCGAGCAGCGTTTATCGCGTGGCGGCCGTAAAAGCACGGTCGCTACCACGTCGGAAGTCTGGCATTTCCTGCGGCTTCTGTACGTGAAGCTTGGCATCCAGCATTGCGTCCACGACGGCGCACCGGTGACAGCGCAAAGCCCCGAATCGATCGTCGCGCAGATCATGCGGGATTTCAAAGGCCAGCATATCGGCCTACTTGCACCGCTGGTGGTGAACCGCAAGGGTATTTACACGGACCTCGCGAAGTGGGCAAAAACACGCGGCCATACGCACTTGCGCGTGGACGGCGAGTTCCTGCCCGTCGATCCGTGGCCGAAGATCGATCGCTTCAAGGAGCACACCATCGAGTTGCCGGTCGGCGATCTGATCGTCAGCGCGAACGACGAAGCCTCGCTCAAAGCGATGCTCCTGGAGACGCTCGAGCTCGGCAAAGGCGTGATGCACCTGCTTGCGCCGCTCGACGACCTGCATAGCGCGCTGAATGGCGGCAAGAAGGGGACGAAACACATCGGCGAGATGCGGGTGTTTTCGACCAAACGTGCCTGTCCGGTATGCGGCACGAGTTATCCCGAACTCGATCCGCGCATGTTCTCGTACAACAGCAAACACGGCTGGTGCAACACTTGCGTGGGGACGGGCGTCAAGCTCACGCGCGAACAGCGCGAAGCCTACGACGACACGGTGCTTTCAGACGACGGCCGCGGCCGCGAGCAGACGATTCCATCGGCGCAACAGGAACCGGACGATGTCGGCGATCAACCGTGCCCGGATTGCAACGGCACGCGCCTGAACGAAGTCGCGCGGGCGGTGACGTTCGGCGATCAGCCGATAACAGAAGTGGGCCGCTGGACAGTCACCGCGACGCGTGGCTGGGTCAACAAGCTGAAACTCAAGGGCCGCGATGCCGATATTGCCCGCGATGTGGTCAGTGAGATCGAAGGGCGTCTGCTGTTCCTCGAAGAAGTCGGCCTTGGTTATCTGAGCCTGGACCGCGCTGCGCCGACGCTCTCGGGCGGCGAAGCGCAGCGCATCCGTCTTGCCGCGCAACTCGGCAGCAACTTGCAGGGCGTTTGCTACGTGCTGGATGAACCGACCATCGGGCTGCATCCGCGTGACAACAAGATCCTGCTCGACGCGCTGAAAAAACTCGGCGACAAGGGCAACACGCTGGTTGTGGTGGAGCACGACGAAGACACGATTCGCCGGGCGGATCACATCATCGATATCGGTCCGGGTGCCGGGAAACGCGGCGGCACGGTGGTGGCGCAGGGCGGCGTGGCTGATCTCGCAGCGCAGCCGGATTCGCTCACGGGCCAGTATCTGGCGAACCCGATCCAGCATCCGCTGCAAGCGCGTCGCGACGTAAAAACCGCTACCGCCAAGCGCGCCGCGACGCCCGAGAACTGGCTCACGGTTCACGGCGCAACGCTGCACAATCTGCGCAACGTCACCGCGAGCATGCCGCTTGGCCGCTTGATTGCCATCACGGGCGTGAGCGGTTCCGGCAAGTCGACACTCGCTCGCGACGTGCTGATGACCAATCTGCTCGATGCGGTCGGCCGCTCGGTTTTGTCGTCGCCGGCAACGCGCCGTGCACGCAAGACCGCGCAAGCCGATATGCCCGCGCGCAATCGCTCAAGCGTGCTGTCACGCGAAGCGCCGCGCGCGAAGTTCGATGTCACGCATCGCTGGCAGGGTTGCACGGAAGTGACGGGGTTCGAGACCATCGACCGTGTGCTGGAAGTCGATCAGACGCCGATCGGCAAGACGCCGCGTTCGTGTCCGGCGACGTATATCGGCATGTGGGACACCATCCGCAAGCTTTTCGCCGATACGCTCGAAGCCCGCGCGCGTGGGTATACGCCGTCGCGTTTCTCGTTCAACACTGGCGAAGGCCGCTGCCCGGCCTGCGAAGGTCAAGGCGTGCGTACTATCGCCATGAGCTTCCTGCCCGATGTGAAAGTGCCATGCGACGTCTGCCACGGCCAGCGCTTCAATCCGGAAACGCTGGCTGTGACGTGGCGCGGCAAGAACATCGGCGAAGTGTTGACGATGGAAATCGACGAGGCCGTCGAATTCTTCTCCGCGATGCAAAGCATCTCGCATCCGCTGCAACTGATGAAGGATGTGGGCTTGGGGTATCTGACGCTCGGCCAGCCTTCGCCGACGCTGTCAGGCGGCGAGGCGCAGCGGATCAAGCTGGTGACGGAGTTGTCGAAGGTAAGAGACGATATCGGCCGGCGCGGGCAGAAGGCGCCACATACGCTGTATGTGCTCGATGAGCCGACAGTGGGCCTTCATATGGCGGACGTCGCCAAGCTGATTCGCGTGCTGCATCGGCTGGTGGATGGCGGGCATTCGGTGGTGGTGATCGAGCACGATCTGGATGTGATCGCTGAAGCCGACTGGGTGATCGATCTCGGGCCGGAAGGTGGCACGGAAGGTGGATCGATCGTGGCAGCGACCGATCCGGACACACTCTCGAAGAATCCGCGCAGCCACACCGGCGCGGCGCTGCGGCCCGTGCTGGAACGCGGAACGGAGACGGCCGAGGCCGTTCAGTAACTCTTGTAGGGCAGGAACTTGCCCGATAAAACCACGTTGACCCGATCCCCTTTGGGATCGGGTTCGCGCTGGATATCCATCGAAAAATCGATGGCGCTCATGATGCCGTCGCCGAATTCCTCGTGGATCAGTTCCTTGATCGTGGTCCCGTAAACGCTCACTATTTCATACCATCGGTAGATGAGAGGATCGGTCGGGACGGCGGTCGGCAGCGAGCCTTTATAGGGCACAATCTGCAGCCAGGCGACGGCTTCGTCGGAGAGGTCGAAGAGGCCGCCGACGACTTCGGCTTGCGCTTTGGAGAACGTCATCTGCCCGAGACAGCCGGCCGTTACCCATTCCTTGCTCAAGCCGACTTTCTCCGCCACGTCGGCCCATTTCAGCCCTTTGCTCACCTTGGCGGCGAGAATCATGCGAGTCACTTCGCTGCGATCGGAAATCATTCGTGTCGCTCCTTATCCTGATTAAGGGGTTGGTCAAGCGAGTGTATCGGCGTATTGCGCGGTTGGCTGGCGGACAAAAAAACCGCAAGAGATCCAAATCATGACGAACCCCATCAACGATCTGAACACCCTGCTCGTATCCATGTCGCCCGAGCTCCAGCCGGGCGTGTACGTCTACGCAAGCGTGCCTTTTTCCGCTGACCTCGGAGATATAGTGCCTTTAGCTACATTCCGCGAGCGCGAGGGCCTGACCGTCATAGTGGAAGAGGGCGAGGCGCAAAGAGCAGGTATCGAGCCGCTGTTCCGCGCCGCCTGGATCACGCTGACGGTCCACTCCGACCTCCAGGCGGTCGGCCTGACCGCGGCGTTTGCCACCGCACTTGGCAAGGCAAACGTCAGTTGCAATGTCGTCGCCGCCGCGTACCACGATCACATCTTCGTCCCCATCGAATCCGCCGGCGCCGCGATGGTTGCATTGCAGCAACTCCAGCGCAACGGACTATAAGCAGCGCCCTCAAACCCCTCCCTCGCCATTCACCCGGCTCCCGCGTCACTGGTATGCTGGCGGCCTTATTCCACCAAAGAAAACCCCCATACCACGATGGCAACGCAGGACAAAGCACTCGCACTAAAGAAAATGAAATGGTTCGCCGCCGGCCTGCTGGTCGCGGCAGCGGCATTGTTCTTGCTCGCCAAGAGCCAACACGACGCCGGCGCCTGGGCGTGGGTCTCGGCCTTCGCCGAAGCCGCGATGGTCGGCGCGCTGGCCGACTGGTTCGCGGTCGTCGCGCTGTTCCGCCACCCACTCGGCCTGCCGATCCCGCACACGGCCATCCTGCCGGCGAACAAGGCGCGCGTCGCCGATAACCTCGCGGAATTCGTCCGCGACAAATTTCTCGGCACGGACGCGCTGGTCGCCCGCGTGAACGCCTTCGATCCGGCCGGCCGTCTCGCGGTGTGGCTCGCGGAACCGGCGAACGCGGCGCTGCTCGGCGCGAAAGCAGTCGCGGCGGCGGGCCAGATGCTCGAATTCGTCGACGATGAACGCGTCAAAACGATGCTCCACGAGGCCCTGCGCCGCCGCGCCGAACAATTCGATCTGGCCGGCGCGGTAGGCGGATTGCTGTCCACGCTGACGGTGGATCGTCGCCATCAACTGCTGCTCGACGAGGGCTTGCGCGAACTCACGCAATGGCTGGATCGCGAGGAAGTGCAGGCAATCCTCGCGGCCAAGATCCTGGACGTGGCCGGCGAGGAGTACCCGAAGCTGATCGGCATGCTCGGGTTCGTGGGCCTGAGCGCAGAAGAGCTTGGCAGCAAGTTCGCGGGCGGCCTGGTGCGTGGCGCGAACAAATGGCTGCACGACATCAGCGAAAACCCGGAGCACGAGCGCCGTCAATCCTTCGACAGGACGGTGGAAGGCTTCATCGAACGCCTGAAGTCCGATCCGGCATTCCGCGCGCGTATCGACCAGCACAAGCGCGAATGGCTCGAACGCCCTGAATTGCGCACCTACGTGAATGGCCTGTGGGACGAATTCAAGGACTGGCTGCGCCGCGACCTTGCGCAGCCGGATTCGGCGCTCAACAAAAAGGTGACGGGCGCATCGGCGTCGTTCGCGGCGGCGCTGGGAAGCGATCCGGCGCTGCGTGAATCGATCAACGAGCACATGCGCGACGCGCTCAAGTCCCTCGCGCCGGAATTGCGCGACGGCATCGCGAAACATATCGCCGCGACGGTGCGCAACTGGGACGACGCCACGCTCGTGCGCGACGTGGAACTGAGCGTGGGCCGCGACTTGCAGTTCATCCGCGTGAACGGCACGCTGGTGGGCGGCGCGGTTGGTCTGATCATTCACGCAGTGTCCATGTTCATGGTTTAAGCTTCGCAATCAAAACCTTGTAGCCGCGGTCAGCTAAATTCCTTTTAAAGAGACCGAATATGACGGACCCGAACGCCGCGTTGATCCAGCGCTTCTATGAAGCCTTTCAGCGTTCCGACGCTGAAGCGATGGCCGCGTGTTACGCGCCCGATGTGGAATTCAGCGATCCGGTGTTCGGCGTCCTGCGCGGGCGTGAAGCGGCGGACATGTGGCGCATGCTGCTATCGCGGGCGTCGGAATTCTCACTGACTTTCAGCGATATCAAGACCGTCGGCCAGACGGCGACGGCGAACTGGGTCGCGAGCTATCGTTTTTCGCAGACCGGGCGTAAGGTGGTCAATCGCGTCACCTCACGCTTCGCGATCCGCGACGGCCTGATCTTCGAACATCGCGACAGCTTCGACCTCTGGACCTGGAGCCGTCAGGCGCTCGGACTCAAGGGCTGGTTGCTCGGCTGGTCGTCGTTCGTGCAGAAGAAGATCCGGGCGCAGGCGAGCAAGGGTCTTCGGGCATATCGGCAGCAACTCAAAAAATGACCCGTCTCGAATGTCCGGCTATTGAAGGGTGTCTCGACGACGAATGGCTCGAAGCCGACGCTTTTGGCGGCTTCGCGTCGGGCACGGCCGGCACCGAACGCACTCGCAGATACCACGCGCTGCTTCTCACGGCCACGCGCCCGCCTGCGGGACGCATGGTACTGGTGAACGGCGTGGAAGCGTGGCTGGAGGATGCATCGGGGCAGATGCGCATTCCGCTGTCCATGCAACGCTACGGTTCCGGTTCGGTCTGGCCGGACCCCTCCGAAAGCCTGCTTTCCTTCGATACCGAACCCTGGCCGACGTGGCGCTTCCAGATAGGCGAGAACCACATCCTGACCGCCGAGGTATTCGTCGCGAAGCAGAGCGGGCAGACCGTGCTGCGCTGGCGCCTCGACGGCAACGAGTTCACGCTGAAAGTCCGGCCCTTGCTCTCCGGGCGCGATTACCACGCGCTGCATCACGAGAACCAGGCGTTTAACTTCAGCTATACGGCTGCCGGCGATCAGGTTCGCTGGCAAGCGTATGGCGACGTGCCGGCGGTCGTGGCGGCATCGAATGGATCGTATGTCCACGCACCCGATTGGTATCGCAACTTCTGCTACACGGTCGAGCGCGAACGCGGCATGGATTTCAACGAAGACCTCGCTACGCCCGGGATCTTTTCCTTCGATCTGTCGCGCGGCGAAGCGGTGCTCGTATTGAGCGCGAACGAAGGTCCGAAGACAAGCGCTATCGATACCGCCAAGTCTCTTGCCGATACTGAACGCACGCGCCGCGCCGCTTTCCCGACGCCGCTGGACCGGTCCGCCGATGCCTACATCGTGGCGCGAAACGAAGGCAGTACCATCCTCGCGGGTTTCCCATGGTTTACCGATTGGGGCCGCGATACCTTCATCGCGATGCGTGGTTTGCTGATCGCATCCGGCCGATACAGCGACGCCGAATCGATCCTGCTCGAATGGTCCGCCACGATCTCCGAAGGCATGCTGCCGAATCGCTTTCCGGACAGCGGTGTGCCGGAATACAACTCGGTGGATGCGTCGTTGTGGTTCGTGATCGCCGTGCACGACTATCTCGTTACGGGCCACGCTCAAAGGGAAACGCAGGACCGTTTGCAGCAAGCCGTCGATGCCATTCTCGATGGTTACTCAAGCGGCACGCGTTTTCAGATCGCTTCCGATCCGGAGGATGCCCTGTTACGGGCTGGCGTTCCCGGCGTGCAACTGACTTGGATGGACGCCAAGGTGGGCGATTGGGTGGTGACGCCGCGCATCGGCAAGCCTGTGGAAGTGCAGGCGTTGTGGATCAACGCGCTGCGCATAGCGGCTGCATGGAATCCACGCTGGAAGGAGTTGGCCACGCGCGCGGCTCACACCTTTCAGCAACGTTTCATCGATCCCGCCAGCGGTGCGCTTTACGACGTGGTCGACGCCGATCACGAGCCGGGCAAGATCGACCGCTCCATTCGTCCGAACCAGCTTTTTGCGGTAGGCGGGCTGCCATTCTCATTGATCGACAATAGCGAAACCGCGCGCGCTATCGTCGATCAATGCGAGCAACTTTTACTGACGCCGCTCGGGCTTCGGACCTTGTCGCCGAACGACCCCGCCTACAAGGGCCGGTACACCGGCACGCCGCTGGAACGCGACGGCGCCTATCATCAAGGCACGGTCTGGCCGTGGCTGCTCGGGCCGTTTGTCGAAGCGTGGCTGAGGGTTCATGACAACGGCCAATCATCGAAAGCCGAGGCCCGTCAGCGCTTCCTGAAACCGCTGCACGACCATCTTCATCGTGCGGGCGTCGACCACATTTCCGAAGTCGCGGACGGCGACGCGCCGCATAGGCCTGGCGGGACGCCATTCCAGGCGTGGTCGCTGGGCGAACTCATGCGCCTCGACCGTTTGCTCAGCGCCGATTCTGCCGACATGCCGCAAACGCGCTAGATTATCGGTCTTTCCGTCACGCTTTTAGTCAAGGACGTCCCATGCCGCCACTGCGTGCTACCAAGTCTCTCGACACCATCGAAGGAGCCCGGCTCCATTCCACTGACTGTGCGCGCTGGCAACGCTGGGGGCCGTATCTTAGCGAGCGTCAATGGGGCACGGTGCGCGAGGACTACAGCGAGAACGGCACCGCCTGGGACTATTTTCCGCACGATCATGCGCGCAGCCGGGCATACCGCTGGGGCGAAGACGGCATTGCCGGTTTCGGTGACGACAAGCTCAACTGGTGTGTCTCGCTCGCCCTGTGGAACGGCCGCGACGCGATCATCAAGGAACGTTTGTTCGGCCTGACGAATGCGCAGGGCAACCACGGCGAGGACGTGAAGGAGCTGTACTTCTACGTCGACGGCACGCCGACGCACTCCTACATGCGCATGCTGTACAAGTACCCGCACGCCGCGTTCCCCTACGACGACCTCGTTGCCGAAAACGGCCGGCGCGGCGCGGACATGCCGGAGTACGAAGTGCTCGATACGGGCGTGTTCGAAGACAACAACTATTTCGATGTCCACGTCGAATATGCGAAAAACACGCCTGAAGATATCGTGATGCGCGTGACGGTCGAGAACCGCGCGGATCATAAAGCGTCGCTCGATCTGCTGCCGCAGATCTGGGCACGCAATACGTGGTCGTGGCAGTCGTCGAAGAAACCCTCGCTGACCTTGCATACGGATGCCCATGGCAGCCGCGTGATCGCGCAAAGCGACGGCCACGCGCCGATGGTCGTGACCGCCGAAGCCCGCGACGGCGCACCCGTCGACTGGCTGTTCTGCGAGAACGAAACCAACGTTAGGCGCTTGTTCAACATGGACGGCACGGGGCCGTTCAAGGACGGCTTCAACGACTACATCGTGCATGGCGAAGAAACAGCGGTTCGAGGCGATACCGGCACCCGCGCCGCAGCGCATGTGCATCTCGAGTTCGCACCGAATAGCCGCACGGTGGTGACCATGCGCTGGCGTCCGGAATCGGATGCCGACACCGACCGCCAACCGCTTGATATCGACGCGCTGTTTGCCCGCCGCATCGCCGAAGCCGACGCATTTTACGCGGGCCTGCAACACGAAATGAACGACGCCGATCAGCGGCTCGTACAGCGTCAGGCGCTTGCGGGCATGCTGTGGTCGAAGCAGTATTACCTCTTCGATGTCACCCGCTGGATGGACGGCGATCCGTTGCAGCCGGCCCCGCCGCCCGGCCGCAAGCGTGGCCGCGATGCCGACTGGCGGCATCTGTGCAACGCGGACATTGTCTCGATGCCGGACAAGTGGGAATACCCGTGGTACGCGTCGTGGGATCTCGCGTTTCATGCGGCGGCTTTTGCGCTTATCGATCCGGCGTTTGCGAAGCGTCAATTGCTGCTGCTGGTGAAGGACCGCTACCAGCATCCGAACGGGCAATTGCCGGCCTACGAGTGGGCGTTCAGCGACGCCAATCCGCCGGTTCACGCATGGGCGACATGGCGCGTCTACGAAATCGATCGTGCGATCACCGGCAAGGCGGATCGCGACTTTCTCGAGCTTGTTTTCCACAAGCTGCTGCTGAACTTCTCCTGGTGGGTGAACCGAAAGGACGCCGACGGCCGCAACATCTTCCAGGGCGGTTTTCTCGGGCTCGATAACGTCGGCATCTTCGACCGCTCGGCGCCGTTGCCTACGGGCGGTCGCATCGACCAGTCGGACGGCACCGCGTGGATGGCCGCGTACGCGCTCGACCTGATGCGCATCGCGCTGGAACTGGCGGTGGCGAATCATGTGTTCGTCGATATCGGCGTGAAGTTCTTCGAGCATTTCCTATATATCGCCGAGGCGGTCAGTTGCAGCGATACGTGCGAAACCGGCCTCTGGGACGTAACCGACGAGTTCTTCTACGACGTGCTGCAACTCCCCGACGGCACGAGCGTACCCATGCGCATCCGCTCCATCGTCGGTCTGATTCCGCTGTTCGCGGTACATGTGCTGGAAGAGCATTTGCACGGCCAGTTGCCGGGACTGCGGGACCGGCTTGTGTGGTTCCTCCAGCACCGGCCGGATCTGGCCAAGCTGGTGTCGCGCTGGAACGAACCGGGCAAGGGCAACAGCCTGTTGCTGTCCGTGTTGCGCGGACATCGGATGAAGGCGCTGCTCAGGCGCATGCTCGACGAAAGCGAGTTCCTCTCCGACTACGGCGTGCGTGCGTTGTCCCGGGTACATCGGGACAAGCCGTTTGTGCTGGAGCACAACGGCGACCGCTTCGGCGTGAAGTACCTCCCGGCGGAATCGGATTCGCGCGTGTTCGGCGGCAACTCGAACTGGCGCGGACCGATCTGGATGCCGGTCAACTATCTGCTGATCGAATCGCTATACGAATTTCATCGTTATTACGGCGATGATTTCCGTGTGGAATATCCGACCGGATCGGGCCATAAGTTTTCGCTGAGCGAGATCGCCGATGAACTCGCGCGACGCCTGACGCGCCTGTTCCTGAAGGACAAGAACGGCGTGCGTCCCGTCATGGCCGCGTATCCGCAACTGCAGGCCGATCCGCGCTCGGACGACCTCGTGCTGTTCCACGAGTACTTCCATGGCGACACGGGGCGTGGTGTTGGCGCGTCGCATCAGACGGGCTGGAGCGGGCTGGTCGCGTTGCTCCTGCAGCCGCGCGTGAGCACCGTGGCGCAGAGCCTGCCGGTGGGTGGCGAAGTTCAGCCCGAAGTGGAGCTGGTGACGAAGTAGGGGCGCGCGTTCAGTGCGCCTCTGCTTCTGCCAACGCCGCTTCGGTGACTGAAAGTCATTCGTTGTTGCACAACATCAATATCTTTTCGGCCTCGGTGCACGAGCGCTTCGGCGCTCGTTGCGTCACGGGCGTTTCAGCGTTGCCGCTGCCCGCCGCCATCTTGCGGATACACGCCCGCAAGCGCTTTTCTATCGGCGGATAGTATTTCCAGCCGCGACTGAGCGGTGGCAATTCCAGCTTCACCTGCTTCCACTTCGGATGGCCGTTGGCCTGCAGTTCGTCGAAGTGCGCGCAGAGCGAATCGGCGAATTGCGACATCGCGCCGACCGTGCCGCGCAGGTTGTAATCGTAAGTCACGAGAAACGCTTTCACGGTCAGCGTCGGTGAGTCTTCCTTGATCCAGTTCGGATAACTCGACGTGCGGATGGTGGCCGGGAAATAGGTCTGCTCGGCACGCGCTGTCTCGGGCACTGAAGGATCGAGCTTGAGCAGCTTGATCTGGCTCAGCAGGTCCGGGTTCAGGTCCTGGAACAGCTTGGCCGGCTGGCCCGCCACGATGACCGCTACGTCGAGTTTGCGCACGATCAGCTTGGCGAGCGCGTCTTCATTACTGTAGTGCTGCGCGTTTTGGTCGGGGATGGACTGGTTGAACATCAGCCTGTAGAGCGTGGTCGCGGACTGGGCCGTGCCGCTGCCGATCAGTCCTACGCTGATGTTCTTGTCCTTGATCTCGTGGATGTAGTTCATCGGCGAATCAGATCGCACCACGAAGTAAATCTCTTCGTTATAAAGCGGCATGATGAGCCGCAGTGGCTCGATGATCTTGCCCGCTTCCGCGTTGCCGCTTTTCGCCATATCCAGATACGCCTGGTACACGTCCGACTGCACGAGCGCGAACTTCACGCCCGGCTCGTAGCGCATGCGCTGTACGTTTTCGGCAGAACCCTTCGACGCAAGCACGTCGAGGTTCATGCCGATCGGATCGGCTACCCATTTCGCCAGATCCTGGCCGATCTGGATGTACGTGCCTCGTTCCGGTCCGGTGACGATTTTATAGTCGACTTCCGCATGGGCCTCCGCAACGAGGCCGGCGAGCCCAAAGAGGGCGAACAGAATGAAGAAAGTCTTGCGCATGATGTCGTGTGAGCCGTTTTAGTGTGTTGGCCAACTTTTATTACACGGATGGATCACGGTGGCCTGCGTCTCCGGGCGCGGCCTTTAGCCTCCTTAAAGGATCTCCTGTTCCTTGTCTCCTGTCTTCCTTCTACGGCTCCTACTCTTGCTGCAAGGGCGGACGTTGCTGTGACGGCTGGTTCTTGGTCCAGCCCGACTGCAGGATCGCTCGCTCCTCGTCGTCGGGATTGGTGGCAGTGACGCCCGGCGCATGCGGTTGCGTTCCGCTAGTCGCGTTGTCTCCTGACGCGAGCGTGCGGGTGGCCGTGGGCGACGGCGGACGAGTACTGTTGCGCATAACCGCCGGCGCACTGTTGGCCGCGACGGGAGGCGACACGATGGCCGCCCGCACCGGGATGGCTTCGGTGATGGGTGCGAGCGTGCGAATGACAGGCGGAGAGGGAATGTCGGCGGGAATCCGGGCCGCGGCCGCAGGCTCAGGCTCCGGGTCGGGCTGCGCTG
>NZ_AEJF01000062.1 GCF_001028175.1 Caballeronia mineralivorans PML1(12)
TGATTCGGCGGGTAGGGCCTCGCGGGCGGCAACCGAGGGCGCTGCCGGTGTCTGCGCCTGTTTGACCGCCGTCGCGGATCGGGTTGCGGGCACCGCAGGCAGAGGGGCCGGTGCGGGAGCCGGTGCAGGCGTGTTATGCGCCGTTTTCATATCGATGGCGCCGTACGCGCTTTGCCCGGCCGGCGTTTCGGAGCGGGTGGTGGCGTTGTCGCCGTGCTGGGAATAGATCACGCCGCCGGCCACCAGCGCCAGCGCCACGGCGCCCAGCGTGACGGTCTTCGACATATCCCAGCGCTGCTCGCCGGTGCCGGCCAGTTCCTCTTCTTCGGGCACGCTCGGGTAGGGCGAGGGTGTGCTCAAGGCTTCGCGGCGTGCGCCGAACGGCAGGCGCATGCCGCTCGCGAACGATGCCGACTTCGTGGCGGCGGAGGTTCCGCCATGATCGGCGCCGCAATGCGGACAGGTATCGGCGTCGCTAGACATGGCGTTGCCGCAACGCCTGCAGGTCACTGAATCGGGGGATGAGGAGAAAAAAAGACGGGCCATGCCAAAAACCTCCCGGGACACAAGGGTTGTCCTTTCCGCTTGCGTGTCCGGTTTAATCGGACAAAATGATGACTCTCGTATGATGAAAATGCTTCGGACTCCCTAGGCTGGACATGCACCGGGGGAGCCGGAACCAATATGTGACATCTCCCGAGCCGCGTCAACACGTCCGGGAACGGCCGCGCAACACCCGCGCGATGCCGCCTAAATGCCTGCTTTGGCCTCGCCGGTCTAGGCGCTGGCGAACAGGTAAAAGCGGCCGGTGGTTTCGTCGGAAGGAGGCTAGGTTCTGTCCGAATATGGCGCTTCGCCGGGGTCCAAAACAGGCCGCCATGACGCTGGATTACGGCCGAAGCCTATTAATTTTGAGGTGTTTACGCCGATATACACTCTTGGCAATAAATTTGAGACAAACTCGCAATTTGATAGGATGTAAGCGCGCTGCGAGGGCCGCGTGCAGTAGTGCGAAAACGATCAAAAATACAAATGACTCACCATCCGATGCGCGCCGCCTGAGATCGGCAGTTCACCCCGGCGTCGGGCCTGGACAAGGGACATACCGATGGACATGCCGTCTAAGGGCGAGAATGTGCAGCTCATACGGATCACCTGGCCGTTTCTGGTCGTCATTCTTGTCCTCGTTTCGCTCGCCATTTTCAGTATCGACATCATGTCGTCGGTACGGGCGTATATCGGCGGCGAAAGTATCTGGTCGAAGGGCCAGAAAGACGCGGCGTTCTACCTGAACCTGTATGCCGAAACCGGCTACGAACGCACGTACGAGCAATATCTGACGGCCATGAAAGGTCCGCAGAACCTGCGCACGGCTCGTCTGGCGCTCGACCAGAAGCAGCCCGATCCGACGACCGCGCGCCGCGCGCTGATCGCGAGCGGCGTGCATCCCGACGATGTCAGCGACGTAATCTGGACGTTCCACATGTTTCGCCACGTCAGTTATTTCGAGAAAGCGGTCGACTACTGGACGCGTGGCGACGCCGAGGTGGAGAGGCTGGAACGTGTGGCGAACGAGCTACACGCGCGGGTCGCGGCCGGCGCGTTGCCAATGTCCCTGGTAGCCGCCTATAAAGCGCAGATATTGACCATCAACGAGACCATCGCGCCGCTGTCACGCGGTTTCTCCGAGGTCTTGAGCAGTGCGTTTCGCAAGACGGCTTCGCTGCTGCTGACCGTCGATCTGGTCGCCGCGCTGCTGCTCGTGTGCCTCTCGACCGTGCACGTGCGGCGCCTGATCCAGCAGCGCGGGCGGGTCGAAGCCGCGCTCAAGCAGAGCGAGGCGCGCGCCAAGGCGACGCTCGGTTCGATCGGCGAAGCGGTGATCGCGACGGGGCCGTCCGGGCATATCGAGTTCATCAACCCGGCGGCCGAGCGGATCGCGGGGCGTCCCGCCAGCGATTGTCTCGGGCGGCCGCTGGCCCAGACTTTCAGGCTGCTGCACGCTGATAGCCGCCAGCCGCTCAACCCGATCGAGGAAGCGCGTGCGGGCGTGCGCCATGACGGCGAAGCCGCCGAAATGCTCTTGCAGCGGCGTGACGGCGCCGAGATCCGCGTGCAGGCGGTGACCTCGCGCATCAGCGCTTCCGCCTCGAGCACGAGCGCGGCCGCCACGGAATCCGGCTTCGTGGTGATCCTGCGCAACATGACGCGCGAGTACGAATACATTGAAAGCCTCGCCTGGCAAGCCACGCACGACGGGCTCACGGCGCTCGTGAATCGTGCGGAATTCGAGCGGCGCCTGCAGCACGCGCTAGGTACGCGCTGGAGCGATGTCGCGTCGTGGCTGCCGGCCGCATCGGCGCTGCTGTTTCTCGATCTCGACCGCTTCAAGGTGGTCAACGACACGTGCGGCCACGCTGCCGGCGACGCCATGCTGCGTGAAGTCGCGCTGCGTTTCGAAGCCAGCCTGCAGCCCGACGACACGCTCGCGCGGCTTGGCGGCGACGAATTCGGCGTGCTGCTGCAAGGCTACGACACCGCCGGCATCCAGGCGGTCGCCGAACGTCTGCGCGCGTGCCTGAACGACTTCGTCTTCGACTGGGAAGCGCAGCCGTTCACCACCAGCGTGAGCGTGGGCGTAGTGGACCTGCGCAATACGGAAATGAGCGTGGAGGAGGCCATGCGGCTCGCCGATATCGCGTGTTACATGGCGAAGGAACGCGGCCGCGACCGCGTGCAACTGGCGGACCTGGGCGATCGTGAACTCGCGCGCCATGCGAGCGAAGTATCGTGGGGACGGCGGCTCAAGCAGGCGCTCGAACACGATCACTTCTGCCTCTACGTGCAACCCATCGTCGCCGTGGGCGACGGCGTGCCCGCCTCCACGGACGGGCAGCGCGCCGAACTGCTGCTGCGGATGATCGACCCGAACGTGAGCAACGACGTGATTGTGCCGAGCCTGTTCATCCCTGCAGCCGAACGTTACGGGCTGATGACAGCCATCGACCGGTGGGTTATCCGCAACGCCCTCGATACACTGTCACGCGCCCGCCACAAGCGTTTTAGCGAATACGCGATCAACCTCTCGGGCGCCTCGGTGGGCGACGAACGGTTCCTCGGATTCGTGCGCGAGCAGTTCCTGCGCACGGGCGTGTCCCCTGGCATGATCTGCTTCGAAATTACGGAAACGACCGCGATTGCCAACCTGGCGTCGGCGGCGCGGTTCATGCACGAACTGAATGCGCTCGGCTGCCATTTCGCCCTCGATGACTTTGGCGCGGGCATGTCGTCGTTCGGTTATCTGAAACATCTGCCGGTGGAGTACTTGAAGATCGACGGCAGTTTCGTGACCGACATGGTGCTCGATCCGGTGAGCCGCGAGATGGTCGCGGCCATCAACGAGATGGGCCATTCAATGAAATGCCGGACCATTGCGGAATACGTGGAAAGTGAAGGAATCCTGCGGGCGTTGCATGCGCTCGGGGTGGATTATGCGCAGGGGTATTACATCGGAAGGCCGATGCTCTGGACAGAGCCAGCCGTTCTGCCAATGGCCAAGGAGGCGTGAATGGGGAGTGGGTTTACAAGAGAGGGCGACCTCAAAAATACAGCAAGTTACCCACTTTGGTTACAGGAAGTTTTGTTGGAAACCGGCGCTGCAAAAAGCCGTGTGTCGAGTCATCCGCTGTTTCCGGCCTTGCGTGACGGCCAGCTCGGTCCGCGTGAAATGCGTGCGTTCCTGATCAACGGCTGGCCGGTTATCAACCAGTTTCCGCAGTACATGGGCATGAACCTGCAGAAGATCGGACCCGAAGAAACGTCCGGTTCGCGTCTGGCGCGGCGGTATCTGACACGCAACATTCGCGTCGAGCAGAATCACGCCGATTATTGGGTCGACTGGGCCGCGGCCCACGATGTCACGCGAGAGGATCTGCAAGCCGGCGAGGCGCCCGCGCTTGCGTTTGCACTGAGCCACTGGTGCTGGAAAAGCAGTAGCGCGGACCCGCTGCATTCGGCGATCGCAGCCACGAATTTCGCCGTTGAGGGCGTGACCGGAGAATGGTCGACGCTGCTGCTCAGCCGCACCACGCTCGAGCTCGGCTACCCTGAATCGATCCGCAAGAAGACGCTGCGCTGGCTCAGGATGCACGCGCATTACGACGATGCGCACCCGTGGGAAGCGCTCGATATCGTCGCCACGTTGCTGGGCCAGACGCCGCGTGTAGCAGACATTCGCCACGTCAAGCGCAGCATCCAGCGCAGTTATGAATACTTCGAGGTCAGCCTGAACTGCTGCCTCGAAGGTTGAGCACTCGCCGCCTTTTACTTCGATAACTGCAGTTTGCCGTCCAGCCGCCGGTTCAAGCCGAGCGGATTGGCGGTTTTCAGCGCATCGGGCAACAGGCCTTCGGGCATGTCCTGGTAGCTCACCGGCCGCAGGAAGCGGTCGATGGCGAGACTGCCTACCGAAGTGGAACGGCCGTCGGCGGTGGACGGGAAGGGGCCGCCGTGGACCATGGCGTGACCAACTTCCACGCCGGTACCGAAACCGTTCACAAGAATCCGCCCCGTACGGCGCTCAAGCGCAGGCAGGAAACGGCGAGCATCGGCGTAATCCGCTTCGTCGATATGCAGCGCCGCCGTCAACTGGCCTTCCAGTTGTTCCACCAGGTCGAGCACGGTTGCCAGATCCGGGCAGCGCACGATCAGCGAAGCCGCGCCGAAAATCTCCTCATGCAATTCCGGATTAGCGCGGAAGGCTTCCGCAGTGGTCGAGAACAACGCCGCCTGGCCTTGTGTCGCCCCTTTCGCCGCGCAGCCGCGTGCGAGCGTCTTGACCTCGCCATGTTCCGCGGTTTTGTTGACCGCCGATTCGTAGGCTTTATGAATGCCTGGCGTCAGCATCGTCGCAGCGGGTGTTTCGCTCAACGCGGCAGCGGTTGCTTCGATGAACGTATCGAGTTCAGGACCGTCGATGGCGAGCACCAGACCGGGATTCGTGCAGAACTGGCCGGCGCCGAGCGCGAGCGAGCCGGCGAAGGCCTTGCCGATTGCCGCGCCGCGATTTTTCAGCGCGTGCGGGAACAGCAGGACCGGATTGATGCTGCTCATTTCGGCGTAGACCGGAATCGGTTCGCGACGTGCTGCCGCGAGCTTCATCAACGCCGTGCCGCCGCCGCGCGAGCCGGTGAACCCGACCGCCTTGATGCGCCGGTCCGACACCAGACCTTGACCAATATCGCGGCCGCTATCGAAGAGCAGGGAGAACGTGCCTTCCGGCAAACCGCAGTCCGCCACTGCTTTCTGCACGGCGCGTCCGACCAGCGCCGATGTGCCCGGATGCGCCGAGTGCGCTTTGGCGATCACCGGACAACCCGCGGCAAGTGCGGACGCCGTGTCTCCGCCTGCAACCGAGAACGCCAGCGGGAAATTGCTCGCGCCGAACACGGCGACGGGGCCGAGCGGCACGTAACGCAGACGCAGGTCGACGCGCGGCAGCGGCTGGCGCTGCGGTTGCGCCGGGTCGATGCGCACGCCGAGAAAATCGCCTTCACGCACGACGGCCGCGAACATCCGCAACTGGCCGACGGTCCGGCCGCGTTCGCCTTCAATGCGTCCGCGCGGCAGGCCGCTTTCGGTCACGCAGCGTTCGATCAGGACATCGCCGATATCGAGGATGTTCTGCGCGATCGTTTCCAGGAATTTCGCGCGGGTTTCGAGCGGCAGTTCGCGATAGATGTCGGATGCTTGCCAAGCGAGCGCGCAGGCTTGTTCCAGTTGCTCGAGCGTCGCGCCGCCGAAGGCGGGCGCAAGCGCTTCGCCCGTGGCTGCGTCGATGCCCTTGATCGAGCCGTTCGTGCCGCGGACGGTGTGTTTGCCGATCAGCAGATCGCCAGAAATTTCCATGATGGTTCGAATCCTGTGGGTGTAATTAAAGTGTCCGGATTGCCTTACTTGCCCCAGCTCAGCACGAGCGGATCGAGGCGGCGCGCGACTTTCATCAGGCCGGCGCGGGTTGACGGATGCATGGCCGCGAACGGATGGCGCGTGGTGTCGGAATGGATCACGCCGCCTTCCTTCATCAGCGCCTTGCAGGCGGCGAGCCCGCATTGGCGGTTCTCGTAGTTGATCAGCGGCAGCCATTGCTGGTAAAGCGCCGCGGCGCCTTCCGTGTCGCCGCTGGTATAGGCGTCGACGATCTTGCGAATCCCGTCCGGATAACCGCCGCCGGTCATGGCCCCGGTCGCGCCGGCATCGAAATCCGGGATCAGCGTGATGGCTTCCTCGCCATCCCACGGGCCGACAACCGCATCGCCGCCCAGTTCGATCAGTTCGCGAAGCTTCGACGCCGCCTGTGCCGTTTCGATCTTGAAGTACGACACGTTCACGATTTCCTTCGCCAGCTTCGCCAGGAACGAGGCGGAGAGCGGCGTACCGGCGACCGGTGCGTCCTGGATCATGATCGGGATGCCGATGGCGTCGGACACGCGGTCGAAGAATTCATAAATACCGCGTTCGCCCACGCGGATGGTCGCGCCGTGATACGGCGGCATGACCATGACCATCGCCGCGCCTGCGTCCTGCGCGGCGCGGCTGCGTGCCACGCAGACATCGCTGCTGAAATGCGTGGTGGTCACGATCACCGGTACGCGGCCAGCCACATGTTCCAGCACGGTTTTCTGCACCGAGGCGCGCTCGTCGTCGGTGAGCGCGAATTGTTCGGAGAAGTTGGCGAGGATACACAGGCCGTGCGATCCGGCCTCGATCATGAAGTCGATCGCACGTCGCTGGCCATCCAGGTCGAGGCGTCCGGCGGTGTCGAAGATGGTCGGCGCGACCGGAAACACGCCGCGGTAGATCGGGGTGGCCATAGAAAGTCTCCATTGTGATTTGGGGGAACTATAGGGGCTGGCAGAAGGCGCTGTATAGTGAAACCTTTCCATCTAGTGATCGCTTTTGCGACTCACCCTACGGTTTGACTAGCACGCCATGAAAACGACGCTGGACGTATTAATGGGCCGCTTGCGCATGAAGCAGCTGCAGTTGCTGATTGCGCTCGATGACCATAAATCGCTGCACAAGGCGTCGAGCGCGATGTCGATGACTCAATCGGCGGCGAGCAAGGCGCTGGCGGAGCTCGAGTCGATGCTGGAAGCGCCGCTGTTCGAGCGCGCGAAGAAAGGACTGGTGCCGAACCAGTTCGGTTTTTGCGTCATCCGGTATGCGCGCTTGCTGGCTGCCGACCTGACTTCGCTGTGCCAGGAAGTCGCCGATATCCGCTCGGGCACCGGCGGCCGTCTGGCGGTTGGCGCGATCATGGGATCGGTGCCGGATCTGGTCGTGCCGATCCTGAGCGAGTTGCAGGCGCGCAACCCGGGCTTATCGATAGAAATCGTGGAGGACACGAGCGCGCGGATGCTGGCGTTGCTCGATGAAGGGCGGCTGGATCTGGTTGTCGGCCGCTCGATCGTCAGCGATGAACCCTCGCGTTATCACTATCAGCCGCTTGGGGACGAGCCGTTGTCGGTGGTGGTGGGTTACGACCATCCGCCGTTTGCGGCTGGCGAGCTGACATTTGCCGATCTTGGCGGGCATCGATGGGTCACGTATCCGAGCGCCATGCCGATGCAGGCGCTATTGCAGCGCGAGATGGATCTGGCGGGCGCGCAGGTGCCGGTGAGCGCGATTTCGACAGCGTCGACCTTTGTTACGGTTGCGTTGCTTCAATGTAGTGCCGACCTGGTTTCGGTGCTGCCGGCGGGTGTCGCCAGGCTGTTTTGCAAGCATGGCATGCTGCGCACGCTGCCGATCGGATTCAAGTCGAAGTCGCAGACGTTCGGGATCGTGACGCGGAAGGTGGGGGTGTTGTCGCCGTCGGCGCGGCAGTTTGTCGAGCGATTGATGGACGTCAGCAGGTCCATGTCGCTGGCGCTGGCAACCGGGGACTGACGCCCGCCAGCCACGGGTAAAACCAATCGGGCCACTCCCGGCATTGGGTCGTCCTATACCGTCCTATACTTTAGGCACTCGCGTCGAATGCCCGGACCGAGCGTTCCGGTCAGTTCAAGCAGCCGGCATCAGCACTACCCCCAGGCGCCGATCGGGCGCACCACAGCTTAGGGATCTCGGGCATGAGCCAACTCACCGCCGGCGCCCTGAAGGGCCTTGCTACCGCCTTGCGTCAGCAGCAGAAGCCGCTTACCGAACACTGGATGCAACTCGTGTTTGGTGACGCCGACGTAGAGCATTCCGACGATCTCACCTACCGGCAGCTTGCCGACCACATTCCGCGCATCTTCGACGAAATCTGCCTCGTACTCGAATCGCAGGATATGGATTCGCAGGAGCACGCAATAGAGCAGGACGCCCGCCAGCACGGAAAATGGCGCTGGCAGCAGGGTTATCGTATTGACGAACTGGTTCGCGAACTCGATTTGTTGCGCCAGGTCCTGCTCGCCGCCATTGGCGATTACGCGCAGAATCATCCTTCGTTCGACCGCAAGCGCGAGGAACGTGCGCGTCTGATCACCGATCAGGCGCTCAGTTTCGTCACGCTCACCTCCATTCGCGAGGCCGTCGGCGAACGCGACCGGAAACTCGACGAATACACCCGCATGCTGGAGCGCGCGAATCAGGAACTGACCTTGCGGCAGCGGCTGATCAGCGACCTCTACGAAACGCGCATGCAGGTCGCCCGGCGCGTCGCGCACGATCTGCGCAACTTCCTGAACGTATTCGCCACCGCGCTGCAATTGATCGGCCGCTCGCAGGCGAAAAACGACAGGGCGCTCGCGCTCGCGAAACGGCAGGTCGCCGACATGGCCACGCTCGTCGATGAAATGGGCGAATACTCGAAAGTGCTTGGCGACGATTCCATCCTGACAGTCGAGCGTTTCGACCTGGCCGAACTCTTCGACGAACTCACGCAGCTCTGCCAGGCGTCCGCCGCAGCGAAGGGGCTGGCGCTGAAGGGACGCGTGGATCCGGCGTTGAGCATGATCACGTCCAACCGCCTGAAGATGAAGCAGATCGCGTTGAACCTGCTGTCCAACGCCATCAAATACACCGCGACGGGCGAGGTGGAACTGGCGATGGTCACGTCGGGCGCGAAGCACTGGACGCTACGCGTGTCGGACACCGGCATGGGCATCAGCGAAGAGGATCGCGAACGGGTATTCGAGGAATTCGAACGCGCGGCTTCCGACGAAATTCCCGGCACCGGACTCGGACTGGCGATTGTGAAAGAACTCGCACGCGAACTGCACGGCGTGATTCGGTTTGAATCGTACAAGGGCCGCGGCAGCGTGTTCGAAGTGCGCTTTCCGTTGGTGCTCGAAATCGATGGCGCGGCTTCGGTGATCTGAGGCTTCGCGGTGACACGAGCCGCTGCCCGATGTCACCGCGTTCGTTCAGGCCTGAACCGTTTCGAGTTCCTTCGCTTGAGTCTTGCTGTCTTCACGCGCAACTGCTGCGTGCACCAGCGGCAACAGATCGCGGCCATAGCCCAGCGCATCTTCCAGCGGATCGAAACCGCGGATGAGGAACGTCGAGATACCCAGGCGGTAATACTCGATCAACGCTTCGGTTACCTGCTCGGGAGTGCCGACCAACGACGTGGAGTTGCCCGCAGCCTTCGTCAGCGCGGTGATGCCGGTCCATAGACGCTTGTCCACCACGGTTCCCTTCGCCGCTTCAGCAAGCAGGCGTTGCGCACCGACGTTCTTCGGTTCGCTAGGGCGCCGCGTGAAGTTAGGATTGCTCTTCACCACTTCTGTCGCGCGTTCGAGGATCGATTCCGCGCGTGCCCATGCAGCCTCTTCCGTCGAGGCGATGATCGGCCGCAGCGAAAGGCTGAAGCGGATGGCATGCTCGCGTCCATACGGCTTGGCGGCAGCACGCACTCGTTCAACGGTCTCGGCGACTTGAGTCAGCGACTCGCCCCAGAGCGCGAAGACATCGGCATGTTTGCCCGCCACCTGGATCGCAGCTTCCGACGAACCGCCGAAATACACCGGCAAATGCGGCTTTTGCACGGGCCGGACGAGCGACCGGTGACCCTTCACGCGATAGAACGCACCTTCGTGATCGAACGGTGTTTCGCTCGTCCATGAGCGCTTCACGACATCGAGGTATTCATCGGTGCGCTTATAGCGGTCGTCGTGGTCGAGGAAGTCGCCGTCGCGTTGCTGCTCCGTATCGTCGCCACCGGAGATGATGTGCACTGCCGTGCGCCCCGCGCTGAAATGATCGAGCGTGGCGAGCTGGCGCGCGGCGAGTGTCGGTGCAACAAATCCCGGCCGATGGGCGAGCAGGATACCCAGGCGCTTCGTCTGCTGCGCCACGAACGACGCAATCTGAAAACCATCCGGCGATGCGCTCGAATGAGCAATCAACACGCGGTCGAAGCCGCCGTATTCATGCGCCTGAGCAACGGCGGCAATGTACGGCGGATTGACTGCGGGACCGTGCGGCAAGTGGATCTCGCTCGATTCCTGATGGCTCACATAACCGATGAATTCAACGCTCATAGTGGTGCTCCCTTAAGAGATTGTTTGGCTTGAAGCGTGGCAAATCCTGCCCGTCCGAATGCGCCGAGCAGCGCGTCGTTTTGCGGTGTATGAATGCGCGAGCACAGTACGTCGCGATGATGGCGTTCGAGCGCGTTGTTGCGGCTCAACCCCGGATTGCCGCTTGCCTCGACCGCAAGTTCGACCGCGGTGATGGCGTTCTGCGTGACGAGGTACTTGATGGCGGGCGCTTCGTGCAGCGGAATGTTGCCGTGCGCACCGGCATCCAGCAGCACGCGATTGTTGAGCAGCAACGCATCGATACGGCCAAGCGCCTGCTGGAAGCTGCCGAGACTCGAGAGCGGCGCGCCGAGATTGGCGGGCTTGCGATCCTCGGCCCAGTGTGCAAACCAGTCGCGCGCAGACCGGGCGACGGCGTCATAGATCGACGAGAGCAGCACGTTCATCCATAGCGTGGTGAGCGGGTCCATGCCGCTCGCGGCAATCTCGGGAGGATTCAGGTCGACTGCATGAGCCGTCGGCACGCGCACGTTCTCGAAGATCACTTCGTGACTGCCGGTTGCACGCATGCCGAGATGATTCCAGGGCTCGCCGAAACGAATGCCAATTGTGTCGCGATGCACGAGGAACGTGCCCACGCGCGGCGAGCTTTCGTCGGTGCGGCCCCACACGGCAAACCATGTCAGGCCAGGACTGCCGGTTGAATAGATCTTGCTGCCGTTGAGAATCCAGGCGTCGCCGTTGTCAGTCAGACGCCCGATCGTGCCGGGCAAACCGCCGCGTGACGGCGAGCCCAATTCCGGTTCTACGCGCAACGAGTTGATGAGCGCACCGTTTTCCACCGCGTCGCGCGCGACTTGTTCCTTTAGTGCCTGCGGCCAGTTTGGGTTGGCCTGCAGGCGCAGATGATAAAGACACTGCATCACGAGGATCAGCGCGGTCGACGGCTCTCCGCGCGCAACAGCGTGGATCACTTTGCGCACTTGCGGGAGCGTCGCCTGTCGGCCGCCTAGCGCTTGCGGAACCGTCAACGCGAGCAAGCCGGCGCTTCGCAGCCGCGCGAGGTTATCGTGGGGAAAGATCGCGTGACGATCCAGTGCGCCGGCACTCGCAGCGAAATCCTGCGTGAGCGCGGCGAGCCATTGGTCGGCGGCGGCGCTGTCGAGATCGGCGAGGGCGTCGATAGCGCTCGGGTCTTGCAAGGCAGTGTGCGGGTGCCGTACGGTCATCGGAAGGTCCGGGGATAACAGGTGTTAATGCGCCGTGAACTGGGTGTCGAAACTCGGTGTCACGTCGAGCGTCGTCTTGATCACGCCTGCGCGAACGTAGAGATCGGCGGTGCGTTGCTGCTCGGCGATCACGGCGCTGTCGATTGCGATCGGCTTTAATTGCGCCCGTTGATAGACGACCTTCAGCACATCAGCCGGCAGGTGCGTGACGCGCGACTGAATGGTCGCGACCTCGTCAGGATGCGATAGCGCCCATCGCTGACCGGCTGCTACACGACGCAGGAAGTCATCGATTTGCACGCGTTTGGTCTTGATCGATTCGTCAGTGGCGGCCTGAAAGCTGAGTCCCGATGAAAGTCCCACACCGTTCGCCACGCTGCGGTTGTTATCGCGCAATTCGCCGAGCGCGACATACGGGTCCCACGTCGACCATGCATCGACGTTGCCGGACTCCAGCGCGGACTTGGCATCGGCGGGTTGCATGAATTCCAGCGTGACGTCGGAGAGTTTGATCCCTGCGCGTTCAAGGGTCGCGATGGCGAGGAAGTGGCCGATGGAACCGCGCGTCGTCGCAATGCGTTTGCCCTTGAGATCCGCCGCGCTCTTGATGGACGATCCGGCCGGCACGAGGATCGCGAGATCGACCGGTTGCGAGCGGGTGGCCGCCACCGCACGCACGCGCGCACCTGCGGCATAAGCGAAGATCAGTGGGGCGTCGCCGAGACCGCCTACATCGATTGCGCCTGCATTCAAAGCTTCACCGAGCGGCTGCGCGGCGGGAAAGTTGAACCACTCGATCTTGTACGGCACGTCCTTCAACTGGCCCGAGGCTTCAAGAATGCCGCGAGTCTGCAACTGCTGGTCGCCGACTTTCAGAACAGGGTCGGCTACCGAAGCGAGAGAATGAAACGCGCTGAATGCAGTGAATGTAGTCAGTGCGCCGATCAACAGGAGACTGCGTCGTTTCATGAATCGTCCATGCTGGATAAAGGATTCACGATACGGTTCGCCGCGGCATTAGACAAACGCATTGTTCTGCTTTGCTAAGCGCTTGAATTGGAATGACGCGGCTCGGTGCGGACCGCGTCAGACTGGGTGCGTCAGATCACGAAAAAGCCATGCGTGCCGTCACGTTCGAGTTGCGCGACGAGGCCGTATTCCCATTCGAGGTACGCGTTCATCGCTTCGTGCGGTGCGTCGGTGCCTTCATACGGCCGCCTGTATCGATCGATGCGCGGCGACGCCAGATGGGTCTCGCCTTTGGCAATCGGCAAGCCTGCCGCGATCCACGCAGACGTACCACCTTCGAGCAGCAGCACGGGCTTAGATGTCAGCGCCGCCACTTCGGGCCCGGCGAAGGCAGCAAGTGCGCTCGATCCGCACGTGACCACGTATTGCTTCGCGTCCGGCAACGCGGGCAGGTCGATGGCGAGCCGCGAGCGCACCGCCCACCATGCGCCGGGAATGTGTCCCTTTACGTGGTTGGCGCTCGGCGTGCAGTCGAGCACGATGGTCTGGCTTGCTGGGTCGTCGAGCAGGGTAGCGAGGTCTTTTGCGGTGATCGTAGGCGTTGGTGCGGGTTGCGGTTTTGCGCCGCGCCACGGCCCTTTTTCTGTTAACGCGGCGCTCGTTGCGGCATCAATCACATAGGTGTCGATATTCATCTGCGCTAGCCATGACGCCGTCATGTTGGCACGCACGCCGTCGTCGTCGAAAAGGACTACGCGAGCACCGCGAACCGGCGCGAACATCTCCGTTTCCTGAACGAGCTGGCCGCCCGGCGCGCCTTGAAAACCCTTGGCATGGGCTTGTTCGTATTCCGTGGGCGTGCGGACATCGAAGCGATAGGTGGTACGCGATGTGTCTTCTGCCCAGCGTTGCGCTTCTGCGAGCGTCGTACGTTTCACGCCTGCACGATCGGCCACCGCACGAGCGGATAAACGCGACTCGGTGTCTGTGCGTCCATCGTCCACCGCGAACTGCGTTGCGCTGCCGTGGGCAAGCGACTGACCCGCAAGCAGCCAGCCGATCGTGCCGTTGCGCAGCGCAGCCACCGGGTTAGGAAGCCCGGCATTCACCAGCGACTGCGTGCCGATGATGCTGCGCGTGCGCCCCGCGCAATTCACGATCACGCGCGTCTTGGGATCGGGTGCGAGCGCGCGGGCGCGCAATACCAGTTCAGCGCCCGGCACGCTGATGCTGCCGGGGATGTTCATCGTCTGATATTCGTCGTAGCGGCGCGCGTCCAGCACGACCACATCCTCGCCGCTTTTCAGCAACGCATCCACTGCTTCCGCCGATAACGCCGGTGTGTGCTGCTTCGCTTCCACGAACTCGCCGAATGCCTTGCTCGGTACGTTGACGTCGCGGAACACTTCACCGCCCGCGCGTTCCCAGCCTTGCAGACCGCCTTCGAGCAACGTGACATCGGTGTAGCCGAGCGCTTCAAAACGCCGCGCCGCACGTTCTGCTAGTCCTTCGCCGTCGTCAAGCAAAACGATCGGTACACTTTTGCGCGGCAGCTTCGTAAAGGCGTCGAGTTCAATCTTCGACAACGGCAAGTTCGCCGCAAACAAGGGATGACGTTGCGCGTGCGGATCTTCTTCGCGGACATCGAGGAACGCGATTTCGCGCTTTGAAAGCAGGGCGTCGCGCACGTCGTTGAAGCTGCGCTGGGGGGTGGCGCTCATGAGTCGAGTCGTTCCTTCGAGAGGTTCCAGAGGTTGGGAAGCGTGTCGTTCGTATAGCCGGAGACGAATGGTTTCGGTGGGCCATCGGCGGGATAAACGTGTCGCGAGATGCCGCCGATGTTCGCACCGTACACGTGAATGCTGATCGATACGCGGTCGTCGAACGCATTGCTCACGCGATGAATATCGCCAATGGACGGTGACACCGCCGCCACTGCGCCACGTTCGAGTAGCTTGTCTTCACCCGATGTGACGAGCGTGCCGTGTTCGTCGTGTACATAGGAGCGCGCGACTTCCGCGCCGCGTAACACGCCGACGAGACCCCACACGGTGTGATCGTGAACGGGCGTTTGTTGCCCCGGCCCCCAGACAAAGCTGACGACCGAGAAGCGTTGACGGGCATCGGCGTAAAGCAGGAATTGCTGATAGCGATTCGGCGATGGTTGCGCGTAGGTATCGGGTAGCCAGTCGTCCTCGGCTATCAGCTTGCTTAGCGAAACCGCGCCTTGTTCGAGTAATTGCGCTTCGGGCAAATGGTTATCGACGAGTTGCGCAATCTCGCTTATAAACCCGCGCAATTTTTCATGACTCATCGTGGGTGAAGGTTCAAGCCGCGTGCGCAACACGTGAGGTCAGTTCACGCGTGGCCGGAATCAACTCGCGGCCATAATCGAGCGCATCTTCTAACGGATCGAAGCCGCGAATCAGGAACGTGGTCACGCCGAGCGCGTGATATTCGGCCAGCGTCTCGGCCACTTGTGCTGGCGTGCCGACGAGTGCCGTCGAATTCGAACGGCCGCCTATCTCCTTGGCCACGCCGGTCCACAGGCGATCGTCGGCGCGCACGCCGTCGCCTGCAGCAGCGAGCAGGCGACGGGCGCCTTCGCTTTGCTGCGGCGTTGCTTCACCAAGACCTTGCTCCGCGCGCAGCCGCCGCGTTTCAGCAAGGATGTGTTCGGCGCGTTCCCACGCGGCCTTTTCGGTCGCCGCGAGAATCGGTCTGAACGATACCGAGAAGCGCACGTTGCGTCCGTGTTTTGCGGCTTCGGCGCGAACTCGGGTGACCTGTTCGCGCACCTGTTCCTTCGATTCACCCCACAGCGCATAGACGTCCGCATGTTTGCCCGCTACTTCGATAGCCGGTGCCGACGCGCCGCCGAAATAGATCGGTACGTACGGTGCCTGCTTGGGTTTTACTTCGGAGAAAGCCTGTTCGAAGCGGTAATAGCGGCCTTCGTGATCGAAGGGTTCGGATTCGGTCCACACGCGTCGCAGGATCTGCAGATATTCGTCGGTGCGGGCATAGCGTTCATCGTGCGAAAGATAGTCGCCGTCGCGGCGTTGCTCGACGTCGCTGCCGCCCGAGATGAAGTGAACCGCGAGGCGCCCGCCGCTTAGCTGATCGAGCGTGGCGAGCTGGCGTGCGGCTAGCGTCGGCGCGACAAAACCGGGCCGGTGTGCGAGCATGAAATGGACGCGCTGCGTGACGCCGGCTGCGTAGGCAACGGTCAGCATGGCGTCGGGACTGGTCGACTGATAGGGCACGAGAATGCGGTCGAAGCCGGCTTTTTCGTGGGCCTGAGCGAAGTTGCGCGTGTAGTTGATATCGATAGCCGGACCGCGCGCCAGATGCGTCTCCGACACTTTTTGCTGCTGGATCATGCCGATGAATTCGACGCTCACGAAAGACACTCCTCGTTGAATCACGCTGTGAGGCAGTGCGTGAAGAACGCTTCGTGACGCCTGCCGATTGCTTCAAAGGCTAACATCGGCTTATGCAAATCTTAAATATCAAAACGAGCTAAAGATATGGGGCGGGCGTCATTGGGGGAGAGTGAAATGAACGGGCGGCGTTCTCCGGCGCCGGACAGCGACCGTAGTTTGTGTCGACGCGGACGGGCTTCGACGTCACACCAGGCGCATGGTGAGTCGGGCAGGGAGTTCAAACAGGCACGTGATGTTGATGTAATAGGGCGCGACAGCATAAGCCGCGCGATCATCGCCCACGACTTAGCTCGTTCGACAGCCGCCATCCTAAAGCCCGCACCTCGTCGCTGTTACGAACCCTTGCTTGAAGATGAACTCGACTTCGCACTAGCCGGCGACCGCGCTCTCCACCGGCTCGTCGTTTCCTTACCCACAACTTCATCCATAGCCACGGCAATCAGCTCGACGCGTTGCTCGCGAGTAAAACTCGCGTACGCAACGCCATCCACCACGCCATGTTTTTTCAAAAGATGAATCGCGGCCGACCGGTTCGCCTTCTCGAGTTCCAGGTTTTCCTGAGCCTCCAGCAGCGCCGTCGTCAAACTCGCAACCGATGCCTTTTCCTGCGCGACATCGAATTTCATCAGGTCCATCTTGACCTCGATGTCCGGCGGTATCGCCGATACCCTGGCCTGCAACTGCGTCAGTTCGCGTTTCAAATCGCCTTCGCGGCGAAGTGCACGCTCGAGCTTTTGCGCCATGCCGGGGGCCGACCGCCCGTTGCCGCGAAAGAGCGTGGTGAAGGTGTTTCCGAGAATTCCCATACCGTTATAACCTCGAGGTGATTGTTCATCAGCGAGTGCGTCCTGACGTCCGCGGGAGGGCACTCGACGTGAGAACCGAGTCTCACTTTGGGTATCTACGGCATCTTCAGACAAATCTTTAGGCTTTTTATGGACCGCATAATTAACGGTATTTTTTACACGTTAAAAGTGTCGGAGGAAGACGAAAAAACGCCCGATAATCAACGTTTATCGGGCGTTCTATTACAGCAACCGGATCGCTGCTTTAACAACGATCCGGGCAGTCGAATCGCTTCAGGCGACCGCTTCCTCGGCTGCCGCTTCCGCCGTTTCCTCGACCGAATTGCGGATCAGGTAATCGAACGCGCTGAGCGAAGCCTTGGCCCCTTCGCCGACCGCGATCACGATCTGCTTGAACGGTACGGTGGTGACATCGCCGGCCGCGAATACGCCCGGCACCGACGTCGCGCCTCGCGCATCTACAACGATCTCGCCATGACGGGACAACTCGACCGTGCCTTTGAGCCATTCCGTATTCGGCACCAGCCCGATCTGCACGAACACGCCTTCCAGTTCAATGTGCTTCGCTTCGCCTGAACTCAGATCCTTGTACGAGAGGCCGTTGACCTTCTTGCCGTCGCCGGTGACTTCGGTGGTTTGTGCCTGCGTGATGATCGTGACGTTCTTGAGGCTGCGCAGCTTACGTTGCAGCACGGCGTCGGCACGCAGTTCCGTGCCGAATTCGAGCAAGGTCACCGCGCTGACCAATCCAGCCAGATCGATTGCCGCTTCAACGCCGGAATTGCCGCCGCCGATAACCGCAACGCGCTTGCCCTTGAACAGCGGGCCGTCGCAATGCGGACAATACGCCACGCCGTGATTGCGATATTCCTTTTCACCCGGCACGTTGATTTCGCGCCACCGTGCGCCCGTGGCAAGCACGATCGTCTTTGCTTTCAACACGGCGCCGTTAGCGAGGCGCACGTCGTGAATCTTGCCTGGCACAAGCGCTTCGGCACGCTGCACGTCCATGATGTCGACGTCATAGCTCTTCACGTGCTGCTCGAGCGCCGTGGCGAATTGCGGTCCTTCGGTCTCTTTCACCGAGACGAAATTTTCGATCGCAAGCGTATCCTGCACCTGACCGCCGAAGCGCTCAGCCGCCACGCCGGTCGAGATGCCCTTGCGCGCCGAATAGATCGCCGCCGCCGCGCCAGCGGGGCCGCCGCCGACGATCAGCACATCGAATACGCCTTTCTTTTCCAGTTCCTTCGCAGCCCGTGCGCCGGCGTTGCTATCGAGCTTGGCGAGGATTTCCTTCACGCCGGTGCGGCCCTGACCGAAGACTTCGCCGTTCATATAGACGGTCGGCACGGCCATGATCTGGCGCTGCTCGACTTCGTCCTGGAACAACGCGCCGTCGATGGTGACCTGACGGATGCGCGGGTTGATAAGCGCCATCACGTTCAGCGCCTGCACGACTTCCGGGCAGTTCTGGCATGACAGCGAGATATACGTTTCAAACTGATAGTCGCCGTCGAGCGCGCGGATCTGTTCGATCACCGCGTCGTCGAGTTTGACCGGATGACCGCCTGTCTGGAGCAGCGCCAGCACCAGCGAGGTGAATTCATGGCCCATCGGAATGCCCGCGAAACGGATGCCTGTAGGCTTGCCCGGTTCGCCGATGGAAAACGAGGGCTTGCGTTCTGAGTCGTCGCGCTTTTCGATCACCGCAATGCGGTCCGACAGCGTGGCGATTTCATGCAGCAGGCCTTGCAACTCAACCGATTTCGGCGAGTTGTCGAGTGAAGCGACGATCTCGATCGGCCGGCTGACCTTTTCCAGATACGCTTTCAACTGAGTCTTGAGGTTGGCTTCCAGCATGGCGATTCGAGTCCGTGTGACGAGGGTTTTTATCAAGGCGAGGAATGCGAGGCGAGCGTCATCCGGACCGCAAGCGGCCCGGACTTACAACGCTTTACAACTAGGATCTAAAGCAGCGAGGATTTAAAGCTTAGATCTTGCCGACGAGGTCGAGCGACGGGGTCAGCGTTTCAGCGCCCGGCGTCCACTTGGCGGGGCACACTTCACCCGGATGAGCGGCGATGTATTGCGCTGCCTGAACCTTGCGCAGCAACTCGCCAGCGTCACGGCCGATGCCGTTGTCGTGGATTTCGCACAACTTGATCTCGCCTTCCGGGTTGATCACGAACGTGCCGCGCAGGGCCATGCCGTCTTCTTCGATCAACACGTCGAAGTTGCGCGAGATAGCCAGCGTCGGATCGGCAATCATCGGATACTGGATCTTAGCGATCGTTTCCGACGTGTCGTGCCATGCCTTGTGCGTGAAGTGGCTGTCGGTCGACACGCCATAGATCTCCACGCCCAGCTTCTTGAATTCTGCGTAACGGTCGGCCAGATCGCCGAGTTCCGTCGGGCAGACGAACGTGAAGTCAGCCGGGTAGAACACCAGGACGGACCACTTGCCCTTCAGGCTTTCGTCGGTCACGGTGATGAAGTCGCCGTTGTGGTAAGCATTGGCTTTGAACGGTTTGACCTGGCTGTTGATAATCGGCATTGCTATGTCCTTGTGTTGAGGTGTTGAGGCGGTTAAGGAAGTGAACGAAGTATGCGGGTAATCCCGTAATTAGGAAAATCGAATGAATCAATGAGGCCGATGCGAAACGCCTATCAGGCGTCGCGCGGCGGCATTCTAGCAAGTCCGCCGGATTGAGGCATACGCGTTGCGCGCCTTGAGCGGCGTCCATCACACGAACAGGAGGGTGTATGAAAATCGGCATCATTGGCGCGGGTAATATCGGGCGGGTGCTGGCGCTGCGCTGGGTCGAGCATGGGCATGAGGTGCTGATCGGCAACTCGCGAGGGCCGGATACGCTTGGCGACGTCGCCCGCGAAACCGGCGCGAAGCCGGCCGAACTCGCGGATGTGGTCCGCGGCGCGGCGGTGATCGTGGTCACGATTCCCGAAAAGAAAGTGCTGAATCTGCCCGCGGGCTTGTTCGACGACGTGCCGGAAACCACGGTTGTGATCGATACGGGCAATTATTATCCGCGCGAGCGCGACGGCCGTATCGAGGGCATCGAGTCCGGGATGATGGAAAGCGCTTGGGTCGCGCAGCAGGTCGGGCGGCCTGTGATCAAGGTGTTCAACAACATCTACGCGGATCATTTGCGCAATCTTGGCAAGCCGGAAGGCACGCCGGGGCGGATTGCGTTGCCGGTATCGGGCGATAACGCCGATGCCAAGGCGGTAGTCGTTCAACTGGTCAACGAAGTGGGCTTCGATGCCGTCGATAACGGCGGTATCGAAGACTCCTGGCGTCACCAGCCCGGTACGCCGGTCTACACGAAGGACTTCGACAAGGAGGGTGTGAAGGCAGGCTTGCAGAACGCGGAACGAACCCGCACGCCGCAGTGGACCGGCACGGACAAGAGCCCCGGCAGCTTCGATCACCCTGCATGAAACAACGCGGCGACGGGCCCGTCAAAGCCCGCCGCCGCGTATGTCAGGCAGACGCGATCAGTCCAGCGAGATACCGTCGAAACGGTGTCCGCCGAGCGGGCTGATCTCGTAACCCTTGACGTCCTTCGTCATCAACTGAAACGCGTTGGCGTGCGCAATCGGCGTGTAAGGAACCTGATCCTTGAACACGACCTGCGCCTCCTCGTACAGCTTGGTGCGGGTTTTCTGATCCGTGATCAGCCGTGCTTTGCCGAGCAGATCGTCGAATTGCTTGTTGCACCACTTCGCCACGTTGCTGCCATGCACCGCGTCGCAGCCGAGGGTCGTGCCGAGCCAGTTGTCCGGGTCGCCGTTGTCGCCCATCCAGCCGTAGAGGATGGCGTCGTGCTCGCCGTCAACCTTCGCGCGCTTGTTATATTCGGCCCACTCGTAGGTCACGATGTTCGCCTTCACGCCGATTTTCGCCCAGTCCGACTGAATCAATTGCGCCATCAGGCGTGCGTTCGGGTTGTAACCGCGCTGCACGGGCATGGCCCATAACGTGATCGAAAATCCGTTCGGAAAACCCGCTTGTTTCAGCAGGTCGTGCGCCTTCGCAGGATCGTAAGGCGCGTCTTTCAACGCCTTGTTATACGACCATTGCGACGGCGGCATCGGATTCGACGCTATGGTCGCGGCGCCTTCGTAGACGCTCTTCAGGATGGCGGGTTTGTCGACGGCCATGTCCAGCGCGCGTCGCACCAGCACGTTATCGAGCGGCTTGTGCGTGGTGTTGTAGCCGACGTAAGCCACGTTGAAACCCACTCCCGACAGCACCGCGAGTTTCGGATTGCTGCGGGCTGTCTGGATGTCGGCGGGGCGCGGGAAGGCCGTCATCTGGCACTCGCCGCTGGCGAGTTTCTGCATGCGCACGGCGGCGTCCGGCGTGATCGCGAACACCAGTTTCGCGATATGCACGTCCTTCTTGTTCCAGAAGTCCGGATGCGCGTCGTAACGGATGGTCGCGTCCTTCTGATAGTCGCGGAATACGAACGGCCCCGTGCCCACGGGCTTCTGGTTCAGGTCCTCCGTCTTGCCGGCCTTCAGCAACTGATCAGCGTATTCAGCCGAGACAATGGAGGCGAACTCCATCGCGATGTTGCGCACGAACACCACGTCCGACGTATGCAGCGTGAAGCGCACCGTGTAGTCGTCGAGTTTTTCAACCGATGCAATGTTCTTGTCATAACCGAGGTCGCTGAGATACGGGAAGCTGACCGGATGCGCCTTCTGGAACGCATTGTCCGGGTCGATCATGCGTTTGAAAGTGAAGACGACGTCGTCGGCATTGAAGTCGCGCGTGGGTTTGAACCAGGGCGTGGACTGGAACTTGACGCCGTGTCGGAGATGAAACGTGAAGGTCTTTGCATCTGCCGACTCGTCCCATGTCTCGGCGAGACCCGGCACCAGATCGAGCGAACCGCGCTTGAATTCGACGAGCGTGTCGTAGACTGCGTGCGCGCCGGCATCGAAGTCCGTGCTGGTGGTGTATTGCGCCGAGTCGAAGCCCGCCGGACTGCCTTCTGAACAGAACACCAGAGTCTTGCCTGCCGCGTGGGCCGTGCCGGCGAGAACGCCGAAGGCGACAAGCACACAAGCCGCGGTGCGGGCCAGCTTGCGGGCTGGAGTGAAGAACGAGTCGGTCGGCAGGCTTTTATGTGGCATGTAGGGTTGGGAAAGGTTGAAGGACGGGGCTCGAAGGCGGATAGGCGCGCCTAAGTAATCGCCTACTTTACCAATCAGGGAATTTTGGACGAAGCGATACGTTCTTCTTTCGATATGCCGGAATCGACTAGGTTAGCGGCAGTCCCAATCCGCTTCTCAACCCGCGGGCTGCAAATATTTCCCGGCCGTTTTAACATGTCGGACCAGGCGCTCCCGCTTCTTGCTAAAGTTGCCGATTAAATACCGGTATGCGGCTCACGCCCTTCTATGCAGTACAAGAGAACATGAAAAACGTTTCTGATTCACCGGCAGCCACTGCCGAAGCAGCCCACGAAGAATGCGTCGAACTCGTGGCGAAGGCCACGATTCCCACGCGTTACGGCGTTTTCGAGTCGCATGTGTACCGCGTAAAGAGCACAGGCGCCGAGCATCTGACGCTCGTCATGGGCGACGTCGCCCATGGCGAATCCGTCCTGTGCCGGCTGCATTCCGAGTGTGTCACGGGCGACGTGTTCGGCTCATATCGCTGTGATTGCGGCGAGCAGTTGGACCTTGCCATGCGTTATATCGCTGCTGAAAATCGCGGTATTTTGCTGTATCTGCGCGGTCATGAAGGCCGCGGTATCGGGCTGGCGAACAAGATTCGCGCGTATGCGCTGCAAGAGCAGGGCTACGACACGGTCGACGCCAACCTGCATCTCGGCTTGCCTGACGATGCACGGGAATACGATTCGGCCGCCGCCATCCTGCGCGCGCTCGACGTGCGTTCGGTGCGCCTGATGAGCAACAATCCGTCGAAGTTCGACACGCTGCTCAAGCACGACATTCCGGTGTGCGAGCGCGTGGCGCTGGCTATTCCTGTGCGCGAGGAAAACGAGCGCTACATCAAGACGAAGCAGGTCCGTTTTGGTCATTACTTCGACGAAAACGAGTAACTCCATTTGCGCGGGCCTCCCGTGAGGATGACCTTGCGCGCTATTCCACGCCTTTATCCATGTTGCTCGCGATGAGCCGCGACCGCTTGCCGCGTCGCGCGATCTGCTCGCGTTATGCCGGCGTACCTTTGCCGCGCCCTCTGCATGTGCACTGAGACGTGCCCGGTTATCCGGCGATGCTTCTCGCCACTTTCCGATCGGGCATTGAACTCAGCGTAGAACAGGTTCAGCGCGAAAACTGAACCGCCTTTCGCGCAACAAAAAACAACATTTTTGTTGCGTTACCCCGTCAAATAATACAACATATATGTTGTATTATGGCTTCCGCTCAACGATAACCGGAGGCCTATGAAATACAGCGAGTTCAGAAAGTGGCTCAAAAACCAGGGCGCAGAATTCAAACCAGCCAAAGGTAGCCACTTCCGGGTAATTCTTAACGGCAAGACAACGATTTTCCCGGACCACGGCAGCAGGGAGATGGGAACGGGCTTAGTGAGCAGATTAAGAAGCAGCTTGGATTGAAGTGAGGTGGTGGCCCCCCGAGGGGTTGCCCTCACACATTCGTTGTAGTTGGCGGGTCGTAAGATCGTTGCAATGCAGGACATCGCACTTCGGTTTTGAAGTGTGAAAATTATCGGAGAATCAAATAGCCATGTTGTCTTATCCAGTGAAATTGGAGCTAGATACGAACAACACGTATCTGGTGACTTTCCCGGATATCCCCGAAGCCGTATCTGTCGGAGACGATGAAGGCGAGGCGCTACTTAATGCACTGGACGCACTGGAAAGTGCTATCGAGATCTATTTTGACGATAAGCGGGAGGTTCCGCCGCCTTCAAAACCGAAGAAGGGACAGCCTGTCGTGACGTTGCCGGCACTCGTTGTTTCCAAGGTTTTACTCGCCAACGAAATGATCCGTCAGGGTGTCAGGAAGTCGGAGCTCGCACGTCGCCTGGATGTACATATGCCGCAGGTCGATCGGCTGCTCGATCCGCGGCATTCTTCCAGGCTGGACGCTATTGAAGCGGCGTTCAACAAACTCGGCAAGCGGTTGGAAGTATCCATCTCATAGCCAATGGCTGCTGGAATTCAGCTCCGGGGCACATTGACGCTTCCTGGGCTTTTTGTCAGTCCGCGCCGCATGGGCGCGCGCTGGGGGGGAGCAAACCCACTAAGTTGATCGCAAGCGGAGGTATCTCAGGCCGCGTCGTGGAAAATGATGCCCACCGTATGCCGGTGCCCCGATCTCAGCCGGCTGACCCCATGCCTCAGATTCACGCGATATGCCCCGCGTGTCCCGTTCACCGGCCGGTTATGCACAGCAAAAATCACGGCGTTCCTTTGCGCTAACGGCACGACTTCGGCCCGCGATTGCATGCGCGGCCGCTGCTCGGTCATGACAAACTCTCCGCCTGTAAAGTCCCGTCCCGGCACCGACAGCAAGATTGCGAGCTGTAGCGGAAAAACGTGCTCGCCATACAGGTCCTGATGCAGGCAGTTGTAATCGCCTTCGCCGTATTGAAGGATCAGCGGCGTTGGCCGCACCTGCCCGGCCGCATGGCACCGGTCGATGAATTCGGCGTGGTCCGGTGGATAACGCGTGTCGATACGCATGATCTCGTTCCATCGATTCGCGATCGGGACCAGATGCGGATAGACCGCTTCGCGCAAGTTACCGATCACCTCGGGCAATGCATAACCGTAGTACTTGTATTCGCCGCGCCCGAAGCCGTGTCGCGCCATGACCACGCGGCTTCGGTATAGCTCGTCGTGAGAGTAGAGCGCTTTCAACGAGTCGCATTCCGTGGGCGTAAGCAAATGCGCGACCGTTGCGCAGCCGAATTGATCCAGCTCTTCTTCAACCGTGTGCCAGTCGATGGCGCTCACGCGCGCTTCTATACCGGTAGCCAGGACATCCATAAACGGTTTCTCCATGCAGGTTCGAATGATCCAGTGTCTGCCGGTCAGCGTGTGAGAACACTCCGGATATTGCGTTCACATTGGCGCACTATAGTCAGGAGGAATTTTTTACTTGAAGTTGAAGTTAAAGGTAATAGTTACTTGTCGCGGGTTACTTAATCGATTTATGTGGTTGTACGCGGATAGCGCGGGGTGAACCTGTGGCAGGTTCAGTCACTGGTGGCGAAGCGTGTGGGTATCGGTGTTCGGAGAGGTCGGGCTTCAAACATCCTCCAATCTGGCGAGCACCGTGCTATCAGGTGCCAAAAACTTCTAGCCTGCACGCTAGGGACACTAACTTGCCGATGGTTGGAACGCGTTTCTTTGCTTCGTTTCTTTGCGCGTTTGCAAAGTCAGAAATGACGTGCCGCCACGCACAGTGGCTAATAGTGATAAAGAAATCAGCTAACTCACGCAGACCACTAAGGCCAAAAGCAGCAACCCGGCATCAACCCCTCACCGCTAACCCCAAAACCACCAAACCCCGTCCACCGGCGCGAGCGAAAACCACTCCTCAGTGTTCCAAAGGCGGCGACTGCACGTCGGCGGCGTCGCGCGATGCCGCGTCGCGCAGCCGGATGATGGTTTGCCTCGACGTACTGAGCACCCGTGCGATTGCCGTCACGGTACTGCCCGCAGCCAGCGCTTTCAGCGCTTGCTGCCGCTGTGAATCGGACAAGGAGGCAGGACGCCCCTGCTGCGTGCCGACCTTCTTCGCAATGGCTGCCGCGTCGAGCGCGCGGGCGCGTTTTGCATCGCGTTCCAGTTCGGCGGCGAGCTGGAGCATGCGGATGGGCGAGTCGTCGCCGCTCGTGCAAAGATCGGTTTTGCCCGCATCGAGGCAGATAGCGTGCGCCTGTCTGGCGGCCAGCGTGGTGAGCGTCGAGACGGCGTCGCTGATACTGCTTCCCAGGTAACCGAGGCGTGCGATCACCAGTGTGTCGCCGGGCTTGAGACGGCGGATTGCCCGCTGAAGCGCGGGGCGTGACGCGGCGCTGGCGGCATGGCTGCAGTGATCGACCAGCACGGAACCCATGTCAACCAGAAAACCGGCCGCGTCGATTTCGAACAGGTCGTTGTCACGAACGTCCGGGTTGCCGCCGGTATTGATGTACACGATGAGGGTCACGAGGCGCGCTCCGATAGTGCCTTCGCCCGGCTCGCCGGCAGGGCACGCCGGTCGGCGGTGGCATGCTCATGGTAGCAAAGCTGCCGGCTGCACTGCCCGGCAGCGTCCTGAATACGTCCAGAACAAATGCCGCGTGAATATAATGAGCGCCGCCTATTCCCCTGCAGATAAAACCGGATGATCCGGTGTCGCCGCGGAGCGTCCGCCCGACGGCGGCCCACCCTCTGGCTGGACCGCTTCAAAGCGCGTTTGGTCGAAACGGTGTAGTGGTATCTTTCACCATCGAAGCACCTCGAACCGAGGCCCCTGGAGTGAGCGAAACTACAACATCAACGGTGCCGCCGGAGAGCAATGACGGGCCGGACGCAGCCCATCGCTCGAGTTCGCTGGATTTTCCGGTGGTCGGGATCGGTGCGTCCGCAGGGGGCGTGCAGGCGCTGCTGCGCTTCTTCGAGAACGCGCCGGCCGACATGGGCATGGCGTTCGTCGTGGTGCTGCATCTGTCGGCGAAGCATGTCAGCAGCGCGGACAAGGTCCTGCAGCACGTGACCCGCATGCGCGTGTCGCAGGTCAGTGGGCCAACGCCGATAGAAGCGAACCACGTCTACGTCATCGCGCCGGGCAAGAGCCTGACGATGACGGATGGTTATCTAAACGCGCGCAACGCCGAGCCCATGGCGGGCCGGCCGGTCACCATCGACCGGTTCTTCAGGAGCCTGGCCGAGGCGCATGGCCAGCACGCGATGTGCATCGTGATGTCCGGGACGGGCAGCGATGGCGCAGTCGGTATTGCCAGCGTGAAGGAGCGCGGCGGCGTGACGCTGGCGCAGGAGCCGAACGACGCCGAATACGCCGAGATGCCGCAGAACGCGATCCTGACTGACCAGGTCGACCTGGTCATGCCCGTGGTGGAGATGCCGCAACGGCTGCTGGATATATGGAATAACGCCAAGCGCATCGCGCTGCCCGAACTGGAACCTGCTTCGCTTGTGACGAACGAGCGGGCCGACCGCCACAGCGAAGCTGAACTCGCATTGCAAGCCATTCTGTCGACCTTGCGCGTCCGCACCGGTCACGATTTCCGTTTCTACAAGCGAGCGACTATGTTGCGCCGGATCGAGCGGCGCCTGCAGGTCAACGGCGTACCGGACCTCATTGCTTACCGCGACCTGCTGCGGGATAACCCGCGCGAAACTGGCGCTTTGCTCAAAGACATGCTGATCGGCGTGACCAGTTTTTTCCGCGACAGAGAAGCGTTCGAGTCACTCGAACGCGACGTGCTGCCGGCGCTGTTCCACGGCAAGACCGAGGGCGATCAGGTGCGCGCGTGGGTCGCGGGGTGTTCATCGGGCGAAGAAGCGTATTCGCTTGCCATGCTGTTGTGCGAGCAGCGCGAAGCCTTGCGTTCCACCGTCAACATCCAGGTGTTCGCCACCGACATAGACGAAAGCGCCGTCGCACGGGCACGGGCCGGACTGTACCCCGAGTCGATCATGACTGATGTCCGCCCCGCCATGTTGCGGCAATTTTTCGTCAAGACCGACTCGCGCTACGAGGTGGTGAAAAGCGTGCGCGAAAAGATCCTGTTCGCCATGCACAACGTGCTGCGCGATCCGCCATTTTCTCGGCTCGACCTGGTCTCCTGCCGCAATCTCCTGATCTATCTGGATCGCGGCGTGCAGAACCAGGTGCTGGAGATGTTCCACTACGCGTTGTACCCCAACGGGTATCTGTTCCTGGGCAGTTCGGAATCAGCGGACTCGGTCGAAGACCTGTTCAGCGTGGTCGACAAGAAGAACCGCGTGTATCGGGCGAAGTCGGCGAAGCTGCCGAACCGCCCGTCGCTGAGCTCACCGTCGTTGCTGATGCAAGGGCGTTATACGCATGACGACGAGGCGGGGTCCGCGTTGGTTCCGGGGCGCCGCAATTTCTCGTTCAGCGCGTTACACCAGCGTGTGCTCGAGCAATATGCGCCGCCCAGCGTGATCGTCAATCGCGACTCGAAGATCGTGCATATGTCGGACAACGCGGGACGTTTCCTGCGTTATGTCGGCGGCGAGCCTTCCAGCAACATGATCGCCGTCGTGCTGCCCGAGTTGCGGCTCGACCTGCGTACGGCCTTGTTCCAGGCAGCGCAGACAGGCAATAGCGTGGAGGCGCGGCGAGTGAAGCTGCAGCGCGACGGTCACCCGTCCTACGTGAACATGACCGTGCGCCCCTTCCACGACGCCGCCGCCGACGCCGACTTTCTCCTCGTCTTGTTCGACGAGGTCCAGGAAGCGATGACGGAAACCAAGGTGGTCGCGGAGCATCCGGCGGGCAATGACACCGTGATGCAGCAACTCGAACAAGAGCTGCATTCGAGCAAGGAACAACTGCAGACTACGATCGAGCAATATGAAACGTCGACGGAAGAGTTGAAGGCGTCGAATGAAGAATTGCAGGCGATCAACGAAGAGTTGAGATCGGCGACGGAAGAACTCGAAACCAGCAAGGAAGAGCTGCAATCGGTCAACGAGGAACTCATCACGGTCAACGCGGAGCTGCAGGCGAAGATAGAGGAGACCGGCAAGGCCAATGACGACTTGCAGAACCTGATCACGTCTACCGACATTGCGACCATTTTTGTCGACCGCGCGATGTGCATCAAACGCTATACGCCGAGCGCGGCGACGGTGTTCAACGTGATAGGCGCGGATGTCGGGCGCTCGCTGTTCGACATCACGCACCGGCTGGTCTATCCGGAACTCGCCGACGACGTAAGCGCGACGTTCCAGTCGCTGCGCCTGACCGAGCGCGAAGTCGCCACCACCGACGGCCGCTGGTTTTTCGCTCGCGTGCTGCCTTACCGGACGGCGGACGATCGTATCGACGGCGCGGTGCTGAGCCTCGTCGAAACCACGGCGCGCCGTCGCGCGGAGGCGAGTGTGCGTGCAGGCGAAGAACGTCTGAGACTCGCGGCGCAGACGACCAACGACTTCGCGATCATCGTGCAGGACCCCGAAGGCTGCATCGTCAGCTGGAATGCCGGGGCCGAACGCGTGTTCGGTTATAGCGAAGACGAAGCTGTCGGGCAGAACATCGACGTGATCTTTATGGCGGAGGATCGGGAACAGCACATGGCGGCGCACGAACGCGAGGCCGCGCAACATGACGGCCGCGCCGACGACGATCGCTGGCATGTCGCGAAGGGCGGCCGCAAGGTGTATTGCAGCGGCGTGGTGACACCGCTGTCCGATCCGAAATTCACGGGCTTCGTGAAGATCGTGCGGGACCTGACGGATCGCAAGACGCAGGAAGATGCGCGTCAGTCGCAACTCGCTGAGGAGCGCGCGGTGCGGGCGCAAGCGGAGGCGGCGAACCGGCTCAAGGACGACTTCCTCGCCGTGCTCTCGCATGAGTTGAAGCACCCGCTCAACCTGATTCATGTGAAGGCGGAGATGTTGCCGCGGATACCCGAGGCACGTGGCGTACCCGCTATTCAGCTCGCGGCGGACGCTATTCAGCGGGCCGTGCTCGCGCAGGCAAAGATTATCGACGACCTGCTGGATCTGTCGCGCGTGCGCACCGGCAAGCTGGCGTTGAACCTTGCGATGGGCGACGTCGCGCACATGCTGAGGACCATTGCCGACGCGATCGAGGCGGACGCGGCATCGAGAGGCATCGTGCTGTCGTTCGAAGGGCTGGAGGAACCGATATGGACCAAGGTCGATCCCGTACGCTTCGATCAGATCGTGTGGAACCTGCTGAGCAACGCGCTGAAGTTTACGCCGCGGGGCGGTTCGGTTTCGGTTCTCCTCACGCACGACGAGGACGAGTTGCGTATCGATGTAACGGATACCGGGATGGGGATCGAAGCGCCGCTATTGCCGCATATCTTCGAGATGTTCTCCCAGGGAAGCGAAGCGCGTCGGAAGACGGGCGGTGGCATGGGCATCGGCCTGGCGCTCGTCAAGCAACTCGTGGAGATGCATGCGGGACGCGTGCTTGCGCACTCGGACGGTCCAGGGCACGGCACTCGGATGAGCGTCTGGCTGCCGCTGGTCGACGGCCGGCCGGCGGGGGAGCAGACGCAAGAAGAGCGTACCGGGTCGCTTGCCGGCGTGCGTTTGCTCGTTGTCGACGACGACTCCGAGACCGCGAGTGCATTTGCGGCCTTGCTGCAGCTCGAAGGCGCGCTGGCCGCCACCGCGCACAACGGCAAGGAAGCACTCGCGCTGCTCGAACGCAACCACGTGGACCTGCTGGTCTGCGACATCAGCATGCCGGGCATGGACGGCTATGAACTCATCGCTCAGGTGCGTGCAAATCCCCGGCTGGGCCTGTTGCCTGCTATCGCGTTGACAGGCTACACCGCAGGCGCCGACGATCAACGCGCACGCGCGTCGGGCTTCGACCTGACGCTCACCAAGCCGGTGTCGCTCGACACGCTGATTGCCGCCGCCGAGCAGGTGTTCTTCTGGCGCGGGGCACATGGCGGCGGCACGCATGAACATGGCTGAAGGTACAAACGCGTTGTTGCCCGATGTCTTCTGACTGAGCGCTTTCAGCCAGCGGCTCCAGCGAGCAGCGTGCGGCAATGACGTGCGATCTGCCGTTCTTCCTGCGTCTCGATCACCTCGAATTGAACATCGAGAAATTCGAGTCCTTCGCAGATGCGTTCACGCACAGTCTGCGCATGCTCGCCGATACCCCCGGTGAACACGACCCTGTCGAGACCGCCCATCAACGCGGCATAGGCGCCGATCGTCTTGCGTACCGCGGTGCAGAAGATATCGATGGCGAGCTCCGCATCTGCGTCGTTGCGTTGCAGAAGCGTCTGCATGTCGTCGTTCGAATCGGAGAGGCCCTTGAGACCGCTTTCGTGATTGATCAGATGTTCGAGCGCATCGGCATCCAGGGAACCGGTCCGCATGAGATACACGGACACGCCGGGGTCGAGGTCGCCGGTGCGGGTTGCCATCGGAATGCCGCCAGTGGGTGTGAGCCCCATGGTCGTATCGATGGAGCGGCCATCGCGGATCGCGCAAAGGCTGGCGCCGCTGCCAAGATGCGCGACCACGAGGCGCGGGGGAAGATCGCTGCCGAGCGTTGAGACGATGGACTCGTACGAGAGGCCATGGAAACCGTATCGAACGAGACCTTCGTCAGCGTAGTGTTTCGGCAGCGCGAGGTGAGTGGCCCGCGTGGGCATGGTCTGGTGGAACGCGGTGTCGAGGCAGGCGTAATGCGGCACGTCGCTAAAGATTTGCTGTGCCTGATCGAGCAGTTCAAGTGCCTGAGGCAGATGCAACGGTGCGAATGGCACCGCATCGCGTAAGGTCTGCTTGACCTCGGTTGTGATGAGCGTGTGTGCAGTCAGATGCGGACCGCCATGCACCACACGATGACCCACCGCGGCCAGAGGCTGGTCGAGATGCTCGTGCAGCGTGTCCGCCACGCGCCGCAACGCGTCGTGTTGCGACTCCATCACGTGGCTTTGCTTCACATCGATAACACCATCCGACGAGCGCATGGTGAGCGAGCCATCGTCGCGGCCGATGCCCTTCGCGCTGCCGGTCAGCCACGCGGTTTCGTCGCCGCTGTCCGGCACATACACGCCGAATTTAAGCGACGACGAGCCGCTGTTCAGCACCAGGATACCCAGTGTCATGGTCTCAGCCTTTCCATGCCCAGTTGCGGATTTCATCGCGGTCGATGCCTTCCGCATGCGCGTAAGCGATGCTGTCGTTGATCTGGTCCTTGAGCCAGTTCTTCGTATGCGCGCCGGTATCGCGAAGCCGCGGGACACGATCGATCACGTCGATACACAGCGAAAACCGGTCGACCTGATTGATGATCGCGAGCTCGAACGGCGTATTGATGTTGCCGCGTTCGCGATAGCCATGCACGTGCATGTTCTCGTGATTCGTGCGGTTGTACGTGAGCTTGTGAACCAGCGACGGATACGAGTGGAAGTTGAAGATGACCGGTTTCTCACGCGAGAAAATGGAGTCGAAATCGCGGCTGGATAACCCGTGCGGATGATCGGTGTCGGGCATCAGGCGGAACAGGTCCACCACGTTCACAAAGCGGATCTTGAGATCGGGGAAACGTTCCTTCAGGATCTCGACCGCGGCGAGCGATTCCATTGTCGCTATATCGCCGGCGCAAGCCATGACTACGTCCGGTTCGCTGTTCTGGTCCGTCGATGCCCAGTCCCAGATGCCGATACCCTTGGCGCAGTGCGCAAGCGCATGCTCCATGTCGAGGTACTGCAAGTGCGGCTGCTTGTCCGCGACGATCACGTTGATGTAGTCGCGCGAGCGCAGGCAATGATCCATTACGCTCAGCAGGCAGTTGGCATCGGGCGGCAAATAAATGCGCACGACTTCGGGACTCTTGTTCGTGACGACATCGAGGAAACCCGGGTCTTGGTGCGTGAAACCGTTGTGATCCTGACGCCATACCAGCGAGGTAATCAGCAGGTTCACCGAAGGCACCGGAGCACGCCAGTCGAGTTCCTTCTTCGCTTTCTCCAGCCACTTGGCGTGCTGGTTGAACATGGAATCGATCACATGCACGAACGCTTCATAGGTCGCGAGCAGCCCGTGCCGGCCCGTGAGCACGTACCCTTCGAACCAGCCTTCCAGCGTGTGTTCGCTGAGCATTTCCATCACGCGGCCATCAGGCGATAACGCGCCGCCGTCGCTGTCTTCCGGCTTGATCTCGGCAATCCAGCGTTTGCCCGATGCGTCATACACGCCATCGAGTTTGTTGCTGGCGGTTTCATCGGGACCGAACAGCTTGAAGGTGCTCATGTTGCGTTTGATGACGTCGCGCAGCCAGCTCGCAAGCACCGCGGTGGGTGACTGATACGTGCTGGCGGGATCGTTGACATCGAACGCGTAGTCGCGAATGTCGGGCAGATCCAGCGAGTGCCTGAGCCGGCCGCCATTCGCATGCGGATTGGCGCTGATGCGGCGGTCGCCCTTCGGCGCGATCTCTCTGAGTTCTTCAATCAGCGTGCCGTTCTCGTCGAAGAGTTCTTCGGGCTTGTAGCTGCGCATCCACGCTTCCACGACCTTCAGGCTCTTCGCGCTGGTCACCGGATCGAGCACCGGGACCTGATGCGCGCGCCAGAAATCTTCGACCTTGTGACCGTCGACCTCCTTCGGGCCGGTCCAGCCCTTGGGCGAACGCAACACGATCATCGGCCAGCGCGGACGTGTGGTGTCGCCGGTAGAACGCGCATGAGCCTGAATTGCACGAATCTCGCCGATACAAGTCTCCAGCGTCTCTGCCATCAGTTGATGCATGACGGCGGGATCATGGCCCGACACGAAGTGAGGCTTATAACCGTAGCCCGTCATCAATGCTTCGAGTTCTTTTTCGGGAATGCGCGCGAGGATGGTCGGGTTCGCGATCTTGTAGCCGTTCAGATGCAGGATGGGCAGCACGGCACCGTCCACCACCGGGTTCAGGAACTTGTTCGAATGCCATGAGGTGGCGAGCGGGCCGGTCTCGGCTTCGCCGTCGCCGACCATCACAGCCACGATCAGGTCGGGGTTGTCGAACGCCGCGCCGAATCCATGCGAGAGGCTGTAGCCGAGCTCGCCGCCTTCGTGTATCGATCCCGGCGTTTCGGGGGTGCAATGCGAACCAATGCCGCCCGGCGATGAAAACGATCGGAACAAGCGCAGCATGCCGGTTTCGTCGGCGCTGCGATCCGGATAGACCTCGGAGTAATAACCTTCCAGGTACGAGTTCGATAAGGTTGCAGGTGCGCCATGCCCCGGGCCGGAGATGAACATGACGTTCAGGTCGTCCCGCATGATCAGGCGGTTCAGGTGCACCCACGTGAACGACTGGCCGGGGTCCGATCCCCAATGTCCCAGCAAGCGGCGCTTGATGTGTTCCGTTTTCAGCGGTTCGCGCAGGAGGGGATTGGCGCGTAGATAGATCATGCCGACCGACAGGTAATTGCAAGCGCGCCAGTAAGCATCGATCTTGCGCAATTCGTCGGGGGAAAGGCGAGGGGAGCTGGAAGTTGCCTGTGTGTCCATGTCGTGTCCGTTGTATCCGTTGGGTGGAAGGGCGGTGTCACTCGATGCGGGTCACTGTCACTTGTGGTGAGGCATGCGTCCATTGTGCCGCGTGTGGCGGAATCACGGTCAGCTTCGACCATGACATGGATCAAAGGCAATGCTATGACTTGCCGCCGACGGTACGAAGCTGCAGCGCGGTGTTCCAGTCGATCGCACTATGCGATGCAATTACCCTCACGCCGCGATCCGGTCGAACGATGCCGACCCGCCGCGCACGGATTCGAGAATGAGCGCTGCGAGCTGCTGCACTGGCGGCGTCGAGGTGACCGATGCGCGCACCAGCGAAAGCGGCACCGACGGCAGCGCGGGCAAGCCGATGTCGCGGCCGTCGAACGCGCTCACCGAGGCGGGCAAGCCATAGCGGGTGCGCACGGTAAGGCCCAATCCGGCAGCGGCGGCAGCCCACAAACCGGAGAGACTCGGGCTCGTAAAAGCCACCCGCCAAGGGATATTTGCGCGGTCGAGCGCCTCGGTTGCTGTGCTGAAAAACAGGCAGGCCCGGTCGAACGCCACCAGCGGCACCGGCTCTGCCCTATCAGGATTCCACGGCAGGGTCGATGAACCGATCCAGCACATGGCAGGCCTGGCGATTTGCTCACGGCGGACCCCGTTTCGAAGCTCCGGCGCCGAAGCGACGGAATCGTCCCAGACCAGGGCGAGGTCGAGGTCGTTCGTATCGATGCGGCCGAGCAGTTCCGTATTGCGCGCCACCCGCGCCTCGATCCGCACCTTCGGATGCGCGCGCGAGAAACGGCCCAGTATGTCGGGCAGCATCACTTCGCCAAAATCTTCCTGTAGCCCGAGCCGGATCCAGCCTTCGAGGTCGGGGCCGCGCATGGCCACGGCGGCTTCGTCGTTGAGATCGACCAGCCGGCGCGCGAACCGGAGCATGGTTTCGCCAGCTTCGGTCAGCGCCAGGTTGCGCCCGGCTTTCTTGAACAGCGGCGCGCCCGATTGCTCCTCCAGCTTCTTGATCTGTGCGCTCACGGCCGACGTCGAGCGCCCGACGCGGTCCGCCGCTTTCGCGAAGCTTCCCAGCTCCATGCCGACCACGAAGGTCCGCAATGACGCGACATCGAAATTGGTTTGCGACATGGTTGATCGTCCTGTTTTATAGAATTGTTGTTTCGATATTACTTGATATTCAGGACAATCATAAAGCGCGACACTGGCTCCGTCAAAGGCATTCAAGAGAGAAAAAGCATGGAAACTCAATGCGCAGTCCCCTTGCCGGCAACGGTGCGCCGCGAACTGGGCGCTTCCCATCGATGGAAAGTGCTGGGCGTCGGCGTGGCCGCGAACGTCAGCTTTTCGGCCGCTGCCGCAGGCATTCCCACGACCGCCGTGTGGCTGCGGGCGGACTATCACCTCGGCAACGCAGCACTCGGGCTGGCGCTTGGCGCAATGGGGCTGGGCGTCGCGCTGTCGGAATTGCCGTGGGGCGTCGCGACCGACCGCTGGGGTGACCGGCCAATCTTGCTGACGGGATTGGCCACCACCGCTGCCGCGCTGTTCGCGATGATGCTGTTCGTCGTGCCGTCGCACGCGGCTGTCCCCGGCTTGTTGTGGCTGGTGATGTCGATGTGCCTGGTCGGGCTGGTTGGCGGAAGCGTGAACGGATCGAGCGGACGCGCGGTCATGCGCTGGTTTCAGGAAGGCGAGCGCGGTCTGGCGATGAGCATCCGTCAGACTGCCGTGCCGCTGGGCGGCGGCCTGGGTGCGTTAATCCTGCCCTGGCTTGTGTCCACGGGCGGGTTTCGCCCGGTCTATGGGGTCCTGGCGGCCATGTGCGCGGTGTCGGGTCTGCTCGCGTGGCAATGGTTGCACGAGCCGCCGGAGGCGCCCGTTGCGGCTCATCCAGGTCCGCGTGTTCCGCCCGCGCCCGCAGTCGGTCCGCTGCGTGACCGGATGATCTGGCGCGTCGTGCTGGGCATCGCCATCTTGGCCATTCCGCAGTTCGCGGTGCTGAGCTTCGCCACGGTGTTCCTGCATGACTTCGGGCATGTCGGCATAACAGGCATTACCGCCACGATGGTCGCAGTGCAGCTCGGCGCGATGGTCATGCGCGTGGGGAGCGGGCGGTTCACCGACAAGCGTGGCAACCGGCGTGCTTATCTGCGAGGGTCGACGCTGGTTGCGGTCGCTTCATTCGCGGTGCTGGCAACTGCGGTGGGCTCGGGTCATCGGTTACCAGAAGCGTGGCTCATTTCTGTCGTCGTCTTTGCCGGGATCTGCGTGTCCGCGTGGCATGGCGTGGCCTATACCGAACTCGCGACGATGGCCGGCAAGGAGCGCGCGGGTACGGCGCTCGGGATGGCGAATACGGCCGTGTATTTCGGCTTTTTCCTGACGCCGCTGTGCATTCCGCATCTGCTCGCGATCGGGTCTTGGGGCGTCGTCTGGCTCGTTGCTGCGGGTTGCGCGCTGTTTGCTTATCCGCTGTTTCCGAAGCCGGTGGCGCGGGTTGTGTGATCAGGGGGAGGGCGGTTTATCGTGTCCTTCCACCTTCGTTGGTTCCCATAGCCGACGATACGGATCGAACCATTCGCTGGCATCTTTCAACGCCGCGGCGGCGAGCCGGCAAGGACGCCGTTGCGCGTCGCGGTCGCGCACGATCAGTCCGGCATGCTCGAGCACCCTGAGGTGCTTGGACACGGCAGGGAGCGTCATGTTGAACGGCTCGGCAAGTTCCGACACCGATGCCTCGCCTCGGGCAAGCCGCGCCAGGATGGCGCGCCGGGTCGGATCGGCGAGCGCTGCGAAAGTCGAGTTGAGGAGGTCGGAAGTCACGAGGGTACCTGGCGGTTCGTTGGTTCCGTTAGTGCGTTAGTTAGTGCGCTAACCACTAGGTATGGTCGAAACAGACAACCGTGATGTCAAGGTACGGAAGGGGAGGAAAGCCGTACGCGTCTGAGGTGCGTGGGGTATTCGTCTACAAGTTAAAGCCTATATTTTACAAATACAATTTGTACCCTGTATTTGTGAAACACAAATTAAGGGCAGTAGATTGACGCGCTACGGTGTGCGCATGGATGATCCCGGGCAAGGTCCTGAAGAAACCGTGGGCAAAAGTCCGGTGGCATGCGGCCCGGCTCGATCCAAAAAGATCGCGCTCAAGCAGAGAAAACGGCTTGCCGCTACTATCCCGAAGATGAAAAACCTGCCAGCCCGCGCGTCTCGGACGCTTTCAAACCCTCTCTACGATTTCGTCGAACGGCATCCGCGGCTGTTCGTTTTGTCTGGTGCGGGAATTAGTACGGAATCCGGAATACCTTGCTACCGTGACACCGAAGGGCAACGGACCGGCCGTGCCCCCATCCTGCTGAAAGACTTCATGGGTTCAGCGTTCGCGCGCAAACGATATTGGGCACGCAGCATGATCGGCTGGCCGCTGGTTGCCGGCGCTGCGCCGAATGCTGCGCATGTCGCGGTGGCACGACTCGAGCGCCTGGGCATTTTCGAGCGGCTCGTCACGCAGAACGTCGATGGACTGCATACGAGCGCGGGCAATACGGACGTGATCGAATTACACGGCAATATCGGCCGCGTGCGCTGCATGGAGTGCGGTAACGAGACAACCCGCGCGGCTCTTCAGCAAACGCTGATAGCCGATAACCCGAGCTTTGTCGGCCTGGCCGCGCTGCCGGTGGCGGACGGTGACGCGCAACTCGAGGGTTACGACTTCAACGCTTTCCACGCGCCGTCCTGTACACGTTGTGGTGGCCTGCTCAAGCCGGACGTGGTGTTCTTCGGCGAAGGTGTGCCGCGGACCCGCGTGGACGCGGCGGCGGCCGCGCTCGACCAGGCCGATGCAATGCTCGTGCTCGGTTCGTCGCTGATGGTGTATTCGGGTTTTCGCTTTTGCGAGTGGGCCGCACGCGCCGGCAAGCCGATCGCGGCGGTCAATCTCGGGCGGACGCGGGCCGACGCGCTGTTGCAATTGAAAGTAGAAGCGCCGTGCGGGCCGACGCTCGATGGGCTCGCGAACGAACTGGAGCTGGAACGAAAGGCTTAGCTGTCGAGTTCCTGCTCGCGTCTCACCCGGGCTTCCTCTTCAAGCCGGATATCCTCGATCTCCTGCATCACACTTTCAAGATCCACCGGCGTGGTGTCGACTTCGACGTGACCCGTGAGTTTTGTATCGACGGTAAGCAGACCCGCTTCATACAGCGCCCACATTTCCTTGCCGTAGCTCGCCTTCAGCAACTCGGGCGCGAACTGGCCGAAGTAGGTCGCGAGATTATCGACGTCACGTTGCAGCATGGACGCCGCTTCGTTATTGCCGGCAGCATCGACCGCCTGCGGCAAGTCGATGATGACCGGACCGTCGGCGGCCAGCAGGATGTTGTACTCGGACAGGTCGCCGTGAATCATGCCGGCGCACAACATGCGCACGACCTGACTCAGGAGCAGTTCATGCAGCTCGAGCGCGCGCGCGTGGCTCATGTCCACGTCGTTCAGACGCGGCGCGACATCGCCTGCTGCATCCACCACCAGTTCCATCAGCAACACGCCATCCGTGCAGATGTACGGTTGCGGCACACGCACGCCGGCGTTGGCGAGCCGGAACAGCGCATCGACTTCGGCGTTCTGCCACGCTTCTTCCTGCATCTGGCGGCCGTAGCGCGTACCTTTTTCCATCGCGCGCGCTTGCCGGCTGTTTTTCACCGTGCGGCCTTCGCGGTATGAAGCCGCTTGCCGGAAGCTGCGCTGCTTCGCGTCTTTATAGACCTTCGCGCAGCGCGTGGAATCGCCGCTGCGCACGACGTAGACGGTCGCTTCCTTGCCGCTCATCAACTGGCCGATCACTTCGTCGATCAGGCCTTCTTCCAGCAGCGGCAGCAGTCTTTTGGGAGTTTTCATACGGCCACCGCATAGGAGATGACTTCGCGGAAGCCGCAAAGGGGGTGGCAAGCGTGGAGACAGGAAATTGGAATCATGGCGGATTATAAAGGCAACGCGGATTTGCCCGGGCAGAAGCGCTTGTACGCTCAAGCGACCGTCGCGATCTGCCTGCTGAAGAAGGCGGCTTTGCGCCGGGCGCCGATGCGCGCTACCTCGTGCACTTATATGCCGGATGCGTTGGCCTTAACCACGTCATCGTTTCGAACGCAGCGTGTGCGAGATTAGAGCGGCACTGCGTAAATGATGGGCTTCAGGCAGCGGGTTTTTCACGACGGGGCTAATGATCGCCACATCGTTCGGATAGGGATAGAAAAGAGAATTTTCAACGTATTTCCGTGCGAATTTCTATTGATTCGTGCGAGCTGATCATCCTGGATCGCACCCAGGCGATCCCGTCGTCACCCCCGTCGTCACCCCTTTTGCAGCATTGGAAATCCGGGCCAATGACCGCGTCTGGGCGGATCAAAAAAATGCTTCGATTTTGATACACGTCTCTAAAGACGGAGGGCAGTATTTGTCTAATCAATCCCTTATTACGTTAGATCGTTGTGACAATTCAACCCTTTCAGAGTCTTTAATTAGGATTTATTAGTTAGACAATATTCCGAATTACCGATTAATAATCAGACGTTACAACGTGTTACGTCTTTTTTACTGTCTCAAAACGTTTCGTCTGTGTAACATTCATTCCGGCAAGTAGGGCAGAACTATGTTCTTTTAGTTGCGGCGTTTTGGCGTTGCATGTAAGCGACCCTGCAAGTCCTTCCTCCTGATTCAATCGTTGCCGAGTTCCTCCAGGGCGCTTGGGGGAGAAGGTTTGCCCGGTTCAAGTCCATCGCTACGATCAGGCAGCCACTCAAAAATGAAATCACACCCCTTACTCAGTTACTCAATTTATTCAGTTGTGCTAGCGTTGGCGGCCTGCGGCGGCGGTGGATCCGGCGATCCCGCCAGCTCAGGTTCCACCGCAGCAACCAGCGGTGGCGGCGCGGGCACGACCGCGAGCGCGTCCAGCACAGCGTCCGGCTCTGCGGCAACCGGCTCTACCAGTGGGTCTGGTGCTACTACAACGTCGGGGACGACAGCAAGCACAACGACAGGCACCACGGGTTCGACAGCAGTGGCGAGCCCCGCGGCAGTCGTTTCACCCTCCACGGTGGCGACCGCCGCATTACGCATGGCGTGCGCTTCCCCGGTCACGGCCACGAGTTCATCGGCGAGCGGCGTCATCACGGTCGATACCCCAAGCGCCGACGGCACCCGTATGTTCGCCTCGGGCAGCACGTTCCCGCTTGCGATTACCGCCAGCCCTTCGAGCGCCGATACGCTCGCGTGGGCCGTCAACGACAGCCTCGGCAATACGGTTGCCAGCGGCAGTTTCCCCACGCCAGCCGGGGCGAGCACGACAACCCTCAGTTGTACATCGACGGTGGCGGGTTACTTCGCGGTATCGGCGACGCTTGCCAAGGCCGGCGGCAGTGTACAGACAGCCGGCACGCGCCCGACTGGCTTTGCGACCTTCGGTGTCCTGCCCAACGTGACGGCAAGCGTGCCCACACCGACCTATGCACATCAGGAGCAGCATCGTTTCGGCATGCAGGGTTTCAACGGCTGGACCGCGATGCTCAACGCGCTTGGCATCAGCTCGACCATCGACGACCGTGAGCTGTCCACGACGGAGCCAAACGGTCCGAACACCTGGACAGCGACGGCAACGACCACCGACACGGGTTATTCGTCCGGCCAGATCATGCGGCTGGTGCGGCTCGACGGCATTCCCGGATGGGACAGCCCGACAGGCGCGACCACCGACAGTGCCTATCTGCCGACGGATCAGGCGGGTTACCAGACGTACATGAGCCAGGTCGGTGCAGAAACTGAAGCGATGCGCCAGAAATACATGCCCGCGATGGCGAACAATTATTACCAGGTGACCTGGGAGCCGGACCAGACCTGGCTGGATACAAACGCGAATTTCGTTCAGCTCTACAAGCTGGTGCATGCAGGCTTGCACGCGACTGATCCGAACGCGGTTGTCATGGGTCCCACGGGCGCGTTTCCGTCGCTGACCACGGCGCGCCTCAAGACAATGGCATCGCTCGGTCTGGCCCAGTATGTTGACGGCATCGCGACGCATGGTTACTACGATGCGGGCACGTCGCCGTCGCATCCGCCGGAGCGTCTCGCGACCGATCCGAGTGCCGCGAACGCCGCGAACGCGCTGATGAACGAGATGCGCAACCTGCGCCAGGAAATGCAGGCGGATTATAAGTCGGGCATGAAGCTGTTCGTGACGGAAACGGGTATCAGCTATGACCTTGGCACGTCGTACGGTCCCAACTATCCAACGTCGAATGTCCTGTTCGCGCAGGGCGCGGTGGTGGCACGGACGCACATCATCCTGCTGGGCGAAGGGGCCGACCAAACCTATGTGTTCTACGGCGCCGACTATCCGGGCGAGCCGGGTTACGGCACCTTCTTCGATCTGAGCGATGCGCAAGGCGCCTTCGGCGCGACCAACGTGAGCCCGAAGCCCTCGGCGCTGGCGGTAGCGGCAATGACGCGCGTGCTCGACGGTACGACCACGCTCGGCCCCGTGAACGGCACGCCCTCGGGTGTCTATGCCTACGGATTCCAGCAACGCGGCACGGGTATTCCGATCACAGCGCTATGGACCCACAACAACGCTGTGTGGAGCGCGAGCGCCGGCTTCAGCCAGACCTATAGCGTCAGCTACAACCTCACGGTCGACGCTGCGGGAACGAGCGGCACGGTGCAAGTGCTGGACTGGATGGGCAACGCTTCGACGGTGGCCTACAGCAACGGCGTCGTGACGCTGAACCTGACCGAGATGCCGATGTACGTGGTCTCGAAGAATGCGAGCGTCGCGCAATCGAACTCGACAGTGCCGCTGGGGTATCTCGGTACCTGAAGTTTCGTTATGCCCTGAATGAAAAAACGCGGCAGCGAGGTCAACTCGCTGCCGCGTTTTTCATGGGTGCTCCCGCTTCAGCTTCCGAGTGCCGGGTCCGACATGCTGCTCTTGCCTGTCTCCACGTGTCCTGCGAGACGCCGCTTGAACGTGCTGTCCGAGTCTATGGTGATGCTCAGGTCGTACCAGCCATACGACGCGCGCAAGTCGAGATAAAGGTTTTCTGTGTCGCCGCCTCGCACCTGGCGCGTAATGACCGTGCCGGGCGTGTAAGCGTTCGACACGCTGAACGTGCAGCGCGACGTGCCCAGGTTCTTCAACCGCACTTGCAGGTTGCCGTTGGCGACGTCGTAACCCTCGACCACTTCCGGCAGTGCCTGCTTGTCGCTCCACCAGTGCTGCTGGACCGCCGTACCGGTAAAGCGGCGCAGGAAGCCGTTCGGACCGTACACGATGAAGTCGTACGTATTGGTCGCGCTCAGCGGGAATTGATCGTGCAGGCGCTTGCCGGCTTCGACCGTATAGCAGCTCGGCGCGGTCGTGCTATTGGCCGTGTACACGAGGAAGGTCGCGCCGGCATCGCCTGTGTTGATGAAGTCGAAGGTGACCCCGTTGCCCGAATTCGTGTGCGCGTGAACGAAGAATTCGTAAGGCAGCGCACGGGCGGGGCGCACGCCGGGTTCCTGTTTCGGCAGGGCCTGGGTCGTGGGTGGCACCGGCACATAGTCGGGATGACGAACCTTTTGCACGGGGGCGTAACCGCTCGTATCCGGCAAGGCGGGAACGGTGGCATTCGGGTTCTTGAAATTGAACGCGGAGGTCAGGTCGCCGCAGATCGCCCGGCGCCACGGCGTGATGTTCGACTCGGTAACGTTTGGCCCCGAGCCGAAACGCGTTTCGATAAATTGAATCACCGAGGTGTGGTCGAACAGTTCCGAGCACACATAACCGCCTTTCGACCAGGGCGAGACGACCAGCATCGGCACGCGGGTTCCGAGACCGTACGGGCCTGCCTGATAGCTGCTGCTGCCCGGGAAGATTTCATTGATGGTGCTGACTGTCGATTTCCCGTTAGCGGCAGACGACGGCGGGAACGGCGGCACGACGTGATCGAAGAAACCGTCGTTTTCGTCGTAGTTGATCAGCAGTACCGTCTTGCTCCATACCGCCGGATTCGACGTGAGGATCTGCAGCACCTGATCGACGTACCACGCGCCGTAGTTAGCCGGCCAGTTCGGGTGTTCGGAGAACGCTTCGGGCGCGACGATCCACGAGACCTGCGGCAGCGCGTTGTTTTGCACGTCGCGTTTGAGGATATCGAAATAACCGTCGCCGGCCGCGGCGTTCGTGCCGGTACGCGCCTTGTCATACAGCGGATTGCCGGGTTGCGCATTGCGATACTGATTCAGATACAGCAGCGCGTTGTCGCCATAGTTGCCGATGTACGCGTCGTTGGTCCAGCCCCATGAGCCTTGTGCGTTGAGCCCGGTGCCGACGTCCTGATAGATCTTCCACGAGATGCCCGCGCTTTCGAGCACTTCCGGGTACGACGACCAGCTATAGCCAACCTCGGCGTTATCGATCACCGGGCCGCCGCCGTTGCCGTCGTTGCCCACCCAGCCGGTCCACATGTAATAGCGGTTCGGGTCCGTCGATGAGTTGATCGAGCAGTGGTAAGCGTCGCAAATGGTGAAGGCGTCGGCGAGCTGGTAGTGGAACGGAATGTCCTGGCGCGTGAGATACGCCATCGTCGTCGTGCCTTTGTAGGGCACCCACTGGTCGTAACGGCCCTGGTCGTATGCACCCTTGCCCGAGGTCCAGTCGTGCGGCAGATCCTGGATGAACTGGTTGCCGAGATCGGACGCGCCCGGGTGGAACGGCAGCAGTTCGCCGAGTCCGCCGGCGAGCGGCTGGTTGAAGACCGGCTGGCCGTTCGGAAGCTGCACGGCGCGGGTATCGCCAAAACCGCGTACGCCCTGGAGCGTGCCGAAGTAATGATCGAAGGAGCGGTTTTCCTGCATCAGCACGACGATGTGCTCGACGTCCTTGATACTGCCGTGCTGGTTGTTCGCGGGTATCGCGAGTGCGTTGCGGATGCCAGCCGGCACGATGCCCAGTGCGGTGGCGGAACCGGCGGCCTGTGCGGCAGCCCTGAGAAAGTCACGTCGGCTTTTTAAGGTCATGGGTCTTTGTCGGTCGTGGGGGGAAGGCTTGATCGGGCTCGCCGGCCGCTTTCGGGTCATTCAGCCGCGTGTATGACAGGCGACAACAGGGGATCGGAAGCGGCGGCGGGCGGGGTTTCTTGCGTGAGACTGGACGTCGATGTTGCCCGCTGGGTTTGCTGCAAGGCCCAGCGTTGGATGTCCGATGATCCCGGTAAAGCGGACGCATCGGTTTGCTGCATGGAAGAGGGCGATGAAGAAGCTGTGGAGGCGATGGACTGCGAAGACGTGGATGCCGCGGGCTGGTCGTGGTCACCGCACGCGGCTAGCATCGTGCACGCGAGCACCGCGCCGCACATCCAGTCGATACTGATTAGTCTGCTGAGCACAGCGTCCTCTGGACGGATTGCGAGTCGACGCCACGCGCATAGGGATGGTGTCGGGAAAGGGCAACCCAGAGGATAGAAATTACACGTGTAGGATTTATTAAATAAGGCAAATAACTTCGCGGACGTAATGAACAAGTAATAAGTAAGCGAAATGAATCTATAGATAACGACACCGGTCATTCGGCAATCAGGGACGACATCCTGCCTCGCCGCGCTTGCCCATAGACGTTGCGTTGTCTACTGTTTGTCGAACACCGTGACTTCGCAGAAACCGGTGAATATGAAAAATTCGTTAAAGCTTGCGATTTACATGCCGTAAAGGAGAAGGTTATGGCGGCTGATTGACTGCCATCAGATGTCCCGCAACGGCGACTCCTGCGTGCTCGATCAAGGAACGCCGGCCGGACCATAAAAACATTGTTGCGGTCCGGTCGCGTCAGATCGTGCTTTCAGCGCGTTCCTCGTCAGCTGGACGGCACAGGGAGAACACGATGTTCACCGATACGGCGCAGCGGGTCTTGCAACTGGGCGACTATGCCGGGCGCCTTGCCGCCGCACGTGACCGGAGCTACGGGCTCGCGCGCGACGTCGAGAAGTCGCAGGCCGCACTGAATGTGGTGGCGCAGGATCCCGCAAGCGATGCTGCCCTCTGCCAGTACGCGGCCGATGCCCTGGAATCGTTGTGCGAGAACCTGGTGCGGCTGTGTGCGCTAACCGACCAGGCGTCGGCGAATGCAGGAGCGCTTGCAGCCTTGCCCCTGAAATTTTTCTCCGATAACGACGGCGCTGCCGCTGAACTCGACGCCGCGGTGCTGTCGCTCGCCGACGCAACCTTGACCGCCGAATCCCAGCTTGCCGAGCTCGCCCAAGTCGTGGCAGAGGCGTGCGGTGCCGTCGACGAAATGCGGCGGCCTGCTCAAATCGGGTAAACCCCAAATCAGGTTTTTTGACACGGTAATATCCGGGTATACGCGAGACGGAAACACGCTTCGCGTGCGTCTCCCTGCATTGCGCTCGTCCGGCGATCCCGGTTCGAACGCTTTGTCTGACGCACAAAACAGGAGGGTTCGCCGCGAGGCGGACTCGTCGTATCGGGACCGGCCACAAGCCGCTGCCGACACTTGCCTCGGGTATTACACATGTCCATTGCAACATCCCTATGCTCTCGCGCGCGAGGTTTTCGCCATGCGCGTTTCAACCGGTCTGCGACCCGTCGCGCCGTCTCCCCTTCGTCTCGTCTACTGACCCGTCTGCTCGGTTCCGATCCGGGCCTTCTGCGTTTTCACACCGCGCTTCGCAGTGCGATTGCCTGCTTGCTGACAGGTGTGGTGACGATCGGCTGGACGGTTCAGGCACATCGTCCGCCGACGCTGGCCGCGTTCGCGTTGCTGTTCGCGATGGTCGCGCCGCTGTTCCTCCGTGATGCCACGCCGCGTGGCTGGTTCCGGTCGCTTGCGGTTATCTATGGCACCGGGGGGGTGTGTTTCATCGCGGCGAGCGCGCTTGCCGCGTGGCCGCTCGCCGCCGACGCTGCGTTCCTTGCCGTGTTGTTCGCGGCGATGCTGGTCCAGGCATGCGGGCCGCGCGCGCTCGGCGGCGCGATGACGGGAGTCGTTGCGTTCTACCTTGGGCTCTATCTGCATCCGACGCTCGCGCATGGGTTCACGATGCTTGGTTTATCGATGGTCGCACTTGTGATTGTGGCGTTCACCGGCCGCGTACTCGTGCCGACGCGACCCGACGCTACGTTGCGACGCGCACTGACTGCCGTGATGCAGCGTGCCGCGACGGTGCTCGCCGATCGTCGTGCCGATGAGCCCGAGGCCATGCGTCATTTGTCGCTGTTGAACGAAGCTGCGCTGGCTGTTGAAGAGCAGCTTGGGTTGCTCGATTTCCCGGGCGCGCAGCGAGTGCGCGCGTGCCTGATCGATGTCGAGGTCGTGGCGGGCCAGCATGCTGTTGATTCCAGCCGGCTTGATCGAAGCGATGTCCGTTTGCGGATCGCGCTAAGGCGCCTGTCGCGTGCGGGCCGTGACGCGGTGGCTTCGACCGCACGCGCAGCGAAGACGGGCGTGAAACGACCAGCCGGCGCTGCGCTCGCATGGCGCGATGCCCTCGCATGGCTGCCTGCTTGCCGGGCGACGACGGCTGCGCTGATCGCCATGCTGATCGGCCATTCCGTGTCGCCGGAGCGCTGGTTCTGGGCGGTCATCACCACGTTCGTGGTGTTCCTCGGCACGCGGTCTCGGGGCGACACGATCCGCAAGACCGGCGAGCGCGTGCTTGGAACGCTCGCCGGCGTGGCAGTCAGCGCGGCGCTCATGGGAGCGCTTCATGGCATGCCGTGGCTGCTTGTTGCCGCAATGGCCGCGTGCGTGTTTGGCTGGGCGTACTTCATCCTGACGTCGTATGGACAGGGCGTGTTTTTCATCACCGTGCTGGTCGGGCTGGTCTATGGCGAATTGGGCTTTGCCATCGGGCCGTTGATTGAAATGCGCCTGGAGGAAGTGTTTGTGGGCTGCGTGGTGTCGATTGCGGTGGCTGTGTCGATGATGCCGCTGCGCACATCTCGTCACGTCGATACCAAAGTAACCGGCGTGCTCGATGCCCTCGATGAAGTCTTGCGCGTCTGCAATACGAGCGTTGAAGCCATGCATCCGCTCACGGCCATCCGCGCGCTCGACCGGCGCTGGCATGAGTTGCGGATTGCGTTGCGGCCGTTGCAGACGCAGCGCGTGTTCGCGTGGAATACGCAGGTGGAGCTCGCCGTCGGGCCTTTGTTTGCCTGCGTGCAGGCGGCGCGTGAATTGGCACGGGAGACTGCGCGCGGCGCGGCAGCCGATGAAGCTCGCGCGCGCCTGACCGGGGCGCTGGCGATGTTCGCGGCACGGTCCGGGCGCAACACTACGGAACCGGACGCGGCAGTCGCGGGCGGACTTGCTGCTGCTCGTTAGCGCTTAGGGTGCGCAATCAAGCCACCGCCGCTGCTATGCGCTGCCTCATCGATTCATCCGGATAACTACCGAATCCGGCGCGCACGTTGTCCTGCATATATTCAGGCCGTCCGGTGCCTGGAATCACGCACGTCACCGCCGGATGCGCAAGCACGAACTTGAGCAGCAGTTGCGCCCAGGTCGTGCAGCCGATCTCCTTGCTCCACGCGGGCACGGGCTGTCCCTTGAGTTTGCCAAGCAAACCGCCACCGCCGAACGGCTGGTTCACGACCACGCCAATCCCGCGTTCCCTCGCAAGCGGCAGCAAGCGTTGCTCGGCCGCGCGGTCATCGGCGGCGTAGTTGATCTGCACGAAATCGAGTGTCTCCGAGCGCATCACGGCTTCCACCTCGGCGAATGCGCCCGACGTGTAATGCGTTATGCCGAGATAGCGAATCCGGCCCTGTGCTTTCCATTCACGCAAGGTGGCGAGCTGCGTGCGCCAGTCGAGCAGATTGTGAATCTGCATCAGGTCGATGCGGGGTTGTTGAAAACGCCGCATCGATTCTTCCATTTGTGCGATGCCCGCGTCGCGGCCTTCAGTCCATACCTTGGTCGCGACAAACGCGCGGCCGTGGCCGCCGATGCGCGTCAGCACCGCTCCCGCGACCGCTTCCGACGATCCGTACATCGGCGATGAATCGATTACCGAGCCGCCGTTGTCGAACAGGATGCGCAGGACCTCGGCGAGCGCGGCTTGCGCTTGGGGGCTGTCACCAACGTCGAAGGTGCGCCAGGTGCCGCAGCCGACAACCGGCAGCGGTTCGCCCGTGGACGGAATAGGGCGTGTGTTCATGTGCGGCAGCGGTGCGACGGTAGAGGGCGTTTGTGCGAAGCCTGCCGGCAGGCTCAAAGGCAACAACGTGCCGCTGGCGGCAAGGAGCAGGAGGCGTCGACGACGGGCGTCGGCGGAAGTGGGGCGCATGAAAAGCCTCGCCATGACGGATCAGCTCACAGCATAGGCGAAGTCACGAAGATGCGTAGTTGCCGCGCTAACCGTCTCTCAAGGCTCTTGCGTCAGCACCTGCAAGCGAGACGCAAGGGTGGTCAGCAGGAGTTCTTCCAGTGGCATCGGCTCGGCGAAGTAATAACCTTGCGCCTGCGCGGCACCCATCTCGCGCAGCGCCGCCAGCGTTTCAGCGTTCTCCACGCCTTCAGCCACGAGCGTCAGGTCCAGCGACTCCGCCATCCGCACGATTGCCCGTACGATCGCGCTGCTGCGCGGACTGGTGGTCAGTTCGAAGATGAACGACTGGTCGATTTTCAGGCCGCTGAAGCGATACTGATGCACATAACTCAGCGACGAAAATCCCGCGCCGAAGTCATCGAGCACGACCGACATGCCGTGGTCGGCGAGACGCTGCATCGAGCGCCTTGCGAGATCGGGCTCGGCGACAAGCGCGCCTTCCGTGAGCTCCAGGCAGATCCGCGACGGCGCGACGCCGTGGCGTGCGAGCAGGGCAAGGACATCGTCGGCGAATTCCGGGCGCGTCATGCTGTAGCTCGAACAGTTCACATGCACCGGCGGCCAGTCCGCGTGTTCCGGCTTCGCGAGGATGGCCGCGACGCGCGTGAGCATGTAGAGATCGAGCCGCCCGATCAGACGCAAGCCTTCCACCGCCGGAAGGAATTGCCCCGGCCCGATCACGCGGCCGTCGGGCTGGCGCCATCGGATCAACGCTTCCAGCGCCATAAGCTGGCCGCTGTTCACGCAGACGATAGGCTGAAAATACGGCACCAGTTCGTCGTCGCGTTTGAGCGCATTACGTAACGCTCCTTCGCGTTCGACCTGATCGGACACCTCGCGCCGCAGCGCATGATTGAACACGACGAAACTATCGCGGCCACCGTTCTTCACGCGATACATCGCGGTATCGGCGTCGCGCAGCAGATCGGCCGGCTCTTTATGAAACTGGCTATCCGGACCCACGATGCCGATGCTGCACGACGAAAACACCACATGGTCGTCTATATGGAACGGCAGGTCGAACGCCGCCAGGATCCGTTCCGCGATAGCCACGGCGGCATCCAGCGGCGCACCCGGCGACAACACGGCGAACTCATCGCCACCGAGGCGCGCGAGCAGATCGTGCTCGCCCAGGCAGCTACGCAGGCGGGCCGCTGCCTGCACCAGCAGCAGGTCGCCGAAATGATGGCCGAGGCTATCGTTCACCACCTTGAAGCGGTCGAGATCGATAAACATCACGGCCAGTTGCTGACCTTCACCGTGATGACCCAGCCACGCTTCCTGCAGCCGCTGCAACAAGTGACTGCGATTCGGCAGGCCGGTCAGCGCATCGTGCGAATTCTCGTGCTGCAGCCGCGCGTTGGCCTGGTCGAGCTCGCGGGTGCGGTTCTGCACGCGTTCCTCGAGTTCCAGGTTGGCCGCATGCAGTGCTTCGGCAGCACTGCGTCTTGAGAGGGCGGTATCGATGTGGCGCGACACGAACGTCAGCAGTTCCTGGTCGCGCAACGAGTAACGCACCTGCGTGGAATAGCTTTGTACGGCGAGCACGCCGCGCACGACGTCGCCGTCGAAGAGCGGAATGCCCAGCCACGAGCGCAGCTTGATGCTTTCGCCCGCGCGTTCGATCTCACCCGTCTCTACCAGCCGCGTGGCTTCGGCGAGATCGATCAGACACGGACGGCGCTGCCTGATCACGTACTCTGTCAGGCCACGCCGGTTGCATCGAGGCGTGGGATGAGTGTTCAGCAGTTCATCGACATAATACGGAAAGGACACTGTCGCCGTCGTGCTGTCGACTAGCGCAATGTAGAAGTTTTGCGCATACAGCAACTCGCCGACAATGCCATGCAGGCTGCGGAAAAACTCCATCATGTCGCCGTGGCGGCTCGACAGCTCGGCAATCTGGAACAACGCGCCCTGCAGGTGCTCGGCACGCTTGCGTTCCGCGATCTCCTGCCGCAACGCCTGGTTCAGTTCAGATAACTCAGCAGTCCGGCGCGATACCGTTTCTTCCAGATCGGCGCGATGCAGGATCCGGTCGAGCGCCATGGCCACATGCCGGGCGACGACCAGGAAAAGCGCGCGATCCTCCACGCTGTAGACGCGCGAGATGTCGTAGACCTGCATGGCAATCATGCCGAAGACTTCGTCCGACGCATTCTTGAGCGGTGCGCCCATCCAGAATTCCGGGCGATCCCCCATGCAATAGAAACGGCCTTCCCGCTCGGCGGCGCGGATGCCGGCGGCGTCGATGAGAAGCGGCTGGCCCGTGGTCAGCACTTGCCCGGTCAGCGACAGCCGCGACGGATCGAGTGTGTCGTAGATCGCTGTTTCGCGCGCGAGGGTATCGATCACATCGACGTAATACGGGTACGTGATCTTGCCGCTCGATGGGTCGTAAAGCGCGAGATAGAAGTTCTCTGCGTCGATCAGCGTGGCGAGTTGCTGGTGCACGCCGAGCAGGAACGCCGATCGTTCGCGCATGGAGCTGGCGAGATAGGCGATTTCGTAGAGCACGCGCTGGGTGTTTTGCGCGCGCGCCAGGGCGTCGGTTTGCAGGGCTTCGCCCAGGCTGCGGGCGAGGTTGGCAAGCGTAGGACTTCCCGCGTGGGCGGCGGGCGCGAGCAGCCAGCCCAGGATGCTTTCGCCGCTGCCCGTCGGCCAGAGACACAGGCGGCGGGTCGTGCAAAAGGCGTGGAAGTTGTCGGCGGTGAGCATGGCGGGCCACACCTCTGCCGCGTCGCCCTGAGCCGTCAGATGCAGGTCCTCGCCGACCTGATACCACGCCCAGGCGTTTGTATCGACTTGCGCGCGGGCATTGCGCAACAGCACGTCGACTGCACTGTCCGTGACCGTCCACCTCGCCGGTTCAGCGGCCGCGCGTGCGACGGCCGCAGCGGTTTCATCGCTGCTGTCGTCGGCTATCGGCCTGGCATGGTTTGCAGGAGGGACGTTCATCGGTGCTCCGAGCCGAAGGATGCTCCGGCTCCTGATTCAATCTCGTTCGATGTCGATGCTATTGACCATTCATCCTGACACTGGAGGGATTGAAACGAGCCCGCTCCTTGGTTTGTGCGCGTGTAGACGGCTGATTGTTATAACGGCAGCGCAGCTTGGGGCTTGAGGGCTTTGCGTAAGCAATCCGTCCGTTCCACCCTTACCGGGCGTTTTTGGCGCGACGCATGACAAGCATCGTTCATGCGCCCGACGAACCGCATACCGTCGCGGGTCCCGACGCCATCGAGCGCCGTTCCACCGCGACGGAAACACCCAACAGCACGATACCACCGCATGCGAGCAGCGCACCCGTCCAGCCCGTGGCCTCGAGTCCGAAGCCCATCGCCACCACTACGCCGCCCGCCCACGCACCCAGGGCGTTTGCAATGTTGAAGGCCGAATGATTGAGCGCGGCGGCCACGGTCTGCGCGTCGCCGGCCACATCCATCAGGCGCGTCTGCACCGCCGGCACCACGGCGATGCCGAGTCCCATCGCGAACAGGTTGAGCGTCGCGGTCCATTCGTTTGCCGAAGAATACGCAAAAGCAGCCAGCGCGGCGGCGTTCCAGATCAGCATGCCGAAGATGGTCCAGAGCCGCGACTTGTCAGCCAGCACACCGCCGATCAGGCTGCCCGCCGTCATGCCGACACCCAGCGCGCCGAGCAGCAGCGGTACGCGCCAGGGCGCCACGTGGGTCACGTTCAGCAGCGTCGGCGTGATGTAGGTGTAGACCGCAAACAGGCCGCCGAAGCCGACCGCGATCACCGACAGCGTCAGCCAGACTTGCAAGCGCCTGAACACGCCGAGCTCGCGCCGCGGCGTGGCGCCGCCTGCGTGAATAGGCGGGAGAAAGATGCGCACGCCAATCATCGTAAGAATGCCGAGTGTGCCAACCAGCAGGAAATCCGCGCGCCAGCCGAGCCATTGCCCGAGCCAGGTTGCGAGCGGTACGCCAAAAATATTGGCGATTGTCAGGCCCAGCATCACTCGTCCCACTGCTCGCGCTCGCCGGTCGGGCGGCACGAGCGATGCCGCCGTCAAAGCCGCCACCCCGAAATAGGCGCCATGCGGCACGCCGGAAATAAAGCGCGCGATCAGCAGCATGGGGTAATTCGGCGCGAGCGCGCTCAGCAAATTACCGAAGGCGAACATCAGCATCAGGCCGATCAACATCGCACGGCGCGGGATCTTCGCGAAGAAAATGGTGATGAGCGGTGCGCCGATCACTACGCCGAGCGCATACGCGCTGATGATGTGGCCCATGGTGGGCAGCGACGTATCGAGGCCGTTCGCGATAACGGGCAGGATCGTCATGGACGCGAATTCGCCCGTGCCGATAGCCAGGCCGCCGACGGCGAGCGCGAGTTCGGCGGGACCCGCTCCATAGGGCGCGATCACGCGCGTGAGCGGGTCATTGGGGACATCGATAATGGACATTTTGGGAAAATTGTGGATTTTTGGCGGAGCGCAATGCAGCATTATCGCGAAAGAATAAGTCTTTCGCATCCACGAAGGCTCGAACGGATGTGCTGAACCGGGTTGGTGCGCTGCCGTAGCCGCTAGTCGTGCGTGAGAGTTCCGTGGGAGGACTCACCCTCGCTTTCGCCGCGGCCGCCTGCCGAGAAGCGTTCGCGGTAAGCCTGCGGCGTGACCCCCGTTGAACGCAGGAAGCTGCGCCGCATGGTTTCCTCCGATCCGAACCCACAACGCGCGGCCACCCGCTTGACCGGAAACGACGTATCGCCCAGCAGGCGGCGCGCCGCTTCCAGGCGCAATTGATCGATGGCGCGCGCCGGCGTGACCCCCGTTTGCGCGCGATAGTGCCGCACGAAGCTGCGCTCGCTCATGCCGGCGCGCTCGGCCAGTGTCGCGATCGACAGGTCGGCTGCCATGTTTTCCGCTATCCACGCGTGCAGATCGCCGAAGCGGTCACCCGCTTTTTGCAGCGACAGCGTCGCGCTGAACTGCGCCTGGCCGCCCGGCCGTTTCAGGAACACCACCAGTTCGCGCGCCACGTCGAGTGCGAGCGCGCGCCCGAGATCGTCCTCGACCAGTGCCAGCGCGAGATCAATGCCGGCTGTCACGCCCGCCGATGTCCACACCGAGCCGTCGCGAATAAAAATGGGCGCGGGATCGACGTGGACCGCCGGATAACGGTGCCCGAGTTGTTCGCAATGCGCCCAGTGCGTGACCGCGCGGCGCTCGTCGAGCAAGCCAGCGGCCGCGAGCAGAAACGCGCCCGTGCACACCGACGCTACTCGCCGGCACTGCGACGCGCGCTCCCTGACCCACGCCACTTGCGCCGCATCTTTCGATGCCGCGTGTACACCGCGTCCGCCCGCGATGATCAGCGTATCCGTCGCCTGGTCTGCAGTCGGCAAGGGCTGGGCGAACAGGCCGAGACCCGCGGTGCTCTGGATTTCCCCCGCGGCTGTGGCAACCACGCGCGCCGTATAGGGCGCGCTTGCGCCACTTGCCAGGGAGAGTTCGTTGGCGGACGCGAAAACCTGAAGCGGCCCGGAAACGTCGAGCAGTTGGACATCTGGAAACGCGAGGATATCGATACGGCGAGGCGTGTCATTCATGGTTCATGACTCGATTGGCGTGAAACGAGGGTTGATTGATGACTACGCCAAAGCGTAGCGGGGTATCGTCGGCACGTCTACTTCCTTTTAAGGCTCATCACCATGACATTGCATATCGGTTTCCTCGTCTTTCCGCGCGTCCAGCAACTCGACTTGACCGGCCCGCACGACGTCTTCGCGATGGTCCCGGGCGCAACCGTTCACCTGATTGCAAACACCCTCGATCCGGTCAAGGCGAGCAGTGGCCTCGTGTTGACGCCCACCATCACGTTCGCCGATTGCCCCGCGCTCGACGTGTTGTGCGTGCCGGGTGGGGTGGGCGTCGGCGACTTGATGGAGGACGACGCCGCGCTCGATTTCATCAAGCGCCAAGCTGGGGAGGCGCGCTTCGTCACGTCGGTCTGCACCGGTTCACTGGTTCTCGGAGCGGCCGGTTTGCTGCGCGGCCGGCGCGCGACCACGCACTGGGCGTTCCATCATTTGCTCGAACGGTTCGGGGCAATTCCCGTGAAAGAGCGCGTGGTTGAGGACGGCAATCTGATGACGGGCGGCGGTGTGACGGCGGGCATCGATTTTGCGCTGACGCTTCTCACTGGTTTGATCGGCGAAACAGAAGCGCAGGCAATTCAACTTCAACTGGAATATGCGCCCGCTCCGCCCTTTAATTCAGGTACACCCAATACCGCACCGAAGGCGGTAGTGGATCTGGTGTGGAATCGCGGTGAATCGGGGCGTGCTCAACGCACAGCAATAGTTGAGCGTGCCGCGGCGCGATTGAATTCGTAGCAGACCTGGCGCAGTGCCGACGCGGGTGACTCGGATCGACGGGCCTGCTTCTTACAGGAGACGGGTGTCATGTCATGCGCTCGGGTTCGTTCGATCACCGTCCTGGCCTCGCTCGGCATAGTGTTGGGCGCGACTCCTGATTCATTTGCTCAAAGCGCGGATGCGACGCCGGCCACGCCACCGTCGACGCCGGCGTTGACGTCCAAACAGGCGCAGAAGGCACAACGCAAGGCCGAGAGAAAAGCAGCGCGCGCGAAGAATTCGGCCGAACTGGGGCAGTTGGAGAAGAACGGGTATAACCCGGCGGCGGATCGTAACGACTACCCGGATAACTTGCGGAAAGCGGAAGACAAGGCGAACGGGCAATGAGTGCGGGGTAGCGGTTGTTGCTTGAAGCGGCGACGGACGCGTCTCCGCTTCAAGCCTTGATGCAGTTCAATGTGCTTCGCCGCGACCGGCCGGGCGAATCGGCGCGTTGTTGTCGAGCGCCTTGGGCTCAGGTGGCGCCACGTCTGCAGTCTGAGCGTACTGGAATGCCGCGATGGGGTCCCGCGCCTCTTGCACCACGCGTGCTTCGTGAACCTCGCGGGTTTCACGAAGCACGCGCGGTGCAAGAGGCGCGTGCGTGGGCGGATTCGCAATCGTGTGCGGTGCGCTGTTGCCCGTTGTCGACGTGCTACCCGTGCTTGCAACCGTGGCCGTGGCCGTGCGCGGGACCGGCTCGGCCTCGCGGAGCGGCGCTGGATAAGTGACAGCGCGCGGCGTGGTGGCGGCTATCTGAGCTGCCGCGCCTTCTGCGGCCTTCTTTGCCTCAGCTACTTTAATAGCGACATGCCTGAGAAATGCGCGCGAGTCGGTGTAGCTCGAATCGATGGCAAGCGCGTCCTTCGCGTAGCGCCGTGCACATCGCCATGAAGCTGTCGCGTCGCATGCGCGGGCGTGTTGCATCGCGGCATCGCGTGCGGCTTCGCGTTGGGCCAGGTCGTCGCGAAGCCGCTGGACGTCGGGGCTGCTGGCCTGATTCGCGGGCACGTTGGTCAGGTTCTTGCGCGCGGCGCTCAGGTCGCTCGTGGCCAATGCAAGGCGTGTGAAGTAGATGCTTTCGCCCGGGCTGCCCAAGGGCGGACGCTCCGTGGCAATGACCGGCGAGACGGGCGGTAACGACAGCTTCGGCAATTCCTTTGTAACGGGCGTGGACGGCTGCGGTGCGTGGCTGGCGATAGGGACATCGGCGACGGCGGCAGGGCTGGGGGCGGGCGGTATGGCGGCGAGCTTGGCTGCGGCGGGTGAGGGCGGTGTGTTGGTTGCAGGCGTCGGGTTCGGCGCGGTGGCGGCGCTTTTCGGGGCCGGCGCAGGGATTGTGTTCTGCGCGATCGTGACGGTCGTCGCGGGCGTCGAGCTCTTTGGTGGTGCTGCCGTTACCGAGCTTTGCGCGGTTGTGACGGGCGTTGAGCTCTTCGATGGTGCTGCCGTTACCGGGCTTTGCGCGGTTGTGACGGGCGTTGAGCTCTTCGATGGTGATGCCGTTACCGGGCTTTGCGTGGTCGTCGCGGCCATCGGGCCGGATGGGTTCGTGGAACCCTTTGAAACCGGTCCGGTAGCCGGACTCAGTGCGACCGTTGAACTTGCCGTGCGCATGGAGGCAATGGCATTCGTTACGTTCCTTGTGATCGTCGCGATCATCGCCATTGCGGGATTCGGTGCGTGTGTCGGTGCCGCAGCGATCGAGCTCGCGGGATTCGCTGCCGCAATGACCGTGGTCGCACTCGCCGGGGTTGCTGCTGCAATGACCGTCGTCGTGCTTGCCGGTGCAGCCGCGTTCGCGGCATTCTCAGGTGCTATCGGAACGAAGGCGGGCGTCTTCGCGGGCTCCGGTAGTGCAGCCAGCCGCTGAACCACGGGCGATCTCAGGCCGGGGGCATAAGTCAGCGCGAGCGCTATGGCGAGCAGCCCGCCGCTCGCCACGCCGAACGCCACGCGCCTGGCGATCCGGGCGCGTGCACGGGCTATATTCATCGCCGTGTCGACTTCCTCGGGCACGCTCGGATACGGCACGAGCATGCGCCCCGGCATCAGCATGACACTGCTGTTATTGAAGCCCACGGAGTTCAGTGCGCGCATTTCACGCGACTGATTCGTGCCGCAATGCGGGCATTCTTCTTCGCCGTGGGTCAGCGCATTGCCACAGCGAAGGCAAGTCGCATAAAGGACAGGCGTGCGAAAAGATAACAGGTTCATGCCGAACCCCTCGGGCAGGTGTCGATGCCGGTTCATGATGCGGCCGGATCGTTCGTATAAGAATAGTGCAATTAATTCAGAAGTTAGTACCCCGGTATGTTTTGTAGACCGCATTGATGCATATCGGCGACACTTGCATGCGCCCGCATCACGCTATATAGGGCCTCGCCCCGAGGTGCTTGTCCGAATCCGACTTGGGTGTGGCGGATAAGAGCGGAGATCAAGGCCAGGCTCTCAAATGGCAGAGGCGGCGCACCAGGAAACAGTGCGCGGCCTGGACATCCATCTACAAAGGGTTAGAACCTGTAGGCAACGTCGCCTGACAGCGTGAACGTACCCACGCTCGTGCCAACCGACTTGCGATAGGTGTGACTTCAAAACCATCGGTCGTCAGCGTGCCCAAGTTCGCATGGGTAGTGTTCACATAGGCGATCGTCCCGTCCGGGTTGTTCGCATTCACTTCACCCTGGATGAGTCCCGTGCCGATCGCGTTGTTGATCTTGATCTTGTAGAAGTCGAAGCCGAAGCCGGCCGTCGTATCCGGTGACAACTGGAAGCCGATGTTGTAGTTCTTCGTGCGTTCAGGCTGCAGATTCGGATTGCCGTTGGTCAACTCGCTGATGGACTGCGGCACACCGGGCTGAAACGGATCGAGCGGGTCGGATGCAGTCTGGATAGACAACGTCTTCGACTGCGAGTTTTCGACCAGCGTTGGCGCCCAGAAGCCACGGCTGTACGAGCCGTACATCGTCTACATCGAGATCGGCTGATAACGAAGCGCGAAGCGCGGCGAGAACGCGCCGTCGAAATCGCTTAGTGATCTTAACGACTTGAATGGCTGAACGTCAGGTTGCGAATGATGGACACGTCGACTTGGTAGTGGAGCGCCGCAATATTGCGTTCACCGGCCACCTGCTGCAACGCAGCCGGTGAACGGGTTGTCTACTGGCCGGCCTGCGTATGGTCGTAGCAGGCGACTCCACAGACCGGCCAGTAGACAACCGGCAGTCCCAGGAGATTTCCTTCTTCACATAGCAGAATTTTTCCATTCAACAGGGCTGAACTTTCAATACTCCATAGAAAGCGGATTTATTATGCTTTATAACAGGATGTTATTGGGCAGCAAAGAAGGCGGATTTATTATGCTTCATAACAGGATGTTATGAATCAGCAAATGTGAGTTCTATGAGCACTAATTACCGAGCGTCCTGAAAATCAAAGCGGACCATTATGAATGCCGTATGCTTTATGTAATTATTTGAAATACTCTTGTAATTTTAAAATGGTGTAATTCAAATGTGCATTTAGAGTTTCGTAAATACCGCTAAAATTTTTTTCAAACGAAGTCTTCCTTCTTTCATTTTCCCGCTTTCGACGCTGGCCTCTAGTCGGCGCTCGATCATCACTCGCCAGAGGTGCTGTGAAACCGTCTCAAAGGCCCGCCCAGTAGGCTTTTGCGCCATGCACTATCTGCCATTCGACGGCAGCTCATGGCGTGCCATGGAAAGCCGGAATGGCGGTTGCATCCCAATTGGCGAGTTATCAAAGGCGCGCGCGTATCCGTTCGAACATCCGCTTATTCTTTTAAAGCGACGCAAGCACAGCATTAGTTAGAGTATTCCCTCTAAACTTGGTATGCTGCCATCAAATAAAGTTTGACCGTGCATTTTGTCCTGCTATCGTCGCATCCCATGAAACGCCGGTGACAATCGCGCAAAAAGTTCAGAAGCCGTAGTGCGCTTCGTTCAAATTGTCTCCGGGTGTTAATGCCAGACCAAAATGAGCGAGTCGGATTTAATCTATCGTGGTTCTAGTCAGATGATCGTTCGGCGGGCGTGAAGTACCGCTGGGCGTCTCACAGCCGCATCCGTGTCATCGCATCAGGTTTGCGCGCTGCGGCATAAATTCGGAGTGCAAATCAAGGGTCGGAGCGAAGGAAGCGGTTGTCCGAAGTGAACGTTGGTTGCGGTATGTACGCGCACTGCAGTTACAGAAATGGACGGTTCACGCCGGAGGAGTAAAGGTGGGTACGAAAGTCGAAGGACAATTTCCGGCAGCAACAGCTCGTATGGGAAGGCCAGGGCGCCCGCGTGAGTTTGGGCGCAAGCAGCAAAACCCGGTACGCCGCTTTGGCGGTATCGCGGTTGTTCTGCTCCTGCACATCGTGCTGATCTATGCACTTATCAACGGCCTTGCCACCAAGGTCGTACAGGTTATCCAGCATCCTATCGAAACGAAGATCATCGAGCCGGTGAAGCCACCGCCTCCGCCGCCGTTGCCCACCGTGCAATTGCCACCGCCGAAGTTCGCACCGCCGCCGCCGCCGTTCGTACCGCCGCCGGAAGTGCAGGTGCAAACGCCGCCCCAGCCGACCATCACGCACCAGGCCGCACCGGTCGTGTCGGCACCCGCCGTGGCGCCTCCCGCACCGCCGGCACCTCCCGCGCCGAGCAAACCCGTGAGCGTCGAAGTCGGGGTTGTATGCCCGAACTCGGATCAGATCCGTTCGTCGATTCGCTACCCGAAGGAAGCGCAGGAGAACAACGTGACGGGTGATGTGTTGATTGAATTCGTAGTCGACGCGCAGGGCCATATTACGAATGAACGCGTTGCCAAGTCTGCAGACGATTCCTCACTCGATCGCGCTGCGTTCAACGCGGTCAAGCAGTTCACGTGCGTTTCCCAAGGCCAACCGGTCCGTGTGCAAGTTCCGTTCTCGTTTAACCTGAACTGAAACCCACTGGCTGTTCGGTACCGGTAGCGATTTATCAGTCTTAGTTTAGAAGTTGTACTAATGAACTTGGAGCAGGCATGAAAAAGCGTACTCTCGCCGCATTGGCGGCAACCCTGTTGTTCGCCGTAACCACGGTGGATACCTTTGTGGCACCGCACATGGCCCACGCGCAAGCTAGCGACGCGACCGCGTCGGCTACGGCACCCGCCACCGCAGCACCGCAAATGGCCGGCCCGGCCACAGACCAAGCGGTACCGCCGCCGGAACCGGCTACGTCCGAAACCGTCAACAACCCCTACGGCCTCGGCGCGCTCTGGAAGAACGGTGACTTTGTTGCACGCTTCGTGCTGATTCTGCTGGTGCTCATGTCGATGGGCAGCTGGTACATCATGATCACCAAGTTTTTCGAGCAGTTCCGTGCCAACCGCCGCGCGAAGAGCGCCGACGAGCAGCTGTGGACCGCGCCGTCGCTAGCCGAAGGCGCGAAGATGCTCGACGAAGCCTCGCCGTTCCGCTTCATCGCCGAAACAGCCATCGAGGCAGGCGAACACCACGACGAAGCACTGCTCGAAGCCGTCGACCGCAACACGTGGATCGATGCCTCGGTTGATCGTGCCATCACCAACGTATCGAATCGTCTGCAGGACGGTCTGGCTTTCCTCGGCACAGTCGGCTCGACAGCGCCGTTCGTCGGTCTGTTCGGTACCGTGTGGGGGATTTATCACGCGCTGACGGCAATCGGTATCGCCGGCCAGGCTTCGATCGACAAGGTCGCGGGCCCGGTGGGTGAAGCGCTGATCATGACCGCGATCGGTCTCGCCGTGGCCGTGCCGGCGGTGCTCGGCTACAACTTCCTGGTTCGCCGCAACAAGTCGGTGATGGAGCGTGTTCGTGCGTTCGGCGCACAACTGCACACCGTCCTGCTCGCCGGCAGCCGGCGCTCGGCGCGCGCTACGGCTCGCGAAGCAGCGCTGGCCCAATAAGCGGAGTTCGTCATGGCTATGAGCGTTGGGCAAGATGATGACGACGAGGTCATCTCCAATATCAACACCACACCGCTCGTCGATGTGATGCTGGTCCTGCTGATCATCTTTCTGATCACGATTCCGGTGGTGACGCATACGGTGCCGGTGCAACTGCCGAAGGAGACGATCCAGCCGCTGCAGACCACACCCAAAAGTATCGTCATTGCGGTCAACCGCGACGGCGATTTCTTCTGGAACGAGAAGCAGGTGGATGGGCCGACGCTGCTGGCACGCCTGAAAACCGTGTCGGTCATGACGCCGCAACCGGAAGTGCACGTTCGCGGTGACCAGAACGCGCGTTATGAATTCATCGGCCGGGTCATTACCGAGTGCGAACGCGCCGGTATCGCCAAGGTTTCGTTTATTACTGAGCCGCCTGCGCGCGGCGGCTAGCTTTGCATGGGATCGGACTAAGCGCTAAAGCGCCAAGTCCGATCGACAGGAGACGACTATGGGAATGAACGTATCGTCGGGCGGCGGCAACGCTGAACCGGATGTGATGGTCGATATCAACACCACGCCGCTGATCGACGTGATGCTGGTGTTGCTGATCATGCTGATCATCACGATCCCGATCCAGACGCACGCCATCAAGATGAACTTGCCGGTCGGCAATCCGCCGCCGCCAATCACGCAGCCGGAAGTGGTGCAGATCGATATCGACTTCGACGGCACCACGACCTGGAACGGCCAGCCGGTGCCGGATCGTGCGGCGCTCGAATCCAGGCTTGCACAGGTGGCCGCCGAACCTGTGCAGGCGGAAATCCATCTGCGGCCTAACAAGCTGGTGCCGTATAAGGATGTTGCAACGGTGATGGCGTCCGCTCAACGACTGGGCGCGACGAAGATCGGCCTGATCGGCAATGAGCAGTACATGCAATAGGGAAGTGGAATGCTAACGATCCATCAACGGTTCAAACGCGCCGTCATTGCGGCCGCTGTCGGAGGACTGTCTGCGCTTGTCGTGTTGCCGGTCACGTCTCATGCCGCGGACACCTTGCGGCCGGATGTGGCGAAGCCGCTGAACGCCGCGCAGGATCTGTATCGCGCGCACAAGTACAGGGATGCATTGACGAAAATCGATCAGGCGGCTGCCATGCCGGGCAAGACGCCGTATGAAAGCCTCATGGTCGAAGAGATGCGCGGCGCTGCAGCGGCGGCGGCGGGCGACAACGGTGTGGCCGCCCAGGCCTATGAAACGTTGCTGAGCTCAGGGCGCCTTGCCGGCGCCGACGAACAACGCACCACGGCGGCGCTTGCAGGCATCTACTTCGAGCAAAAGAACTACGCACAGGCTATCAAGGTCGCGCAGCGCTATCAGAAGTCAGGCGGCAGCGATCCCGATATGCGCACTTTGCTTGTGCAGTCTTACTACCTTTCGAACGACTGCGGCAATGTAGTGAGCCTGCTCAAGCCTGGGGTCGATGCGCAAGCGCGTGCCGGCCATGCGCCCGACGAGTCGCAACTGCAATTGCTCGGCACGTGCGCGCAGCGTGTAAAAGATGACACGACCTACCGCGGTGCGCTTGAGAAACTGGTCGCCTATCACCCGAAGCAGTCCTACTGGGACGATCTGTTTCAAGCGATACGCGCGAAGCCGGGCTATTCGTCGGTGCTCGATATCGACACCTATCGGCTGCGGCGTGCGACCGGTTCGCTCACTACCGTCGACGATTACATGGAGATGACCCAGCTCGCGATCGTGGCGGGTACCACGGCTGAGGGCAAGCAGGTGATCGATCAGGGGTTCGCATCGGGCGTTCTGGGCCACGACGCACAGGCGGATCGCGAAAAGCGGTTGCAGGCACTAGCCGCGAAGCGGGCGCAAGCGCCGGTTGATCCGGCGAACCCTGTAGCGCCGATCGACGTCGGCTTCAACCAGGTCTTCGCGGGGCAAGCCAAGCAGGGTTTTGCAGCAATGGAGGCGGCGATCGCGAAGGGTGGGCTCGATCACCCTGACCAGGCGCAGCTGCATCTCGGCGTGGCCTACTACGTGGCAGGCGACAAAGCTCGCGCAGTGCAAACCTTCCGTGCGGTGAAAGGCTCCGACGGTTCAGCCGACCTCGCCCGATTGTGGGTGATGGTGGCGTCGAAGTAACGGCATCCCGGGTCCAGCGTGTCCCACCCTGCGAAGTGCCGCCGAGCTATGCGTGCATTGAACCGGGCGGCGCATCCTCGCCGTATGGAACACAGATCTTCGACAGTAGACGGGGTTGGTTGCGTATGCAACCATCGCCAGGTTTTAGGCAAGTGCGAAAGTATCCCGACGATCGCATTGATTGAACCACGCATCGCGGCAACTAACCGGGCATATGGCACGTGTCTTAGGGAGGATGTTGCATCCGATAAAACATAGTTTGGTATACAAACTAATTTTGACACGGGATTCTGTCTTGCTATGGTTTTGCCACACGATAACAAGGCACAGGTCGCAGTTTCCATAGGAAGCAAAATTCGCGCGCTGCGCCAACGATTCAAGCGCACGCTGGATGAAGTGGCGACGAGTGCGGGGATTTCCAAGCCCTTTTTATCGCAGGTGGAACGAGGTCATGCAACGCCTTCTATTACGTCGCTAGTTGGCATTGCGCGAGCGCTAGGCGTCACGGTGCAGTACTTCGTCGACACGCCAACGGAAGACAAGTCAGTGCGTAGAGGAAGTGAGCTGAAGTACTTCGGGTTCGACGGAACCGCAAATCTTTTTGGATGGCTGACGAACTTGTCGGTCGGCGGCAAGCTGGAAGCGATTCTCGTCAGGATGCCGGTGGGACAGAACCCATCGGAAGTCACGACACATGCAGGGGAAGAGTTTTTATACGTGATGAGCGGCCAGTTGTCGCTCACGTTAGAAGGTACGACGTTTGTATTGCAGGCAGGTGACACCGCGCATTTCGAGTCCACCGTGCCTCACGCCTGGTGCAATACCGCTCGCGAAGAAGCGGTGGTTATATGGGTGGGCACGCCAAGATTGTTCTAGGTGCTTTTGCTCCGTGCTTTCGTTAAAAACACTATCTCTGTATTTGTAAGCATTACTTATGGTTTTATGTAAGGTTGATCTGATGGAAGGGGTGTTGTCCATCCATCATGCAAAGTAGTGGAAGTGAAAACAATTAGAAAGCGCTGCGCATTTCGTTTGTAATAAATAAGTAGTCCGATATTGAAGTATCTGAAGAGTCCCGTCTTCCTGTCTGTATTTGCAAGCTGGTGCGCTATTGACCCGTTTGCCGGGCAGTAGGAGCGCGGGTCGGCTTTAACGGAGCGCGGCGCAAGAACGCCGTATATCGAGTGGAGAGGTCCACAAGACCTCTCTTCACACACAGCTGTGGCCTTACTTACGAGCGGAAAGGGGAAAAATGAAACAAAGGGCATTGGCGCAGGCCATCAAAAGAATAGTCTGGGCTGAACTAGCATTGTCAGCCGCAATCGCCGTACCGGCGTTTGCGCAAAGCCAGCCGGCCACCACTGGTACGGCGGCGGGCGCAACGACAACGGAAAGCACGCCGGCAGCAGCGGCGGCGCCGGCATCGGGCACCGCTGCAACACCGTCCGCGGACAACAACACCGCGACACCGACTGCTGAAAAGGGCGTCCAGCAAATCAAGAAATTCGAAGTGACCGGGTCGCTGATCCGCAGCGCCGACAAGGTCGGCTTCAATGCGGTTCAGACGATTTCGCAGAAAGATATTGTGAACAGCGGCGCCACGACCGTCGCCGATTTTCTGCGCACGACCTCAGCCAACTCGGCGAATAGCTGGAGCGAAGGCCAGTCCGGCAACTTTGCCGCAGGCGCTGCGGGTATCGCTCTGCGCGGTCTCAGCGAAAAATACACGCTCGTGTTGGTGGATGGACAGCGCGTTGCGCCGTTCGCGTTCTTCTCGAACAGCGTCGACTCCTTCTTCGACCTGAACACGCTGCCACTGAACTCCATCGATCGCATCGAGATCGTGAAGGCCGGTGCCGTGTCGCAATACGGCTCGGACGCCATCGCGGGCGTGGTCAACATCATCACGAAGCACGACTTCCAGGGGCTGCAACTCGACGGCAGCTACGGCAGCGCCATCAGCCAAGGCGGCGGCGCGGGCACGACCAAATTCGGTGTGCTCGCCGGCTTTGGCGATCTCAACGCCGATCGCTTCAACGTGACGGCCGCCGCGAGCTACTACAAGTCGAACGGCTTCACGCTCGCTGACCGCGACGCGACGAGCGCTCAGGATTTCACCAATCAGCCGGGCGGCCATTCGTTGCTCGCGCCGTCGTACTGGAATATGCCCGACGGCAGCGTGCAGGCATTGAGCGGCTGTGCGAACGGCGGATCCGTTCATCCCGCAGGCACCAACTCGCTGACATCGGGATTGGCGGGCACGGTCTGCGGCTTCAACTCCGCAGAAAGCACGTCTATCGCGCCGATGACCGAGCGTTTGAACGCGAAGCTTCACGCTGATTTCAAGATCAACGATACGACGACGGCGTTCGGGGACTTCCTGATCAGCAGCAACAAGACCACCACCAACGACGGTCTGTGGAACAACGTTGTCGGCAATCCGCAGGTCCCCGCACTCGTGTGGAATCCGCAGACCAAGCTGCTTTCGCCGTTCAACTTCACTGTGCCGGCGAGCAATCAGTACAATCCGTTCGGGGTAGCCACGCCGCTCACGTATGCTTTCCCGAACGCGGTAGCGGAAGACACGTATTCCACCTACTGGCGCGCGTCAACGGGCATCAAGGGCTCGTTCAACCTGCCGAACGGCGAGTGGGATTGGGCGACGTCGGTCAGTCACTCGCAAAGCACGGTTTCGAACACCTATACGAACCAGCTCAACACCGCGGCACTGACCAATATTTACCAGAACGGGACGTTCGATTTCTCGAATCCCGCGGCTACGCCGAACGGCCTCAATGGGCTGTACATGGACGCGAACAACCTGGCTATCTCGAAGCTCGATACCGTTGACGCGACGCTGTCGACGCCGGACCTCTTCCATCTGCCGGCGGGTGACGTGGGTCTCGGGTTTGGTGCGCAGTTCACGCACCAGAGCGAAGTGATGAACCCGGGTTACGCATTTGAACAAGGCCTGGTCATTAGCCCGAATCTCCAGACGGTGAACGGCCAGCGCAACGTGGCCGCTGTGTACTACCAGGTGGACATTCCGATTGTGCGCGCCCTGACGTTCAGCCAGTCGGGCCGTTACGACCACTACAGCGATGTCGGCGGTGCGTTCTCGCCGCGCTTCGCGTTGCGCTATCAGCCGGTTCAGGCGCTCACGATGTACACCTCGTACAACCGCGGCTTCCGTGCGCCGACGTTCGTTGAGAACAGCAACTCGCAAACGATGGGTATTCAGGTGGACCAGGCCACCGGCCAGAACTACACGTCGATCACGGAGGGTAATCCGGCCCTGAAAGCCGAGCGCACGCGTAACCTCACCATCGGCTTCGAGCTGTCGCCCACCCGTACGACCGATGTCGGTTTGGATTGGTACAAGATTCGTGTCGATAACGTGATCGGCCAGGGCTCGCCTTCCCAGGTTGTCACCGACCCGGTAACGGGTGCCCTCCTGTACAAGGTCATCCCGTACCAAAACCTCGGCTATCTCGACACGAACGGTTTCGAAGGCACGTTCCGCCAGTCGCTGCCGACGAAGACCGGGACGTTCACCTTGTCCGCAGACTGGGCTTACGTGAACAGCTTCAAGCTCGGCACCCCGGGTGCGTCACCGATTAATGGTGCGGGTAACGACTACACCCTCACACAGCCGTTCGGCGGCAGCTTCCCGCGCTGGAAAGGCAATACCACCCTGGACTGGGCGTACAACAAGTTTGACGCAGCGTTGACCTGGCAGTTCACAGGTCCGTATGCGCAGAATCTGGTTGCCGGGGGGCCATCCCACGTGGGATCGTACAGCCAGTTCAACCTGATGATGACGTACACGGGCTTCAAGCACTGGACGATCTTCGGCGGCATCGACAACATCTTCAACCGTGCGCCGCCGTACGATCCGATCTTTGCAAACGGCACGCTGGATCAGAATGGCTACGACCAGTCGATATACACGAACATTGGCCGCTTCGCGCAGGTCGGCGCAACGTACAAGTTCTGATGTCGCTGTAGTTGTTTGACTGATGGAATGGTCGCTCCGGCGCGTGTCATGCGGCGCTGGAGCGACCTTGGTTTTGGGCGTACACAGATCGATCTTTCGACGCCTCACCGCATGACGCGCTCAAGGCCGCAGTCAACGCCGGGCGCGGAAGTAACGAATACCAGGAGTTTCCAGATGTTTTTCGCACCACCTCCTTATCCTTCGATCCGTCTTTGCCGTGCATCCGCGGCACTTGCTCTTGGCGGCGTCATGCTCGCTGGCGCCGTGCAGGCCGCAGTCGTTCCTCCCGGCGTGCAACTCGCCGCGAAGCAGGAACTGGTGCGCAACAACGGCACCGAAGTCGAGACACTCGATCCGAACGTGGCGGAATCGGTGCCGGCCAATACGGTCGCGCGTGATTTGTTTGAAGGACTGACTGCGACGCGTGCCGACGGCGAGACTGTCCCCGGCGTCGCGGAAAAGTGGGAAATGAAGGACCCGACCACGTGGGTCTTTCATCTGCGAAAGAATGCGAAGTGGTCTAACGGCGAGCCGGTTGTTGCCGGTGACTTTGTCTACGGATGCCAGCGCCTCGTCGATCCAAAAACGGCTTCGCCGTACGCAACCACCTACGGCATGTTCCTGCTGAACGGAGCAGACATTGTTGCAGGCAAGAAACCGGTGGCGTCGCTTGGCGTGAGCGCACCCGACCCGTACACGGTCGAAATCAAGACGCCCTATCCGGTGCCGTTCCTGCCCGACCTGATGTCGAATACGAACCTCGGGCCGGTGAACAAGGAGGCGGTCGACAAGTACGGCCACGACTGGACCAAACCCGGCAAGCTGGTCAGCAACGGCGCATTCACGCTGAAGGACTGGCAAGTGAACAACCGCCTCGTGCTGGCGAAAAACCCGCAATACTGGAATGCCGCTAACGTGCAACTAAACCAGGTCACGTACCTGCCTGTGGAAGACGAAAACACGGACGTGGATCTGTACAAGTCGGGCGGTGACGACTGGGTGAACCAGCTTCCCTCGGGCACCTATGCCCGCTACAAACAGGCGTACCCGAACGAGATGCGCGCGGCGCCCATGCTCGGCTTGCGCTATTACTCGTTCAACAACAAAGACCCGCTCCTGAAGGACGTACGTGTGCGCAAGGCGCTGTCCATGGTCATCGACCGGGACATCCTGGCTCAGCGCGTGACGGCCGACGGCCAGATCCCGGCGTATGGCGTGATCGTGAAGGGCGTAAAGGGCGCCGACGTCAGTGCGTACGACTGGGCCTCGTGGCCAATGGCGAAACGCGTGGACGAGGCGAAAAAGCTGCTGGCCGAGGCGGGCGTGAAACCCGGCACCAAGTTGCAGTTCGCCACCAACACGAGTGAATATCACAAGAAGATGGCGATCTTCGCGGCTTCCGAATGGAAGACCAAGCTGGGCCTGGATACGGAAATCCAGGCGATGGAATTCAAGGTGCTGCTCAAGAAGCGGCACGACGGCGACTACCAGATAGCACGCAACGGCTGGGTGGCGGATTACAACGACGCAAGCACCTTCCTCACGCTGGTTCAATGTGGTTCCGAGCAGAACGACAACCAGGCGTGCAACCCTAAAGCCGATGCGCTAATGCGCCAGGCGTCCAATTCCACCGACCCGGCCACGCGCCAGACATTGCAGACCGAAGCAGCCAAGGTGGCGATGGAAGATTACCCGATGCTGCCGCTGTTGCAATACACGCTGGTGCGGCTGGTGAAGAGTTACGTGGGCGGTTATTCCACGAAAAACCCGATGGACCATTACCGCAGCGAAGACATTTACATCATCAAGCATTGAGCGCGGTGCGCGGCCCGGCCACTCGACATGCGCACGGCGAGGGTCCAGCGCTACGTTTTCATCCGGACGCACGCGCCCGTTTTATTCTTCAGGCCTTGTTATGAACGAACCGCATCATCCCCTGAAAGACACACTGTGGGCGCCGGCAGCAAGCGACGATGAATAGAGGCTTTTTCACGCTGGGCTTTGCCGCATTGCTCGTTACATCGCAAGCGTTCGCCAGGCCATCGATCGCGCAATACGACGAACCGAAGTACCCGGCGAACTTCACGCATTTCGACTATGCGGACCCGGACGCGCCGACTAACGGCGACCTGAATTTCCAGAACTACGACGAACTGCAAAGCTACGATTCGATGAACCCCTTCCTGGTCCGCGGCGCACCGGCCCCCGACCTGAAGCACCTGATGTTCGATACGCTGATGCAGCGAAGCTGGGACGAACTGGCATCGGAGTATCCATTGATTGCGGACGACGTGGAGGTCGCCCCGGACGGCAAGTCGGCCACGTTCCATATCAATCCGAAGGCGCGTTTTTCCAATGGCGACGCGATCACCGCTGCCGATGTGAAGTATTCATGCGACACGTTGTCCAGCCATCAGGTTTCGCCGATCCACAACTCGCAGTTCGCCAACATCAGCCGCGCGACCGTGGTCGATCGCCTGACGGTGCGCTTCGATTTCAAGGAGGCGCGCCGCGATGCACCGCTGATCGCGGGTGATCTGCCGGTTTTTTCGCCGAAGTGGGGCATGAAAGCGGACGGCACGCGGCCGCCGTTTGATCAGATATCAAATGTGCCGCCGGTGGCAAGCGGCCCTTACCTGATCGAGCAGCGCAAGAACGACAAGCAGATCACTTACCGGCGCAACCCGGATTACTGGGCCGCTGACCTGCCGTCGCGACGCGGCATGTACCGCTTCCAGCGCATTACGTTCCGGCTCTTCACCGACTTCTACACGTCGCGGGAAGACTTCAAGGCCGGTCATACGGATATGCGGGTGGAGTATTCGTCGTCCGCATGGACACGCCAGTACGTCGGCAAGAACTTCAGCAACGGGTCGCTCAAAAGGGGTGAGTTCCCCGATGGCCCGGCGCAGATGCAGGGCATGGTCATCAACACGCGCAAGCCGCAGTTCGCAGACGCTCGAGTGCGGCGCGCACTGACGCTCGCCTTCGATTACGACTGGCTGAACCGGCTGACTTTCTACGGTCAATACCGCCGCACGGGAAGTTACTTCCAGGACTCCCCGTTCGGCGCGACGGGCGTGCCGGATGCGAAAGAGTTGAAGCTGCTCGAACCGTATCGCTCGATGCTTCCCGCCGCCGTGTTCGGCCCGATGCTGAAGCCGCCCGACACTTTGCCGCCACATTCGTTGCGTGCCAATTTGCGTGAAGCCCAGGTGCTTCTGAACGAAGCGGGCTGGCAGTATCGTGACGGTGCATTGCGTAACGCAAGCGGCACGCCGATGACCATCGAGATCATGGACGACCAACCCGGCATGGACAAGGTCATCCTGCCGTATATCCAGCAGTTGCAGACTCTCGGCATACATGCGCATCTGCGAGAACTCGACAGCGCGTTGTACGAGAAGCGCATGGACGCGTTCGACTTCGATATGACCACGTATATCTACGAACCGGTCACCATTCCGGGCGGCGAACTGACACGCCGATTCGGCAGCGCGGCAGCCTCGCAGCCGAGCTCGGAAAATTTCCCGGGGGTCCGCTCGAAAGCCGCCGACGCGATGATCGACGCTGCGTTGAAAGCGCAGACACTAAGCGATCTCGAGACCGCCACGCACGCGCTCGATCGCATCCTGATCAACGGGTATTACATTGTGCCGGAGTACTACTCGCCGGATACGCGCGTGGGGTATCGGGCGCGAATGGGTTTCCCACGGGTCTCGCCGCTTTCTTACTATGCGGAGGACTGGCTGGTCGACTACTGGTTCGTGAAGGCGCCGTCCGGTGCCACTACGGCTGCTTCAACACACTGAGATTGCCATGGCCGCTTATATCCTCAGACGTCTGTTGCTGATGATTCCCACGTTGATCGGCGTGGTCACGTTGACTTTTTTCGTGACGCAGTTTGTGCCGGGTGGACCGGTCGAGCAGATCCTGATCCAGATGCGCCATGGCGGGAGCCGCGGCGAGGCGGGCGGGGCCGGCGGGTATCATGGCAGCCAGGGAGTTGACCCGCAGCAGGTCGAGCAACTCAAGAAGCAATTCGGCTTCGATAAGCCGCCGCTTGTGCGTTACGCAAGCATGCTCAGGAATTACGCAAGCTTCAATCTCGGTCAGTCGTATTACCAGCATCAAAGCGTCTGGGCGGTGATCCGTTCGAAGCTGCCGGTGTCCATTACGTTGGGACTCTGGACCGTGCTGCTGACCTACCTCATTGCGGTGCCGCTGGGGATATCGAAGGCCGTGCGAAACGGCTCCCGCTTCGACACCGCCACGAGTGTCCTCGTGCTGACCGGCTACGCCATTCCGGGTTTCGTACTCGGCGTGTTGCTGCTGATGCTGTTTGGCGGCGGTACGCTGTGGCAGGTGTTCCCGATGCGCGGCCTTACCTCCGACGACTTCGACCAGCTCAGCATTGCCGGCAAGATACTCGATTATCTGTGGCACATCGCGTTGCCGGTGACGGCTTCCGTGGTCGGCAACTTTGCGATCGTCACGATCTTGACCAAGAACACGTTCCTCGAGGAGATCAGCCGGCAATACGTGCTGACCGCACGCGCGAAGGGCGCGCCGCAACGCGATGTGCTCTGGAAGCACGTCCTGCGCAACGCGATGATTCCGCTTCTGACCGGCTTGCCCGCGGCGTTTGTCGGCGCGTTCCTCAACGGCAACCTGCTGATCGAGACGTTATTTTCACTCGATGGCATGGGCCAGCTTTCCTACGACTCGGTGATCCGCCGCGACTATCCCGTCGTGCTCGGCTCGCTTTATCTGTTCACCCTGATTGGTCTCGTGACCAAACTCATTGCGGACGTCTGTTATGTCCTCGTCGACCCCCGTATCCAGTTCGACCGGCTGGACCGGTGAGCGAGTGAATGTGCCCGGAAGCGGCGCGCCAGCGAGTGCACCGGTACCGCCGCCGTCGGAGTCGCCCGGCCGGCGCGTGTGGCTGCGTTTCAAGGCGCAGCGCCTAGGCTATTGGAGCACGATCGTGTTCGGGGCGTTGTTCGTCATCAGCCTGCTGGGCGAGGTGCTGGCGAACAACAAGCCGCTCCTGATCCGCTACGAAGGGCATTATTATTTCCCGATCGTGAAGGACTATTCGGAGAAAGTATTCGGTGGCGATTTCCCGGCGCGTGCGAACTATCTCGATCCGTATATTCGCGACCGGCTGGAATCGAAGGGCAATTTCGCGATCTATCCACCGAATCATTTTCACTACGACACGGTCGACTATTTCGCGACCACGCCCAATCCCGCGCCGCCCTCGGCCGCCAACTGGATCGGCACCGACCAGTTCGGCCGCGACGTGTTTTCGCGCCTGCTGTACGGTTTCCGGCTCTCAGCCCTCATGGCGCTTGCACTCACGGTCTCGGGCGTCTTCCTGGGCGTCCTGACGGGCGCCGTGCAGGGGTTTTATGGCGGACGCACCGACTTGATCGGGCAACGCCTCATCGAGATCTGGAGTTCGATGCCGGATCTCTACCTGCTGATCATCTTTGCGTCGATCTTCGAACCGACCTTGTGGCTGCTGTTCATCCTGCTCTCGGCGTTCGGATGGCTCACGCTGTCGGACTACGTGCGCGCCGAGTTCCTGCGCAACCGTTCGCTCGATTATGTGCGCGCGGCACGCACGATGGGTTTGTCGAACTGGCAGATCATGTGGCGTCACGTGTTACCCAACAGCCTCACGCCGGTGATCACGTTCCTGCCGTTCCGCATGAGCGCGGCGATCCTCGCGCTGACCAGTCTCGACTTCCTGGGGCTTGGCGTGCCCGCCCCAACACCGAGCCTCGGCGAATTGCTCGCCGAAGGAAAAAACAATCTCGATGCGTGGTGGATCTCGGGCGCGGCGTTTGGCGGACTCGTGGTCACCTTGCTGCTGCTGACCTTCATGGGCGACGCATTACGCAACGCGCTCGATACCCGCACGCGCGGTTCCGCATTCGGAGGGGCGCAGAAATGACAGCCCCTCTGTTGCAACTCGACGGTTTGTCGATCGGTTTCGGCGACAAGACCGTCGTGCAGGACCTGAATCTCTCGATCGCGCGCGGTGAACGCGTCGCGCTGGTCGGTGAATCGGGATCGGGCAAGAGCGTCACGGCGCTTTCGATTCTCGGTCTCGCGGATCAGGCGCGCCAGACGGGGCGCATCCTGCTGGACGGCGAGGATCTCTTGCAAAAGACTGAGCAGCAGATGCGCGGTATCCGCGGCCGCGACGTCGCGATGGTCTTCCAGGAACCGATGACCGCGCTCAATCCGCTATTCACTATCGGTAAGCAGATCGCGGAGAGCCTGCGTCTTCACGAAGGTTTGCGGCCCAACGCTGCACGCGAACGCGGTATTGAATTGTTGAGGCGTACGGGCATTCCCGAACCGGAACGGCGTATCGACAGCTTTCCTCATCAACTTTCCGGCGGTCAGCGGCAACGCGCGATGATCGCGATGGCACTGGCATGCCGCCCGCGCCTGCTGCTCGCCGATGAACCGACCACGGCGCTCGATGTGACCGTGCGTCAGCAGATAGTGGAGTTGCTGATTGGCTTGCAGGAGCAGGAAGCGGCTGAGCGGGGCATGGCGGTGTTGCTGATCACGCACGACCTGAATCTGGTGAAGCGTTTTGCGCACCGCGTGGCGGTGATGGAGAAGGGCGTGCTGGTTGAAACCAATACGACCTCGGACTTGTTCTCGAATCCGCAGCATCCTTACACGCGCCGCTTGCTCAACAGCGAGCCTGAACGTGCTATCGATCCGATCGCTTCGAATGCGCGGCGGTTGCTCGAAGTGCAGGGTTTGTCCGTCGACTACCGGACCTCGGTGAAGGGCTGGCGCTCTGCGTTTTCGAAGTCTTCATTCCGCGCTTTGCAGGACGTCGGCATCACACTGCGACGTGGCGAAACACTCGGCATAGTGGGCGAATCCGGATCGGGCAAGTCCACGCTTGCGGCTGCAATCCTGGGATTGCAGCGCCCGTCGGAAGGGTTGATTCATATCGATGGGCAGCCTTTGTCCACGCTCAAAAGCACGAACTCGCGGCGAATGGTGTCGTCGCGGCTGCAGGTCGTGTTCCAGGACCCGTACGGATCGTTGTCGCCGCGCATGACGATCGAGCAGATCGTGGGCGAAGGGATTGCGTTGCATCGGCCGGAGGTGACGACGGCCGCGCGCCGTCAACGCATGGTAGCGCTGCTCGATGAAGTCGGCATGCCGGCCGACGTCCTGCCGCGCTATCCGCACGAGTTTTCCGGTGGACAGCGGCAACGTATTGCGATTGCGAGAGCGCTTGCGGTAGAGCCGGAATTGCTCGTGCTTGATGAACCCACCAGTGCGCTCGATGTGTCGATACAGCAGCAGGTGCTCAACCTGCTCACGCGGCTGCAGAAAAAGTACACGCTGAGTTATTTGTTCATCACGCACGACCTTGCCGTGATGCGCGCGATGGCGCACAGGGTGGCCGTGATGAAGGCGGGGCAGATCGTGGAGATCGGCGACACGATGGACATTCTGCGAGCGCCCGCGCATCCCTATACGCAGGCGTTGCTTGCGGCTTCAATGGTCGCGGGCGCGGCGGCATGAACGCGGTTTTGCCTCAAGCACCGTTAGTTCAGGATACCGGCTCGTCGCTTTTTTCGTTCACGGGACGTTTTACGTGCGGCGCGCTAAATGCACCGGGCTCTGGTGAGTCCGGCCCCGAACCCGGTTTGGCGTTCGACGCTGCGGGCTTGCCCGGGACGATCATCTTGCGCAGTTGCGGCGCGATGGACGTCGCTTCGAAACACAGCTTGATACCGAAGCGCGCGCGGTTGAGAAGGTGCGCCGTCGTCACCGCTCGCCAGAAGCGGTTCGGGTTGAAGCCGGGATAACGCGACTCCCGTTCGATCAACGCCTTGCCATCGGGCAAATGGACGAAGCAGCAGTGCTGAAACCATCGAAGGTCGCGATGCGTGTTGCCGGTCCAGTGCCGGCCGATGGCCTGATACGCGCCTAGCTCCACGATCTGCTGCCCTTCGTCGGCGAGCGTGTTGAGCGCGGCGGAAACAAACGATTCGTCGCCATGATGCTGGAGGCGCTCGATCTCGTCGACATAACGCTCGCAGTGCGCGCGTGCGCGCGGCACCAGCGTCCTGAGGAACGCGGGCGTGCTGAGGAGAAACTCGCCGCCATACCAGCGTGGATTGAGCAGATGCCGGCCGGCTACGATCTCGAGATCCTTGATGACGTTGGCGCTGCCATAAGCGGGAAACACTTGATCCGAGATATCGAACGCGCCGACTCCGGCGTCGGCACAGAGCTTGAGCAACTCGTCGCCCAAAGAACGGATGGCGACAATGTCGCTATCGAGCAGCAGTAGCAGCGTGTCGGGCGAGAGCATGTTGGCCACTTGTTCCAGCAGGTCGAGCTTGAAATGCGCCCCGTAGAATGCCGTGTTCCTTGGGACGTTGATGCTGGTGAGGAGTGTGTGAACGAGCGGGCGCCGCTCTTCCGGCACGGCGGAAAAGCATGCGTTGACCGCGTCCGGAGCGTTCGTGAAGACGTTGAGCCGGGGCATGCCTGCATGAAGCAAGGTCTTGTTTAAGCAAAGCGCCTGGCGGGCGTAGGACAGCGGATCTTTACTCGTGCTGTTGGGACTGGCCGTTGCGTTGACATCGACAAAGACCAGCGTACAAGGAAAAATTTCCATTCTTTTGTCGTCCAGCTCCTTAATCGAGAATTTGTTGCTGATTGGAGTCGGGTCATTTGAATAATCAACCGTTATAAGCATCGTGGAAGATACAAATACTATGTGTCCGCCAAAATGCCGGACATGTGAGACATAGATGACCGTATTAGCGTGATTCGGTTAACTCGCAATGAGGCGTGCGGATTTACATGCACGCATGCGTGCAAGGCCCAGCACGGCGCCAAGTCTTGAGGCAACCGGCCATGAGATGTAATGCGGGTTGCGGCACCATTATTAGACGGCAAGAGATACCGCGGTTTTGACTTAACAGTAAGCTTGACCGTCTTGTTTATGACAATGACGATATGTGCATTTGATCGAATCGCCGGCTTTCTTGATGCTTAGATAATCAAGAGGATTTTGGTGCGCGGTCTGGACCTTTACCGGACACGCGATTAAAAAGCTCCCGGAGTATTCGACGTAACAGTCGCCGATCGAAGGCTAACCCAGAACCTCAACCCCGGCCGCGCCGTGCTCGAATCACGTATCGCGAGTAAGCTTTAGCGGGAATTTCCATGCGGGCATGGTTTTAGCGAAGCAACCCTGACGCTTCGGCCCGCAACAGACCCACCTCATTCCGCGCATCAATACAACTGACTTTCTGACTGATAGACAGGAGCTTTCCATGATGAATCGAGACAACCCTGTGTGGCTTATCACCGGCTGCTCGACTGGCTTTGGCCGTGAACTGGCGAAACTCGTGCTGGAACGTGGCTGGCGCGCGGTCGTGACGGCCCGTGATCCGTCGAAGCTCGCAGACTTGGCCGAAGGCCACAAGGACCGTGCACTCGTGCTGCAACTTGACGTTACCGACCGCAAGCAGATCGCCGATGTCGTCGCGCAGTCGCAGAAACATTTTGGCCGTATCGACGCGCTCGTGAACAACGCAGGTTACGGTTATCTTGCGGCGATCGAGGAGGGTGAAGACGACGCTGTGCGGGCGATGTTCGAGACCAACGTGTTTGGCCTGGTCGACATGACGAAGGCTGTGCTGCCCATCATGCGCGCGCAGAAGAGCGGCATCATCGTGAACATTTCGTCGATAGGCGGGATCACGAGTTTCGCTGCCACCGGCTACTATCACGGCACCAAATACGCGGTGGAAGGTATTTCGGAGTCGCTGGCTATCGAAGTGAAGCCGCTGGGGATTGACGTGCTGGTGGTCGAGCCTGGACCGTTCCGAACCAACTGGGCGGGGCCGTCGATCAAGCAGTCGGCTACGCGCATTGATGCTTACGCGGAGACAGCGGGCGAACGCCGGAAGCAGACCGCGGCGCGCAGCGGCAATCAGGCGGGTGATCCGGTGCGTGCGGCGCAGGCGATCATTGATGCTGCGCTCTCCGATAATCCGCCATTGCGTTTGTTGCTTGGCAAGACCGCGCTTGAACTGGCGCGCAAGAAAGTTGCTTCGCTGACTCACGATTTCGATGCGTGGGAGAAGACGACTATTGGAGCCGACTTTCCGGAAGGCTCGAGCTAGACGAAGCTATTGCGCGACGCATGGCGTACGGGCGTGCGTCGCACAGGGATCTTTCCAATCCCTTGCGACAACTTGAAACCGTGGCATGGATCCCGGCCTTCGATATCCGCGAACAACCACGCACGAAAATAACTACGCGGATCACTTAGCCAACCCACCCGGAAATGAGGCAACCAGCACACGTGAGGCCGTGCTGGTATGGGGGTCATGGTGCTTGCCCGAGAGCGTTGGGGGCGAAGCGTGTTCGTGTCAGGATTCGCGAGAAGGAGGGGTTCAAACATTATCGAGTCTGGCGAGCACCGTGCTATCAGGTGCCAAAAACTTCTAGCCTGCACGCCAGGGACACTAACTTGCCGATGGTTGGAACGCGTTTCTTTGCTTCTTTTCTTTGCGCGTTTGCAAAAATGACGTGCCGCCATGCACAGTGGCTAACTGTGATAAAGAGAACAGCCAGCATAGACCGGCCACGGACGCAGAAAGCAGCAACCCGGCATAGACCCAGCCCCACGAGCGCCAGCAGACCCCGTCCAACCCCAAGTGCGAACGAAAACCAACCGCCGCTTCCGCGAACATTTTGCATAAGGCAAACTTATGGACATCGACGGAAAACGCTGCAGCTTTGCACAGCCCTCGCCCGCACGGGCATGCTGAAAACCAAGCGCGGCACCGCGCCACCCCGGAGCGCCCATGAGACGACCGCGTCACCCCATCGACCTGCGCGCGCTGCAGGCGTTCGTTGCCGTCTGCGATACCGGCTCGATGACCGCCGCTGCGAAGCAACTCGGCGTGAGCCAGAGCGCCATCAGCCAAGCTGTATCCGCGCTCGAACGCGAGCAGGGTACGAGTTTATTCGACCGCGACAGCCGTCCGCCGCGTGCCAACAGTGCCGGGCGTGCGTTGCTCGAACTCGCCGCCCCCTTGCTCGATCATGCGCAACGGGTGAGTGCGCGCATTGACGAGGCATCGGATGCGGGTAACGCTTCGGTGCGGCTTGGCTGCGTGGACTCGTTCGCGGCCACGGCCGGCCCGGAACTGATTCGCGCGCTATCTGGTTCGACGCGGCAGATGGCGCTGTGGTCGGGACTGACGCCGGGGCTGACGAAGCAGTTGCACGATCGCGAGATCGATCTGGCCGTGTGCACCCAGACTGTCATTTCAGATCCGCGTATCGTGGAGATTCCGCTGTTCTCCGAGGCGTTCGTGGCCGTGGCGTCGCGGCGTTTTCTGGCGTCGCGCCCGGCGGCGGACTGGCGCACGCTTGCGGCCAATCTTCCGTTGATTCGTTATACGGCGCGCTCGGTCATTGGCCAGCAGGTGGAGCGCTTCGCGCGGCATCTGGGCATCGACAGCCCGCGGCGTTATGAATTCGATGCCACCGATCCCTTGCTTAGCCTTGTTGCCGCGGGTCTTGGATTTGCGATCTCCACGCCGCTTTGCTTGTGGCAGGCGCGTCATTATCTTGACGAGATCGATGTGTTGCCGCTGCCTCCGGGCGGCCTCGCGCGCCGCGATTTTTTCCTGCTGCATCGCGAGAGCGAATGGGACGGTTTTGCGGCCGAACTTATCTCGCTGACGCGCGGCGTGCTCGACCAGCGCATTCAGCCGGCGCTGCAGCAGGCGCTGCCCAACCTGCCCGGCGATGCGATTCGATAACCGCTCATTGACCTGTGTTTCTAACTTTCATTTCGTCCGGAATCCACCATGACCGATCTCTACACCTTGCATCGCGGCGACGCTCCGCTGCTGATTTCCATCCCCCATCTGGGCACTGAAATTCCTGCGAGCCTGCGGCCGTTGTACACGGACATAGCGCTGAGCGTTGCCGATACCGACTGGCATCTCGACCGCCTGTATGACTTCGCCAGCGAGATGGGCGCGACGATTCTTGGCGCGCGCATCTCGCGTTATGTGATCGACCTGAACCGTCCATCGAACGATGAAAGCCTTTATCCGGGCCAGACGACAACCGGCTTGTGCCCCGGCGAAACGTTCCGGGGCATGCCCTTGTATCGCGATGGCGCGGCGCCTGATGCTGCTGAGAAAGCGCGGCGCGTAGTGACCTACTGGCAGTCGTATCACGATGTGCTTGAAGCTGAACTGGCGCGGTTGCGGGCATCGCATCCGAACGTGTTGTTGTGGGAAGCCCATTCCATTGCGAGCGTGTTGCCACGTCTTTTCGAGGGCAAGCTTCCTGATCTGAACATCGGTACGCAGGACGGGCGGACGGCGGCGCCGGGCGCCTTGCAGGCCGTCACCGATGCTGCCGCGCGTAGCGGTTACACCTGGATCGCCAACGGGCGTTTCAAGGGTGGTTACAACACGCGTCACTATGGTTCACCGGAGACGGGCATTCACGCGATACAACTCGAGATGTGCCAGTCGACTTATATGCATGAGACCGCGCCGTTCGACTACGCGCCCGAGGCGGCCAATAAGGTTCAGGTCACGGTGAAGGATATGGTGGGGGCAGCACTGGATGTGATCCGGGGGCTGTAGCCGCTCGCGAAGAGTGGGTTTGCTGGCGCTTTGAGACGGTTCTGCCAGCGGCCAAGCGCGATTTCCGACGATCTCTTAACATGATGCAAGCATCAACGATGCCGCCTGCCCGCGTCGCCGACTCGGCTGCGGCTCATCGGCTTCCAATGGAAATGAAAGGAGAGAGTATGGAATATCGTTTACTGGGCGAGACGGGCTTTAAGGTGCCCGTGCTGAGTCTCGGCACTGCCACGTTTGGCGGCAGCAATGACTTTTTCAAAGCGTGGGGCTGCACCGATGCCGACGGCGCGCGCAGCCTCGTCGACATTGCGCTAGAGGCAGGCGTCTCGATGTTCGACAGCGCCGACGTCTATTCGGACGGCATGGCAGAGGAGATTCTCGGCAAGGCGATTGCCGGACGCCGCTCGCAGGTGATCGTATCGACGAAGGGGACGTTTCAGTTCGGCTCGGAGGTGAACAGCGTCGGCTCGACGCGGCACCATCTGACCGAAGCCATCAATGGCAGCCTGAAGCGCCTGAATGTCGACTACATCGACATCTATCAGCTGCATGGTTTCGACGCGCTTACACGCGTGGAAGAGACCTTGCGCACCCTCGACGACTTCGTGCGCGCCGGCAAGATTCGTGTAATCGGCTGTTCGAATTTCTCCGGCTGGCACTTGATGAAATCGCTGGCGGTGTCGGACCGTGAGGGCCTTGCCCGGCATTCGGTGCATCAGGCGTATTACTCGCTGGCGGGCCGTGATTTCGAGCATGAACTGATGCCGCTCGGACTGGACCAGAAGGTCTCGACCATGGTGTGGAGTCCGTTGGGCTGGGGACGTTTGACCGGCAGGGTCCGTCGCGGCAGTCCGGTGCCCGCGAACAGCCGCTTGCACAAGACGGCGGACATGGGGCCGCCGGTTGCCGATGAATATGTCTACGGCATTGTCGATGCACTGGATGCCGTGGCGAAAGAAACGGGCAAGAGCGTGCCGCAGATTGCGTTGAACTGGTTGCTGCAGCGGCCGACGGTGGCGAACGTGATTGTGGGCGCCCGCGACGAGAAGCAGTTCCGCGAGAACCTGGGCAGTGTCGGCTGGTCGTTGAGTGCGGAGCAGATTGCAGCACTGGATAAAGCGAGCACGTTGCCGCTGCCGTATCCGTACTGGCATCAACGCGGATTTGCCGGCCGGAATCCGCCGCCGGTGTAGAGGAGGGGACGGGGCGTGGTTGGGTGAACACGCGGTTTTTCATACGCGGGGTTGCGAGCGTCGAGCGAGCAACCTTCCGTCCTTTCGCGGCTTAACGCAGTGATGCAACAGCTTTGTTTGCTACGCCGTTGCGCCTGATTTGCGTGAGTCGATCGCCGAGTTTCTCACGCGCCTGTTCGGTATCGTAATGCGTTTGGAGGTTCATCCAGTTTTGTGGATCGACGCCAAAAAACGCACCGAGCCGAACGGCTGTGTCGGCGGTAATGGCGCGTTTCCCTTGCACGATTTCATTGATGCGACGTGCCGGCACATCGATCGCTTTTGCGAGTGCGTACTGAGTGATGCCCATTGGGGCGAGCCATTCTTCAGCGAGGATCTCGCCTGGCGTATCGAGTGGAATTTCGCGAGTCATAAGTAATCCTAGTGGTAGTCGCAGATTTCGACCTGCGTGGCACTGCCCAACTCGAAGCAGAAGCAAACACGCCATTGATCATTGATGCGCACGCTGTATTGTCCCTTCCGATTACCCTTCAACGCTTCAAGAGTCAAGCGTTAATAGAATTGCGGTTTCTCGCCGCACCCTTTTAAACCAGCGCCACTTTCGGGATCACCTGTCCTCGACCGTCTCCCCACGCTCCGCAATCAGCCGCCCCAACTCGCGCGTGGACGGCACGCGGCGCATTGGATTCATGGAGCCGGATTCATCGTCGGCCAGGTTTTCTATCACCGCCAGCAACACCTTCCGCGCGGTCTTGATGTCGCGCTCGCTCAACCCCGCCACGCTGATCTCGTTGACTTCCTCGGCGAGCGGGATGAGCTTTTCCTTCAGTGCCCGGCCCTCGGCAGTCAGGAAGACGTGCACGTTTTTCTTGTTGTCGGGCATCTGCTGACGCTCGACATAACCCAATGCCTCCATGGCCTTGACGGCAGCAAAGGTCGTGGGTTCCATCACCCCCACCTGCACGCTCAACTCGCGCTGCGTCAAACCATCTGTCTCCCACAAGATCCGCAGGAACGTCCAGTGTCCGAACGAGACGGCGTGCTCGGCAAGCCGCATCTGCAGCGCACGCACCAGCGCACGCGTGGCGTCCTTCGCGAGGTGTGCCAGACGGTCGTTGGGTATCGCGTCGTGCCAGTGACGCAGCATCTCGGCGGTTTCGCGTGGCGCGCTCTCCACAGTTTTCTTTCGTGTCATGACAGTGTTTCCCAAAGCTCGAGGTAACCTCGACCGACATGATAGCCGGTAAAAACGAACCGGAAGAACCGCGCCACGGGGCAACCTCTAACGACCAGGCATGCCTGTGAAAACGGGAAAAGCACTGTATTCATGGTGTCTCGACGGCATGAATCATTGAGGACGGGAAACTAAAAATGTCCTAAGCGGAAGCCTGGTCCAAAGTCTATCTATCGGTTGAACCGGACGTGCCGTTCTAGGCAGCGTCGAGTTGCACGTCTAAACTTCATGCGAAAATTGTCGTTATAGACTGGATGAAGTTGCTCCCGGCCACCGTCGACAGAACTGGATATGCTGGCTCCCGCTAAACCCGACGACAAAAGAACCCAGCTTCATACGGAAAGATCGCCCGACGTCGCGGACGAACGATTCGACGGCCTCACTCGCCTTGCCAGACGTCATTTCAGCGTTGCTGTCACGCTGATCGTGCGAGTTGATGCAGAGCAGCAATGGCTTGCCTCGTGCGACGGTATTCCCTTTGCACAAACGCCTCGCGTTCTATCGTTTTGCGAACAAGCAACCGATAGCGACGACTTGCTCGTCGTGCCGGATATCCTTGCCGACAACTGCCTTCACGATCATCCGCACGCTATCCACCCCCCCTGTATCCGCTTTTATGCCGGATGCCCGCTAAGGACTTCGAACGGAGAAACGCTAGGCGCCTTTTGTTTGCTCGATACCACGCCACGCGAACTGGACGACGGACAGCGTGAATGCCTGAGGGATTTTGCCCGGCTGGCAACGGCCATCGTGGAACGCGATGACGTGGTAGCCCGATTGAAAGAAGACGAAGACGCGCTGCGTGAGCGCGAAAAAAGAATGGCGCTTGCCATCGCAGGCAGTGGCACCGGCATTTGGGACCGCAACATCCCGACGAATGAGATCCACTATTCCGAGGGATGGAAAGCGATCCTGGGTTATGCGGACTGGGAACTGACCAACCAGATCAATGACAGCTACAAACGCGTCCATCCCGATGATCTCGCTTACGTTCAGGCGACTATCCAGGCGCATTTCGATCAAAAGACGCCAAGTTATGAAGTCGAACATCGCATCCGGTGCAAGGATGGCAGCTACAAATGGATCTCGAGTCGCGGCAAGGTCGTGAGCCGTGACAGCGAGGGCAAGCCGTTGCGCATGATCGGCACGACCACCGACATCACGGCCATGCGCGCAATGTCCGAACGACTGCAGGAGACTGTCGACCTGATCACCAGCCTGACCAATGAAGTCCCAGGTCTCGTCTTTCAATACCGGTTACTGCCGAACGGCGAGTCGTTCTTCTCGTACGCAAGCGCGGGCATTAAAGATATCTACGAGATCACGCCGGAGCAGGTTGCCACGAGCGCGGCGGTGATCAACGAGATCGTTCATCTGGATGATCTCGCGGCTTATCGTGCTTCGCTGGAAGTGTCCGCGGCCACCCTGATGCCGTGGCACCTTGAATACCGTGTCCAACTGCCGGGACAGGGTCTGCGCTGGCGGCAAGGGGATGCACAGCCCCGGCGCCTGGAAGACGGCAGCACGTTGTGGCATGGCTTCATTACCGACGTGACGGAACGCAAGCGCATAGAGGTCGAACTGAAGGAGTTCGCGACTATCGACTTTATGACGCAGTTGCCCAATCGCCGCTATTTCATGGTCCAGATCGAGGCAGAGTTGGCGCGGATCCAGCGCGCTAAAGAGGGTTTCGCGGCCATTCTCATGTGCGACCTGGACCATTTCAAATCGATCAACGACACATGGGGGCACGCGGTCGGCGACCGGGCGCTCAGGCATTTCGCGACCATTCTGCGTGGTCAGTTGGGCGAGAAGGACATAGCGGGCCGTGTAGGCGGCGAAGAGTTTGCCGTGGTGTTGCCTGATGCCGATATCACCGAGGCAAGAGCCTTCGCCGAACGATTGCAACAACGGATTGTGGAAGCGTCGCTGGTGGAAGGCGATCGGCGAATTGCGCTGACGGTCAGCATCGGCATTGCCGTCATGAACGCGGCCGATGCAAGCGCCGACGCACCGCTTTCTCGCAGCGACACCGCTCTATACCGCGCCAAGGAGCGCGGGCGCAATCGCATCGAGTGTCATTGACCAGAAGTCCCACCTGTCGCGCTAGTCCCGGGCAGCATCCTCGCAAACGATACAGCCATTGACGCAAGCTCCTGCGCGACCGGCGTCAACGGAACACCGGCACGACGCAGCAGACACACGCGCGTACTCGGCGCGTGTTCCTTGATCGGCACGATCGCCACGTGCTCACTAAAGAACTGATGTTCCGCAAGACGCACAGGTTCGAGCGACAGATAGTCGCTGTTCGCCACGCAATGCAGCGTATCGAACACGGCCTCGGTGGTCGCCGCAATACGGGGCGGTTCAAGCCCTGCATCCTCGAACAAGGTGGACAACCGGTTGGCGACATCGCCTGCATGGCGAGGCCGCGTGCTGACCCACTCGCAGTGCTGCAGCGCCCGCAACGACCTCGCACGACCGAGAGGATGACCACGCCGCGCGATCACGGCGACCGGCGATTCAAACAGCGTGGTCGCATCCAGGTCGTGGATATCGGCTTCATGTGATACAAGCGCCAACGCGAAATCCAGGCTGCCGTCGCGCACCCACGAAGTCAAAACCCGCGACGTGGCGCTAGTCAGATGAACGTCGATACGCGGGCAACGCTCGCGAAAACTCGCTAGCAGCGCGGGGAATAATCGCATCATTGCCTCAGCCGCAGCGCCTAGCGAAACCTGGCCGGTCAACTCGCCGCGTAACTGACGCATCTCGTCTTCGGTTCTGACACACTCGCCGAGAATCACGTCGGCACGAATCCGCAAGCGTTCGCCGATCGAAGTCAGGCGCGCGCCGCGATGACCGCGCTCGAACAGCGGCCCGCCCGTGCTGGTCTCGAGCTTCCTCAACTGTTGCGTCACACCGCTTTGTGCGATCCCTAGCCGGCGCGCTGCCGCCCTGAGACTGCCCGCTTCAGCGACTGCGACGAATATGCGAAGTTGCGTCAAGGTCAGGTCCACGATAATCGCCCAGGTGATAGGTAAAAGTGATCATGATAAGTAAAACGGCCCTGTTTGGTGGCATTTTGCGCTCGTACCATGCAGGCGTGTTGTCCCCATCACCGTCTTGACCACTGAGTGAGCGCCGATGAAAACCTTCCCTTCGTTGCTGGCCGCAGCCTTGATCGCGGCCGTGACCGTCTCCACGCCGGCCTTCGCAAAAGATGCGAATGTCTTGCGGCTTGGCATCGATCCGACCTATCCGCCCATGGACGTCAAGATGCCCGACGGCCACGTGACCGGTTTCGACGTCGATCTTGCCGACGAGATCTGCCGCCGTATCGCGATGCATTGCGAATGGGTCGAAATGGAATTTTCCGGCATGATCCCGGCGCTTCAGGCGCGCAAGATCGACGCGATCATCTCGTCGATGGCCATTACCGAAAAGCGCATGCAGCAGATCGCGTTCTCGACCAAGCTGTTCCAGTTCAAGTCACGTTTGATCGCGAAGACCGGCGCGCCGCTGACCGTGAGTGCCGAGGGTTTGCGCGGCAAACGCATCGGCGTGCAGAGTGGCACGCAGTTCGAAACCTATGCGCAGAAAAACTGGCAGCCGGGCGGCGCGGAAGTGGTCGCGTATCAAAGCCAGGAAGGCGTGTTTAACGACCTGATGGCTGGCCGGCTCGACGCTGCGTTGCTGGGGTCGGTGGAGGCGGATAACGGCTTCCTGAAGACGCCGAGAGGGCAGGGTTTTGGTTTTGTCGGCGGGCCGCTCGAGATGGGCGACCATGGTACGGGCATCGGTCTGCGCAAGGACGATGTTGCGCTCAAGGCGAACATCGATCGTGCGATAACCAGCATGCGTGCCGACGGCACCTACCAAAAAATCTCCCGCAAGTATTTCGACTTCGACGTGTACGGCAATTAACAAGATTTTCAGGAGCATTCGATGCAAACCCAAAGCAGGCCGCTGGTTTCTACATCCATCGGCACGCGCCGCGAGTTCGTCAGTTTTCACTTCGGCACGCCGGGTGCGGGCGAGAAGATCTACGTGCAGGCCTCGCTGCACGCAGACGAAATTCCCGCGATGCTGACCGCCTGGCGTCTGAAGCAAAGGCTAATCGAACTGGGGAACGCGGGGCGCATTCGTGGCGAGGTGATCCTGGTGCCAGTTGCCAATCCGATCGGGCTTTCGCAACACGTGCTCGGACAGTTCCTTGGGCGCTTCGAGTTGAATAGCGGTCACAACTTCAATCGCAGCTTTCCGCTGCCGGCTGCGGCTACCTTGATCGAGCGGATCGGCGGGCAGTGGACGCAGGATGCCGACAGCAACACGCGTTTATTGCGCCGGGCCGTATGCAAGATGCTCGCCGAGGTAAAGCCCAAGAACGAGTTTGAGTCCTTGCGCCGCGAGATGCTGATCATGGCAGCCGATGCCGACGTCATCCTGGACCTGCATTGTTCGCTGGAAGCCACCATGCATTTGTACACAAGTCCTGCGAGCTGGCCGGCGGTCGAGCCGCTCGCACGTTATCTCGGCGCGAGTGGCGTATTGCTTGCCGCAGACTCGGGTGGCCAGTCATTCGACGAAGTGCATACGCAACTTTGGAACGAGGTTCGGGAGCTTCTCGGCCAGGGCACGCCGCTTGCCGCGCCTAACGTTGCGCTGACGGTCGAGCATCGTGGCCAGCGCGATGTGTCGTATGAATTTGCGCAGCAGGATGCCGAGGCGATTGTCGATTACCTCGTGTATCGCGGCGTGATTGAAGGCGAGCCACGCGAGTTGCCGCCGCTCAATCATCCTGCGACGCCGCTGGCCGGCAGCGAGCAGTTCATTGCACCTGCAAGCGGCGTGGTGGTGTATCGCGCGCAGGTCGGGGCGCATCTGAAAGCGGGAGACCCTGTCTTCGATATCGTCGATCCGATCACGGACGAAGTGACCACACTTACTACGAAGAACGACGGCGTCTTTTATATGCGTCGCGCAATCCGCTTTGTGATCGCAGGTGCGCCGATGGGGCGCGTAACGGGTGCGGTGCCGTTCAGAACCGGTGTGTTGATCGGGGCTTAAAGCGCCTTACTTGACCTAGCCAGCGCGCCCACGTGCCGATCCCCGGGAAGCAGAGATCCCGGCGCCGGCTTCAGCGGGCATGCGCATGAACATTGGATAAGAAGTAATGACAACGAGTGCGGTAACAATGAAGGCAGAGGCTAGTTGCCACCGTTCGGCATGCGCTCCCGGCGCCACGATCATGGTGACTTGAATCGTCCCCGCCGCAACTGTCACGCCGACTGCCTTCATCAATTGCTGAGCGGTGCCTTGGAACGAGGTAGCGGCAGCAAGCTTTGCCTTGGGTACATCGGCGAACGCTAGCGCTCCCATCGTGGCGAAGCTAAGCGAGCGCGACAATCCGCCAACGAGCAGCAACAGGAAAATGCCGCTGGCGGGCCAATCCTGCGACATGAACGAGCACGCCACGAGCACCGCCGCAAACGAAACGCTTCCTGCGCACAATACGGTCCGAACCGAAAACCGCCTTAGCGCAAGCGATGTCATCGGCCGCATGCAAAACGATCCTAGCGCGCTAGCAAAGGTAACGAGTCCGCTAGCGGTAGCGCTATAGCCAAAGCCGGCTTGCAACGTCAGCGGCACGAGAAACGGCAATGCGCCGGCACCGGCACGAAACAGACTCCCTGCGATAGTCGCCGCATGAAAGGTCGGAATAGCGAGCAGGGAAAAATCGACTGCCGGATCGTCGACACGGCGGCAATGCCTGACGGCCATCCAGAATATCAGCACGCCGGCGGCGACGCATGCGGGCGACGCAAACGGCGGCAGTACCCCGCGTCCGGCGCATTCGATCCCGATCATGAACAGCGTCAGCGACCCGCCGATCAACATCATTCCGCGCACATCGGGTGGTGCATGATGTTCGGGGGGCGAGGCCGGCAGCAAGCGCCAGGTCAGCAGCAGACCCACCATACCCACGGGTACATTGACCCAGAAGATGCTGCGCCACGAGAGCGCATCGGTGAGAAAACCGCCTAATGGCGGACCCATTAACGGGCCGATAAGAGCCGGCATCGTGAGCCATGTCGTCGCCTGCAACAGCTCCTCGCGCTTGACGCCACGAAACAGGATCAGACGTCCGACCGGCACCATCATTGCCCCGCCGAGTCCTTGCACGATGCGCGCTGCAATGAGCTCAGGAAGATTCGCGGCCGCGGCGCACGCCAGCGAGGCAAGCGTGAACGTTGCGATGGCCCACATGAAGACGCGCTTGGAGCCGAAACGATCGGCAACCCAGCCGCTAGCGGGAATGAACACCGTCAGCGCGACAAGGTAAGCGGTGATGGCGCTACTAAGGTGCACCGGGTCGACACCAAGATCGCGCGCCATGGCGGGTAGCGCCGTCGCGACGATCGTACCGTCCATGTTTTGCATAAAGAGCGCGCTTGCTACGACGGCAGCGGTGATGCGGAAGTTGGCTGATTTCACGAGGCGGCGAGCGTATTTCCGGTAAAGCCGACGACGTTCGTGCTTGCTCGTACAAGCAAGGCGTCGCGGGTTCGATCGATTGCGTGGCACCAGAGTCTACTTGAAGCGAGGCTGGCGATGTGAGAGCGTCGCCGTGCTGGTTTGATTACAAAAACCGTACGGGTTAGGCGCAAGCTTAGGGTTTCAGCGCTTGGTTTAGTTTTGGGCGCAGCTTTAAGCCGCAACTCGGCAATTGATTCGGGGCCTTAACGCAGAGCATCGCGGATAGGGCGAGATCAGGGTAATTACTATGAATAACACCGTGTCGCGGACCACACGAATAGGACTAGGATGGCGTATGAAACTCAATTTCCCGAATCCTAGCCGTTCCTACGACGACTCCAGGCACTGCGTGTGCTTCTGGGGGTATGACGGTTCGCGCGAGATCGCTTTTCAGATAGGCGACGCGGCGCTGTCGAGTTTCAATCCGCAAATGGGCTCGGGCGAATCCGCCGTGCTCGCCGCCTTCGATCTTTACCGCGAACGCATTCTGCTTAAAGCAGAGGACCTGTACGTACGCGGCTCACAAAATATCTTCAAGATATCCTGAGCGAGCGTAGTACGGCGGGCTAATGCCTGCCCGCGTTCGCTCTGCAGATCTATTTAGCCGCGTATAAAATCGCGGCATGTCCAAACCGATTTCTTCGCCACCGCAAAGCGAGCTGCAGCCGGGGTCAGAGCACGTGCTGCCTTTGCATACGCCTGGTACGGCGTCATTATTGCTGGCCGCGTGTATTGCGACGATTGCGTGGTTGTCACTCGCCGCGCAAACCGATATCACGGTGCACCGGATGTTGGCACGCGGCTTAAGCGTCTTCGATGGCATCGAACGCCTTAGCAGCTATCTGACGAATCTGACCGTATTTGCTGTAGCCCTTTCTTTTTCATGTGTCGCCGCGCTTGGCTGCTCATCGCTAGGACGTTTTTTTCGCAAGCCACCGGTGGTGACGGCGGTAGTTGTGTACATCGTGTTCGTCGGGCTTGCTTATAACCTGCTGCTACGCCATCTGTGGACGCCGTCGGGTTATCGGGCAGCACTTAACGAATGCCTGCATACCGTCCTTCCGGTGTTGTCGGTGATCTACTGGGTGTTGTTCGTGCCGCGCTTTCATCTGACCTTGCGGCAATGTCTGCTGTGGCTCGTCTATCCGCTAAGTTACTTGTGCATCACGCTTTGGCGCGGCAGCACGTCGGACTTTTATCCGTATCCCTTCATCGATGTCGGCGAGCTTGGGTATCCGCATGTGCTGCTCAATGCAAGCTTGCTCGTGCTGGCATTTATTACGCTGATGGGTCTGTTCATCGCCTTGAATCACCGGCGTCCGCACTAGGTTGTAGTCTGGCTGCCGCCGGTGGCATACGCAAGCAGGCTGTTACTTTGGGGCGTAGTGCATGTCGCCGTTCCCGAACGACCAGTCTTCGCGATTCACCTCGACCAGGCTGATCCAGACATCTTCCTTTCGCACGCCCGTCTTCGCGTGTATGCCGTCCGCCACCGCGCGGTAAAACGCCTTCTTCATCTCGATCGTCCGGCCGGTGTTCCACGTGACCTGAATGAATACGATCCCGGGCGTGTAGGTCACGCCAAGATATCCCTCTTCCGGATAGATCAATTCGTCCGGTGCATGACGGGTGATGATCTGAAACTTGTCGTTCTTGGGTACGTTGACGACATCGATCATTGCTTCGTACACGACGTCGCTGATCGCCTTAACCACTTCCGGCGATGTTGTCTGGGCGAGATTGATTCGAACGAGTGGCATGACTTGACCTCAGGCTTAAGTGGGGAATCGGGAAGCGCTGGCTACGACCTACGCGACGTGCTGGAAGACGGTGCAGTCGCATAGTTCACCATCGAAGAGTAGATCAGGTGAAAAATTCCTGCCTCGCCGACGCTGCGCCGCAGCCGCTTACTCGCCCGACTTCTCAACCTCTCGCCGATACGCGGCTGCAGTGGCGCAGCGTCTTCGCGGTGAGGTGCCTACGGTTTGACGAAGCGCAGTGTCATGCGGTCCGACTCGCCGATGGCAGCGAAGCGCGCGCGATCCGTATCGCCGCCCCGGTAGGTCGGCGGCAAGGACCACACGCCGTGCGGGTAGTCCTTCGTATCGCGGGGATTGTCGTTGATCTCGCTGCGCGCGGCGAGCTTGAAACCCGCTGCTTGTGCGTGCTGGATAACGTAGGCTTCAGTCAGATAGCCGGTGTCGATCATCTGCTGAACCGACGTACCCGGTACAGCACGATGCTCTTCCACACCCAGTACGCCACCGGGTTTCAGCACCGAATAAAACGCGCGCAGGTTGGCATCGACCTGACCGTCTTCTATCCAGTTGTGAATATTACGGAACGTCAGCACACGATCGACCTGCAACCCCGAAGGTAAGCCGCTGAATTGCCCCGATTGCAAGCTGCCGACAACAACCGTGCCGTAAATATCGGGCTTCGCAGCGAGCTTGCGTTCGAACGCGGCATTGCCCTTCGCTTCGCCCTCAGGCAACGCCCCTTGCGGTGGCAGGTACTGCGCTTCGTAAAGCGTGCCACGTCCTCGCAGATACGGCGCGAGGATGTCCGTGTACCAACCGCCGCCCGGCGCGATTTCCAGCACGCTTTGGGTTGGCGCCACGCCGAAGAATTCCAGTGTTTCTTTCGGGTGCCGGTAGACATCGCGTGCTTGCGCTTTCTCCCCTCGATACGGCGCCGCGATGGCGGTATCGAGCGACGTCGATGCGGTAGGCGTCGCGCAGGACGCTAGCAGCAAGGCTGCGGGCAGCGCCAGGAAAGCACGCCGCATGAGTCGGGGAGTAAGGAGCGTTTTCATGCGGGCCATTATCGGGCAAAGCGCGCCGCTTGTCAGAGCGCGTCGGTTTTACCCCGTGCTTCAAAGGCCCGCACGCGTAACCGGTTTAAAAATGGACCGCGTGCTCAAGCCTCAAAGCAGCGTCCTGACATGCCATAACTCGGGGAAAAGCACTACGTCCAGCATCTTTCGCAAATAAAGCGCGCCGCTGGTTCCCCCCGTGCCTTGCTTGAAGCCGATGATCCGCTCGACCGTCGTGACGTGGCGAAAGCGCCATTGCCGGAACGAGTCTTCGAGATCGACGAGTTCTTCCGCCATCTCGTAGAGTTCCCAATGCTGCGTCGGCTCCTGGTACACCTTGAGCCAAGCTGCTTCCACGCTGGCGTCGTGCGTGGTCGGCTGGGTCCAGTCGCGCTCCAGCCGTTCCGGCGCGATCGGGAAACCCCGGCGTGCGAGGAGGCGGATGACTTCATCGTAGAACGAGGGTGCTTCAAGTGTCGCATTTACCTCAGCGAGCACGGCCGGCCGATGCGCATGCGGCTTCAGCATCTGCACATTCTTGTTGCCGAGCAGGAACTCGATCTGCCGGTACTGATGCGACTGGAATCCCGACGACGATCCGAGATAAGGCCGCATGGCGGTGTATTCGGAAGGCGTCATGGTCGCGAGGACGCTCCATGCCTGCACGAGTTGATCGAGTATTCGCGAGACGCGTGCGAGCATCTTGAACGCGGGCGGCAGGTCATCGCGACGCACGGCAGCAAGCGCTGCATGCAACTCATAAAGCGCGAGCTTCATCCATAACTCGCTCGTCTGGTGCTGCACGATGAACAACATTTCGTTGTGATCGGGCGAGAGCGGATGCTGCGCCGAGAGGAGCGTGTCGAGCGAGAGATAATCGCCATAGCTCATCGAATTGGAGAAGTCGAGCTGCGCGTCATGCCAGCCTTCCGGCTTCGACGCAGCATCGCCTGCCGGCCCATAACCCATGGGACAGCCGCCCGTGCCTTCGCTTTCATGTGATTGTGTCATCGCGCGTTCTCCACGTGTGTCAGGTGACGGCGCCACGTTCGGCGAACTCAGGCGCACGCCACGCTTCGGTCGCAAGCACGTCGCGCAGTGTTTCAACGGCGTCCCATACATCCACATAGCGCGTGTAAAGCGGCGTGAAGCCGAAGCGCAAGATACGCGGCTCGCGGTAGTCGCCAATCACGTTGCGCGCAATCAGCGCCTGCGTGACCTCATAACCGTGCGGATGTTCGAAGCTAGCTTGCGATCCGCGTTCAGCGTGCGCCCGAGGCGTGACGAGCTGCAACGGAAATTCGCTGCAGCGCGTCTCGACCAGTTCGATGAACAAGTCACTCAGCGCCAGCGACTTGCGGCGCAGCGTTGCCATATCGGTTTGCCCGAACACGTCGAGACCGCATTCAACCAGCGACATCGAAACGATGGATTGCGTGCCGCACAAGAACCTGCCGATACCGTCATCGGGCTGGTACTCCGGGCTCATTTCAAACGGCTTCTTATGCCCCCACCAGCCGGAAAGCGGTTGTGAGAAAACGTTCTGCAGCCGCTTCGGCACCCAGATGAACGCGGGGGAACCCGGTCCGCCATTCAGGTACTTATAGGTGCAGCCAACGGCGTAATCCGCGCCGGCGCTGTTGAGATCGACGGGAACCGCACCCGCTGAATGCGCGAGATCCCACACGGCGAGCGCGCCCGCCTGATGGATGATGCGGGTCAACGCGGCCATGTCGTGCATCGCGCCCGTGCGGTAGTTGACGTGCGTGATCATGGCGACAGCCGTGTTCTCGTCGATAGCGCTGGCGAGTTCCGATGCATGATCGACGAGACGTAGTTCATAACCGCGATCCAGTTGCTCGATCAAGCCTTGCGCAATGTAGAGATCGGTCGGGAAATTCGAGCGCTCGGAAACGATGACACGGCGCTTCGGATCGCGTTCGTTGGCTACCCGCAGCGCTGCCGACAGGATCTTGAAGAGGTTGCTTGAAATGGTGTCGGTGACAACCACTTCGTCCTCCGCAGCGCCGATCAGCGGCGCTAGCTTGTTGCCTAGGCGCTTAGGCAACGCGAACCATCCTGCCGTATTCCATGAGCGGATCAGACCGTCGCCCCATTCTTCGGCAATGACGGCCGCGGCGCGCGAAGCCGCGGCCTTGGGCGGTACGCCAAGCGAGTTGCCGTCCAGATAGATCGTGTCGCGGCCGAGCGCGAACTGGTCGCGCAAACTGGCTAGCGGATCGTCGCGGTCGAGTGCCGCGGCATCGTCTCGATGGTTCATTAAAGCGTATCCCGGTAAGTCGTCGTAGCCGTTCTGGACGGAAATCCGCATTTCGCCGCCGGTCTGGCGGAGCGCGTGCACATGCCTGAAAGCTTAGCCGAGAACGGACCTTAATTGATTGCAAAACAAACGCAGCGCTTAGGGTCCTGTGCAATATTCTTCGATGAAAACCGGGCTTAAGCGCGATAAATTGATTGCGATCTGTTATGGGCGGAATTCGGGCGCGCTTACCAAGCCGCGCGTCAGGTCCGCTAAGCTGGTGCTGCTCGGCTGCAGCAGTGTTACTCGTTACCATGCAGCCAACCTCAGCTCGTTACCTGGACAACCGCACATGACCCAACACGTTCTTGCCTCGACCTTGACCGACTGCGTCGACAATCACTTCGACCAGGAGGTCCAGTTTCTTTCCGCGCTTGTGCAAAAGCCATCGGACAATCCGCCGGGCGATTGCGCGGGCCACGCCGAGATGGCGGCGCAATGGCTGGAACGGATCGGCTTCACGGTTGAACGCCATGCGGTACCGGCCGACGATGTCACCCGCGCCGGCATGATCAGCGCGACGAACCTGGTGATTCGCCATCGTTTTGGCGCGGGGCCGGTTATCGCGTTGAACGCACACGGCGACGTGGTGCCGCCGGGCGACGGTTGGAGCGCCGATCCATACGGCGCCGAGATCCGCGATGGGTTCATGATCGGGCGTGGTGCGGCGGTATCGAAGTCGGATTTCGCAACCTATGCGTTTGCGTTGAAGGCATTGATCGACAGTGGCGCAACGCTGGCAGGCACGGTGGAACTGCACCTGACCTACGACGAAGAAACGGGTGGTCTGATCGGGCCGGGGTGGTTGTTGAAGCAGGGCATCGTGAAGCCCGATTACGCTATATGTGCGGGCTTTTCTTATTCGATTACGACCGCGCACAATGGCGCGATCCACCTTGAAGTCACGGTGCGGGGCAAGTCGGCGCACGCGGCGCGACCCGATACCGGGCGTGATGCGCTCGAAGCCGCTACGGCGGTACTGAATGCGCTGTACGGGCATCGCGCGGCATTGCGCGAGATCCATTCGGCGACGCCGGGTATCGATCATCCAACACTGGTGGTTGGTCTGATCAAAGGCGGGATCAACACGAATGTGGTGCCTGACAAGGTGAGCTTGCGGCTCGACCGGCGGGTGGTGCCGGAAGAGAATCCGCAAGACGTGGTGCAGCAATTGAAGGCGCTGATCACGGCAGCCGTGGAGGGGATGCCCGGCATTAGCGTGGAGATAGAAGAGGTTCTGGTTACATCGCCGTTGCGTTCGCTTGCGGGTGCCGAGCGCTTGTCGCAAGCGTTACAGCGCGCGGCTTTGATCACGCTGCAGCGTGATATTCCTACCGAGGGTGTGCCGCTTTATACCGATGCCCGTTTGTATTGCGAGGCGGGCGTGCCGACGGTGATTTACGGCGCGGGTCCGCGGACGCTGCTTGAGGCCAATGGTCATCGGGCGGATGAGCGCGTCGCGCTCGGGGACCTAAGAGGAGTGACGAAAACGGTTGCTATTGCTCTTGCCGATTTGCTCGGACGACCCTAAGCGTTTCTTGGCTTCGTTTCTTTGTGCGCCAGCAAAGAAACGAAGCGCCGTCGGCGGCAAGACTAACGAAAATATATCCAGCTTAAGCCGGCCGTTGCGCCCGGCGATCGACAGCCCGAACCACCCGCCAGCATCCCCAGCCACTGCAATCAGCACGTCTTCAAAAACTCGAAGATAATCGCGCATGTCGTTATTCTGAGCCTCGCCGCGGCGCCCGGTCGCCACGAGGCGCGACAGATCGAACCTCATTTCGAGTCCAACCACTATGAAAACATCCGAAGAGACAAAGCATTCCTGGCTTTGGCTGGCCCTGCTTATTCCCTACGTCGCGCTGCTCTGGCTACCTTTCTATAACGATATCCGCCCCTCTTTACTAGGCTTCCCATTCTTCTACTGGTATCAGTTCCTATGGGTGCCGCTGACCTCGCTCATCATTTACTTCGTGTATAGAGGTGTCAAATGAGCGACCTTGTTCCGATCGATCCGGTAGCCATGACCGTCTTCATCGCGTTCTTCGTGCTGGTGACGGTAGTGGGATTTTTCGCAGCGCGCTGGAAACGCGGCGACCTGACGCAACTTCATGAGTGGGGTCTGGGCGGGCGCCAGTTCGGCACCGTGATTTCGTGGTTCCTAGTAGGCGGCGATTTCTACACCGCCTATACCGTGATCGCCGTACCCGCACTCGTGTATTCAGTGGGCGCATACGGCTTCTTTGCGCTGCCTTACACGATCATCGTGTATCCGTTTGTCTTTGCCGTCATGCCCAAGCTATGGAAGATCGCTCACGCGAAGAACCATATTACGGCGGCTGACTATGTGCATGGCGAGTACGGCGGAAAGTGGTTCCCGGCGGCTGTGGCGCTGACCGGTATCGTTGCGACCATGCCGTATATTGCGTTGCAACTGGTGGGCATGCAGGTAGTGATCAAGGGTCTGGGCGTGAGCGGCGAGATGCCCCTGATCGTCGCGTTCGTGATCCTCGCGCTCTATACGTACACCAGCGGCTTGCGCGCGCCGGCCATGATTGCGTTCGTGAAAGACATCATGATCTACATTGTGGTGATCGCGGCGGTGTGGCTGATTCCATCGAAACTCGGCGGCTACGCGCACGTTTTCGATGCCGCCGATACGTTCTTCAAAGCCAAGGGCGGTGCAACCGGCATCATCCTCAAGCCGACACAATTCACGGCCTACGCTTCGCTCGCGCTCGGTTCGGCGCTTGCCGCATTCATGTATCCGCACACCATGACAGCGGTCTTGTCGTCGTCGTCGGCTGCCACCGTGCGCAAGAACGCCATCTTCCTGCCGGCGTACACGCTGCTGCTGGGCTTGATCGCGTTGCTCGGCTATATGGCAATCGCCTCGGGCATCAAGGTGCAATCCGCATCCGACGTCGTGCCCGCGTTGTTCGGCAAGCTATTCCCGTCGTGGTTCGTCGGCTTTGCGGCTGCGGCCATTGCGATCAGCGCGCTTGTGCCGGCCGCGATCATGTCGATCGGTGCGGCGAATCTGTTCACGCGTAACCTGTGGCCGCTGATGGCGCGTGACATCACGCCCGAGAAGGAAGCCAAGACAGCGAAGCTGGTGTCGCTCATTGTGAAGTTCGGCGCGCTGCTGTTCATCGTGTTCCTGCCGACGCAATACGCGATCGATCTGCAGTTGCTCGGCGGCGTATGGATCCTCCAGATCTTCCCGGCCATTGTGTTCTCGCTGTACACGCGGCGTCTGAATACGCCGGGCCTGTTCCTCGGATGGGTCGTCGGGCTCGTGCTCGGGACCGGCATGGCGATCGCGCAGGGATTGAAGCCGGTGTTCGCGCTGCATGTGGGTGGAGCGACGTATCCGCTTTACATAGGGCTGATTGCGCTGGTGGTGAATATCGTGGTCGCGTTTGTCGTGTCGGCGGTTACGCCGCGTCGCGTACAGGTTCATCAGGTAACGTAAGAAGACATGCGCGCGTCATCGCCTTGAGCCATGTGCAAGATTTTTTTCGCATGAATCGAGCCGTTTTTTGCGGCGCTGACGCGCGCGGCCCTGACCTTTCTCTGACCTTTCGATGACATCTTTGTCATCAATCTTCCACACGTCGCCGGGCGCGCTAACATAAGGCAAGGGGACGACGCCTGGGCTCTCTGTCAGCGGTTTGCTGCCGGAAACCAGACAGCATGCGTCGTCCTGAAACCCGGAGGCCTGCCATGATTTCCCAGAAGCAAAATCCCGCAACGTTCCTGCGTTCGCGCGGCGTTGCGCTGTTGACTGCCATTGGCGTGGGCGCCAGCATCCTGTTCGTGTCGATGCATCCGGCGCATTCTTCCGAGGCCGCGGTCGCCGTAGCGCCGCCGGCGCTCGACGAACCGGTGAACGGAGCACACCAGGAAACCGCCGTGCTGGCCGGTGGCTGTTTTTGGGGCGTGCAAGGGGTCTTCCAACATGTGAACGGCGTGACGAAGGTCGTGTCGGGTTATGCCGGCGGTCAGGCACAGACCGCGCAATACGAAACCGTGAGCGGCGGCCAGACCGGTCATGCAGAGTCCGTGCAGATCACTTACGACCCGACGAAGATCACCTATGGAAAATTGCTGCAGATCTATTTCTCGGTCGCGCATGATCCGACGGAACTGAACCGGCAAGGTCCGGACAGCGGCACGCAATATCGTTCGGCAATTTTTCCCGCCAACGACATGCAGAAACACATTGCGCAAAGTTATATCGCGCAACTCGACAAGACACACGCTTTCCCCGCGCCGATCGTGACGAGAACAGACCCGCTCAAGGGCTTTTATCCCGCGGAGTCTTATCATCAGAACTATTTGACGCTGCATCCGGATGCGCCGTATATCGCGATCAACGACTTGCCGAAGGTCGAGAACCTGAAGCGCCTTTTTCCGACGGTCTATCGTGACAAACCGGTGCTGCTGAGCGTGACATCGCAACAATAAAAAAGCGGCGGTGGACTTAAAAATCCACCGCCGCTTTCGCTAAGACCAATGCAGGCTTACTGCGATGCTTGCGTCGTCTTGCGCAACTTCGCGACATCCCCCACCGCGACCGCCGGCGCACCGTTGTTCCATCCAGCGCGAATGAACGTCAGGACGTCGGCGATCTGCTGATCGTTGAGCACCGGCGCATAGTGCGGCATCGGATACGCGGCGGGAATGCCTTGTATCACGAGGTCGTGCGTGCCGTTCAGCGTGACGTTGATCAGCGACGAGGCGTCCTTCTCCAGCACGTTCGGATTACCCGCCAAAGGCGCGAGCAGCGGGGCGAAGGCTCGGCCATCCACGCCGTGGCAATGCATGCAATACGCGGTATAAACCTTCGCGCCTGCGTCATTGGCCGGATGCTGCAGCAGCGCCGTGGTGGCCTTTGGATCGTATGCATACGCCGGCGCATTCGTGCCGCCGGCCGGCGGCAACGACTTCAAATACGCTGACATGGCTGCCAGATCCTGATCGTTCATGCCTTGCGTGCTGTGGTTGATCACGTCTGTCATCGACCCGAACGCCGATGCATGCGCATTCGCTCCAGTCTTGAGGAACGTGGTCAGGTCAGCATCCGACCAGCGCCCGAGTCCGACGTTCTGCTCGCTCGTGAGGTTGGATGCAAACCAGCCGTCGAGGACACCGCCTGTGAGCCACGCGCCGCCGCTTTCATCGAGCGCCTTCTCCTGGAACGCAATACCGCGAGGCGTATGGCATGAACCGCAGTGGCCCAGGCCCTGGATCAGATACGCACCGCGATTCCACGCGACGTCCTTGCCGTCCTTGTCGCGATAAGCGCCTTTATCGAGGAACACCATGTTCCAGAATTTGAGCGGCCAGCGCATGTTCAGCGGGAATGGAATATCCGACGGTCGGTTCGCCTGGTTCACGGGCGCAACGCCTTTCATGAAGTACGCATAGAGCGCCTTCACGTCGTCGTCCTGGACCTTGGCATAGGACGGGTAGGGCATCGCCGGATAGAGGTTGTGGCCATCCTTCGCCACGCCCTGACGCAAGGCCTTCTCGAAGTCCTCCTCGCTCCATTTACCAATACCCGTATCCGGGTCGGGCGTGATGTTGGTCGTGTAGATCTTGCCCATCGGCGTGGTCATTGGCAGGCCGCCTGCGAATGGTTTGCCTTTGGGCGCGGAATGACAGGCCACACAATCGCCCGCTTTCGCGAGATACGCGCCACGGGCGACCAGTGGATCGTCGTTCGCGGCGGCATGAGCCAGCATGGGCAAGCTGAGCGTCAGCGCAAGGGAGGCTACAAGGTACTTGATCATTGTGTGTTCCCTCACGCGCTTTGCAGTTGACGGCCGACGGGCAACTGCCGCAAGCGCTTGCCGGTGGCAGCAAAAATCGCGTTGGTCAGCGCGGGCGCAAGAGCAGCCGTTCCCGGTTCGCCAATACCGCCAGGCGCTTCGCTGCTCTTCACAATATGCACTTCAATAGGCGGTGCCTGGTCGATGCGCAGCATCCGGTAATCCGTGAAATTGGATTGCTCGACGCGGCCATCCTTGATCGTGATCTCGCTATAGAGCGCTGCCGTGATGCCGAAGATAATGCCGCCCTGGATCTGCGCTTCGATGGTGTTCGGATTCACGACCATGCCGCAATCCACCGCACAGACCACGCGGTTCACGGCCACTTCGCCGTCGCCGTTCACGGTCACGTCCACCACCATGCCGAAGAAGCTGCCGAACGCGTGCATGACCGATACCCCGCGTCCCTGACCCTTAGGCGGCGTGTTGCCCCAACCAGCTTCGCGGGCGGCCACGTCGAGCACGTTCTGCGCGCGCGGCGTCTTGCCGAGCAGATCGCGGCGATACTTCACCGGATCGACCTTGGCTTGTGCCGCCAGTTCGTCCATGAAACTCTCGACCACGAAGGTGCCGCGTGTTGGACCGACGCCGCGCCAGAACGCGGTGGGCACGTCCATGGGCTCCTGGCGTACGTAGTCGATAAACTGGTTCGGGAGGTCGTAGGGCAGGTCGGCGGAGACTTCCACCGCGTCCGGATCGAGGCCGTTCTTGAACGCAGGCGGTGCGAACCGCGCGATCACCGACGACCCCACAATGCGGTGCTGCCACGCGACCGGGCGGCCGTTGGCATCGAGGCCGGCGGAGATGACGTCGTAGTAGTACGGGCGATACATGTCGTGCTGGACGTCCTCCTCGCGCGTCCACGTGACCTTCACGGGTGTGCCGACCTGCTTGCCGACCTTCAGCGCCTGGCTGATGAAATCGGTCTCCAGCCGGCGCCCGAAGCCGCCGCCGAGCAAGTGGTTGTGCACGGCGATCTTGTCGGCGGGCAGGCCGGTGATCTTCACGGCAGTGTCGACTGCACGTGTGGGCACTTGCGTGCCGACCCAGATATCGCAGCCATCGGCCCGCACGGACACCGTGCAGTTCACCGGCTCCATGGTGGCGTGCGCGAGGAAGGGCTGCTGGTACACGGCGTCAACGCGCGTCTTGGCGTCGTTGAAGCCCTTCTTGACGTCGCCGTCCTTGCGCGCCACCGCCCCGTCGCGCTTCGACGCATCGGCGAGTTGCTGGACCACCTTGGCCGTGGAAAAGTCCGCGCCGCGGCCTTCGTTCCATTTGATATCGAGCGCTGCCGCGCCGCGTTTGGCGGCCCATGTATGGTCGCCGATCACGGCCACGCCGTTGTCGATGTGAACCACCTGACGCACGCCGGGAATCTTCTTCGCGTTGGTATCGTCGACGGAGGCGAGCGTGCCGCCGAACACCGGGCTATTCACGATAGCCGCGTACACCATGCCGGGCACGCGGACATCGAGGCCGAACATTGCCGTGCCATCCACTTTTTCGGGCGAGTCGAGACGCTTGGCAGCCGTGCCGATCAGCTTGAAGTCCTTCGGGTCTTTAAGCGTCACGTTCTGCGGCGCGGGCAGTTTCGCGGCGGCATCCACGAGTTGTCCGTAACCAATGCGCCGGTTGCTCGCGGCATGCACGACTTCGCCGCGCTCCGCATGACACGACGCCGGATCGACCTGCCACTGCTGCGCCGCCGCAGAAATAAGCAGCACCCGTGCGGTCGCGCCGGCCTTTCGCATGGGCTCCCATGCGTAACGGATCGATGTCGATCCGCCGGTCAACTGGCCGCCGAGCAGCGGGTCCATGAAGAGCTTTTCGTTCGGTGGCGCGTGATCGATCACGACGCTGTCCAGCGGTACTTCCAGTTCTTCCGCGATCAGCATCGGGATGGACGTATAGATTCCCTGGCCCATTTCGACCTTGGGAATCACCAGCGTCACCTTGCCCGTTGCATCAATCTGCACAAACGCATTCGGCTCGAACACGCCGCTTTGCGGCGCTTCGTTGGCGTCACCGCCGATCACCGACTTACCCTTGGGCGCTTCGCCCTGGCTCGCGGCCGGCAGGCTGAAACCGAGCATCAGGCCGCCGCCTACCGCTGCGCCAACCGACACCCCCAGCTTTAAAAACGTTCGCCGGTTCAGGCCTTCGGGCGCGCGGCGGTTCTGGGCTTCCAGTAGTCCTCGCGACATGTCACGCCCCCTTGGCGGCTTGCTTGACCGCCGCCCGGATACGGTTGTACGTGCCACAGCGACAGATGTTGCCGGCCATGGCGGCGTCGATATCGGCATCCGAGGGATTGGGGTTCGAGGCGATCAGCGAAGCCGCCGACATCACCTGACCGGACTGACAGTAACCGCACTGCACAACGTCGAGCGCGACCCATGCGTCCTGCACTTTCTTGCCTGCGGGCGTAGTGCTGACGGCTTCAATGGTCGTCACCTTGCGCTCGCCCACTGCCGCAACCGGCAGCACGCAGGAGCGCACCGCCTGGCCGTCGAGATGAACCGTGCACGCGCCGCATTGTGCAATGCCGCAGCCGAATTTGGTGCCCGTGAGACCGACCAGATCGCGCAGCACCCAGAGCAGCGGCATGTCGGGAGGGGCGTCGACGGTGTGAGATTCGCCGTTTATGGAAAGCGTCGTCATCTGCAACTCCAGTTGTCGTGGGGATTTTTATGGTCTTTCTTAACTGAAAATCCTTATACAAGATTACGGCGATTCTTGCTGAGTTGCCGCCATGGCTCATGGCAGCGGGCCGGCCGATTTTCAGCCTTTCACCATGTCAGGAAAAAGTCGTGGAATAAACCGTTATCTGAAAGGGTTAGCGCTGGCATTGATGCCCTTCACGCCAGTTCTTCGAGGTGAATCACCATGTCTTCCAATTTAATTACAGCTCTGCGCGCGCGTTGTATGGCGGCTGCGGCGACATCCGTCGTCGCGATCGCCTTCGTTTCCGCCGGGGCCCCGGCTCGTGCGGCAGGTACTGCGAGCGGAGGCCCGGAAGCGCCGTTCCTCTCCGAAAACGACCAGGCGATGACGCGCATGATGGACGGCATGTCCATCAAGCCGAGCGGCGATGTCGATCGCGATTTTGTCGCGATGATGATTCCGCATCATCAAGGCGCCATCGATATGGCGCAGGCCGAATTGCGTTACGGACACAACGAGCAGTTACGCCGGATAGCGCAGGAAATCATTGTTGAACAGCAGCAGGAAATCACTGCCATGCGCCTCGCGCTCGGTCAGCCGTTGCCGCCCTCGGCACCGGCTCCGGACCAGGGGCAGGCACCGTCAAGAGCAGCCCCTTCCCAACCCATGTCCATCATGACAACCCCCATGCCGATGCGCATGAATCAGGAGACAAAATGAAACGAGCCACTCTATTTTCGAGCGCACTGACCGTCTTCGCGACAGCAGCACTAAGCGCCATCTCGCAGGTCGCCTGGGCAGGACAGGCACCGGGCCCGGCGTCTGCGCCGGACATAGCGATCAGCCACCATGACCGCGTCTACGCGGCCGAACAGTTCTCGAACACCGTCTCCGTGACGGATCCCGCCGATAACAAACTCGTGGGCGTGATTCGCCTCGGCGATCCTTCGCCGGGCAATTTCAGCCCCTTGTACAAGGGGCAGGTGCTTGTGCACGGGATGGGTTTCTCACCCGACCATCGCACGATTGCCGTGGTCTCGATCGGCTCCAATTCGGTTTCGTTTATCGACACGCAAACCAACACCGTCAAGCATGTGACTTATGTAGGCCGCGCGCCGCATGAAGCGTTTTTTACGCCTGACGGTAACGAGGTCTGGGTCACCGTGCGAGGAGAAAACTATGTGTCGGTTCTGGATGGACACACGTTCGAGGAGAAGACCCGCGTCATCACGCCGGCGGGTCCGGGCATGCAGATTTCCTCGCCGGACGGCAAGTACGGGTACATATGTTCGTCGTTCAATCCGGAAGTGGATGTGATCTCGGTCGCCGATCACAAGCTGGTCGGGAAGGTCACGCAGGTGAGCCCGTTCTGCCCGAACATTGCCGCGACGCCCGATGGCAAGCAGGTCTGGTTCACGCTGAAAGATACGGGGAAGACGCAGGTCTTCGACGCTCGTTCGCCATTCGCCACGCTGAAGGTGCTTGATACAGGTCCGATCACGAACCACGTGAACATCGTGCATAACGCTAACGGCACGTTTGCTTATGTGACGGTCGGCGGACTGAATCAGGTGAAGGTGTTCCGCACCGACGACTTCTCGCAAGTGGCAACCATTCCGGTCGGTAAACTGCCGCACGGCATCTGGCCGTCAGGCGATGGCAGCCGCGTGTATGTCGGTCTGGAAAACGCCGACGCTTTGACCGCTATCGATACCCTGACTAATAAGGTCATTGCTACCGTGCCGATCGGGCAAGCGCCTCAAGCGGTCACTTATGTTCCGAACGCGGTGCCTGAAGGCGACGGCACTCAAAACACGCAACCGCTCGGGCTCGCAGGCGAGACTACGCACCTGAGCATGGTGCCGGTCGGGGCGAGCCCGGCGACGGACTCGGCGCCTACCAGCGTCGCGTTGTTCGATCAGGGTTTGCTGCAGGTGTTGCAGGCATCGGCTACCGGCTTACAGCCGAAAACGCCGTACGTGCTAGGCCTTTCCGATAACGCCGATGGCAGCGGCAATATCGAATCGCTCGCAAGGTTCATGACCAACCCGGCAGGCTCGGCGATCGTCAATGCGATTGGGCAGATCCGTCAGGTAGTCGTGCCGGGGACCAACACGGCCGGCGACAAGCGGCGGTACCTTGTGATTGCTCCGCAGGTGTCGGGCAAGCCGGGTGCGCCTGTCCAGGTGCAGGCCCTCTAGGCGTTTTCGTTGTGCTCCAAGCAGTTTTTTCAGCCGCCGGATTTGATTCTCCGGCGGTTTTTTCTTGTGCGCTGATGTTTGTGTTAAGTGCTTGCGGTGTCGGTATCGTGCCTGCTTGCCTCGATCTATTTTCGATTTTTCAGGAATAAACCCGGTGAAAAAATGGTTTGCCCTTGTACCAACCCGTTAAACACACTGGAGTCGAAAATGAAGATACTTGCCTTGCTTACCGTGTCAGCCGCCGTCCTCGTTTCCTCGAGCGCTTTCGCGCAAGGATTGACCCGCGCTGAAGTTCACCAGCAACTCGTGGAAGCGCAGCAAAATGGTTCGGAGTACGTGACTGATGCTTCGTATCCGGATGTCAGCCCGGCGTTTCAAAACCAGCTCGCACATCGGCAGCAAAACGCGAACGCGTATGGCGGTGTTTCGGCCGGATCGAGCGTGAGCGCACCGCGTGTCCCAATGACGGGGACGCAAAGTCATGAAGCATGTGTCGGTCCTGTCAGCTTCTGCAATATCTATGCGGGGTCGTGAGCGATGCGGGCCAGATTGTTGGCAGTTTCCTTCGGGTCGGGCGCCGGTCGTGTGACTGGCGCACGCCTTTATTGTGAAGCAACGCGCCATGTCTGGTCACTGACGGCTCGATTGTTTAGGCAGGCATCTTGCGGAAGGCGATAGCAAAGCGGTTCCAGCTGTTGATCGCCGAGACAAGCAGCGTCAGGTCCACGATTTCCTCTTCGGTGAAATGCGGTTTGACGGCTTCCCAGACGGTATCCGGCACGTGATCTTGCGAGACCAGCGTAACTGCTTCGGTCCATTCCAGCGCGGCACGTTCGCGGTCCGTGAAGAACGGCGTCTCACGCCATACCACCACGGTTGAAAGCCTGCGGTCCGTATCCCCACCCTTGCGAGCGTCGGTCGTATGCATGTCGACGCAGAATGCGCAGCCATTGATCTGCGAAGCACGCAGACGGACCAGTTCAGCGAGCGGCTTTTCTATCGATGACTTACCGATGTACTCTTCCAGCGCAATCAACGCCTTGATAGCGGACGGCTTGGCTTTGTAGAAGTCGAGACGGGTTTGCATGATGGTTCCTTGTGGTTTCAACGATGCGCGTTGCGGCGCGACATGAGCAAGATTAGGCGTTTGACTGGACCTTATAAATAGCCGATTTTGGCTATTTTCAGGTAACCAGTGTTCGGGCCAATACTGTTGCTGGCGGGCGCGGCCCGCTAAGTGGCGGGCATCGTTGGCATAAGCGCGCTAGCCGAGGGTGGTCCGCTAGCTTAAGAGCCGTCCCGGCAATCTACAGCCCTTAACCCAAGCCATCCGTTAGTGAAATGCTTAGCGGAAAAAAACAGGATTCTCCAAAGAAACAGTACGATTTATTGATCTGGATCATTGAACAGTCAAGCTCATTATTTCGGCATGTTGAATCATCTCAATATTGATTAATAATGCGCGAAATCATGTGAATCTTAGCGCTCGGCAAATCGGCTTAAGTGCTTTAAGCTGGCTCGTCAGTGCAGTCGCGTAGGCATAAAAAATCAACTGCAGCTTAATACTGCGGACACAAAAACCCGATCGAGGACACAACGGTGGGCATACGCAGCGTCGTCATCACACTAGTGCTGCTCGCAGTTTCAAGCCTGGATGCATTCGCTGCTGGCGAGGCTCCGGCGGAGAAGGCACCTGACACTATGCAGGCGCGCGTGCTTGGTTGCGCGGCTTGCCATGGCGCGCAAGGCGAAGGCACGAGCAACGACTATTACCCGCGGCTCTCAGGCAAACCCGCGGGCTATCTCTACAACCAGTTGCTGGCCTTCAGGGATGGTCGGCGCAAGTACCCGCCAATGAACTATCTATTGGCGTATCTCCCCGATCCATACTTGCTGAAAATTGCCGAATACTTTGCCGCTGAACATCCGCCATTTCCCGCACCGTCACCCATCACCGCTGATGCAGCGACGCTTGCGCTAGGTAAGACCATAGTGAATAGCGGCGCTGCGTCGCGCAAGATTCCCGCATGTATCGCCTGCCACGGTGCAGCGCTGACCGGCATGGAGCCGGCTATCCCAGGCTTGCTGGGCTTGCACTCCGACTACATCAGCGCGCAGTTGGGCGCGTGGCGTTACGGCACGCGCACAACGCTTGCCCCCGACTGCATGCATGACATTGCCACCAAACTAGCCGACCGCGACATCGCGGCTATCGCGGCGTATCTGGCCTCGTTACCCGCGCCGGAGAATCCGGTGCCGGTGGCGGCAGGGTCACTCAAGATGCCGCTGGCTTGCGGCACTGTTCCCAATCACTAGGCGAGGAAATAGACGTGTTCAGTTTCCGGACCCTAACGCTTTTTTGCGCTTGCATCGTGACGATGAGTGCACGAGCCGCCGATCCTTCAGTGATTGCCCGCGGTGAATATCTTGCTCGCGCCGGCGATTGCATCGCCTGTCATACGGTGCCGGCCGGCAAATTATTCGGTGGCGGCCGACCGATGGAAACACCATTCGGCACGCTCTATACGCCGAACATTTCATCGGATAAGGAGACCGGCATCGGCAAGTGGACCGCGGCCGAGTTCTATACCATGATGCACACCGGCAAGGCGCGCGACGGCGAGTTGCTTTATCCCGCCATGCCGTTCGCCTCTTATACCAAGGTCACGCGCGACGACTCCGACGCCATCTATGCCTACCTGTTGTCGACGCCACCCATTCATCAGCCTAATCGCGCGCACGAATTGCGGTTTCCATTCAACCAGCGCTCATTGCTGTACGGGTGGCGCATGTTGTACATGAAGCCCGGCGAATACCAGCCGGATACCACGCAATCTGTTGAATGGAATCGCGGCGCTTATCTGGTCGAAGGGCTCGGCCATTGCACGATGTGCCATACCGCGATCAACGCGCTAGGCGGCAATTCAGCGTCCAAGCGTTTCGAAGGCGGGTTGATTCCCGTGCAGAACTGGTATGCGCCTTCGCTGACGTCGAATAAGGAAGCGGGGCTGGGCGACTGGAGCATCGAGGACATATCGAACCTGCTGCAGTCGGGCGTATCGAACCGGGGCGCAGTGTATGGGCCCATGGCCGAGGTCGTGTACGACAGTTTCCAGTATTTGTCCGATGAAGACATTCGCGCGGTGGCGGTGTACCTGAAGACCTTGCCCGCGCGTGCCGGCGAAAAGCTCGTACCGGCGACCGCGGCGGTCGCCGAACAAAAGAACAGTCTTTCACCGCTAGGCAAGAAGATCTACGACGCCCAATGTGCGCTGTGTCATGCGTCGCAAGGGCAGGGCAAGCTGCCGCATTTCCCGCCTCTCGCGAACAACCAGTCGATTCAGATGACGTCGTCGGTGAATCCGATCCGCATGGTGCTGAACGGCGGTTACGCGCCCGGTACGAAGAAGAACCCCATGCCCTACGGCATGCCGCCGTTTGCTCAATCGCTCTCCGATGTCGAGGTTGCGGCGGTCGTTACGTATATCCGCACGGCCTGGGGCAATCACGGCACGCCGGTTAGCGTCAAGGAAGTCAACGCGTTGCGCTCAGCCCCACTTTATTGAGGACGTCATGACTGATTCTGAGAATGAAGATGCTGTCGTCGATGAGATCGTGCGAGACGGTCCGCAGGGCGCCATTGCGCTAGCTGGAGTGGCTACGGCCATTGTGATCGGCTTGTGGTTTGCGTTCTACTTCCTGGTCTTCTTACCCCGCGGCGTTATCCAATGAGCACTGAACACCCGTCGCATGCGTCTGCCGACATTGCCGCGCGCATCGAGCGCAAGTGGGCGATTCTTGTCATCGGCATTCTTTGCGTGCTCGTTGCCATGACGATTTTTACCGGTCTGCATTGGGCGATGATGCCGCCGTCCCGCGTGGAGACCGTGCGGCCTGAAACGCTTAACGTAAGCGGTGAATTCATTGAGAGCAACCTGGGCAGCGCGGTTGAAGCGGATGGTTCGGTGACGGTGCGGATCGTCGCGCAGCAGTACTCGTTCACACCGCAATGCCTGCTCATTCCAACCGATACGCCCATTACATTCCGCGCCACCAGCGCGGATGTCGTGCACGGGTTCCTCATCACGAACACGAATATCAATTCGATGCTCGAGCCCGGTTATATCTCGACCTTCAAGACCACCTTCACGCAGCCCGCCGAGCACCTGATGCCATGCCATGAGTTCTGCGGCACCGGGCACCAAGGCATGTGGGCGCACGTCAAGGTGATCGATAAAACGGCTTTCCTCAAGATGGCAAACGCTAACGGTTCGCGGAGACTCAGCTGTGTTAAATAGCAAGCGACTCGTTCTCGCGCATTTCTGGCTGGGTTTCGTCAGCTTCGGCGGCGCGTTGCTCCTCGGCGCGTGGCAAATGTGGGTGCGCAGTCCGCTGCATCCGTGGCTGCAGAATCCGGAACTCTACTATCGCTCGGTAACGGCGCACGGTTCGGCAATGGCCTACGTGTTCCCCACGTTGATCGCAATGGGCTTTGGTTACGCGGTCACCGAACTGGCGCTGAAGAAACCGCTGGTCGGTGTGCGCTGGGCGTGGGCCGGTTTCATACTCGTGGCCGTCGGCACGGTCACGGCGATGGTCCCGGTCGCGATGGGGTTGGCCTCGGTCCTCTACACTTTCTACCCGCCGATGATCGGCAATGCGTTCTATTACATCGGCATCGTCCTGGTAGTGGTCGGATCATGGATCTGGGTAGCGCTGATGTCGATCAACCTGGCCGCATGGAAACGCGAGCATCGGGGCGTGCCAGTACCCCTGGCCATGTTCGCCAGCGTGGCAGGGGCCTATTTATGGGGCTGGACAGCGGTCGGTGCGGCCGTCGAGATCCTGTTCCAGATCCTGCCTGTGGCGCTTGGCTTCAAGACGACGATCGACGCCGGTCTCGCTCGTGTGTTCTTCTCGTGGTCGCTTCACGCGATCGTCTACTTCTGGCTGATGCCGGCCTACATAGCGTATTACACGATCCTTCCACGCGCGATCGGCGGCCGTCTGTACAGCGATTCGATGGCGCGCATCTCGTTCATCCTGTTCCTGGTGGTCTCGATGCCGATCGGCATCCACCATCTGTTCGCCGATCCACAAGTTGGCTCGGGCTTCAAGTTCATGCATTCGGTGTTCACGGCGCTGGTCGCAGTGCCGACCTTGCTGACTGTGTTCACCATCTGTGCATCGGTTGAAATTGCGGCGCGTTTGCGAGGCGGCCGGGGCAGCTTCGGCTGGATCAAGGCGTTGCCTTGGGACAATCCTTTGATGCTTGCGCTCGCGTTTTCGTTCGTGATGCTCGGCTTCGGCGGCGCGGGCGGCATCATCAACATGAGCTACCAGCTCGACTCGACCATCCACAATACGCAGTGGATCACGGGCCACTTTCACCTGATCTTCGGGGGCGCGATCGTCATCATGTATTTCGCGATTGCCTACGATCTCTGGCCGCATCTCACCGGCCGCGCCATGACGCAATTCAAGCTGATGCGCCAGCAGCTGTGGCTGTGGTTCATCGGCATGATCGTTCTGACGTTCCCATGGCATTTCGCCGGCATTCTCGGCATGCCGCGACGCATGGCCTTCTTCGACTACACGGATCCAGAGATTGCCGAGCAGGCGGTATCGGTGATTATTTCGACTATTGGCGGCGCCATTCTTGTCGTCTCGGCAGTGATGTTCTTCGTCGTGCTGATTCGGGCGCACCGTGCACCGCGCGTGGTACTTGAAGAGTACCGGTTCAGCACGGCGGTGCATGAATCGAAGACCATTCCGGTCGCGTTGAACAGCTTTGGCTTGTGGCTTGCGCTGATGATTGGCCTCACGCTCTTCAACTACGGCTATCCGGTCGCTTCGCTGTTATTGCGCTCCGATACGTCCGTTCCCGCGATTCCGATTGGAGGGCCCCAGCGATGAGCGATGAACGCCTGTTCTCGTTACGTAACCGGTGGTTCACGGTCACGGTCGGCGGCACGCTTGCGCTTGCCGCGTTCTCGGCGGCCGTGGGGTTCATATGGTTGCCGTCGGCGCAAAGCGATCAACCCTTCCAGGGCATCTGGAACGCGATCTGCAGCGCAGCGGGCGTACCGCAACAATGGTTGCGTGCTTCATCGGCCACGCCTGTGCCGCTGATGCAAACCAGCGCGGTCGCCATGACACCGCAACTGCTGGCCGACTCGGGCAGCACGTCGATAGGCCGTGGAGCGACCTTGTCCCTGCGCTGCACGATGTGTCATGGCGTGCGTGGCATAAGCGACGCCAACTCGCCGAATCTCGCGGGCCAATATGCCTCAGTGGTCTACAAGCAGTTGGCCGACTTTCAGTCGGGCGCGCGCCGCAACGCTGTGATGTCGCCGATGGCATTGAACCTGAGCGACCAGGACATGCGCGATCTCTCCGCTTACTACGCTTATCTGCCGAGGCCAGAGGCGTTGCGTGCCAGCGCGTCTTCGTCCATGCCTGCGCCTGACATCGTGTCCCACGGCGCGCCGATGCGAAACATTGCGTCCTGCGCGTCGTGCCATGGTGGCATCGATCATAAAGCGGGGAGCCCGTGGCTCGAGGGAATGCCCGCCGCGTACACAAGAGGGCAGTTGCAGGCGTTCGCTAACGGCACGCGTCATAACGACATCAGCGAGCAGATGCGCAACGTTGCGCGCAACATGACGCCGGACGAAATTGACGCGGCGGCGACCTACTATGCCGGGGCGCAACCATAGCGCTTATTTGGCGAACTTCATCTTCGACAAGCGTGTCTTGAGTTTCTTCATGGCAGTTTCGATGTCGTTAGACTCGATCCCGCCATAGCCGAAAATCAGCCCTTCGTGCGCGGGCCGATTCATGTAGAACGCGGAGATGCCGTACAAGCCAATGGACGGATCCATAGCGCCGCCGGTCAGGTGTTTCTCCGTCAACGATCCTTTCAGACGCGCTGTCATGTGAATTCCCGCAGCGGGAATTCGCGGTTCGAACCATTCAGCGAGTTCGTTTTGCAGGTGCGTGGCGAGTGTCCTGCGCCGATCCTCGTAATGCTTGTGCATGCGTCGCAGATGCTTGGCGAAGTCGCCATCGAGAATGAATTTCGCCAGCGCTGTTTGCGTCAGCGAGCAGGTATGCCAGTCGCTGATCTGCTTGGCCTTTTGTATCGATTCATTCAGCGACAACGGCGGTACGACATAACCCACGCGCAGCTCGGGAAAGATCGTCTTTGAGAACGTGCCGACGTACGCCACCAGACCCGCGCGGTCCAGGCTCTTGAGCGGTTCCATGGGACGGCCTTCGAAGCGGAACTCGCCGTCGTAGTCGTCTTCAATAATGACCGCGCCTCGATGCTGCGCCCATTCAAGCAACGCGACGCGGCGCTCGAGACTCATTGGCATGCCTAGCGGAAACTGATGCGATGGGGTCACGTAGACAAGCCGGGCCTTCTTGGGCAATTGCTCGACGATCAAACCTTGTTCATCGACGGGCACGCCGACTACCTTGGCGCCTGCCGCCACGAACGCCGCGCGCGCCGGTGGATAACCCGGCTCCTCGACTGCGACCACATCGCCGGGACGCAGCACCACGCGCGCGACCAGATCGATTGCCTGCTGTGCGCCATGCGTGACGATCACGTCTTGCCAGTTGCTGACCACGGCGCGGCTAAACGACAGATACCGCGACACGGCGAGTCGCAATTCCTGTTCGCCGGCCGGATCGTGATATTGCCCGCGTCCCCGCGCCTGCAATCGCACCGCGTGATTGATGCAGCGACGCCAGGCGTCGAAGGGGAACAGGCGCTTGTCGGTTACACCGCCCATAAAATCAAGCGGGTACGGGGGGCCGTGTCTGGGCATCGAAAGCTGCACGGGCATTGACGACCAGATGGCTTGCGTCCTCGCCTGATGTTTCATTGCATCGGCGGGATGGGTCGGAACGCGGGTCAATCCAACGGCCACGAACGTACCGTCGCCGGGACGCGAACGAAGATAGCCTTCAGTAGTGAGGCGTTCGAAGACATCAAGCGTGGTTTTGCGCGAGACGCCGAGTTGCGTGGCGAGATCGCGGGTGGAGGGCAGGCGTTCGCCCGCTGCCAGCCGCCCTTCGACAATACCGCTGCGCAACTGCCGGTAGATCTGTCCGCTCAGGTCGTCGCGGCCGCGAATGGTCACATGAATTTCCATTGCAGCGGTATCCTCGAATATGATCAATTGATCGATTCTGACATACCAGTGAGGCTGATGACCCGGCGTCACCAAGCCCGGTTATTTACATTTTCCTGACGCCGTGATCGATCGTGATAAATCTACCTTGACAGTATCTGACTTATCAAATAATATGTGTTTCATCAACGGAGGCAGCGATGAATCACTACAGCAGGGACAATTTTCGTTTGACCCAAAGCATCGGTTTCATGATCAACAAAGCACGCAACATCCTGATAGTCGAGATGGACGCGGCGCTGAAGGAGCTGGATATCTCCAGTCAGCAGATGGGTATTTTGCTGTCGCTCACGCTCGAGCTTGCTGCAACGCCGTTCGAGTTGTCGAAGGTGTTGGGGATCGATACCGGTCTGATGACACGCATGCTTGACAAGCTGGAAGCGAAGGAGTTGCTGCAACGCTCGCGCAGCCTTGAAGATCGCCGTGTCGTCAATCTGGCGTTGACGGAAAAGGGTGAGAAAGTCGCCGCCCAGATTCCGGAGATCGCACCGGATGTGTTGAACGCGCACCTGAAGAATTTCAGCAAGGTCGAGTTCGAAGAGTTGCGCCGTCTGCTTCGTAAATTTCTTGATGAGTAAGTGAGCCGAATGAGTGAGCCGTTTTTTTTTGTCCAATTATCTGACAGGTCAGAAAATGAAATCACAGTTAAATCGGAAGTCGATCGGATCGAGAGTATCGGCTGTGGGCGTATCGGTGATGTTTGCCGCGGTGCTGTCGGCGTGCGCGAATTACTCGGGCATTCACAGCGACCAGCACATGGCGCAACCGCAGTCGTATGAGACGACACAAAGCATTCCGCCGGAAAGCGGCCATTGGCCGGCGGCCGGTTGGGCCGATCAATTCGGCGACGCGCAGTTGAAGGCGCTGCTTGCCGAAGCGCTGAAGAACAGCCCGTCGCTCGATCAGGCACGCGCCCGGGTTGCTTCGGCCAATGCTTATAGCGAAACGGCGAAGGCCAACACAATGCCGAAGGTCGGCGCGGATTATTCGATGACCCGCCAGCAGTATTCCGGCACCGCGCTCGTGCCACCGCCTTACGCGGGCTCGTGGCAGACCGAAAACAAGCTGCTTGCTTCCGCTTCGTACGACCTCGATCTGTGGGGCAAGAATCGTGAAGCGCTGAAGGCGGCGGTGTCTCAAACGCAGGCAAGCGAAGCGGATGCTGAAGTCGTAAAGCTGACGCTGACTACGTCGATTGCCCGCGCTTATAACCAGCTTGCTCGTTTATACGATCAACGCGATATCGCCGTTAAGGAAATCGCGCAACGCGATCAGATCGAACGTATTGCGGCGGGCCGGATTGCGACCGGGCTGGATACCGAAGTGGAGCGCAAGACCGCGCAGGCGAACGTTGCGACAAGTCATGCATCGTTGACCGCGCTCGACGGCCAGATTCTCACGACGCGCTATCAAATCGCCGCGCTGCTTGGCGCAGGACCGGATCGCGGCTTGACGATTCAACGCCCGGCGCTGGGCGTGGGAGATCAGGTGCTGCTCCCCGATAACCTGCCCGCCGATCTCGTCAGCCGCCGGCCCGATCTGGTCGCCGCGCGCTGGCGTGTGGACGCCCTCACGCATGACGTGAAGGAAGCGAAGGCCGAGTTTTATCCCGACATCAATCTGAGCGCAGCGATTGGCCTGGACGCATTCGGCTTTGGCCGTTTCCTGACGGCAGCAAGCAGAACCGCGTCGGTAGGTCCGGCGGTCCACTTGCCGATCTTTGATGCCGGCGCATTGCGCGCCCAGCTCAAAGGCCGTTATGCCGATTTCGACTACGCGGTCGCAACCTATAACCAGACGCTCGTCATCGCACTAAGCGATGTCGCCACGCAACTCGCGCAGATTCGGTCGACCGATGCACAACTCGTCGATGCACAAACCGCGCAGGAAGCCGCGCATCGCGCCGATGAACTCGCGATCGTCCAGTACAAGGGCGGCCTCACGAATCAATTGACGGTACTCAACGCCGACATGAACGCGTTGTCAGCAGACCAGGCCGTGGTCGATCTGAAAATGAACCGTCGTGACCAGCAGATCGCACTCGCCGCGGCACTCGGCGGCGGTTATATCGATACCAGCACCGACACAAGCACCCCTTCGTCTTCACAAACTGTTGCCGCGCGCTAAGCCGGCATTTCACGGACCTGTCAGGAGAAGTTGAAATGAGCGATACCATCCAGTCTGACCGCGCGACGGCGGATTCAAATGAAACAACCAAAGGCGCGTTACCCCAAGAGACTGCACCGCGCACGAAACGCAAGTTGCTGCTTTCCTTGCTTGGCGCAGCAATCGTTATCTCGGCCGCAGCCTATGGCGCGTATTACTACAGCGACGCACGCTTCTACCAGTCGACGGACGACGCCTACGTCAGCGGCAATCTCGTGCAACTCACGCCGCAAGTCAGCGGTACGGTTGTCGCGGTGAACGCCGACGATACGCAGATCGTCAAGGCCGGCGACCCGGTCGTCACGCTGGATTCAGCCGATGCAAAAGTTGCGCTCGGCAACGCGGAAGCCATGCTCGGTCAGACCGTGCGGCAAGTGAGCAGCCTCTACGTGAACAATGACTTTTATGCGGCGAGCATCGCGCAACGCGAGTCGGATCTCGCCCGCGCCAACTCGGATCTGCAGCGTCGTCAGGCCGTGGAAAACACCGGGGCGGTATCGGCGGAAGACGTGTCGCATGCCCGCGATGCCGTCAAAAGCGCGCAAGCCGCACTCGACGCCGTGCGCCAGCAAGCTGAAGCGAATCACGTGCTGACCGACCGCACGTCCATCGAACAACACCCGAATGTGCAGGCCGCGGCGAGCAAGGTTCGCGACGCTTATCTGAGCTACGCCCGCAACACCTTGCCCGCGCCGGTCACGGGCTACGTCGCGCGCCGTTCGGTGCAGGTCGGGCAACGTGTCGCCCCGGGCACGCCGCTGATGGCGATCGTGCCGCTCGACGGTGTCTGGGTCGACGCCAACTTCAAGGAAGGGCAGCTGAGGCGCATGCGCATCGGTCAGCCGGTCACCTTGACAGCCGACGTGTACGGTTCGAGTGTCAAGTATCACGGCCGCGTGGTGGGCTTTTCCGCGGGCACGGGCAGTGCGTTTGCGGTGCTGCCTGCGCAGAACGCGACAGGCAACTGGATCAAGGTAGTGCAACGCTTGCCCGCACGCATCCAGCTCGACCCGCATGAGCTTCAACAGCATCCGTTGCGTATCGGCTTGTCGATGAACGTCGAAGTCGAAACCCGCGACGAATCCGGTACGCAACTGGCCGCTGCGACCAACACGTCGTATCGGACGGATGTATTCGAGCAATACGGCGCACAAGCCGATGCGGAGATTGCAAAGGTGATCGCCGACAACATGCCGATAGTTCCGGCAGCTGCTCCCAAGACCGTGGCGAAGCGCGATCAGGCGCAAGCCCATCGCGCCGGCTAAGCGCATTTTTTTAACCAACTATCTGACAAGTCAGATTTAAAGTGTCCTTGGGAGCAGCCATGAATACGTCGTCTCAATCCGGCGCGCTCGCGCCACTCACTGGCGGGAAGCTGGTGCTTGCTACGCTTGCCGTTGCGCTTGCTACCTTCATGAACGTGCTGGATTCATCGATTGCGAACGTTGCGATCCCGACCATCTCCGGCAACATGGGCGTTTCGGTCGATGAAGGCACGTGGGTCATCACCTTGTTCGCCGCGGCCAACGCCATTTCGATTCCGCTGACTGGCTGGCTCACGCAACGCATCGGGCAGGTCAAGCTGTTCGTGTGGGCGATCTTGTTGTTCGTGTTGTCTTCGTGGCTGTGCGGCATTGCGCCGAATCTTCCCATGCTGCTCGGCGCGCGGATTCTGCAAGGCGCGGTGGCGGGCCCGTTGATCCCGCTGTCGCAAGCAATCCTGCTCGGTTCGTATCCGAAGGAAAAGAGCTCGCATGCGCTGGCGTTGTGGGCCATGACCGCGACGGTAGGCCCGATCGTCGGACCGGCGCTGGGCGGCTGGATCACCGATAGCTACTCGTGGTCGTGGATTTTCTACATCAACATTCCGGTCGGCCTGTTTGCCGCCGGCGTGACGTGGGCGATCTACCGGACGCGCGAAACGCCGGTGAAGCGGATTCCCATCGACAAAGTGGGTTTGATCTCGTTGATCGCATGGGTCGGTTCGTTGCAGATCATGCTCGATAAAGGCAAGGACCTCGACTGGTTCACGTCGCCGGTGATCGTCGGGCTGGGGATTTTTGCGTTGGTGAGCTTCGTGTTTTTCATGGTCTGGGAGTTGACTGAAAAGAATCCGATCATCGATCTCCGGCTCTTCAAGGGGCGTAATTTCCTGGGCGGGACCGTCGCGATTTCAATCGCTTACGCGGTCTTCTTTTCGAACCTCGTGATCTTGCCGCAGTGGATGCAGCAGTACCTGAACTACCGTTCCGTCGACGCGGGTCTTGCTACCGCGCCGCTGGGTATCTTTGCTGTGCTGCTCGCGCCGGTGATGGCCAAGATCATGCCGAAGAGCGATGCGCGGGTGCTTGCCACGCTGGCCTTTCTCGGTTTTGCCGGTGTGTTTTTCATGCGTTCGTTCTACACGACAGGCGTCGATACATGGACCCTGGTCGTTCCGACCTTGCTGCAAGGGATTCCTACTGCGCTGTTTTTTGTGCCGCTTACGGCGATCATTCTGTCGGGCTTGCCGGGAGACAAGATTCCCGCTGCTGCAGGGCTTTCAAATTTCTCCCGGGTCTTTGCGGGCGCCGTTGGAACGTCGCTGGTGAGTACCGGGTGGAACGATCGGACGATCCTGCATCATGCGCAACTGGCTGAGCAAACGAGCGTCAATAATCCGAACTTCGTCGCGAGTATCGATGCGTTGCAGAACACGCTTGGCGGCAGTGCGTCGCAAGCGATGGCATTCTTCGAATCTTCGCTTAATACGCAAGCCGCCATGCTTGGGCTCAACGATATCTTCTGGCTCTCGGCGGTGATTTTCATCGCGATCATCCCGCTGATCTGGCTGACAAAGCCGGGCAAGGACGGAAGCGCGGCGGCTGCCGGGGCAGGGGGGCACTAGGTTTTAAGTCGATCGGATATCGCCGGCGTCGGCGTTCATCACGGGCGTGATGTTGCCCGTGGATGGAGGTTATGCAACCGGGGTGTAGAACTCGCGGCGTGAGCGGCAGGAATGAAACAGACGGCTTTAGTCGCCTGACTTTTAGGGCTTGGATGGCCGAACGCGCCAAGGCACTGTGTGTGCCTTGGCGCGCTCATGTCAGCACGGCTTGTTCAACTTGCCTTCGGCCTCCGCGCGCAGGCGCTCCTCCTGGGCCTGCAATTCCGGTGTGAATTCAGCGCCGAAATCGGCGGCCTCGTACACCCGGCGAATTTCGATTTCGGACTCGCCTTCCATGGGGTTGGGGCAGCGCCTGACCCATTCGACCGCTTCCTCCATCGACTTGACTTCCCACAGCCAGAACCCGGCAACGAGTTCCTTGGTCTCCGCGAACGGTCCGTCGATTACTGTCCGTTGGCTGCCCGAGAAGCGCACCCGTTTGCCCCTGGCGCTCGGGTGCAAGCCCTCGCCCGCGAGCATGACGCCTGCCTTGACGAGTTCTTCATTGAAGTTGCCCATTGCTGTAAGCAGCTCCGTACTGGGCATTTTGCCGGCCTCCGATTCGCTCGTAGCCTTCACCATTACCATGACACGCATCGTCGTTTCTCCTTGAGTGGGTTGTGGGAGCCGCGCGGCTCCGAAGTCGATTCAGGATCGACGGGCGGCTCTGATACTACGACGAATCGGGACACCGGAAATCGACACCGGCTTCAAAAGATTTCGCGCACGTCGTTCAAATAACGCCGGTAGAAGTAAGGCTTGACCGGGGTCATCGACGAGGATGGGCGAGCCGTTGGAGACGATCATGGCGACACCGCGTGCAACGGTCATCATCGCGGGCGTGACGACGATCGCCCACGCCTTTCCCATCCCTTCGAATTTGTCTTTCCGTGCGTTTCAATATTATGGAATACCATAATATTGAAACGCTTGATTTGCGGAATTCGATGGAATACCGTAATACCAGCCGCAACGTTCCAGCGGTCGACACGAAGCGGGGCGCTGTGTTCATCGCGCTCGCAGCAAGACGGACTGATTTCCTGCACATAGGTCGATCATGAAATTCTCGTTGTTTCTCCATATGGAACGGTACGACGCGCAGACGCCGCACCGGCAGCTCTTCGACGAACTCACCGAGCTCGTCCAGATCGCGGAAAAGGGCGGCTTCGAAACCGCGTGGGTCGGCGAGCACCACGCGATGGAATTCACGATCGCGCCGAACCCCTTCATCAACCTTTCGTACCTGGCTGCGCGCACCGAACGCATTCGCCTGGGGACCGGCACGGTGATCGCGCCGTTCTGGCATCCGATCCGCCTCGCAGGGGAAGCCGGCATGGTCGATGTCGCGAGCAACGGGCGCCTCGATCTCGGCATTGCGCGCGGTGCATATTCCTTCGAATACGAGCGCCTGCTACCGGGGCTGGACGCGTTCGGCGCGGGTGCGCGGATGCGCGAACTCGTGCCCGCGCTGCGGCAACTGTTCAAGGGCGACTACGCGCATGAGGGCGAGTTCTGGTCGTGGCCTTCGACCACGCCAGTGCCGCGCCCGGTCCAGCAGCCCAATCCGCCGATGTGGCTGGCCGCGCGCGACCCCAATTCGCATGAGTTCGCGGTGAGGAACGGCTGCCATGTGCAGGTCACATCGCTTGCCGCAGGGGACGGCGAAGTCGTGAACCTGATGGATCGTTTCAACGCGGCCTGCAAGGCGAACCCTGACGTGCCGCGCCCGCAGATCATGATGCTGATGCACACCTTCGTGGGGGCGGACGCTGCGGAAGTCGACGCCGCCGTGGAAGACCTGAGCCGCTTCTATTGCTATTTCAGCAAGTGGTTCAAGAACGAGCGGCCGGTGCAGCAGGGTTTCATCGAACCCCTGACGCAAGCCGACATTGCGTCGTTCCCGCAATACGCCCCGGAACAGATTCGGAAGAACCTGGTGATCGGCCAGCCCGCCGATGTCATCGGCCGCTTGAAACAGTATGAAGAACTCGGCTTCGATCAATACAGCTTCTGGCTCGACAGCAACATGAGTTTTGAGCGCAAGCGTCGGTCACTGGAATTGTTTATATCGGACGTGATGCCCGCGTTCGATGCAGGCTGAACCGGAGCCGATGACATGTTGAAGTCATTCCAGCATTACATCGACGGCGAATTCAGCGACGCCGCGCAGATCTTCGACAGTATCAACCCGGCGACCGGCGCGGTTTGGGCGACCATGCCTGCAGCGAGCACGGCCGATGTGGATCGTGCCGTGCGGGCTGCGGATCGCGCGCTGTTCGCGCCCGAGTGGGCCAGCCTGAACGCAAGCCAGCGCGGCAAGCTGCTGTACCGGCTCGCCGACCTTGTTGCGGCGAACGCGCAGGAACTGGCTGAACTTGAAACCGCCGACACCGGCAAGATCATCCGCGAGACGCGCAGCCAGATTAGCTATGTTGCCGAGTACTACCGTTATTACGCGGGCGTCGCGGACAAGATCCAGGGAGCGTATCTATCCGTCGACAAGCCGGACATGGAAGTCTTTCTTCGACGCGAGCCGGTCGGCGTCGTCGCGGGTATCGTGCCGTGGAACTCGCAGTTGTTCTTATCCGCGGTGAAGATCGGGCCGGCGCTTGCCGCAGGTTGCACGATCGTCATCAAGGCATCGGAAGAGGGGCCTGCGCCCTTGCTCGCGTTCGCGCGTCTCGTACACGAGGCTGGTTTCCCGGCGGGCGTGGTGAACATCCTGACAGGTTTCGGTGCCGATTGCGGCCATGCGCTCACGACACATCCGCTCGTTGCGAAGATTGCTTTCACGGGTGGCCCCGAAACGGCGCGCCATATCGTGCGGAACTCGGCGGAGAACCTCGCCGCCACGTCGCTGGAACTAGGCGGCAAATCGCCCGTACTGGTCTTCGACGACGCCGACGTGGAGAGTGTCAGCAATGCGGTCATCGCCGGGATTTTTGCAGCCACGGGGCAGAGCTGCGTCGCGGGGTCGCGGCTGCTCGTACAACGCGGCATTCGCGACCGCCTGCTTGCGAAGCTCGTCGAAAAAGCGCGGGCAATCAAGATTGGCGATCCGCAGAACATCGACACGGAGATGGGTCCGCTCGCAACACGCAAGCAGCGCGACCATATTGAATCGGTGCTTGCGGCAAGCCTCGGCGCGGGCGCAAAACTGCTGACCGGCGGTCATCGTCCCGAAGGCCTGGGCGAAGGGTTTTTCTTCGAGCCGACCATTGTGGAATGCGCTACTTCAGACGTGCCGAGCGTCGCGCAGGAGTTGTTCGGGCCGGTGCTCAGCGTGATGAGTTTCGATACCGAAGAAGAAGCAATCGCGCTCGCGAACGATACGCGCTACGGGCTTGCATCAGGTGTCTTTACGCGCGACCTGACGCGTGCGCATCGGCTGACACGCAGGCTTCGCGCCGGCATCGTGTGGGTGAATACCTATCGCGCGGTCTCGCCAATCGTACCGTTCGGCGGTTACCAGTTGAGCGGACTCGGCCGCGAAGGCGGGCTCGACGCCGTGCTCGACTACACCCGCACCAAATCCGTATGGATCCGTACGTCGGACGAGCCTATTGCCGATCCTTTCGTCATGCGTTGAAGAAACTTCAAGACTCCATGTACTACGAAATTCGCACTTACAAGATCCGGACCGGCGCGGTCCCCGCGTATCTGAAACTGGTCGAGGAAGAAGGCATCGCGTTGCAGAAACATCACCTCGGAGAACTCGTGGGCTACTTCTTTTCCGAGATTGGGCCGCTGAACCAGATCGTCCACATGTGGGCCTATACGAGCCTCGACGATCGCGAGGCGCGCCGCCAGCGGCTGGCAGAAGATCCCGCGTGGCAGGCTTTCGCGCCGAAGATCCAGGCGCTACTGGAAACCATGGAAAGCAAGATCATGAAGCCGGCTGCATTTTCGCCGCTCAAATAAAACCAGCCGTTCACCGTTAGTCCTCTCGAAGTCAGCCGTTTCCTTTCAAGGAGCAGTCGTCATGCAGCAACCGTTACGTTTGCACGCCCTGGTGCGCGCATTGGTCGTCACCGCTGTCGTTTCGGTTACGGCACCTGTGTTCGCGGCCGCCGCGCCGATCGTGTTCGCCAGTTGGGGCGGCACGACACAATCGGCTCAACAGAAAGAGTGGGCGATACCGTTCACGCAGGCATCGGGAGTTCAGGTGCTGATGGACGGGCCGACCGATTACGGCAAGCTCAAGGCCATGGTCGACAGCGGCAACGTGCAATGGGACGTGGTCGACGTGGAAGGCGACTTTGCCTATGCCGCGCTGCGCGACGGACTGGTCGAGCCGATCGATTATTCGGTGGTGAACAAGAGCCAGCTCGACCCGCGTTTCATGTCGGCGGGTGCGGTCGGGAGTTTCTATTATTCGTTCGTGCTCGGGTACAACAAGGCTACGTTCAAGAACGACAGTCCTGCTAACTATACCGACCTCTTCGACACCAAGCGTTTCCCCGGAAAACGCACGTTCTACAAATGGTCCGCGCCGGGCGTGCTGGAAGTCGCGTTGCTTGCCGACGGCGTCGCGCCCGACAAGCTGTATCCGCTCGACCTCGACCGCGCGTTCAAGAAACTCGACACCATCAAGAGCCAGATTGTCTGGTGGAGCGGCGGCGCGCAGTCGCAGCAGTTGATGGCGTCGGGCGAAGCGCCACTCGGCGTGTTCTGGAACGGGCGCCTGCATGCGTTGCAGCAAACCGGCGTGGATGTGGGCGTGTCGTGGAACCAGAACCTGACGGCGGCCGACATGCTAGTGGTGCCGAAGGGCGCGAAACACAAGGCTGAAGCGATGAAGTTCCTCGCCACCGCGACCAGTGCGCAGGCGCAGGCGAATTTCGCCGCTGAAACCGGCTACGCGCCTGTCAACCTGAAGTCGGCGGCGCTGCTGTCCGCCGATGTCGCAAAGACGCAGCCGGACCAGTACAAGGCGACGCAGATCAACCTCGACATGAAGTACTGGGCCGATCACCGCGATGAAATCGCCAAGCGCTGGTACGCGTGGCAATCGAAGTAAAGCAGTGGCGGCCGATCACCTTGAAGGAGTTGCCGTGCCGAACGCAATGAGCACCGTCGCGGAGCCTCCGGAGCCTCCAGTCTCGCTGCCGAAGGTGAGCGCCGGTTTGCGGACTGCGCGGCTGGTGTTGCCGGCCTTGCTGCTGCTGATCGTGTTCTTCCTGTTGCCGGTACTCTCGCTGCTGCTGCGCAGCGTGCTGGACCCGGCGCCCGGTGTCCAGAACTACGCGCAGTTGTTCGGTTCGACGACCTACCTGCGGGTCTTCGGCAACACCTTCTTTGTGGCGTCGGTGGTGACGGCGGTGACGCTCGCGATCGGCTTTCCGACCGCGTGGCTGCTGGCCATCGCGCCGCGCTGGGTCAGCAAGCTGGTGTTCGCGATCCTGTTGCTTTCGATGTGGACCAACCTGCTCGCGCGCACCTTCGCCTGGATGGTCCTGTTGCAGCAGACAGGGCCGATCAACCGCTTGCTGATGTGGTTGGGTGTGATTCATGAGCCGTTGATTCTGGTTAACAACCTGACCGGCGTCACCGTGGGTATGACTTACATCATGTTGCCGTTCCTGGTAATGCCGCTGCACGCGACCCTGCGCGCAATCGATCCCACCACGCTGCGTGCCGCCGCCATCTGCGGTGCAAGCCGCTGGCAGGCCTTCTGGCGGGTGCTGGTGCCACTCGCAATGCCCGGCATCGCCAGCGGTGCGTTGATGGTGTTCGTGATGGCGCTCGGGTACTTCGTGACACCCGCGCTGCTCGGCGGTCCGGAATACATGATGCTCGCCGAACTGATCGCGCAACTCGTGCAGCAATTGCTGAACTGGGGGCTTGCGGGCGCCGCTGCGTTTGTCTTGCTGCTCGTGACGCTGTCGCTCTATGCGGTGCAACTGCGCTTTTCCGGCCGCGCGCCGGGTGCTTCGGGAGCCCACTGACATGCTGCTCGATTTCGATCGTCTGGGACCGTTGCGCTGGGTCCTGCTGAGCGTCGGCGCCGCCGTGTCGCTGTTCCTGCTGCTGCCGGTGCTGTTCATCGTCGCGTTGTCGTTCGGCAGTTCGCAGTGGCTGCTGTTTCCGCCGCCGGGATGGACGTTGCACTGGTACAGCATGCTGTTTTCCGATCCGGGCTGGTTCGACTCGCTGATTACCAGCGTCGAGCTGGGGCTGGTCGTCATGGTGTTGTCGGTGGTGCTGGGTCTCCTGGCTTCGCTTGCATTGACGCGCGGCACGTTCCGCGGCCGCGCGATCCTCAAGGCGTTTTTCCTCACGCCGATGGTGCTGCCCGTGGTCGTGCTAGCGGTCGCGTTGTATGGCTTTTTCCTGCGCATCGGCCTGACCGGAACGCTGGTCGGATTCGTGATCGGACACCTGATCATCGCGTTGCCGTTTTCGATCATCGCTATCAGCAATTCGCTGGAGAGCTTCGATACCGCGCTTGAAGACGCCGCGCTGATCTGCGGCGCGAGCCCGTTCGAAGTGAAATGGCGCGTCACGCTGCCGGCGATTCGCCTCGGCGTGTTTGCCGCCGCGATCTTCTCGTTCCTCGCGTCGTGGGATGAAGTCGTGGTGTCGATCTTCATGGCGAGCCCGACCTTGCAAACGCTGCCCGTGCGGATCTGGAGCACTTTGCGGCAGGACCTGACGCCGGTGATTGCCGCGGCGTCGTCACTGCTGGTCGGCCTGACTGTCATTCTGATGTTGCTGGGGCTTGTCCTTAAGAGAGGTAAATCGTGAGCGCACCGTTCCTGCAAATCCAACGGCTTCGTAAAACCTATGACCAGGTAGTCGCCATCGACCACGTTTCGCTCGATATCAAGAAGGGCGAATTCATGACGTTTCTCGGACCGTCGGGCTCGGGGAAAAGTACGACGCTATACATTGTCGCGGGGTTTCAGTCGCCCACCGAAGGGCGCGTGCTGCTCGATGGCAAGTCGCTGCTGTCGGTTGCGCCGAATCGCCGCAACATCGGTATGGTGTTTCAGCGCTACACGCTGTTCCCGCATCTTACGGTCGGCGAGAACGTCGCGTTTCCGCTGCGTGTGCGGCGTCTGCCCGATGCGCAAGTGAAGTCGAAGGTCGAGCAGATGCTCAAGCTTGTGCATCTCGCCGATTGCCGCGACCGCATGCCGGACCAGTTGTCGGGCGGCATGCAGCAGCGCGTGGCGATCGCGCGGGCGCTCGCCTACGATCCGCCGGTCCTGCTGATGGACGAACCGCTCTCCGCGCTCGACAAGAAACTGCGCGAGGAACTGCAGACAGAACTGCGGCGCATCCACCAGCAGACCGGCGTGACGATCCTTTATGTGACCCATGACCAGGAGGAGGCGCTGCGCCTGTCCGACCGGATCGCGGTGTTTAACAAGGGGCGCATCGAGCAGGTCGGCAGCGGCGAAGAGCTGTATGCGAAACCGGCATCGCGCTTCGTCGCGAGTTTCATCGGCAACTCCAATTTCCTGCCGGTCACACTGGCCGGCAGCAACGGTGCGTCGCAGGCCGTGTTTCCGAACGGCAAGCCGGTGTCGGTCGGCGGTTTCGATCACGCTCTGAACGCGGGCGACAACGGCGCGCTGATGCTGCGTCCGGAACAGATCCGCATTCGCGCGCAGCCCTCGGCGGAGGCTGCGGAGGGCGGCTTGCAGGTGGTCGTTCGCGATGTCACCTATCTCGGCGACACAATGCACTACGCGGTCGCCACGCCCTGGGAACAGGAGATCGCGGTGCGGACATCCATCAGTTCGCGCGAGCCGAGCCTGGCGATCGGTGCGCGGGCGTGGCTCGATTGGGAGCACGAGAGTGCGCGGGTTTTTGCGGCCTGATAAAGACCTGCCGTATAACGTCAGCGGATGGGTGTGCAATACTATGGGATTCCAAAAACCAGGGATTCCGGATTTCGGACCGGAGACAAGAAACCATGATCGATCAAATGCGTGTCGACCGAAGTGCACCGACGTTGCGCGAGCTGACGCTTACGAAATTGCGCGACGCAATTTCGCAGGGCTTCTATCGTCCAGGCGACCGCCTGATCGAGCGCACCTTGTGCGATCAACTCGGTGTCAGCCGGACCGTGGTGCGAGAAGTGCTGCGCCACCTGGAGACCGAGGGCCTGGTCGAAACCGTGGCGCATTCCGGGCCGATCGTCGCGCGGCTCGACCCGGAGCAGGTCCAGGAGATCTACGAAATCCGCGCGTTGCTCGAGTCGGAAGCGGCACGCGCTTGCGCCGAACACGCGACCCCGGCGCTGGTTAAGCAATTGCGCGAAATTCGCAAGGAGATCGAGGACGCTTTCGACAAGTCGGACTTCAAGCGCGTGCTGACCTACACCGAGCGCTTTTACGAAGCCATGTTCACCGGCGGCCACAAGCTGATGATGCACCAGGTGGTCAAGTCGCTGAACGCACGCATCAACCAGTTGCGATCCTTGACGATTGCTTCGCCGGGACGAGGCACGGACTCGAATCGCGAGATGAACAAATTGCTGAGCGCTATCGCCAAGAAAGATGGCGATGCGGCCGCGGCGGCATCGCTCGAACACGTGCGGCGCACGGCCGGCATCGTGATGGCCGTGCTTGCTGAAAGGACTGCGGAAGCCAGCGTGTGATTGCTGCGCGACAGCGGCCCGCGAGCCACGAAAGCCGTCGACTCTGACGGCTTTTTTTCGCCCAAAGCTTTTCAAGGGTGCTCTCGTAAACCCCTCAATCGTCAAAAATTCTTGCATCCAGTAATATGGAATACCATAATATTCAAACGACGCCATCGCATGGAGCCACGGCGTTTTGCCTACGGAGAAAAGTCCCATGAAACTCGAGATTCGCAAGCTGGTTACCTATGTGGAAGACACCTTCATCGAGGGCGGTAAAGCGGCCGAGCGGCCGTTGAAGCTGTTCGCCGCGGCGGCAGTGTTGCGCAATCCATGGGCGGGGCGTGGTTTCGTCGATGACCTGCGCCCAGAGATTCATGGACTCGCGCCGCAACTGGGCGAGCTCCTGACTGGCGAGATCCTGCGCATTGCAGGCTCGGGCGCGGCAGTGGAGGGTTATGGAAAAGCCGCGATTGTCGGGACGTCGGGCGAGGTCGAACATGCGTCGGCTTTGATCCATACGCTGCGCTTTGGCAACAAGTTCCGCGAAGCGGTTGGCGCGAAGAGTTATCTGAGTTTCACGAATCTGCGTGGCGGTCCTAACTGCCCCGTCACCATCCCGCTGATGCACAAGGGCGACGAAGGCATGCGCTCGCATTACCTCACCATCCAGTTCTCGATCATCGATGCCCCCGGGCCCGATGAGCTGGTGATCGCGCTCGGTGCGTCGATTGGCGGACGGCCGCATCATCGCATCGGTGACCGTTATCAGGATCTGAAGGAGCTTGGGTCCAATGAAGCCTGAAACGGTGACTAGCCGTGCGTCGATGAGCGGCATGTTCGACGGCACGGCATACAGTGTGGCGGGTGAGGGGCCGGCGCTTGTCCTGATCCATGGCGTGGGGATGAACCGCAGTGTGTGGGCGCCTCAAGTGGACCCACTGCAGTTGTGTTTCAGGGTGGTGTCGTATGACATGCTGGGCCACGGCGCCAGCCGCTTGCCGACGGCGTTGCCCGTGCTCGATGAATACGCCGCCCAGCTCGCTGCATTGCTGGACCATTTGCAGATCGATGTAGCGCATGTGGTCGGTCACTCGATGGGCTCGCTGATCGCGCTTGAGTTCGCGTTGCAATATCCGGAGCGGGTTGCGAGCGTGGTCGCGCTGAACGCGGTGTACGACCGCACGCCGACGCAACGGGCCGCCGTGATGCAGCGCGCTGCGTCGCTGGAGGGCGGAGGGCTGGAACAACCGAGCATCGACGCCACGGTCGCGCGCTGGTTCGACGATCCCGTGCCGGGTCATCTTGCGCAAGTCGCGGAGCTCGTGCGTTCGTTACTGGAGACCGTGAACCCGGAAGGTTATGCGCGGACGTACCGGTTGTTTGCAAGCTCGGATCAGGCGCATGTCGGCCGCTTGCCGCAACTCACCGTGCCCACGCTGTTCATGACTGGCGAGTGTGATCCGAATTCAAGTCCTGCGATGTCGCATTCGATGGCCGCCGCCGCGCCTCGTGGACGCGCCGAGATCATAGCGAACGAGCGGCATATGATGAACGTCACCGCGCCGGCGATCGTGAATCAGCGGCTGGTGCAGTTCATTCGTGAGGCGGGTTGTTCTTGAGGAATTGATAGCTCGCGTTTAGCCGCTAATTTAAGGAGCAAAAGCATGAACGAACCTGCCTTCGATACCACCGAATTTCGCCGTGCGCTGGGCGCATTCGTCACTGGCGTGACTGTCGTGACGACGATCCAACCCGATGGTTCTCCGCGTGGTTTTACTGCGAACTCGTTTACGTCGGTGTCGCTGGATCCTGCGTTGATCCTGGTGTGTATTGCGAAGACCGCTTCGAGCCATCCGGTGTTTTCAGTGACGCAGCGTTTTGCGGTCAGCGTGCTTGCTGAAGATCAGCGGCCTGTGTCGGGTGTGTTTGCTTCCAAGAGCGCGGACAAGTTTGGGCAGGTTGGATGGCACGCACGCCGCACGGGCAGCCCGGTGATGGATGGCGCTGCGGCGAGTTTCGATTGCGAGACCGATCAGGTGGTGGACGCGGGGGATCACATCATCCTGATCGGGCGCGTGGTGGATTTCACGCACACGAGCGCGACGCCGCTTGGTTATTGCCGTGGCGCGTATGTGGATTTCAGCTTGTCGCAGGACGCGTTGGCGGCCACCGGGCAGCGTGCTCAGGTGGGTGCGATTTTGGAGCATCCGGCGGGACTTGTGTTGATCGAAACAGCGTCGGGGGCGTTGCAATTGCCGATTGGGACGCGGTTGGAGCCAGCTTCGGATGCCGCTAGTTTGCGGGGCGTGCTGGGCGGGTATCGGCTGAATGCGAATCTGGATTTTCTGTTCGCGGTGTTTGAGGAGAAGGGGATTACGCATATCTATTATCGCGGCCGCATTGTTGATGATGCATCTGCGGGAGCGGATGTACGGTACGTGCCGCTTAATGCGATTCCCTGGGACATGATTCGTGATTCCGCCGTTACGGCAATGCTGCGCAGATATGTGAAGGAGAGAACGGAGGATGCATTCGGCATCTATGTGGGGGATGTTGAGACGGGGACTGTGCAAGCACTAGGGGGATTCTGATTCGTTCGCACTCGGGGTTCTGTTTGGTGGGGTTTTGGGGCGTAGTGGTCGGGGTCGATGCCGGGTTGCTGCTGCTCAGATTGGCGGTCGGTTTAAGTTAGTTATTCTATTTATCACTATTAGCCACTGTGCGTGGCGGCACTTCATTTCTTTTTCCGACGACGGCGAAAAAGAAACAGAAGCAAAGAAAACGCATCCCAACAATCGGCAAGTTAGTGTCCCTAGCGTGCAGGCCTCAGTTTTTGGCACCTGATAGCACGGTGCTCGCCAGACTCACCGATGTTTGAACCCCTCCTTCTCGCGAATCCTGACACGAACACGCTTCGCCCCCAACGCTCTCGGGCAAGCACCGCAGCCCCCAGACCATGACGGCCTGACGTGTGCTGCTTGCCTCATTTCGTGGTGGGTTGGCTACGTGGTTGCGCCGTGCGTATCTATTCGGAGGTCGGTTGTTCGCGTTCAGCACGGGGTGTCCCTTGGGCAGATTCAGTCACTGGTGGCGAAGCGTGTGGGTATCCGTGTTCGGAGAAGGAGGGCTTCAAACATCCTCAAGTCTGGCGAGCACCGTGCTATCAGGTGCCAAAAACTTCTAGCCTGCACGCTAGGGACACTAACTTGCCGATTGTTGGAAAGCGCTTTCTTTGCTTCTGTTTCTTTTTCGCCGTCGGAAAAAGAAATGAAGTGCCGCCACGCACAGTGGCTAATAGTGATAAAAAATACTGCCAACATATAACGACCGCAGACCTAAGCAGCAGCAACCCGGCATTGACCCCGACCACTAACACCGAAAGCCCCAACCCGGCATCGACCCAAAATCCACAGCCATTGGCAATCCCATCTGTCCACGGGCAAGAGGTCAGGACGCAGCGCCCGTCAGCTCGCGGCAATACGCACAAAAAGCGCGACTAGCTGCGCCGGCAGGGTAGAAGGGTCGCTCACAATACGACAGTACTCACGTCCGACAATGCGGCGCATATAGCCGGCACCGCCTTCGTCGAGAGCGATCCCGCAGGTCACCATGCCCGCTCGCCGGGCGTCCTCTGCGGCGACCTGTGCGTCATGAATCAGATAGGCGTCGTCAAAGACATCGATATCCGAAGGCGTTCCATCCGTAATCACGATGATCACACGACGTTCACTTGTTTCGAGCGACATAAGGGACGTTGCATGACGGATCGCAGCCCCCATGCGCGTAGAGTAGCGTGCGGTGCACGCCCGAATCGACGCGCTGCTGACCTCATCGAGCGTCGTATCGAAATCCAGCAGGCGATAGTAATTCACGCACTCTCGTGTATCGGAGGAAAATCCGTGCGCCGCAATACGATGACCCACCGAGCTTGCCGCTTGCACCAGCACCTGTGCGGCCTCTTTTTCGACATCGAGGATCGAGCGGCCCGCATCCGGGACGATATCGCCTGCTGATGCGGACAGGTCCAGCAGCAACAGCAAACTCATTGAACGTTGTCTTGTACCTGGGCGCGTGAAGACGCGATGCTCGGGCGAATGGCCGCGCCGGCGATCGATTGCGTGTTCAATCGCGGCATCGAGATCGAGTTCCTCGCCCTCAGGTTGGCGGCGAAGCCGCGCATTGCGCGTCAGGCTGGCCGTCACCGGGAGCTTCACGCGCGCAAGCGGTATTTGGGCCTGCAGGCGGTGAGGTGCACTTGGGCTGGGCGACCTGCGTTCGATTACCGTGCACCAGTCCGAGCGCAATAGCCCTAGCCGATAGTCCCACTCGGGATAGCGCAAGCGACGTATCTCCTGCTCGGTCGCGACTTGTTCGTCAATGCTGTCTGAACGCGATGCACCTGCCGAACTAGACTCTACTTGCAGCTCTTGAATGCTTTGCGGCGTAGTCGTATCCGGATAGGTCCAGAGAAACGAGTTGTCGTCACGGTAAGGCGCGGGCACCACATACTGTTGCGGATGAAAGCGCACACGCATCTGACCCAGGTCGTTAGCCAACACGGAAGCAATCTCGCGGAACGACGCGTAGTCGTGAAGCGAAGTCGTGAGCGTGTCGAACAAGCTGCGCGCCTTGTTCACCCAGTAGTTGTCGTCCTGGTAAGCCGGGTCGATCAATGCATAGTTCATGCGTGACACTAAGGCCGCGAACGAAAGTCCCTCAGGGTGAAGACTTGTTTTCAGGAACGGTACAAACCACGCCCTCGTGCCCGGAAGGTCCCGCATCAGAAGCTGCTCCACGCGCGCATCTTCTACCGCTGAAATCACAGCCAGACTCATGGGCTTGAGCGTTCCGACCGGTTGTGCCGCGGGCGAATGCATCAGGTGCGCCGCCGCGTGGGCAACCGACGCGCGAAAGAGCAGCTCCGGCTCGGGCGAATCAAGCGATGAGTAATCCGAGGGCAACAGCAGGTGCATCGACGAGAGGATCGGTCTCATCGGCGTGACGTCGATCGAGTCAAGCGGCTGTGCCTGAATGCCGATCCGGCGCAGCGAGAGTCCTTCAATCAGCAACGAAAGCGACGGAATCGAGGCAGCGAGACTCGGCGCACGTGCTTCGTTTTCGAGTGCAAGCCATGCGCTTTTGTTCTGCAATCCAAAATAGTGAAGTCGCTTTTGCGGTTCGTTCGGATAGAGGCGCATGCCGGTCAGCATCCAGCGGACGAGCGCGTCGGCCGGAAGCCGGTCTAGCAGCCTTTGCATGTTGACGCGCAAGGCGCTGGCGCTTGCGGGGTCGTGTTCCTGCAACTTTTCCGTAGCGCGTCGAAGAGCTGCTTCATGCTCCGCACTTACCCGGTATTCGTCGATCACGTCCGCCGTTAAACCCGTGTCCGCAATTGTCATGGCGTTAAGCGAAGTGCGCATCCACAATGCCGCGTAGCGCGCGAATCACATCCGGCTCGTCCGTTAGCGCCTGCGTCATGGTCGCTTCGCAACTTTCACGGGGCTCAACGCCGGCACGGATCAGCGTGGCCGTGTAGATCAGCATGCGTGTCGACACGCCTTCTTCCAATCCGCGATCTTTAAGCGCCCGCGTGCGGTGAGCGAGCTTTACAAGTTGCGCGGCGAGTTCGATCGGCACGCTCGCTTCCTTCGCGACAATGGCAGCTTCGACTGCTTCGTCGGGATACTCAAAATGCATGGCGACAAAGCGCTGTCGCGTGGATGGCTTCAAGTCCTTCGTGCGACTCTGATACCCCGGGTTATACGACACCACGAGCTGGAAGTCCGGATGGGCGCGTACCACTTCGCCTCGCTTGTCGAGCGGCAGGATGCGGCGCCCGTCGGTGAGCGGATGAATGACAACAGTGGTATCTTGCCGCGCCTCCACGATCTCGTCGAGATAGCAGATCGCACCGGAGCGCACGGCAGTAGTAAGCGGTCCGTCATGCCATGTCGTGCCATGCGCATCGAGTAGATACCGTCCAACCAGATCCGACGCGGTCATGTCTTCGTTGCAGGCAACCGTGATCAGCGGACGCCCGAGTTTCCAGGCCATGTGCTCGATGAAGCGTGTCTTGCCGCAGCCTGTCGGCCCTTTGAGGATTACGGGCAAGCGGTGTGTATAGGCGTGCTCGAAGAAGGCGACTTCGGTGCCCGCAGGCCGATAGAAAGGCTCGTCGGTCAGTCGATACGAATCGAGATCGGAGAACACGGGGCAGCGGTCCTTTATATGAAGGGAGCGAACAGGCCACCGTCTTGGCAGTGACCATTTTCCCGGGCTTAACGATGCTCCACCGGCTCGTGCGGGATACCCTCGATCGGACATTCAGGCGTGCCGATGGTCGAGCGGGTCAGCGCCTCTACCTCTTTGCGCGTGCCGTCCGGGTCGTTCACCCATTTGCCGTAGAACTCGAACGGACAGGCCGCCACGCCGAGTGCGCCTTCGCCTGAATTGAGCTTGCCGGTGTAGCCGCGGTGCAGCAGCTTGAACAGGTGGTTGTTCGACTGCATGTTCTTGCGCGCATCGCGGATCAGGCTGATTGACAGTTCACCATAGTTGATGCCCATCTCCTCGGTGCCGCATTCGCCAAGCGCGCGGCCGTCAAAGCCGATAATCGACGAGCCGCCGAAGTACGAATAGACGCCGTCAAAACCCGTGGCATTCGCGACTGCAACGTACGAATTGTTCATCCACGCCATGGTCTTCGCCACCATTGCCTGCTGTTCCTTGGCGGGATACATGTAACCCTGGCACCGGACGATCAGTTCTGCACCGCGCATTGCACAGTCGCGCCAGATCTCCGGGTAGTTGCCGTCGTCGCAGATGATCAGGCTGATCTTCATGCCCTTTGGTCCTTCGGAAACGTACGTACAGTCTCCCGGATACCAGCCTTCAATTGGTGCCCACGGCATGATCTTGCGGTACTTCTGCACAATCTCGCCCTGGTTGTTCATCAGGATCAAGGTGTTGTAAGGCGCCTTGTTTGGATGTTCCTCGTGCCGCTCGCCTGTCAGCGAGAACACGCCCCACACGTTGGCCTTGCGGCAGGCCGCCGCGAAGATTTCTGTCTCCTCGCCCGGAATGGTTGCGGCTGTCTCATACATTTCGCGGGCGTCGTACATGATGCCGTGCGTCGAATATTCGGGGAAGATCACGAGGTCCATGCCAGGCAGACCCTGCTTCATTCCAACCAGCATGTCGGCGATCTTGCGGGCGTTCTCAAGCACTTCCGCTTTCGTGTGCAGGCGCGGCATCTTGTAGTTGACGACGGCCACGCCCACGCAGTCTTTGGTGCTTCCAATATCCCCATGTCTCATGTCGATACTCCTGATGTAAGGTGGTAATAGATACTGCAATACGATGCGTAGACACCCATGCGCTGCAGAAAAAAAGAACAAAAAAAGCCCGAGCCGGAGTGATCCGGGTCGGGCTTCTTTGCCTTGCATCTGGCTGGCGACGTTGGCAGTCAGGTGCGATTGTCAGGACGGCTACTTGTCCTTGATGGTTTTATAGCACATCAAAAAATTTGCAAAAAGACATTCTTCAAGTGTCGGATGCTAGAAGTCCAGGACCGCGTGCGCTTGAATAATGGCCTGGGCCATCACCTCGATCGGTTGGCGCTTGGCCATTGCTTGCGCTCTTAAGAGATCGTAAGCGTCCTGCTCCGACAGCTTGCGGGTTTCCATCAAAATGGTCTTGGCTTGCTGGATTTTTCGCTGATCCGCGAGCTTGTCTTCAAGCCGCCCTACATAGTGTTCAAGGGTTCGCTTGGACTTGTGCTGATACAACGAAATTGCAATGGCGGTAAGCAAGCCAAACGAGCGCACCGGCGATGGCACCAGACAGTAAGGATTAAGCTGCAACACGGCTTCTATGACGATCGGGTTCTCGTAGCTTACAACCGGTATGACGGGAGGCGTTCCTTTTGCGTCGAGCCAGGGAAACTGGATAGACAAGGTTTCCGGACGTACAGCCAGGAACACGACATCGGTTCCGTCCGGCAGCGCGTCAAGAGAAGGCCAGACCATTTGAACCTCGCATCCGATCCGGCGAAGTTGTCCACGGAGCTCCTCTCCGTCCTGGTCGTCGGGGTGGATGGCGACGACCTTTAAAGAGCGAATGTCTTTGAGCGCCTGAGACGTTCGGGACGATCCCTGTGTCATCCCCGTGCTCCGCCCTGAGCCGGCCCGGAGACAGTCTCCGCGTCGATCAGCGTATGCGATATCTGGAATGGCGCGGCCGGCGTCCAGCCGGCGCTTTCGCTAACAATGTCGAATTGCCCGCTCTTGTTCAAACGTCCTATGCGCGGATGCAGATAGGTATGGTGATTGTGCTCGTCGATCCTGACGCGTCCTTGCGGTGCATCGATCTCCAGTCCAGGCAACGTGTTGAGCAAGGCGTTCGGGTCGTCGCTGCCGGTGATGGTCATGGCGCTCGCCAGCAGATGCATCTGGAAATAGGCCGCTTCCCAACATGTGTCGGTCTGCATCGTATCCCCGAAACGGCGCTGATAGTTTGCGATAACCTTTCTATTCAGCGGGCTGTCGATGGACTGGAAATACGTCGCCGCGGTGATATGTCCTTCGCCAATGTCGGCACCCATGGCAGCCACCTCTGTCTCGCTCGTGCTCAGGCTCGCGATAGGTGTCTCATAGGGATTCATCCCGACCTCGGCAAAGGCCCGGTAAAGATGCGAGATCCCGGTGCCGACCACCGTGGAGAAGATGAAGTCGGGTTGCAGGGCGGCGATTTTTTGAGCGACGTGAAGGTAGCTTTCCCAGCCGGCATCCAGCGGTATGTATACTTCTCCCAGCTTTTCTCCACGCTGCTCGAAAACCAGGTCGCTCATGATGCGATTTGATTCGTAAGGGTAGACGTAGTCGGAACCCACCATGAAAACGCGCGATCCGAAATTGCTCAGCATGTAGCTAGCCAAAGGCACGCTGTTTTGATTAGGCGTTGCCCCGGTATATATGACGTTGCGGCTATATTCGAATCCCTCATAGAAGGTCGGGTAAAGCAGTAGCGCATTGTGCCGCTCAACGATCGGGATCACCGCCTTTCGTGTGCTCGACATATAACAACCGACCACGACCCGAACCTGCTCCTCGACAATCAATTGCTCGATCATCGTGGCGTATCTGTTAGGTATGGAAGCCGGGTCGCGAAAGATCAGCTCTAGCTGACGGCCATTGATACCGCCTGCCGCGTTGATCTCTTCAGCCGCGAGTATGGTCGCTCGCTGTTGAGACTGTTCGATGGGCGCGGTGAGTCCCGATGATGAAAACAGGACGCCGATCTTGATAGGCGCGTTGTGGAGTGCGGTCATATTCGGTCCGGGATTCTCTCTGGTTCAACGTCGCTCCGGTGCCTCCTGCTGCACCGTCAGCGTGTCTCATGCACGGCATCAGTGCGCCCGTTGTCCCACTTTGGGAAAGCGCACTGACAAAGAATTGCATTGCTCGAGGTCTGCGCATTCAATGCGATCCCTACTCGCGCGTTACCGGGCAGGGATCCGTGCTTCGAGCCTGCGTCATTGCAAGCCGTTTGGCATACCTCTTGCATTGCTTAAGCATGATCAGGGAATGGCGTCGTGAACCCCACACCTGAATCGTACCCACTTTCGTTGTTAGAGACAAAGACGTCTTAAACAACACCGGCCAAAAAAGCCCGCAACCTCAAGGAAACTTGGGTGCGGGCTTTTTTTTGTCCTCAATTTTTTGGAAGGGCATTATGAAAAAGACCAGACGCGGTTTTCTGAAGACTGCACTTGCTACTACCGCGGCCACTGCACTGCCAGGATCGATGCTCCTGCGGGCGCCCTCGGTCAATGCAGCCGAACCGGTGAAGGTGGGCATCCTGCACTCGCTGACCGGTACCGTTGCGATTGCCGAAGCACACGTGGTCGACGCGGAAAAGCTCGCCATCGATGAGATCAATGCGGCAGGCGGCGTGATGGGGCGCCCGATTCAACCGGTGGTGGAGGACGGCGCGAGCGACTGGCCTACCTTCGCGGAGAAAGCGCAAAAGCTCCTTGAGGGAGATAAGGTCTCCACCGTGTTTGGTTGTTACACGTCGGCCTCGCGCAAGGCTGTGTTGCCCGTGTTCGAGCGCTACAAGGGCTTGCTGTATTACCCGACCTACTATGAAGGCCTCGAGATGTCGAAGAACATCATGTACACGGGCCAGGAAGCCACGCAGTCGGTGATCCCGGCAGTCAACTGGCTTGCCAAGAACAAGGGCAAGAAGTTCTATCTCGTTGGTTCGGACTACATCTGGCCGCGCACGACAAACCGGATTGCCCATCCGACGATCGCGAAAGCGGGCGGGTCGGTCGTCGGCGAGGACTACTTTCCCCTGGGCACGGTCGAGTTTTCATCGGTCATCAACAAGATCAAGGCCGCGAAGCCGGATGTCATCCTGTCGACAATCGTCGGCGGGTCGAATGTCGCTTTCTTCAAGCAGCTGAATTCGGTGGGCATCACGGGCAAGAATCAGGCAATCATGGCTCTGGCCGTGACGGAAGAAGAGGCTATCGGGATTGGCCGCGAAAACATCACGGGCGTACTGTCCTGCATGGGTTATTTCCAGAGCGTGGAGAACCCGCAGAACAAGAAATTCGTCGCTGCGTTCAAGGCCAAATACGGGCAGGACCGCGTTGTCGGCGACACCATGGAAGCCGGGTATTTGTCCGTCTACATGTGGAAGCTCGCGGCTGAGAAAGCGAAGAGCTTCGACGTGGAGAAGGTGGTTGCCGCCTCGTCTAATCTTGCCTGGGACGCCCCGGAGGGCGCGATCAAGTTCCACGCTAGCAACCACCATCTCTGGAAGCATGCGCGCATTGGCGAATTCCAGCCCGACGGGCAGGTGCATATCCTGTATGAGTCGCCGCTGATCGAGCCGAATCCTTTCCCCAAGCTTTGATTCACGCGGGTTTGCTCTAACTCACTGAGGACGGGTTGCAGCGCAACGCGACCCGTTCAGAAGGGACCTCAATGTCTTTCGATACCTTCGTCACGCAGGTTTTCAACGGCCTGTCGTTATTCACGGTGCTTGCATTGATGTCCATCGGGCTGGCGATCGTTTTCGGCCTGATGGGTGTCATCAACATGGCGCACGGCGAGCTGATGGCGCTTGGTGCCTACATGACGTATCTGACATCGGTCGTGTTCACTCGTTTTCTGCCATCCATGACCGGTGCTTATTTCTTCGTTGGCATCATGGTCGCGTTCGCGGTGACGAGTGCGGTCGGGTTTGTACTGGAGCGCGTGATGATCCGCTTCTTGTATAAGCGCCCGCTCGACACGATGTTGGCAACGTGGGGTCTTTCACTGGTGTTTCAGCAGCTTTTCCGGCAGATATTCGGTCCTATCGATGTAAGCGTACCGACCGTGTCCTGGCTGCAGGGCGCATGGAACGTCACACCCGGAATCGCCATTCCGTTAAGCCGTATTTTCATTATCGGACTGACGTTTGCCGTGGCCTTGTTTGTCTACCTGTTTCTATTCAGGAGCCGGTGGGGGCTGCGAATTCGATCCGTCATGCAAAACCGCGCCATGGCGGGAGCTGCCGGCATCAACACCGAGCGAGTGGACGCCGTTACGTTTGCAGTGGGATGCGGCCTTGCCGGAATCGCGGGAAGCGCGCTCACCATGATCGCGTCCACGGGTCCAGCCACGGGGCAACAGTACATCGTGGACACGTTCATCGTGGTCGTATTCGGCGGCGTCGAAAGCCTGGTCGGCACCTTCCTCTCGGCCTTCTCGATTGGCGAATTGCAGTCAATGTTCGAGATAGCGTTGAGCGGTTCAATGGCAAAAGCAGCCATCCTCATGCTGGTCATCGTTGCGCTTTACTTCAGGCCTAACGGGCTCTTTGCGATCAAGGTTAGGCGGTAATCATGAAAGACCTTCCGGTTGTTTCCCAGGGGAAAGAACGGCTACCGTCGGCGGCGCCGTCGATCAGCGGCGCAGTGCGGGCAACAGCGCTGCTCGAGCGGTACTCAGTGGTCTTGCTGGCCTTGTTGATACTCGTGGCCGTGCCTGCTGTATGCGGTGCCTTTCGTCTGGGCCTCTTTGCCAAGTATCTGAGCTTCGCATTCTGTGCGGTCGGCCTCGTCCTGACCTGGGGGTATGGCGGAATCCTGAGCCTCGGGCAAGGGATATTCTTTGGACTCGGCAGCTACATGATGGCGATGTACATGAAGCTCGAGGCAACATCCAACGACCCGGCGGCAGCCGTCTTCGGGTCGGGCGGGCCCCCTGTGCCTGACTTCATGACATGGAACAGCATCGACAAACTGCCGTGGTGGTGGACGCCATTTCAGCACGCGTGGTTTGCTATTCCCGCCATCATCGTGTTGCCGACCCTGCTCGCATTTATTATTGCGTATGCGAATTTTCGCAAACGTGTTGGCGGCGTCTATTTCTCGATCGTGACCATGGCGCTCGCGTCCATCATGTCCATTGTCATTATCGGGCAACAGGGCGTCACGGGCGGCATCAACGGGATCACGAACCTGCCGACTTTCATGGGCTACAGCGTTCAATCCGATACAGCAAGCTATGTGATGTACTACGTCACCGCGTGTCTGCTGCTTTGCGCGATCCTGGTTGGCCGGTTCATTCTGAAAAGCCGCCTGGGGAACGTACTGATCGCCATTCGCGATCGCGAGGATCGGATCCGTTTTTCGGGCTATGACCCGGCGTTGTTCAAAGGCTTCATTTTTGCCGTCGCCGCGTTGTTCTCGGCAATTGGCGGAGCGATGTTCACGCTCCAGGTCGGCTTTGCCTCGCCGTCCGTCAGCGGCATCGTGCCGTCTATTGAAATGGTGATCTACGCAGCCGTCGGTGGACGTCTCTCTCTAGTGGGGGCCGTCTATGGAACGGTGCTGGTGGGTGCCGCGAAGAGCTTCCTGTCAGAGCACTTCGTCGGATTCTGGCTGTACCTGATTGGCGCCTTGTTTATCTTCGTTCCCATGTTCTTGCCGAAAGGTCTTGCGGGTGTCATCGAATGGCTGCGTGAGCGGCAGGGAGCCGCGAAATGAACCAGATGATCTTGTCCGTTGAAGACCTGACGGTGTCGTTCGACGGCTTCAAGGCGGTCAGCGACCTTAACTTCTACGTTGAGAAAAATGAGTTGCATGTGGTCATTGGACCGAACGGTGCGGGGAAAACAACGCTCCTCGACATGATCTGCGGCAAGACCAAACCCACGCACGGAACGATCAAGTTCAATGGTTTGCATCTCGAACGCCTGCTCGAGTATCAGATCACGCGTGCCGGCGTCGGGCGGAAATTCCAGAATCCGATGGTCTATGAAGACCTGTCCGTTGCCGAGAATCTCGAGATTTCGTACCCGCATAAGCGCGGTGTATTCGGTTGCCTGTTTTTTCGCCGCGACGATATCGTTCAGGATGAGATCGATCGCATCGCCGCGTTGATTTTTCTTGGCGATCAACTCGACCGGAAAGCGGCCTTGCTTTCGCACGGACAGAAGCAGTGGCTCGAGATCGGCATGCTGCTGATGCAGGATCCTGAACTGCTGCTTCTCGACGAGCCGGTGGCAGGGATGAGCGCCAAGGAGCGCGAGCAAACGGGTGCGCTGCTGCGCGAGATTGCCAAGGGCCGGTCGCTGGTCGTGATCGAACATGACATGGAGTTCGTCAAGGCGATTGCCGACAAGGTTACGGTTCTCCACCAGGGCAAGACGCTTGCCGAAGGATCGATGGAGAAAGTCCAAAGCGATCCGAGGGTTATCGAAGTTTATCTGGGGCACTAGACATGTTATCGATCAGGGGACTCAACGTTTTCTACGGCGAGAGCCAGGTACTGCACGACCTCAACTTCGATCTTTCGGCCGGCGAGACGGTAGCCGTGATGGGGCGCAACGGCATGGGGAAAACCACCCTTCTCAAGTCGCTCATCGGGATGATCCCGGTTCGCAGCGGTGAGATCCTGCTTGGCGAGAAAAACCTCGCGGGGCTAAAGAGCTACGAGCGGGTAGCAGCAGGATTTGGTTACGTGCCGCAAGGCCGCATGATATTTCCGTATCTGAGTGTCGAGGAAAATATCCTCAGCGGAATGGACAGGATCAGCAAGCCTGTGATTCCGGAATATATCTTCGAATCCTTTCCGGTCTTGTGGGAGATGCGCAATCGCCGTGGGGGCAACCTCTCGGGCGGGCAGCAGCAACAGCTTGCGATAGCGCGTGCACTGGTTTCCAACCCCAAGGTCTTGATACTCGATGAACCAACCGAAGGGATACAGCCGTCAATCATTAAAGACATTGCGCGGGCGCTGAACAAGTTGAAGAAGGAGCGTGATTTCGCACTGGTTGTCTCCGAGCAGATCCTTACTTTCACGCTTGAAATTGCCGACCGGTTCCTGATCATCGAGAAAGGCCGCTTCGTTCATGCAGACCGGCGTGAGAATGTGGACGCCGAGCGAATCATGCGCTTCCTGACTATTTAAAAGACGCGTTGCCAATTTTCGCCAAAAGGCGATTTCATGTCATTAAGTTAGTGTAACTAACAAATTAGAAATTGTCTTCCAGTAAAGCATAGGAGTCGATCCATGAACGTTTACACTGCCATTGTCGGAAGTGCAGCCGAGCCTCGTATTTCCGATCTCGTTCACAACCTCGAACACCACGGTCGCGTTGATTACCTGACCCTCAACGCCGACGATATCCAGCGACACCGCCTGCGTGCGACAACCGATGGCGGCGACGAATGCGGCGTTGCGCTTGACCGCGATGCGCAACTGTTTGACGGTGCGGTCCTGCGACTCAGTTCCGACTATGCGCTGATCGTGCGCACAAAGAACACCGCTTGGCTGAGCCTTGTCCCGCGAGATATCAGCGCGGCGCTGGAGCTCGGGTATTTTTCCGGAAACATGCACTGGAAGGTTCAATTCGACGGAGAGGTTTTAAAGATCGCCCTGAAGGGTGCGGTCGATGACTATCTGGCGCGTTTGCACCCGTTCATCGAGTCCGGCCGGGTGGTGCTTGCCGATCCTGCCCATGCTTGAGCCACCATCTACCCTGGGGCAAAAAGCGGCTGGTTTGCTGGCATCGCTACAGCACGCAGACACATTCTTCCCTAGTGGATCCATGGCATTTTCATGGGGACTGGAAGGGCTTCTTCGCGATCGGCTCGTAACGAACGCAATCACGCTGGCGGCTTTCGTCGAATCGCAGGCGCTGACGCGGTGGGCGACTTTCGACCAGGGCATTGTTTGCGCGAGCTGGGATGCGTTCGAGTCTCGTGAAGCGTGGCGCGAGGCAGATGCTTACGCGGAAGCCATGACACTGCCGCTGTCTTTGCGAACCGGCTCTCGGCGACTCGGCAGAACGCTGTCCGATGTACACGCGCGCCTCGGATCGCAAACCGCCAGCGAGCTGCTGCAGGAAATTGCCACCGGCGTTTCTCCCGGGCACCTCGCAGCCGTTCAGGGAATCCTGTGGCGCAGCTTCGGCATCAGCAAACTCGAGACACGCGTCATGTCGGCACATACGACATGTACCGGCGCGGTCAGCGCTGCGGTCAGGCTCGGGATCGTCGGGCACCTGGACGCGCAACGCATTCTGTCACGACTCAGGCAGCCGATCGCCGATGTACTGGACCGTCCGCCCCCAGCCTTGTCAGACCTATCCTCCGCGACATTTGCCGCTGACATCGCGTCAATATGCGGCGACGCGGTCGATGCCCGGATGTTCGCCAACTAGAGAGATACACCATGCTTTTGACACCGACAGAGTACGAGCGCCTTACTTTGTACACGGCAGCCGAATTGGCCCGGCGCCATCGGCACAAGGGGCTTCAGCTTAATCATCCTGAAGCGGTCGCCATCATCGCCGACGAGATATTGGAAGGCGCACGGGAGGGGCGCACGGTTGCTGACCTCATCGCCTTCGGGTCGACCTTGCTGACCCAGGACGATGTCTTGCCCGGCGTGGCCGAGATGCTGCCCATGCTGCAGGTTGAGGGGTCATTTCCGGACGGGACAAAACTGGTGACCATTCATCAACCGATTCGGCCGGGCAAGCTTGGACTGCCGGCGGATACCGTGGTACCTGGGGAGATCCTGGCTGCGGACGGGAATATCGAGCTCAACGTCAACCGGCAGACGGCGGTCGTGAAGGCAATGAATACGGGTGACCGGCCGATCCAGATAGGAAGTCACTTCCATTTCTTCGAGGCGAACAAGGCACTCCGGTTCGATCGGCAGGTGGCGTTCGGTATGCGCCTGGACATCCCTGCGGGAACGGCGGTCCGGTTCGAACCAGGCGACGTGAAAGAAGTGAATCTCGTGGCGTTCGGCGGGACGCAGGAAATTTTCGGCATGAATGGCCTGACCGCCGGTTCGATATCGGATCCGGACGTTCGCAAAGCCGCGATTGAACGTGCAAGAACGAACGGCTTTCAAGGAGCATAAATGGTCACGATGACGCGAAAGGCTTATGCGGAGATGTTTGGCCCGACGACCGGTGACGCGGTCCGCCTTGGCGATACGTCGCTGCTGGCTGAAATCGAGCATGACTACGCGGTTCCCGGCGATGAATGCCTGCATGGCGGCGGCAAGACCTTGCGTGACGGCATGGGGCTGATGTCAGGGCACGACAGCGCGGACGGCGCGCTCGACATGCTGATCTGCAACGCAATGATTATCGATCCGGTGCTTGGGGTCATCAAGGGCGATATCGGTATCAAGGGTGGCCGGATTGTCGCCGTCGGCAAGGCAGGAAATCCCCAGACCATGGACGGCGTGCATCCTCGCCTGATCTGCGGCGTCGCGACTACCGTCAAGGACGCCGAGGGTTTGATCGCGACGCCCGGCGGTATCGACGTCCACGTCCATTTCGATTCCGCCCAGCTTTGCGAGCACGCGATTTCGTCGGGATTGACCACCCTTATCGGCGGATCGCTAGGTCCAATCACGGTTGGCATCGACTGTGGCGGTTCCTGGAACGTCGGGCGAATGATGGAAGCGTCCGAGCAATGGCCGATCAACTTTGGCTTCCTGGGTCGGGGGAATTCCAGCAAACCCGGCTCGCTTGTGGATCAACTGCGCGGTGGTTGCCTGGGTCTGAAAATTCACGAGGACTGGGGTGCGACGCCGTCAGTGATCGACACCTGTTTGTCCGTGGCCGATGACTACGATTTCCAGGTGCAGCTTCATACCGACACCCTCAACGAATCGGGATTCCTGGAGGACACGGTCGCTGCCATGAAGAACCGGACCATCCATATGTATCACACGGAAGGCGCAGGCGGTGGCCACGCGCCTGACATTATCGCGGTGGCTGGCCGGCTCAATTGCCTTCCCTCGTCAACGAACCCGACCAACCCGTTCACGGTGAATACTTTCGACGAGCACCTGGACATGATCATGGTGTGCCATCACCTCAACCCGGCCGTCCCTGAGGATGTCGCGTTTGCAGAGTCCCGAATCCGTGCGCAGACCATATCAGCCGAGGACGTCCTTCACGACATGGGGGCGATTTCGATGCTGGGATCGGATAGCCAGGGGATGGGGCGCATCAATGAAGTGATTTCGCGGACGTGGCAGCTTGCCTCGAAAATGAAAGATCAACGCGGACGCTTATCGGAAGAGATGTCTGCTCGTGGCGACAACGAGCGGATCAAACGCTATATCGCCAAGTACACGATCAACGCAGCGCGGACCTTCGGAATCGCCGATACGGTCGGCTCTCTTGAGGATGGTAAGTTAGCGGACATCGTCTTGTGGCGGCCTGCGTTCTTTGGCGTCAAACCCGAGGTCGTGGTCAAGGGCGGTTTCATCGCCTGGGGCGCCATGGGCGACTCCGCCGCATCCCTCATGACGTGCGAGCCGCTTGCGCTGCGGCCGCAGTGGGGTGCGTTCGGCCGGGCGCCCGCAACGCTCGCGGTCAACTTCGTCAATCCGCTGGCGATTGAATCCGCGCTTGCCGCGCGGCTTGGGCTTTCCCGGAAGCTCGTCGCGTCTGGCGGGACCCGCAAGCTGACCAAGCGCGACATGCTGCACAACGACGCGTGCCCCGCCATAAGCGTCAATCCACAGACATTCGATGTATTGATCGACGGTCAGGTCATTCGCTGCGACCCTGCGCGTGAAGTGCCCTTGAGCCGTCGATACATGTTGCGTTGAACCAGAGGAGAAGTTCGCTATGGGTTTCGTTTCGCATTCTTTGGCCCTCGATTCAGCGACCGTTCCAGAGCCACGGCGGGGAGTAGCTCGGGCTGCGCGCGTCGGGATCGGCGGGCCTGTGGGCTCAGGCAAGACGCGCCTGCTCGAGCAACTCATCCCGCGCTTTGCGGCACGTGGCGTTGATCTGGCGGTCATCACCAACGACCTCGTCACCCGCGAGGATGCGGAACGCGTCAGGCGCAGCGGCTTGATCGATCCGGAGCGCGTGCTAGCTGTCGAAACAGGCGCTTGCCCGCACACGGCCATCCGCGAAGATCCAACCTTGAATTTGCAGGCTGCCGACTCGCTCGACGAGCGTTATGCGGGACTTCAGCTAGTCCTGATCGAATCCGGCGGCGACAATCTGGCATCTTCGTTTTCGCTGGATCTGGTGGACTACTGGCTCTTCGTTATCGACGTCGCGGCAGGTGACGACATCCCGCGCAAGCGTGGGCTGGGCGTCATCTCATGCGATCTGCTGGTCATCAACAAGTTTGATCTCGCGCAGTATGTTGGCGTGAACCTGGAGCGGATGGTGGCTGAAGCAAGAGAGGTGCGAAACCAACGGGCGGTGACGTTGACAAATTGCGCGACAGGGGACGGCGTTGACGCCGTGGTCGACGAGATCATTGAGAAAGTCCTGTTCGATGTTCATTGAATCCCGTTGTTCCCTTGAAGATACGGCGCAACTCGACCTGCGTTTTGACGCGAGTCCGACGGGTGAAACGTACCTGTCGAAGCAGCGCGCAGGCTATCCGTTTCACGTGGGCCGATTGCTCCAATGTGAAGAACCGGCTTGCCCCCAAGCGAGCGTTATCGTCCAGTCTTCGTCGGGGGGAATATTCGAGAACGATCGCCTGCACCAACGATTCGAAACAGGCGCGCACGCGGTAGCTCACGTGACAACGGCAGCCGCGACCATCGTGCATACGATGACAGCAGGCCGCGCCACTTCAAACGTGTATATCGAGGCACATCGCCACGCTCGTTTTGATTATGTGCCGCAGCCGACCATCCTGTTCCCGCACGCTGTTTTTTCCAGTGCAATCGACGTGATGCTGCATCCCGGCGCCGTCGTGTTCGTTCTCGATGCTTACCTGTCTCATGATCCAGGCGGCCGAGAAACAGCCTTCGGCCACCTTGAAACGTGTATCACGATCTGGGACTCGGAAGGCGGGCTTCGCGCAAGGGACCGATTCACGATAGAGGGCCAGTTGACGGGCAGGCTGGGGCTCGGTGGGGTCGCGCAACCGTGGCGCTCGCATGGTGGATTGCTGGTATTGACTCTCGATGGCGACGCGGACGCAATCGCTCGAAGCATGAATCGCGTCTTTCAGAACGAAGGTCCCGATTATTCGAGGGTGTACGCAGGCGCTGGCGAACTACCCGGTAGTTGCGGTGCCTTCGCGCGTGTCCTTGCTCACGATGGCCAATTGCTGCAAAAGACGTTGCGCATGGCCTTGAATGCGGCGCGTCAAAACATGGGCGGGGCGGACCTGCCGTCGCTCAATCAATCAAGCCACGAACTCGCTCAGGAGAAGGAGAAGACATGCTGAAGCTGGATGCCTTGGGAGAAAGCGGCCCGCTGCGCCTCAGAATAGCTGTCCTTTATGCGGCATTGCTAGCGTTCAATCTGGGAGCGTGGCTCTGGGCGTTCATTGCATTTCACGACTATCCCTTGCTATTGGGAACCAGCTTTCTTGCCTATTCTTTCGGCCTTCGGCATGCCGTGGATGCCGACCATATCGCCGCGATCGACAACGTGACACGTAAGCTGATGCAGACCGGCAAGCGCCCGATCAGCATCGGCTTGATGTTCGCGCTCGGCCATTCAACGATCGTTGTGCTGGCGTCGGTTGGCATAGCGGCGACGGCAATGGCTTTGGAAGGGCGATTGGCGGGGTTGAAGGAAATTGGCGGCCTGATCGGGACGATTGTTTCCACACTGTTCCTGTTCGCCATCGCCACGATGAACCTGTTCGTTCTCCGATCGATAGTTGAGGCGTTTCAGCGTGTGCGAAGGGGAGAGCCTTGCGCAGAAGACGAGATCAACAGGCTCATGGGAGATCGGGGATTTCTTGCGCGTATTTTCAAACCGCTCTTCGGGGTGGTGACTAAAAGCTCGCACATGTATTTTCTCGGATTTCTATTCGGCCTTGGTTTTGATACCGCTACGGAGGTTGGACTACTGGGAATGTCGGCGGCGGGGGCGACACGAGGCATGCCGATCTGGTCGATCCTGGTTTTCCCCGTATTGTTCACGGCGGGTATGACCTTGGTCGACACGACCGACAGCATCCTGATGTTAGGCGCGTACGGGTGGGCGTTCACCAAGCCAATCCGCAAGCTCTACTACAACATGACGATCACGACACTGTCCGTCGTCGTTGCTTTCTTCGTAGGCAGTATTGAGGGCCTTGGGCTCTTGGCGGAGAAGTGGCAATTACACGGCGTATTCTGGAGTGCAATCGGCAGTTTGAACGACAATTTCGGGACCGTTGGTTATGTAATCGTCGGCGTTTTCGTGCTCAGTTGGGCTGTCTCCGCAGCGGTCTACAAGTGGAAGCGCGTTGAGAAAGCAGCAGCACGGACCGATTTTCTTTAATTTTCCTTTCAAGTTCCGCGCCGGGCATTCCCGGGTTCACGCCGTAGTGCCTTTCAGTTAAGACTTACTTGGAAAAGAGCCGCCCTTAGTAATGAGCGCGGCCTTTTGCATTTTTAGCACCAAGCGTGCGTATCCCGCGATGTGCTTCCGGCGCCGATCATAGTTGACGCCCTGTACAACAGCAGCCCTTCAATTGTTCGTTAAATCCCGCCAGTCAATTCGTTTTTTGCCGCTTTATCGCGGCTGAAGAGATGTCTACATTTGCACGGACGCAAGCCGATTGGTTCCAGAAACAGCCAGTCATTTCCCACGGTACCTAATCTCTTCAAGGAAACGATTATGAGCAAGCTCGCAGGTAAGGTGGCCGTCGTCACGGGCGCATCCAAGGGTATTGGAGCCGCTATCGCCAAGGCACTCGCAGCAGAGGGCGCTTCGGTGGTCGTCAACTATGCAAGCAGCAAGGCCGGCGCCGATGCCGTTGTCGCAGCGATTATCGCGGCCGACGGTAAGGCAGTTGCTGTCGGCGGCGATGTTTCGAAGGCGGCGGACGCGCAAGGCATTGTCAACGCGGCCATCGAAACGTTTGGGCGCCTCGACGTCCTCGTCAACAACTCGGGAATCTACGAGTTCTCGCCCATCGAAGAGATCACCGAAGAACACTTCCACAAACAGTTCAATACCAACGTATTAGGCGTGCTGCTCACCACGCAGGCCGCCGTGCGCCATCTCGGCGAGGGAGCGAGCATTATCAATGTCAGTTCGGTCGTCACCAGCGTTACGCCGCCGGCAAGTGCCGTCTATAGTGGCACGAAAGGCGCGGTCGATGCGATCACCGGCGTGCTCGCGCGTGAACTCGGGCCGAGGAAAATTCGCGTGAACTCAATCAATCCCGGCGTAGTGGTGACCGAGGGTACCCAGAGCTCAGGGATAATCGGGTCTGACCTTGAAACGTGGGCGCTCAGCCAGACTCCGCTCGGCCGGCTGGGTCAGCCGGATGACATCGCGTCGATCGCAGTGTTTCTTGCGTCGGACGACGCGCGCTGGATGACGGGCGAACACGTTGTCGCGAGTGGCGGCATGCGCTGATCTGGACGGACGATTCTGCCTGGCGCGGACCCGCTGTGGTCCCGCCGGGCGCTTTTGGCGTCGTAGACTCTAAAGTCTGGCTTGCGCGCAGTTGAGTGGACTTATCGGTAGTGAAGGAGGCCTGCTATTTGCGATGCCGACTTCGTAGGGATTCGCACAAATTCGATGAAACGCGCAACCACGGCATCGCTGCGAGCTGCCTGCCACGCTAACGTGATGGTGAGCTTGAGTCCGATCTGTGCGTCGCAGATCGGTCGATTCTGTTGAAAAACAGCTGTTTTTTAGCATGACGAAAAAATCCAGCGCGGCGACTTTGCCTTTTATATCGTCAGCAAACATGGGAATTTGATCAAAGCTGCGACTTCGTCGTTCGTCACGCAGTCGCAATCTCCGACTTGTCATCTCTAGCCATGAGTCGAATCGCCATTCGCCGTAGGTTTTGCGCCGTTGCTGCCAGCAAGAACTCATCATGCGCACCGCTTGGCCCGCGCAACCGCAAACGGTCAAGCTTCAGGATGCGTTTGAGGTGCGCGAAGAGCATTTCCACCTTCTTTCGCTCTCTTCGAGATTGCTTGTAGGCGGATGTTGTCGCGATGCGTCTTGCCTCATCGCGCGCAGCTTCGTGGATGCTGCGCGTGACTTTGCGAAACGGGGTCTTCGGACAGCAGCGTTCTTTCATTGAACAGCCAGCGCAGTCGAGTTGGCTTGATCGATAGATAATCGTATCGGCCTTGGTGACGTGCGTACGCGAATTCTTGAATTGGCGACGCTCACTGCGCAGCGCCTTCCCAGCAGGACAACGATACTCGTTGGCCGTCTCATTCCACTTAAACTCGCTAGTGGAGAATGCGTCGTCCTTGCGCGCGTACCTTTCCCAAACTGGGACGTGCGGTGCGATCTCTTTCTGCTCGACCATCCAGCCAAGCATCGCTGCAGTGCCGTAGGCGGTGTCGCCTACAAGGCGAGCGGGCTTGAGACAAAGCCGTTGTTCGACTCTATCAATCATCGTTTTCGTTGATTCGACCTCGTGGGATCGGTTTGCGGGCGTCGCCTCAACGTCCATGATGATCCCCGCTTCCAGGTCGATCAGATAATTGGTCGAGTAGGCGAAGAACGCAGGGCCACCAGGCGCAGCGGTCCAGCTCGAGGCAGGATCGCTCAGGGATATCATCTTCGGGGGAGTAGACGACTCTGCGGATTCGGCTGCGTCGGAAGCTACTGGATTGCTCTCTTCGAGGGCCTGGAGATACTCCCGCACGGCGCGACTCTGTTTTGCGGTAGGCCCCCAGTCGATGGGATCTGTTCCCGGCACCGCGCTTGAACGACTTGCATCAGCCTTGATAATACTTGCATCGATAGCGAATCCCTCACCCCTCACAAGCCCCTCAGCCATGCAACGGCCCAAGACGGATTCGAACACATGGCGTAAGACGTCGCTATCGCGAAAGCGTCCGTGGCGATTCTTAGAGAACGTCGAATGTTCAGGTACCGCGTCATCCAAACCCAGGCGGCAAAACCAACGATATGCCAGATTCAGATGGACCTCTTCGCATAGCCTGCGCTCGGAGCGAATGCCGAAGCAGTAGCCCACGATCAGCATGCGGATCATGAATTCTGGATCAATCGAAGGTCGACCGATCGGACTGTAGAAAGGCGCGAGGTGTTGACGCAAGTCGCCGAGATCGAGCGCCCGGTCGATGCCTCGCAGCAGGTGAGTTTGAGGCACGTGATTGTCGAGGTTGAACGAGTAGAAAAGCTTGTTCTGCCCGCTATCCAGTTGACCCATCATGACGATCTTCTCCTCGTCGATCAATATCTAAAGGATACCTAACCATAAACATAAAGGCGACTTTTTCAACAGAATCGGCCATTTTGAGTCACTCAGCAAAGATTCGCTAACGTACGCTCGAAGAACGACAAAAGACATTCATCGATGACGCTTCGACCTTTCGCTTGAACTTACGCTCCGAGTTCGACAGGTCCAACGCGGCCGACGTTGTTCCGGACGGGGCCAAGTGATATTGCGGGGGATGAAAGGAATCACAGATGTTTGGAAATAGAACTCACCAACTTCCGTAGTTCGTCGAACTGCGTGATCAACTCGAGACACAGGACGAACGCCAGCATCGAAGACGGTCCTGGGTAGCGTTCAATCCATCGCAACGATTGAGTCGCATAACGCGTTCTAACGGAGTCGCGCGTCATGACGTAAGTAATGGCGATCCCAATCGCGGCCCCCGCGAGCAAGTCGGTCGGGTAGTGAAAGCCGAGATAAGCGCGCGGAACGCAAATGAAGATCGCGGTGTATAGGAGAGCCAGCACACCAACTCGGCGCCAGACAATAAAAATGCCCGCCGCGACCGACATCCACAGCATTGCGTGATCGCTCGGAAACGAACTCCACGTTGGCAGCATGGCGTCCGGTAGCGAGCCAGATGCAAAGTGCAGATGCAGGTTGGGGTCGTAGAGAGGACGCACCCGGAATGGCAACAAATCAGCGAGAAGTCTTCCAGTGGCGAGTGCCAACAGACTGCTCACGATCGTTGCGATGACCATTTCGCGCTGCCGCTCGCGACGCTCGCCAGGTTGGAACCATATCCACCACAAAACGGGGATGAGCACGAGGCCCTTGAACGTGTACAGATCTGTGAGGGCTTTTATTGCATGGTTAAATACGAAGCCAAAGCTCAGTTTTGTAAGAAATGTCTCGATGGCCGTATCAAAGCTGTTCATTTTTTGTAGGCAATATGGAAGCAGGGCGAGCAAAACGGGAACCGCGCCCGTTCTCGGGGGCGCTTGGATGGCGAGTCACCGCGAACATAAAAGCGAGAGTGCGAGCAAAAACCATTCCCTGAGATCCGATAACCGGCGCTGACAATGGACGGGGACTTCGCCTCATAGGCTGTCCTAACGAGCTTGCTCAAGGCATCAAGGAGGTCGCAACGCTCCCTGTGGCTCTGGTACGACTGGGTGGCGAGCGTCGCCTCGAGGGCGTTTGATCACGGGTCGACTACTGAAGTTCGACATCGGACCGGGTCCGGCCAGATTGCGGCCATCGCGACCGTCGGATCGGATGACCGCTATTAACGAGAACGCGGACTGCTCAAGCGTTTCCAATTTCAAGCCTCAGCCCGTTGTTTCGGCAATGCGGAAGTGACCAGCTCGACCTGACCATAGCAATCGAGAAGCGGTTGCGATAATCTCCAGCGTGCGCGCCGGGCGGACCGTCGCTGCCGAACAAGTTCAGGAACATAACCAGGGGGTTCGTTCCACGATGTCTGACCAAAGCGGTAGTCAATCCGTCACGATGTCTGACCGAACCGGTAGTAAATCTGCCTTGCGTCAAGTTGCAGCTTCGAGGCTTTTTCTCGGCGCAGCGATTGCGATGTTTCTGTCGGGTCTCGGCGCGTCAGCGGCTGCACCACAGATCGTTCTGTTCTTGGTGAAGGAGCTCGGCGCCTCGCTGCCGTTGGCGGGATTCTATTACTTGACCAGCCTTGCAGCTCCAGTCGCGGGGTATTTCGTCGGCCGCTACTCCGATCACACAGGGAATCGCCTCGGTCTTTTTCGCATGTGTGCTGCGGCGGGCTTTGTGGGCTGGGCGGGGCTGGCCCTCGCTACTTCGGTCTGGATGCCCTTCATCATCGCCGTCGCTTTGCTGGCCGTTTCCGGTGCTACCGCCTCGCAAATTTTTGCGGCTGTCCACGATGAACTCAGCGACAAGCCCGACGACGCAAATGAAAGTGTCGTTGCCATCATCCGTATGGCGCTTACCGGCGGATGGATCGTTGGGCCTGTCTTAGGAGCGTGGGTGGCGGCTGCCTATGGCCTGCGCCCCATGCTTTGGATGACCGCCATCTGCATGCTTCTACAGATCGCACCTCTCGGAACGCTGAACCCAACGGTCAAGCTCAAGCCGGAGTCGGCGAGCGAGCCCGCGCGTCACTCCAGCCTACGTGCCATGCTTCCACTGCTGACGTTCACAGGACTCTTCGTCTTGGTCTACACAGGGGAGCCGGTGAAGTACGGATTCCTGCTGATCTACATGGAAGAACACCTCAAGCTAAGTCCGGCCGTACGGGGAGCGGTCATCGGGATACAGCCATTCATCGAGCTACTCATCATGCCCTTCAGCATCGGGCTGGGCCGCAAGCTTGGCAACGTGTGGTTGATGTGTATCGCGGCCGCCATCGGGGTGTTTGCCAATCTTTGCTTTGCGCTCTGGTCGTCCGCAGCGGGCATGCTCGCCGGACAGATCCTCATGGGTGGTGTTTGGGGCATATTTATGGTTCTGGGCATCATCGTCGCTCAACGCCTGCTTCCCAACGCGGTAGGGACGGCGTCGGCAATCTTCATGAGCTCGACAGCTCTCGCCTCGGCGTTAGGAGGCGTCGCGGGCGGTTTCGGGGTCGCATTCTTGGGCCTTCCCAATGTCTTCCTGCTGCCAGCGCTCTTCGCGGGTATCGCAGTTATTGGACTGGCATTGATGGCACGCGCTGAAAGCTTCAAGGTGTATTGATCTCGGCCAGTCTCTTCGCGCGCTTCACCATCCCGTTAAGGCAGTCCTTCGACGATTAGGGGTAGCCCCGAAAATCGAAATTCACCCTTGCGAATAATGCACTTAATTATCAGCGACCGTTTTCCTAAACTTGATATCACCTGCAACGGACTCGATCCCGCGCTGTCGGCGCACTGTATGTCGTCAATACTGTGCAATACCGGCCTGAGAAGCCTTATTGCGCGTCGCGTGAGCTGATTGAGACCTAGAGGGTATCGTGGGCCTAAACGAGGTGCCGGTCACCTAGGTAGGCCTTAGGCGGGCGTAGATTCTTTCCAAGAATGAAGTACGTGTCTCGTGCCAGCCCTGGGCGGCGATCTGCGGTTTGCTTCACGTGCACCACTGCGAACGGTCGCGCGAGTTTGATCGCCACGAGCCAAGCGTACAACGACCGCTATGGAGAAATACGAATGGATCGTTTGCGTCGAAATTCCAGTCCAATCAAGGAGGAACGGGTTATGAACAAGGCAACCAGCACATTAATCGCGGCCGTCGCGGCACTCACGTTGTCGGGCGGCGCTTATGCACAGAGCAACAACACGCTGGCGACCCCGACGACCGTGTCGCCGGCCAATGCAACGAGCGGCTACGGCACGCCTGGCGTCACCAACTCGGAAAGCGGCAAGGCCGCCGGGTCGCCGAACTCGGGCCTGCCGAATAGCACGAACAATAGCTCGACGTCCCTCACCAACCCTCCCGGGAGTCACAACACGCTGGCGACCCCGAGCGTAGTGTCGCCGGCTGCCGGCCAATAACAGTTGTTAAAGATGATAACCAGGCGCAAATAAGCGCAAAGCGACTAAGCGCTGCAATCGCGTAAGGCGCAGTTGCAATTGTGACCGGTGTCACAACTTCGTGACGAAGCGCCGTCATGGACGCGCAAATGCTGACGGGCGCGTGAGCAGTTCAAGCCCCGGCAGAGCGAGACATCGAGACGCTTAGCGTGTGTCGTAACGGACTATCCTCACGAAATCCGCAAATCCGGAGTTCGAGTCCCTCGTTCGCCACCCATCGTAAGAAAGACCGCTGCCCTCACGGACAGCGGTCCTTGACCGCTTCCTGGCAGCGGCTTGCGGCACACCGACTGGTTGCATGCCCGTAGGGTGACGGAATAACAGCGACTGGCGACACAGTTCGCGACTGTAGGAAAAAGTTAATGCGACTGGCCTAGCCTGCCATAACGCGCCAGATGGCCGAATTCGCCCCAACGTTGAATGACCGCTTCGCGGAAAAGCGAAGGACCGAAATGGGTCGAGATGACCGTGTGAAAATGCAAAACTACGTGGTTTTCGGGTGTCGCTTTACTCCTCCCGGGGTGTCGCGAAGCCGATATAGCGCGATTTGAAGGGCCGATTTTTTGAATATCACGTTCGGCGCGTGTTTTCACACGATCTCGGTCGGGTGCGGCGCGCGAACGTGAAGCGATTGCGGCTGCTGTGACGTCATGCGAGGCGGGAAAGAAGATAGACCCGTGACGGGATTCGCATCTCAGAGCTCTATGCGCCCATCGGCTCGCACAGACAGCACGCGCGCTACCGACGATTCGGTACCGCTGACAGAATCCGCTCACCGGTGCCGAATGAATTGGCGGCTGGTCTTTCCCGGCGGCTTCGGCGACTTTGCCGTCGACGTCGCCGGCAACAACAATGCAGGGAGGACAAATGTCGAAACGCGTGTTGTTTGCGATTTTGCTGCTGACACTTAGCGTGATCGGGCATTGTGCGGCGGCGCAGCCCATGATCGAACTTACGATAGGCGGCAAGACCCAGTCGTTTAGCCGAGCGGCGTTGCTGGCGCGTCCGGGTGCTGCCGAGATTCACGTTCCGCGAGATGTCGCCTACGGTACGTCGATGACCTACCGCGCAGTGCCGCTGGCCGACCTGCTCGACGGTGCGGCGTTACCTGCGGACAGCGTGCTCGAGGCACGTGCGACCGACGGCTTCGCCGCGCAACTGCCAATGGACCTCGTGCGCAACCGTGATCCTGCGACAGCCGTGGCATGGCTCGCGGTCGAGGACCCGGCGCAGCCATGGCCAAAGCTGCCGGGCAAGCCGGTCAGCGCGGGACCGTTCTACTTGGTCTGGGTTGGCAGGGAAGCGGCATCCGTGCGCAGCGAGCAGTGGCCATACCAGATCGCGCAACTTGCTGCGCAACCATCTCCATCCACGCGTTGGCCGGTGCTCGCCGTCGATCCGGCGCTGCCGGCAACCGATCCGATCCGCGCGGGCCAAAGCCTGTTCATCACTCAGTGTCTCGCCTGTCATCGGCTCAACCACGCGGGCAGCGCGGACACCGGCCCCGACCTCAACGTGCCGATGAATCCAGTGGAGTACTTCCAGCCCGCTGCATTGCGCCGCTACATTCGCAATCCGGCATCGGTTCGAGACTGGCCCGGCCGGACCATGCCCGCTTTCCCGCAGGACCAACTGAGCGATCGCGAGATCGATCTGATTGTCGCTTATCTTGCGTACATAGCGCAGCGGAAGGTTGGACGGTAAGGCATACGAGTTAAGGTTTGGACGATGCGGAATAGTCTTTCACCGGCCTGTGCAAAGTGGAATTTGCTTCGTGAGGCGGCCGCTGTAGCGGACAGAGATCAGCCATCAACGGCCATTCGGCTGCGCGTTCAGGTGGTCATTCGCACGCCTGCTGCTTAGTTAGCAGACGTTCGAAGCACATCAGTCCGCGCAAACGGTTTCGGGTGATTCGACCGATTGCTTGCCCCATCCATTTGGGGAATGTCAACGGGCTGCTGAGATTGGCACGGCGATCATTCTCTGTTCGCTAGCGCACAGAGTGCCGCACGACCGCTTGACCTTTCAATTGCTTGCTATACCTTACACAAGCGCTCGGCACCGAACACGTTTCTCTGCGACGTCTCAGTCCGATCGCGATAAAGATTCCCCTTCGCAAACACATCGAGTGTGTGGAGGTCAGACTTCGCAGTTACCGCCTCGCTATACGCAGGTTTGCGAGGCGCATCGTTCAATAGACGTCCAAGCGAATGGAGATAGGCATGGGAGTAGAGCTAGCGATTCAAGCATCGAACCAGTCCACGTTTTCGCTGCATCACTTCGCAGATACCGTTATGGTGAAAATGGAACTTACCCGTGGCGGCAAGTGGGTGATTATGGGCAGGGCGACCATGTGGAATTTCGACGGAGACGTTCAGGGTGCGACTGCCAAGATAATACATGACACGAACGTCGTGATTGACCAGGTCCAAATGTGGCTCTTGGGCGGCGAAAGGACTTGCATGTATCTGCAATCATGCTTTGTTGCAAAAGAACGTGAGGTCATTGCGCTTGAGTGCAATACCTATAAGGGCGAGGCTTCTTTCGGTTCATTGATAGCGTTCAGAGTCGACGACATTCAATTCCAATAGGCGGCCGCACATTTATAAGTCCTAGCGGGTTCTATTCTGGCGTCGAAGGAGGCTGTGGGCTGCACATTTCAGAGCTAAAAGTGCGAATCTCATAGACCGCCGCAGCGGACGATCGGAGGCCATATGGTTTCGTTCGAAAGCGAGCTATTTCGTGCTGTGCGAGCCGAACAGATAGCACGGGGTCACACGCGCGCGGCCTCTTTAACGCGATCGGCACGCCCGCGACGCAAAGCGATTTCGCTCGGTGGGGTTACCCGCGCTGGTGGGGCCGTTTTACCGGTGGACTGGAGATGATGAGCGCCGTTCTGATTGCGCTTCCTGTCAGTCGCATTGTTGGCCTGGCGCTTGGGGCGGTAATCATTGCGGCTGCGGTTTTGACCGTTCTGCGCCACCGCGAATTTACGCACCTTGTGCCACTTAGTGTCTTTGTCGCCGTGATCGCGCTCGCAGAGATCTCGTTTTGAGAGCGCGGCACGGAAAGAACCATGCGACGTCCGAATGGTTGACCCAAGGCGGGATCTTGCCGTCGCTTAGCTTTTTAAAGCTTGGCGGTCCGTGTCGGAACACCGAGAGTTCGCTGGGAGGAATGCGTGCTGCGCACACGCATTTGACTTTCAGCCCTCATGAGACGCCGGGCTCGATGATCACATGGTCAAGCGAGTCGACCAATCGGCTCTGCAACGAAGCTTGAGCGAATTGCGACATTACAAGTAAATCTTAGCTGAGCGGCATTAGGGTTCACTCCGCGCTTTGTATAAGCGGTTGTGATGAACGTTATAAGTGGCCCACCCGAGAGCGTGCGTCGACGCACCAACCAAGGCAAACAGCGCACCGCCGTAAGGCGGTTGTGATCCTGATAGCGCCGAAGAAATAATCCCTCATACCCTCCAGAAGGTTTCCTGCCATGAACTTTTAGTTCTCTAAGGGAAACGTGGCACGATCGTTGCATTGATATGCCGAAGATCGTTTGAAGCCTTCATTCGGCTGCAGTCGGCGGGTACAGGATGATCGACAGGAACTGGATGGGCATTTTGATGAGCTTTTCCGGACCGTGCGGAACATCGCCCTGGAACGTGAGGGTGTCGCCCGGATGCAGCACATAGGTTTGCTGGCCGTGCCTGTATTCGATCACGCCCTTCAGCATATGAATGAACTCGGTGCCGGGGTGCTCGAAGATCGGGAAGCGTTCAGCTTCATCGTCCATCGTGATGAGAAACGGTTCGAAGATTTTTCTGGGACCTTGGTCATACGCAAGCAGGTGGTAGGTGTGACCGCGTTTCGTACCCTTGCGGACAACCTCCATGCCGGCCCCTTTCTTGACAAACTGGGCGCTGCCGTCGGGAACGTCGTAGTTGCGAAACAGGGTCGACATCGACACGCCGAGGGCCTGGGCAATCCGGTTGAGCACGTCGAGCCCGGTCGAAGTCTGGGCATTTTCGATCTTCGACAGCATGCCGCGACTGATGCCGGCCTGTTCGCAAACCTGGGCGATGGTCAAGCCATGGCGCAGGCGAAGCTCGCGGATGGTCGCACCAAGGTAATGCTCAAGCGGATTCTTGCGGTCGTCCTCGGTTTGCATTGCACGCCTCATGAGAAAACGGCAGGTTAGCAGATCAGTTGAAGGCGGTACGTGTCATAAGTTTCATGACATGAATTATTGTTGCATGTCAATAAATTCATGAACATACTGCGAACTTGCTTGTGGAGCGCCGGGATGGGTGACTTTCGAGTGGGTCGTAATCGGGCCATGTGACAGGAGCATGGCTTTTTCAACCAACGACAGACGGTGCAAGGAGTCACGATGAACCTGAACGATAGCCGCAACGCGCCGGTAACGGAGCTTGGCACCGTGCCGCGCTTCGAATCCGCGCAGGACGCGCAGGGCTGGCTGGTGCAACAAGGCGTGAAATACGTGCTGGCGCAGTTCGTCGATATTCATGGCGTGGCCAAGGCCAAGTCGGTGCCGGTCGCGCACCTCAACAGCATCCTTACAGCGGGCGCCGGGTTCGCGGGTTTTGCGATCTGGGGTGTGGGCATCGAGCCGAACGGGCCCGACTTCATGGCCGTTGGCGATCTCTCCACGCTCACCACTGTGCCCTGGCAAAGCGGCACGGCGCGCATTGTCTGCGAGGGGCATGTCAAGGGCGAACCCTGGGCCTACGACGCGCGCGTGACGCTGAAAAAGCAGGTGGCGCGCCTGACGGAGCGCAAATGGACCTTGTTTACCGGGCTTGAACCGGAGTTCTCGCTGCTCAAGCGGTCGGTGACCGGCGTTATCGAACCGTGCGACGCCAGCGATACGTTGGCCAAACCCTGCTACGACTACAAGGGTTTGTCGAGGACACGCGCGTTCCTGGAAAAGCTCACCGAGTCGATGCGTGCGGCCGGAATCGACGTCTATCAGATCGATCATGAGGACGCGAACGGCCAGTTCGAGATCAACTACACGTACACGGATTGCGTGACGTCCTGCGATCACTATGTGTTCTTCAAGATGGCGGCGTCGGAGATAGCGAACGAGATGGGCCTGATCTGCTCGTTCATGCCGAAGCCGTTCGCGAACCGGCCGGGCAACGGCATGCACATGCACATGTCGATCGGCGATGGTGAAAGCAATCTGTTCTCCGACAAAAGCGATCCGTCGGGCATGGGCTTATCGAAGCTTGCGTATCACTTCACGGCCGGTTTGCTGGCTCATGCCCCGGCGCTTACTGCGCTGTGCAATCCGACCGTGAACTCATACAAACGACTCGTGGTCGGCCGTTCACTGACAGGCGCGACCTGGGCACCCGCATACATCAGCTACGGCGATAACAACCGCTCGACCATGGTTCGCGTGCCGGGCGAGCGCATCGAGCTGCGTCTTCCCGATGGCGCGTGCAATCCGTATCTGGCGACGGCCGCGGTGATCGCGGCAGGTCTCGACGGCGTCGATCGCGAGTTGTCGCCCGGCGCTCCGGCCAATGAAAACCTCTACGAGTGGTCGCCGGCCAAGCTGCAGGAACATGGCATCGGCGTCTTGCCGCAGAACCTTGAACATGCGCTCGACGCGCTCGAAAGTGACCGGTTGATCTGCGATGCACTCGGTCCCGTCGCCGATGAATTCCTCAAGCTCAAGCGCATGGAGTGGCTCGAATACATGCGGCATGTGTCGGATTGGGAAATGAAAAGCTATCTGGAATTTTTCTGAGGAGAGACAAGATGTGCGGAATCGTAGGTTTGCTGGTGAAAACGCCGGCACTGCGCGAGCGGCTTGGGGCATTGATGGTACCGATGTTGATTGGCATGACGGAGCGCGGCCCGGACTCGGCCGGCCTCGCGGTGTTTGGCCAGCAACTGGATGCGACCAAGCGAAAACTGAGCCTGTATTCGGGCTTCACGCCCGAGGGCGATCGCTTCGACTGGAGCGGCCTTGCGGCCGCGTTGAACGGCGCCATGAACGTGGACGCGCAAGTGGAACCGCAAGGCAATCACGGGATCCTGACCTTGCAGGGTGACCCGGAAGTTGTGAAGACCTGGCTGCGCGCCACGTATCCGAAGGTGTATCTGCTTTCCACCGGACGTTCTATCGATCTGTACAAGGACATTGGTACGCCGGCGCAGGTGGCCGCGCGCTACGACTTCGCGAACCTGAAGGGCTCGCATCTCGTGGGCCATACGCGCATGGCGACCGAGTCGGCGGTGACGCCCGATCGTGCGCATCCGTTCACGGCCGGTGAGGATTTTTGCCTGGTGCATAACGGCTCGCTGTCGAATCCCTACGGCGTGCGCCGCATGCTCGAACCGCAAGGGATTCACTTCGACACCGACAACGACACCGAAGCCGCCTGCCGCTTTCTCGAATGGCGCCTGCGCGAAGGCGATGAATTGCCGGTAGCGCTGCAAAAGGGCTTCGAAGAGCTCGACGGTTTCTACACCTTCCTGATGGGCACATCGACGGAACTTGCGTTGATTCGCGACCCCTTTGCGTGCAAGCCCGCGGTAGTGGCCGAGACCGACGACTACGTTGCGATCGCATCGGAATTCCGGTCGCTTGCGCACTTGCCCGATATCAAGCATGCCAAAGTGTTTGAACCTGCACCCGAGGAGATGTATGTATGGAAAGCGTGATCTTTGACCTGGAGAAGGCGTCGGTCCGCGAGGTCAACCAGTTTCTTCACGGCGCGTCCGAGACGCTCGAAGGCAGGCAGGTGACCGTGGTGTCGCCCAACGGCGCACACAATCTGGCTGTCGGCGTGGACGCGCCGGTACAGATCCTGATCGACGGACACGCCGGTTATTACGCGGGCGGCATGAACAAACACGCGACGATCATCGTGGAAGGCAGCGCGGGCACCGGCGTCGCGGAGAACATGATGAGCGGCAAGGTTCACGTGAAGGGTTTCGCGTCGAATGGCGCGGGGGCATCGGCGCATGGCGGCCTGCTCGTGATCGACGGCGATGCCGGCCTGCGCTGCGGCATCTCGCTCAAGGGCGGCGATATCGTGGTCGGCGGGTCGGTCGGCAGCTTCTCGGCCTTCATGGCGCAGGCGGGCCGCATGGTGATCTGCGGCGATGCAGGGGACGCCCTTGGAGACTCCCTCTACGAAGCCGTGCTGTATGTACGCGGTTCGGTGAAGTCGCTAGGCGCCGACGCGCAGTATGAAGAGATGACCGACGCCGACGTATCGACTGTTCGCGACCTGCTGAAAGCTGCGGGACTGAGTCACGATCCGATGTCGTTCAAACGCATCGCTTCGGCGCGCACCCTCTACCACTGGAACGCCGACGCGAACCAGGAATATTGATATCCGTTCCTCTGAGAAGGTCCCCATGGAAGCCAAACCGGTTCATTTCGCCCGCCTGCAGCAAGAAGAATCAGCAGGCTATAACCGCAGCACGATCGACTATATCCACACCGCGGCACAGCGTGGCCTGTACGAAATTCGCGGCCTTGGTGCCAAGCGCAAGGTGCCGCATTTCGACGACCTGCTGTTTCTCGGCGCGTCGCTCTCGCGTTATCCGCTCGAAGGCTATCGCGAGAAATGCGTGACGAAGACCGTGCTCGGCACGCGCTTTGCGAAGAAGCCCGTCGTTCTGGATATCCCGATCACCATTGCCGGGATGAGTTTCGGTGCGTTGTCGGCGAATGTGAAGGAGGCGCTGGGGCAGGCTGCGACCGCGGCGGGAACGTCGACCACGACCGGCGATGGCGGTATGACAGAGGAGGAACGGCGCTCGTCGAAGACGCTGGTGTATCAGTGCTTGCCGTCGCGTTATGGCTGGAATCCCGACGACGTGCGCCGTGCCGATGCGATCGAAATAGTGATCGGGCAGGGCGCGAAGCCGGGCGGCGGCGGCATGTTGCTGGGGCAGAAGGTCAACCCGCGCGTCGCCGCGATGCGCACGTTGCCGGCTGGTATCGACCAGCGTTCGGCGAGCCGTCATCCTGACTGGACCGGTCCTGACGATCTCGCGATCAAGATCCAGGAACTGCGTGAGATCACGGATTGGGAGACGCCGATCTATGTGAAGGTCGGCGCAACGCGTACGTTCAACGACGTGAAGCTTGCCGTCCATGCCGGCGCGGATGTGGTTGTGATCGACGGCATGCAGGGCGGGACGGCCGCGACGCAGACGTGTTTTATCGAGAACGTCGGTATCCCGACACTGGCGGCTGTTCGTCAGGCGGTGGACGCGCTCGAGGACCTGAATATGAAGGGGCAGGTGCAGTTGATCGTGTCGGGCGGGATTCGCACGGGTGCCGACATTGCGAAGGCCTTGGCGATGGGCGCTGATGCAGTGGCGATCGGGCAAGGCATGTTGATGGCGCTTGGATGCAACAGCGATACGTATTTCCAGAATGGCGGCCTGCATTCCGCTGCGCCCGACTATGCGGCGCTGGGAACGTCGGCGGGTTTTTGCCATCACTGTCATACGGGCAAATGCCCGGTCGGCGTCACGACCCAGGACGTGCTGCTTGAACAGCGCGTGCAACCGGAAGAAGGATCACGCCGGGTGCGTAATTACCTGAAGACGCTGAACATGGAACTGACGACGATTGCGCGAGCTTGCGGCAAGCAGAATGTCCATCATCTGGAGCCCGAGGATCTGGTTGCCCTGACGGTTGAAGCGGCTGCCATGGCACGGGTGCCGCTGGCCGGTACTTCGTGGATTCCGGGTTTGACCTGAGCATGGACAGGTGAACGAAAATCTGAAGTGATGCTGCCATGCGTGGTTGTCTTAGCGAAGGCAGACCACGCAAGCCGCCTGCCACTGCCGATGGTTGCAGGCACAACGTGTCTCGCTTGCTGTGACAGTCTGTTCCTCAATTGCGCCTGGGCCAGCCTCGGGCGCTCTCTCCGCGCCGCTTCCTCATGGCGCAACGCTCACTCCTGAATCATCTCCACCCTCCATACCCGCTCGGTACGACTTATGCGTTCAGTCGTACCGGTGCCGCATGCTGCGGCGCAGTGCGTCGATCAGCCTTGTGGAGAGCAAGCCAATGGCTTTGGAAGAGCAGCTTCAGGACTGGCGCGAGAACGCAGCACGCGTGGAGCAGAGCGTTGCCACGGCTGTCATAGGCCAGCGTGAAACCATCCGCCTGATCAACGTGGCGCTGTTCGCTCGCGGTCACGTGCTTCTGGAAGGCGGAGTCGGGGTCGGTAAAACGACGGTGCTGCGTGCATTCTCGCGCGCCATAGGCGGAGACTTCGGGCGCGTGGAAGGCACCATCGACATGATGCCGGGCGACCTGATCTATCACACCTATGTGGATGCCGAGGGTAAGCCGCGTATCGATCCCGGGCCATTGCTGCGCCACGGCGAACGCCTGACCACGTTCTTCTTCAACGAGATCAACCGGGCGCGCCCACAGGTTCAATCGTTGCTGCTTCGGGCAATGGCCGAGCGTTCGGTCTCCGCGTTCGATCGTGAGTACCATTTCCCGCACATGATCGTGTTCGCCGATCGCAACAAGGTCGAACGCGAAGAGACCTTCGAGTTGGCCTCCGCGGCGCGTGACCGTTTCCTCTTCGAACTGAATATGCCCACGCCGTCCGAGCCGGACGTGCGGCGTGCGCTGGTCTTCGATCCTGTCTTCCACGACGTCGACACGCTGCTCGAACAGGTGACGCCCGGCGTCGCGCGCTGGGAGCAACTGAACGCCATCGGTGCGACCATCCAGCGGAACGTGAGCGCCAGCGCGACCATTGAGCGCTACGTGCTGGACATCTGGCAAGCGACCGAAAATCCGCAGCAATTCGATATCGCGCTCGAAGGCGTGGACATGCAGCGGCTGATCCTGGTCGGCGCCAGTCCGCGCGGCATGAGCGCGCTGCTGCGCGCGGCTCGGGTGGTGGCATGGCTCGCCGGCCGCGCGCATCTGATACCCGAGGACATTCATGCCGTGCTGTTGCCTGCGCTCGGCCATCGGGTGTTCTTCACGCCCATCTACGAACTGCGGCGGCAAGAGCTTGCCGAAGCGCTGATCGCGCAGATCATGGCGAAGGTCGCGGTGCCTTGAGTTGATGAATGTAACCAGCGGAACGCCATGAACGTAACGAACGTCATGCCCGAGTTTCACTATCGACTGCCGATGCGTGCCGGCGGTTCCCGGCCCGGTTCGCATCCGGGTTCAAGCTTCGGCGCGGGTCAGGCGTTCGCCATGCACGCACGGCTCTTCGATCATCCCGATCCGCGCCGCGTCGACTTGCGTGCGAGCTTGCGCGCCATCCCTGCCGAGTGGCTCGTGCGGGTTCATCTGCAACGTGTCGCGGTGCCGGTGTATGTGGTGATCGATGTCTCGGCGTCGATGTACTTCGGCCTGCTCAAATCGAAGCTGCATGTAGCCGCCGATTTCGTGACCGCGCTCGGATACAGCGCGTTCCGTGCGGGCGATCAGGTGGGTATGGTCGCGTTCGATAACACCGAGCGTGAAGAACTTTATTCACCGGCACGTTATGGCCAGGGTGTCGGCGACGTGATGGCCGGCCTGCTCCGGGACTGCACGCTGACGCCGGGTGTGGCGGGCGGTATCGGCGGGCTGGAACAGGCGGTGGCGAAGCTGGCAGGGCGGCAGGGGCTGATCTTTATCGTGTCGGATTTTCACTGGCCGCTCGCGCGGCTGCCTTCGGTACTCGATACATTGACGCATGCTTACGTCATACCGATGGTCGTGTGGGATCAAGCCGAAATCGAGCCGCCTGCGCAAGGCTCGCTGCTGGCCGTCGACGATGCGGAAACCGGTGGACGCCGCACCTTATGGCTGCGCGGCAAAACGCGTCAGGACTGGCGCGACGCTGTCGCCCGGAGGCGCTTGGAGATCAAGTCTCTATTCGATAAACGCGGTTTGCGGCCGTTTTACGTCCAGGGTACATTCGACGCTGAAGCACTGTCGCGGTATTTTCTGGAAGCGGTCGTATGAGGCCGCTCCTTAGTCAACGAAGCTTGTTGGTCGTAGCGGGCCTCATGCTGGCATCGGCAGTTAGCGCCGCACCCGCAACAGTCGAGCAGCCGCGAGCGTTCGGCCATGTGTTGGGCGATGTGCTGACTCAACGCATCCTGCTTCAATCAGGCAGCCCTGACGCCGACACTATCGCCATGCCTTCCACAGGGCGGATCGGTGTCTGGTTCGAGCGCCGTAATCCCCGGGTCGAAACCGATGCCGACGGCCGGCGATGGATGGTTATCGACTACCAGATCACCAACGCGCCGCAAACGCTGACCACCGTCGCGTTGCCGGCGCTGACTCTGACCTCGCAATCCGGCGCCTTGCTGCAAGTGCCTGAATGGCCCGTGAGCGTGGGGCCGTTGACGCCGCAGACGGCGTTCACCACCGGCGACCTGCAGGCGCTGCGACCGGACCGGCAGGCAAGAGGGGCAGCCATCGCGCCGCTTCGCCGGGAGATGACGTGGGCAGTGAGCTTGCTCGCGCTGACCTTGCTCGCATGGTTGGGCTGGTGGCTGTGGCGCAACCGGCGCGAAGCCGCGCGATTACCCTTCGCTCGCGCATGGGGCGAAATGCGGCGCTCAACAACCCCTGACGCCAAACACAACGAGCACGCATGGCTCAGCCTGCATCGTGCGCTGAACGAGACGGCGGGACAGGTGGTGCATGCCGGTTCGCTGCCGGTCTTGTTCGAAAAAGCCCCTCATTTGCAGCCGCTACGGCCACAACTCGAACGCTTCTACCAGCAGTCGGGCGAGCGTTTTTTCGCGGCCGCTTCACCCGATGCGTCTTTCCCGTTGCTCGACCTATGCCGTGATCTTTATCGCGCGGAAAGGCGCTGGCAGCGATGACTTCGCCCATCGATTTCGCCCAGCCCTGGGCACTCGCCCTGCTGCCGCTCGCGCTGCTACCCCTGCTGCGTCGGCGCGGCGACACGCTGAGTTTTTCCCACGTCACGTGGTTGCCGGTCGATCGCGCTGGACAGGCGATCGGTGCTCTATGGCGCGCTTGCGCGGTGCTGACGATTATTGCAATTGTCATTGGCCTGGCAGGTCCGGGACGCTCGAATCTACAAGTAGTACGCACGGGCACGGGTGCTGAAATCCTCATCCTGATGGACCGCAGTTCGAGCATGGACGACACCATGGGGCATCAGCCTATCGACACCAGGGGCATGTCGAAGAACGAGGTGGCGCGCCACTCGCTGACGCGTTTCGTCGATGAACGTCCCAACGACCGGCTCGCATTCATGATGTTCGGCATCAGCCCGGTGCCGGTTGTGCGCTTCACGGCCAATCACGAGATCATCCAGGACGCGATTGCCGGCACGGGCATCGGCCGCGGCATGCCGGACACGCAACTCGACCGTGGATTGCGTGCGGCGATCGGCCAGTTCGACGGGCGTCGTTACGAAGCACGCCGCGCGATCGTGCTCGTCTCTGACGGCGGGGCGCGGCTGGACGTACAGGCTCGACGGGATATCGAGGATGGACTCGCGCGCAATCAGATCGACCTCTACTTTATCTATCTGCGCAGCGGGGTCTATAGTCCTGACCTCCGCGCGATCGCTGCCAATGACACTTCCGAGGAAGCCGAACTGCACCGGTTTTTCGTCACGCTGAAGTCGCCGTATCACCTCTATCAAGCCGGCGATGCCGACGCGATGGCCGCCGCCATGGCCGACATCAATCGCCGGCAAAAATCCGAGGTGTCGTTCGTGGAGCGGCTGCCGCGTCAGGACCGGAGCGCCTGGTGCTACGCCGCGGCGCTGGTGTCCTGCGTCCTGCTTTTGGCGCTGCACACCATTCAAGTCAGGAGTTGGGCATGAGGCGCGCTTCGACTCACCTGGCATTCGGCGTGATCGCGCTCTGCTGCGCGGCTGTTGCGGCCTATGACGGGCTGAAACTGAAGCACGCCCACGACGTAGCGCAAGCCGTTGCGGTGACGCTTGCCGACACGGGCAACATCGTCAGGACGCGGGGCGGTAGCGGCGATGCTTCCGATCCTCCCGAAGTGCAACTGGCACGCGCGATGGTGTTATCGAAAGCGGGCGCTTATGCGGACGCACAAAAGCTCTACGACGGCCTGATACAAGACGAGGGGAACAGCGACCTGACGCATGCCGCGCTGTTCGATCTCGGCAACATGTATGTCCATCAGGCGACCGGCGGCAGCAGCTCCGGGCCCGTCAGGTCGCTGCCGTTGCTCGAACAGGCGAAGCAGCGTTACCGCCAACTGCTGCGTGTCTCACCCGGTGACTGGGACGCCCGCTACAACCTCGAGCGCGCCTTGTGGCTTGCGCCGGAAGCGTCCGAAGGCGCGGATGAACCCGACGTCAAGGAGCAGCACGACGTCAAGTTGCGCGGCGCCGAAGCCGAGGATCTGCCGTGAAGATCGCTGCCCTCATGCGAGGCTGGTTCGACCGGCGGCAGTGGCCGATCGCGGCCGCGCTGCTATTGCTGATCGCCGCGCTGGCGATGCCGCCCGTGACGCTGCCACGCGATACCGCGAGTTACATCGTCACGTTCGACATCACGCAGAGCATGGATACCGAGGACGTCGGTCTGGGCAACGCACCGACGAGCCGGCTGGAGTTTGCCCGGGCGATGGTGCGCGAGACAATGGGCCAGCTACCGTGCGGCTCGAAAGTCGGATGGAGTGTGTTCACGGGCCAGCGCACCTTGCTGCTGATGATGCCTGCTGAAGTGTGCGGCAACTTCGACGCGCTGCTTTCATCGCTCAATGAAATCGATGGGCGCATGCGCTGGACCAACTGGAGTCGCATAGCCGAAGGCGGCATCTATTCGGCGGTGCGCACGGCGCATGACGTCGGGAGCAATACTGCAGTGATTTTTATCACCGACGGGCAGGAAGCGCCGCCTGTGCTGCCGTCGAACGACAGGGTGCGCGAGATCGCGGAAGGCAAGGTGCACGGCTGGCTCATCGGCGTGGGAGGCGATCAGCCCGTCAACATCCCGAAGACCGATGCGAACGGCAACCGGATCGGATTCTGGCGTGCCGACGAGGTGATACAGGTGCCGACCGTACCGGGCAAGCCGACCACGGCAGAAAGCCATGAAGAGCTATCCCAACTGCGGGGGCAATATCTGGCTTCGGTTGCTGAACGAATCGGTTTTGGGTATCGAAGGCTATTGAATCCGGCGTCCTTGACAAGCGCCATGCGAGACCCGCGACTGACGCATCGCGAGCCGGCGAAGACTGATCTGAAATGGTGTCCGGCGCTGCTTGCATTGTTGCTGCTGACGTGGCGCTTTTTCCCGGGCCTGCGAAGTGCGTGGCGCTCATGGGTCGCCAAACCGGAGCCGTCGATCATGGGCCGCGTCTCGCCATCGAACATCCATTCTGGATGACTATGTAAAAGCAGGCGCACATCAATCGATGCACGAAGGGTCGTGAATAGCCGCTATCAGCAGTTCGAGGAACGCGCTAACGGCTTTAGGCAACGTACGTCCCGCCATGGTCTGAACCTGCAATGTCCGCTGATGCAATTCGGGGTTGCTGATGGGCACAGCAGCCAGTTTGTCCGGCTTGAGGCGGCTGCGAACCGTCAGGTAACCAACCAGTGTGACCGCCTTCGTTTGCTGAACAAAAGTCTGCAGCGCGCTACCATAGTTGCTCACGAATACAGGCTCGAAGGTCAGGCCTTCGAGACTGCAGGAGATATCGAACAATTGTCTGACGGTTACGCCCTCGCCGAAGATCGCGAGTGGCCACGGCGTCAGGTCGGCAAGCGACACGGACGGCCGCTTCGCGAGCGGATGGTCTTGTGCGACCAGCGCAAAAATCGGCGCGCGCTGCGCGTAATGCACGTTGACGTCTTTCTCCGGCGCGACGCTGAAGCACACGGCAATGTCGGCGGTGCCGTCGCGCACTCGCTGCGTTGCCTCGGACGGCGCCTCGACATCCAGTTGAAAATGCGCAGCCGGCCAGGTCTTCAGGAAGTGCACGAAAACCTGCGGCAGGAAATCCCGTGCGACGCCTTCGGAACTCGACACGCGGATCGTGGCGCGCCGGTCCGTCGTCAAACCGCGAATCTCCTCGGTCACGCGATCCTGCTCCATCAGGCTGCGATGCGCGTGCGCCGCCAGCAGGCGTCCCGCTTCGCTCAGCACCATGCCTCGCGGCCGCCGCTCGAAAAGAGGCACGCCCATCTCGTCCTCCAGCTTTGCTATCTGCCGGCTCAATGCCGATACGGCGACGAACAGCCGCTCGGACGCTTTGCTCAGCGAGCCGCTTCGGGCGACTTCCAGGAAATAACGCAGCGCGGTGGTTTGCATGACACATGCCTCGTGGGAGCTTTGCCTTTTCGGCAACGGAAACTGCCAAATATTGTCATTGTCCATAAATATCGGCGGTATCAAGATCGCGTCATCGATTTTCCAGACCAGAAGACCCAGCGCCTGCGGGCGTGCTTCATCGGAGACAAGAAGTGATACGCGAGTCTGCTATTCAAGCTGCGGCCGATCTGTACGATTCCGGCGTTTTTCTCGAAGACCTTCGTCGCCGTGTCGCGATGCGCACAGAAAGCCAGGAGCCGGAAAGCGGCCCGATGCTGACGGCGTATCTCAACGACGAGATAGCCCCCGTTCTTGCTGAACTCGGTTTTACGTTCCGGCTGGTCGACAATCCCGTGCCGGGCGCGGGGCCGTTCCTGATTGCTCATCGTAAGGAAAGCGATGACGTCCCCACGGTTCTGACCTATGGGCACGGAGACGTCGTGCTGGGTTACGACGCGCAGTGGCGCGATGGCTTGTCGCCGTGGGAAGTCACCGTTGCCGGCGATCACTGGTATGGACGCGGCACCGCCGACAACAAAGGTCAGCACAGCATCAACCTGGCCGCGCTGAAGGCCGTGCTCGACGCACGCGGCGGGCGGCTCGGCTTCAACCTGAAGCTGTTGTACGAAACCGGCGAGGAGGTGGGTTCGCCCGGTCTGCATGCGGTATGCGAGGCGCTGCGCGACGAACTGCGCGCCGACGTCCTGATCGCCTCGGATGGCCCGCGCCTTGGCGCAGCGCACCCGACCGTCTTTCTCGGTTCGCGCGGCGTCGTGAACTTCAAGCTCGATGTCAACCTGCGCGAGGGTGGCCATCATTCGGGCAACTGGGGTGGCTTGTTACGCAATCCCGGCGTGGTGCTGGCGAGCGCAATTGCATCGATGGTCAATGCCAACGGGCGCATCCTCGTTGAAGGCCTGCGGCCGCCGGAAGTGCCGCAAGCGGTGCGGCGCGCGCTGGACGGTATTACCGTGGGCGGCAATCCGGGCGAGCCGGAAGTCGATACCGATTACGGCGAACCCGGCCTGACACCGGCTGAACGCGTGTTCGGCTGGAACAACCTGGAGGTGCTGGCATTCCGCACCGGCAACCCCGAGAAGCCGGTCAATGCAATACCGCCGCACGCGTTCGCCCATATGCAGATCCGCTTCGTGGTCGGAACGGACTGGAAAAACCTCGAACAGATCGTGCGCCGTCATCTGGATGAGCGAGGCTTCGGGATGGTTCGCGTCGAGGTGGATCGGGGCACGCCCGCCACGCGTGTGGACCCCGACAATGCCTGGGTTCAATGGGCCGTGCGCTCGGTTAAACAGACGACCGGCCGCGCGCCTATCCTCTTGCCGAATCTGGGCGGCACGCTGCCCAACGATGTCTTCGCGGACATCCTCGGCATGCCCACGTTATGGGTGCCGCATTCCTACCCCGGCTGTTCGCAGCACGCGCCCAACGAGCATTTGCTCGGACCGGTCGTGCGCGAGGGCTTGCGGATCATGGCGGGTTTGTTCTGGGACCTGGGGGACGGACACGACCCGCACAACGATCACGCCACAACACGGAGGGCTGCGCGATGAGCACGGATTCCGCGGCCACCGTCATACCCGGCGCAAGGCGGCATGCCAGCATCTACAAGCTGATCGTCGCGACATCGATTGGCAATGCGCTCGAATTCTACGATCTCGTCGTCTATGGCTATTTCGCGTCGACGTTATCGAAACTGTTCTTCCCGACTACCGATAAAACCGTGTCGCTGCTGCTGACGCTCGGCACCTTCGCGCTCTCGTATCTCGCGCGTCCGGTGGGCGCGTTCGTGCTGGGCTCGTACAGCGACCGCAGGGGCCGCAAGGCATCGCTAACGCTCTCTATAGCCATGATGACGCTCGGGACCGGCATGGTCGCGCTGATGCCGAGCTACGCGGCCATTGGCATGCTCGCGCCTATCGGCATCTTCGCGTCGCGGCTGTTGCAAGGGTTCTCGGCCGGCGGCGAATTCGGCAGCTCGACGGCTTTCCTGACCGAGCATGCGCCTGCCCGCAGCGGGTTCATGGCGAGCTGGCAGTTCGCGAGCCAGGGGGCGAGCGTGCTGGTGGCGTCGGCGTTCGGCGCGGTGCTGACCAGCACGCTCACGCCGGCGCAACTCGAAGGCTGGGGCTGGCGTATCCCGTTCCTGTTCGGCCTGCTGATCGGCCCGGTGGGTCTGTATATCCGCCGTCATGTCGATGAAAGCCCGGAGTTCGAACGCACGGAACGGTCCGTTTCGCCCATCCGCGAAGTGCTGGCTACGCAGAAGGAACGGCTGCTGGTGTCAATCGGCTCGCTCGTGCTGACGACGACCGCCAACTACATGCTGCTCTACATGCCGACGTATGCATCGAGGCAGCTTGGGCTTGCGCCGTCGTATGGTTTTATCGCGACGCTGGCGGCGGGTTTTATCGTCATGGTGCTGACGCCGATGGTCGGCCACTGGTCCGACAAAGTGGGCCGGACGCGCATCATGCTCGGTGCAGGTTCGCTCTTCTTCGTGACCATCTACCCGGCGTTCATGTTCATGAATGCGCATCCCTCGCTGCTGACGCTGCTGGCTGCCGTCATCTGGGTCGCGGTGCTCAAGGCTATCTATTTCGCGCCCATTCCCGCGCTCATGTCGGACCTGTTTCCGGTCCGGACGCGTACCACCGGCATGGCGGTTGGCTACAACCTCGGCACCACGATTTTCGGCGGTTTCACGCCGCTTGCGGTGGCTTCGCTGATCGCGGTCACCGGCAATAACCTTGCGCCCGGCTTCTATCTGATGCTCGCGGCCATCATCAGTCTCTTCACGTTGCTGTGGGCGCGCACGCGCCTGAAAGTGCATTAAACCGCTGGATGGATTTTCTGGATATGACGACCGATATGAAGGATTTGCAGCAAGCCATACAGTTCGCGATAGATCACGAATCGCTCTGGGACCGCAATGTCGATGGCGCGTGGGGCGTGCATGTGAATGACCCGCCGCCCTGGAACCGGTTGCTGGGTCCCGTGCACGATCGTGGTCCGGTGTCCGGTGCGATCTCCGTCGACGGCAGGATGCTCACATCATGGGGCGAACCGGATCGCGCGGACCTGACTTTCAGTATTGCCAAGACCTACCTCGCCCTGCTGGCGGGCGTGGCGTTTGACCGTGGCCTGCTGTCCGATGTGAACGAACCGGTGCATAAACGGGTACCGGGCATCGGTTTCGACGATGAACACAATGCGCGCGTCACGTGGGCGCATTTGCTCCAGCAGACAAGTGAATGGAGCGGTGAGTGTTTCGGGCTATCGGACCAGGCCGATCATTTTCGCGCCGTCACGTTCGGCCGTGCGCCCGATGGAAAGAAGGGCGATCTGCGGCGCGTGCAGGCCCCCGGCACGTACTGGGAATACAACGATGTCCGCATCAACCAGTTTTCGCTGGCGCTGCTGCATCTGTTCGGACGGCCGTTGCCGGAGGTGTTTCGCGAGGCGATCATGCAACCGCTCGGGGCGAGTGAAAACTGGCAGTGGGTCGGATACGACAACGCATGGGTCGATATCAACGGGCAACGCACGCAGTCGGTACCGGGTGGAACGCATTGGGGCGGCGGGCTGTCGATCAGCGCGAACGACCAGCTCAAGGTGGCTAGTCTCTTCGTCAATGACGGGAAAGTAGGCGGGCATCAGATCATCTCGAGCGAGTGGCTTGCGCGTATGCGAACACCTTGCGCCCTTGCTCCTTATTACGGTTATCTTGTGTGGCTCAATCACGAGGGCCGCGTGTTTCCGAGCGTGCCGGCGTCCAGCTATTTCGCGGTTGGTGCGGGCAGTTCGTTCACGTGGATCGAACCGGAGCGGAAGATGGCGGTGGTGGTCCGATGGTTGAATTCCGCTCACGCCGATGAATTTTTCGGGCTGGTGCTGAAGTCGGTCGACGGGTTCCTGGGGCGCTGAAAAGCGGCGGATGAGGCTGAGCTGTTTCGGCTTGCCTCACCCGCTATCTTGACTTAACCCGTCGCAATCCCCTGCAGCCACGCAAGCAGCGGCTTCAGTTTCTCGCGATACTCATTGCGGGGCGGATGCACCAAGTAATATCCCGAGCCCGTCTCAAGCACGCGTTCGAACGGCGCCACGAGCGCGCCGCTTGCCAGGTTCTCCTGCACCAGATTCAAGTCCCCCAGCGCCACGCCATGACCTCGCACCGCCGCGCCGAACGCGAGGTCGAGCGTGTCGAACACCTGCTCGCGATACGTATGCGACGCCAGTTCATCGCTTTCCTGCTGTAGCCATAACATCCAGCCGCGCCGGCCGAAGCTGGAATGCAGCAGCGTGTGATGTTTCAAATCGGCAGGGTCGACCAGCGGATGCGCGCCACGCGCTGTCTGCGGCGAACACACGGGCGTCAGTCGTTCGCGCATCAGGCAGGTCGCCTCAAGTCCTTCCCAGCGGCCGGTGCCGAACAGGATCGCCGCGTCGAGCGTGCCCTCGCCGAAATTGGTTGGCAGGAACCACGCGGTGTCGATGTTCAGCTGCGTCCCGGGCACGTCGGCATAGAAATCGGGAAGACGCGGCAGCAACCAGCGTGCAGCGAGCGTCGGCGTAACCCGCAGCGTGATGGTCTGGCCGCCCGTGCTGATGATGTGCATCGACCGGCGCGCGGTTGCAAGCAACTCTTCCACGATCGGCACGAGCCGCTGGCACTCCGCCGTGGGCACCACCATCCGAGTGTGCCGCACGAACAACGCGCAGCCGAAATACTCCTCGATCTGCTGGATATGGCGGCTCACCGCGCTCTGGCTGAGGAACAACTGCTGCGATGCCGCCGTGAAATTGCCGCAGCGAGCCACGACCAGCAGCGATTGCAGCACGTTGAACGGCGGATAGCGTTCGATTTTCATTTATGCAAGTTGTGCATGGTAACCATGAGATTTTACCGTTTGTCGCTTAAAAATTGGCGTTCATAAAATCGCCTTGAAAGTTAAGGTTTTTTGCCTGCTCGACAGCGCAAGAGGCCTTTGGCGAGCACAGCGCCAAGCGGTAAACAACCCATCCACTTCCAGGGAGTTTTTGCATGACCCAACATTCAGACCGGCTGTGGGGTGGACGCTTCAAGACGGGTCCTTCCGCTGCATTGACCGCGCTTTCGCGCTCGGACCCGAGCTTTTTCCGGCTTGCGCCTTACGACCTCGCGGGCTCTCGTGCCCATGCGCAGGAACTGCGGCGTGCGGAAATCCTGACAGCCGATGAGCTGCAGCAACTGCTCAGCGAGATGGACCGGCTGGAAGCGCAGTTCCTGGCAGGCGAAGCGGGTCCGGCGCTCGATGACGAAGATGTACATACGTTCCTCGAGCGCGAACTGACGCAACGCCTGGGCGCGACCGGCGGCAAATTGCGCGCCGGCCGTTCGCGCAACGATCAGGCAGCGAACGACCTGCGCCTCTTTCTGCGCGACAAAGCGCGCACGCTGACGCAAGCGGTCATCGATTTGCAGAATGCATTAATCGAACAAGCTAACGCACACGTCCGCAGTGTGACTGCGGGTTTTACGCATTTGCAGCCGGCGCAGCCGATCGTGTTCGCGCATCACCTGCTCGCGCATGCGCAGTCGATCTATCGCGACATCGATCGTTTAGTGGACTGGGATCGTCGCAGCGCGCGTTCACCGCTGGGTGCTGCGGCGCTCGCGGGATCGGCGATCTGCCTGCGGCCGGAGTTGTCGGCGGCTGAACTGGGTTATGACGGCCCGTGCGAGAACTCCATCGATGCCGTTGCTTCGCGCGATCACGTGGCGGAGTTCGTGTTCGTGACGAGCATGCTGTCGGTGAACCTGTCGCGGCTCTCGGAGGAAGTCATTCTCTGGACCTCGCGCCAGTTCGGCTGGGTTGTGCTCGACGATGGTTATGCGACCGGCAGTTCGATCATGCCGCAGAAGAAAAACTCGGATATTGCAGAGTTGACGCGTGGTAAAGCGGGGCGCTTGATCGGCAACCTGAGCGGCTTGCTCGCCACGCTCAAGTCTTTGCCTTTGGCTTATAACCGCGATCTCGCGGAAGACAAGATCGCGGCCTTCGATAGCATCGATACCCTCGAACTCGTGCTGCCCGCCATGGCCGGCATGATCCGCACGATGCGCGTGAACGTGGATGAAATGCGTCGCCAGGCGCCGCTCGGGTTCACGCTGGCCACCGAAGTCGCCGACTGGCTCGCGTTGCGCGGCGTGCCGTTCAGCGAAGCGCACGAGATCACGGGCGCCTTGGTGCAAGCCTGCGAGGAACAGGGCATCGAACTCACCGACGTATCCGTCGCGACGCTGGCAAAGGTCGACGCGCGGCTTGAACCCACCGTGCTCGACCATGTGACACTCGACGCCGCCGTAGCGGCACGCAGCGGTTACGGCGGCACTGCGCCGGCGCGTGTGGCTGAGCAGATCACGCGTCTGCGGACGGCCCTTGATCAGCAACTGGCGTGGGCCACTTCATACGGTGGACCAACATGCTGAGCGTTTCAAAAGAGATAACATCGGACGATGCGACGGTTGCCGATTCGACGCAACTGGAATACGTGCGTCGACGGCATTGGGGGCGATATCTTGCATCAGCCGTGATTCTCGCGATAGTGGTTTATATCGGGCTCGCGTTTGCGCATGGGCAGATTGAATGGACTTATGTGGCCCGTTTCCTGACGGCCAAGTCGATCCTTACCGGCCTCGTCAATACCATCGTGATGACCGTGCTTGCAATGGCGCTAGGCGTCGCCCTTGGCGTCATCACCGCGATCATGCGGCTCTCGACCAACCCGGTGCTGCAGACGGTCGCGCAAGCCTACGTGTGGCTGTTTCGCGGCACGCCGGTGATCCTGCAACTGCTGTTGTGGTTCAACCTCGCGCTGGTGTTTCCGTCGATAGGCGTACCCGGCCTCTTCGAGTTCCGCACCGTCGACATCATGACGCCATTCCTCGCGGCGCTGCTCGGGCTTGGCATCAGTCAAGGGGCGTACACGTCAGAAGTAGTGCGGGCAGGTTTGCTCTCCGTCGATACGGGCCAGTACGAAGCGGCCAAGTCCATCGGCATGCCACGGCTGCAAGCGCTGCGCCGCGTGATTCTTCCTCAGGCCATGCGCGTGATCGTGCCGCCTATCGGCAATGAACTGGTAGGCATGGTCAAGCTGACCTCGCTCGCGAGCGTGATCCAGTATGCAGAGATGTTGCACAACGCGGAGAACATCTATTACGCGAACGCTCGCGTGATTGAACTGCTGATGGTCGCGGGTATCTGGTATCTCGTGGTGGTGACGGTGCTGTCGTTCATGCAGTCGCGCGTGGAGCGGTTTTACGCACGCGGCGCAGGTCGTGCATGGGGACGGCAATGAACCTGGCGACTCAAAAGGAAACAACCAACATGAGTTCAATCGTTCGTGCCGTCGACGTACGCAAGTCCTACGGCGATTTCAAGGCGCTGCAAGGCATCACGCTCGATGTGCCCAAAGGTGAAGTGCTGTGTGTGATCGGGCCATCGGGTTCAGGCAAGAGCACCTTCCTGCGCTGCATCAACCAGCTCGAAGAGATCAACGACGGCGCATTGTGGGTCAACGGCGAACGCGTGGGTTACAAGCGCGTGGGCAACAAGCTGTATGCGCTGTCGGAGAAGCAAGTGGCTCGTCAGCGGCTGGCGACTGGCATGGTGTTCCAGCGCTTCAACCTGTTCCCGCACAAGACGGCGCTGGAGAATGTGATCGAGGGGCCGGTGCAGGTGCTCAAGCGACGTCGTTCGGAGGCTGTCGAAGAAGCGCGTACGTTGCTCGAACGCGTTGGATTGGGTCACAAGTGCGATGCCTTCCCGGTGGAATTGTCGGGCGGTCAGCAACAGCGTGTCGCGATTGCACGCGCACTGGCCATGCATCCTCAACTGATGCTCTTCGATGAACCCACCTCCGCGCTCGACCCTGAACTGGTGGGCGAAGTGCTCGCCGTCATGCGCGATCTCGCCAAGACCGGCATGACGATGATCGTCGTCACGCATGAGCTCGGGTTCGCACGCGAAGTGGCTAATCGCATCGTGTTCATGGATCAGGGGCAGGTGGTGGAGAGCGGCACGCCGGAACAGGTGTTGTCGAATCCACAGCATCGACGCACGAAGGACTTCATATCCGCGGTGCTGTCCTGATTTTTTATTCGAGGTTCCAGCACCGCTCGAACCCGGTCTGACTTTTATCTTTCGCGAGTTTCCATGAACGTTTCTCTTCACCTGACGCGGCTTGCCGCGCTCGTCACCGGCGCGATGGCGTTGACTATGCCCCTGGCGCACGCCGAGACCGCACCGTCGATCGGCAAGACGACGCTGGTAGCAGCCATTGTGCCGAACTATCCGCCGTTCGAATACAAGGACCCGGCTACCGACAAGCTGATGGGTTTCGACGTCGATCTCGGCGAAGCGATTGCTGCGAAGCTTGGCGTCAAGTTGCAGTGGGAAGAGACCGGCTTCGACCAGATGATGAGCGCACTGACTACGCATCGTGTCGATGTGATTCTGTCGGGCATGACCGACCTGCCGTCGCGCCGCGAGGCGGTGAACTTTCTCGACTACGTTACGGGTGGCCCGCAGTTTTATACCGTCAAAGCGCGCGCCGGTGAGTTCGCCAGCATGGACGCGTTGTGCGGCAAGACGGTGGGCGCGAGCCGCCGCACGTCGTGGCCCGACGACATCACGGCCTGGAGCAACGAGCATTGCGTGAAGGCGGGTAGAAAGCCGATCAATGTGAGCGGCACCAACGGCTCGGCGGATGCCCGCGTGCAGTTGCGTCAGGGCCGTATCGACGCCGCGGTGCAGGGCGGTGAAACACTGCCGTATCAGAACTCGGTGGAGCAGAACGCGTATGCGCCTATCGGCAAGCCGTTCCTGTCGCAGTACAACGGCATCGGCATGGCGAAGGGCAACGCTGCGTTGAATGCAGGACTGACGACCGCGCTCAACCAGCTTATCGCCGACGGCACGTATCAGAAGATCCTCGTGAAGTGGGGGCTGCAGGAACACGCGGTTCAAAAGGCGCAGATCGATGCCAGCAACTGACATGAATCCGGATGCGCCGCGCTGGCCTGAGAGCAATCGCTCGTGCGTCGCACTGGCCTTCGATCTCGACGGCCCGACCGGCGACGCAATGCTCGACGGCTCGATCTGGAACAACCCTTCGTACTTCACGCTCGGTAGCTACGGCCCCTGGCGTGCGCTGGGGCGCCTGCTCGGCATGCTCGCCGACCGCAACGTCCCGGCAACGTTTTTTGTACCGGCATGGGTCGTCGAAAACTGGCCGAAGCAGTGCGCGGCGATTGTGGAACGCGGTCATGAGATCGGTTACCACGGGTATCGGCACGAAGCGTTCTGGACGCTTGATCGCGATGGACAACGCGCCGTGATGGAGCGCTCGGCGGAAGTCTTCGATAGGTATCTCGGCATCCGCCCGGTCGGCTTTCGTACGCCGTCGGGCGACTGGGGACCGGACACGATCCGCGTATTGATGGAAGCGGGCGTGCGTTATTCGAGTTCCATGCGCGGCGACGACCGCCCGTATCTGCTGCACGCGCCGGGCATTGCCGAGCCGATGGTCGAGATTCCGGGCCGCTGGGAAATGGACGATTACGCGTCGCTTGCGTACCACCGCAATCCGAATTTTCCGGCGAGCCTGGACCGTATTGCGAGCTACGACACGACGCTCGATAACTGGCGGCGCGAGTTCGACGGTTCACATCGCGACGGGCTTTGCCTGACCACGCTGTTTCATCCGAAGGTGTCGGGCAAGCCAGGCAGGATCGCGCTGCTTGAAAGCCTGATCGATCACATGCACGCGCAGGGCGGCGTGTGGTTCGCCACGTGCCGTGACGTCGCGCAATGGTGGCTCGACAACCATGCTTCACCGACTCCGCAGGAAGCTCGCAGATGAACTCTTTACGCTGGCCGCAAAACGCGCGATGCGCAGTCGTTGTCACGGTCGACTTCAACGACGAACACGGCATCCTCACGCAGGAGCCTCGCATTGCGGGGCGCGAGAAATCGCTTTCCGTTTGGCGCTATGGGGCGAAGCGCGGCGTGGATCGCGTGCTCGATGCACTGGAAGAATTCGATGTGCGTTCAAGCTGGTTCGTGCCGGGGCGGGTCGCGCAAACGCACGCGGAACTCGTGAAGCGGATCGATGCGCAGGAGCACGAGATCGGTAACAGCGGGTATCGATGCGAGGACTTCGATACGCTAACACTCGATGCGCAGAAAGAGGCGTTCAGGGCCGGACAAGCGGCGCTGGAACAAGCGCTCGGACGACGCGCGCGAGGCTTTCGCTCGTTCACCGGCAACTGGGCGCCCGGCTTCGCGGACTTCCTGCGAGACGAGGGTGTGACGTGGTCGTCATCGTGGCGCGGTGACGACCTGCCGTACTTTCATCTACCGGATACGGACGTAGTGCGCACAACGCCCCCGCTCGTCGAACTGCCGTTGCACTACGAACTGGAAGACGAACCGTACTTCGCTTATAACCTTTCGCCAGCGGTTCCGGTCGGGCAGCCGCGCATTCCTTCGTATCGCGAAGTGCTGGCGAACTGGAAGCATGATTTCGCAGCGTTTCACCGCTTCGGATTGTGTTTTGTGCTGAGGCTGCATCCGGAGATTATCGGCACGGCGGGGCGTATCGATGTGCTGCGCGAACTGCTCGCCGACATCCGCGCGCGCGACAACGTCTGGTTTGCAACCGGTGCCGAGATGGCGGCTTGGTGGCAGCAGAGTGTCGATGGCAACGAGCCCGGTCATCCGGTGGAAGTGTATGCACGGCATCGGCAGGAGGCGCAATGAACGCGCGCGATTTGACGTTGTCGGAGCAACTGGCTGGGTTTGTCGCGAATACTTCCTGCGATGCGATTCCTGCCGCAGTCGTGCATAGAGCGAAGCGCCATATCCTCGATACACTCGGCGCTGCCTTGGCCGGCGCGACCGCGCTGGAAGCGCGCAGCGCACGTGCGGTCATGAGTGTGGGCAGTCACGGCAACGTGCTGGCATGGGGCACGGAGCAGACGTTCGGCGCACGCGACGCGGCCTTCGTGAACGGCGTCGCGGCGCATGCACTCGAACTAGACGACTCAGGCGGCTGCGATCATTCCGGTGCCGTGGTGTTGCCTGCGGCATTCGCCGCGCTCGCCTGCACGGAGCGGCCGGTGTCGGGCCGCGAGTTCCTGGCGGCAGTCGTAATGGGTTATGACGTCGGCCGTCGCGTGCTGGAAGCGTGTGGCGGTTATTCGCCCCACAACGGTCGCGGCTGGCATTCGACCATGACTTGCGGGGTGTTCGGCGCAGCGGCTGCCAGCGCGCGATTGCTCGGACTCGACGCAGCGCATACGGCCGCTGCGCTCGGCCACGCGGGAAGTTTCAGCGGTGGGTTGTGGGGCTTTATCCACGATGCATCGCAGACCAAACGCATGCATACGGGCCGCGCGGCGGAAGGCGGATTGCTCGCGGCGCTGCTCGCGAAACAAGACGTCAGCGGTCCGACGCAGGTGTTCGAGAACGTATGGGGCGGCTTCTTCAATGCATTCGCGCCGGACACGCAGCAACCGGAAGCGCTGCTCGCGGATCTGGGCGTGACATGGAAGATCGTGCGCTGCTCGATCAAGCCGCACGCATCGTGCCGCAGTACGCATGCAGCCGTGGATGCCACGCTGCAACTGCGCGGCCATCAGACGGACCTCGATCTCGACAAGCTACGCGGCGTCCATGTGCGTCTCAGCGCATTCGTCAACAACATGTGCGGCGGGCGCGACCTGGACAAGCTCGCTTCTGCACAAATGAGCATGCCGCATGCGATCGCCGCGGTACTCGTGCATGGTCATGCGGGTATCGGCGCTTATCTTGAGGCTCAGCGGCACGATCCTCGCATCGCGGCCGTGATGGCGCGCGTCACGCTCGAAGTCGACCCCACGATGTCCGATCTGGACGAGCCCGTCATCACGCTTTCAATGGCCGATGCCGAGCCCCGCTCGCAACAAGTCCTGGTGCCGCTCGGCGATCCGCGCAATCCGGTATCGGATGCAGACCTTGCCGCGAAATATCGCGTGCTGGCCGGCATGACGATCGCCCAAGTGCCGATGAACGCGCTTGAAACCGCCGTGCTGGATCTGGACAATCTCGCCGATGTGCGCACGCTGATGCCGTGGCTCAGCGGCGATGCCGATGCGAAACCCGTGCTGCGTTAACCAACATTCGCCAACATTCACCAACATTCCTTGCTTTAACAATTCCATGGCTTCGACCTTTATAAGGGTGTGTGTTCAATGAACAAGCTGAAATCGCTTAGTGCCGTGTCCGGTCTGATGGCAATCTGCCTGTCGACGTTTCTTTTTGTGAGCGGCGCTCACGCGCAAGCGCTGCCTGACGCTATCGCCAAGTCGAAGGTGATCAAGATCGCGGTCAACTCGATCTATCCGCCGATGGAATACAAGGACCCGGAAAGCGGCGATCTGGTTGGCTTCGATATCGATCTCGGCAATGCGATTGCGAAGGAACTGGGCGTGAAACTGGACTGGCAGGAGTCGGCGTTCGAGCAGTTGCTGCCGTCGTTGGCGACAGGTCGCGTCGACATGATCCTGAGCGGAATGAGCGATCTCCCCACACGTCGCGATACCGCCGATTTTATCGACTACCTGAATTCGGGCGCGCAGTTTTATATCCTCGCGTCGCGCGCGAACGAGATCAAGCAGGCGACGGATCTCTGCGGCAAGTCGGTCGGCACGAGTCGCAGCACGTCGTTCCCGGCGGATACGGCCGCGTGGAGCGCGAAGAATTGCGAGGCAGCAGGCAAGCCGGCCATTACGGTGTCCGGGACCGAGGATACGTCCGCGGCACGCATGCAACTGAAGCAGGCACGGATTGCGGCGGGCGTGCAGGGCAGCGAGACGCTGCCGTATGCGATGAAGCTCGAACCGAATACCTACAAGCCGATCGGCGAGCCATTCGCGACATCGCCTGAAGGCATGGCGTTCGCGAAGTCGAACCCGAAGTTGCGCGATGCCGTGCTGGGTGCGATGAATAAGCTGGTCGCGAATGGGACCTATGGGGCGATCGTTGCCAAATGGAATTTGCAATCGAGCGCGGTCAAGCAGGTGACCCTGAACGAAGTGGCGGCGCGGTAAGTGGTTTGTCGCTTCAGGCATCGATGCACGGTAATTTGCCGGGTGAAGTTCATGGTACGGTAGCCCCTGTCAGTTCCACTCAGGAGCCCAGGTGTCCAGAACCACTCGTCTTCTAACCCTGCTGGAAATGCTTCGCTCGCGGCGCGTGCCGGTCACGGCTTACGAGCTGGCGTTGGAGCTGGGCGTGTCCGAGCGCACGCTCTACAGGGACATCGCTACGCTGATCGATCAGGGCGCGCCGATTCACGGCGAGGCGGGAATAGGGTATGTGCTCAAGCCGGGCCTATTCCTGCCGCCGCTGATGTTGAGCGAAGACGAGATCGACGCCGTAGTACTGGGTCTGCGTTATGTCGACCAGCGTGGTGACGATGTTTTGCGCAAGGCCGCCGCTCAGGCATTAGCCAAGATCGATGCTGTACTGAACGCGTCGGGCAAGGATGCAATGCGCGCTCCGACCGTCTCGTCCGGCCCTCCGGTGCAGGAATTTCCTGTCAATGCCGTGCCGCTCACCAGCCTGCGCGCGGCCATTCGCGGCCAGTGCAAACTGCGGATCGCTTATCTGGATGCGCAAGGTGAGCCATCGAACCGTGTGGTCTGGCCGGTCGTTCTGGGCTTCCTCGACAACGTCAGGATTCTTGGCGCATGGTGCGAAAAACGCCATGATTTCCGCAGCTTTCGTACCGATAGGATTGCTGCCGCGGACGAGACGGGGGAGCGTTATCCGGGAGTGCGCTCGGTGTTGATCAGCCGTTATCGGACGCATCTTGCGAAGTCGACGCGGTGGTAGTGGTGAGGGGGCGACCCTTGTATAGTCGCGTTAATCCCGTTGATGGACGATGGTTGTTCGTCAGGCGCAGATTGTGATGATCTGATTCAGTTGTTCGCAGGCCGCTGAAAATACGTCATCCGAGACATGCTTCCAGGGGTGAGCTTTGGCTCCTCGCGCGCGCCAGTCGAATGACTTTGGCTGGTGGGCTAAAACGTAGCTCGTCACATTCTTCGGACCTTGAAACTTGATTGCGAAAGGGTTGGTTTCGTTGAATGCCGCGGTCGTCATGGGCAAGCCGATTACGATACCTGTTCGTTCGTTGAACGCCTTCGGGGATAGCACCAGCATAGGATGGAAATCCTTCATCTCGCGACCGAGCTGCGGGTTGCAGTCAATCCATATGACGTCGCGCCGGTCTGGTAGCCATGAGGCGCGCACCATCAAAACACCTCCGCGCCAATGGGGTGGGTTTCCATTGCCTCGCCGCCGTGTTTCGCTGGATCGAATTGCTCCAGTTTTTCCGCCAACGTCAGCTTGCGCCGCCCGACCGGTTTGACGGATACGCCGACTTCTTCAGTCGTTACTTCAACTTCCTGTCCCACCTCGAAGTGGGCCGAACGAGCGACGGCAGCGGGGATGCGCACGGCAAGGCTATTGCCCCACTGCTGGATCGTGAGTGTCGCGGTCTTTGGCATGATTTGAACCTCGTATATGTATCAACAAGTATATACGAGATGGAGGAATGTTTCAACGTGTAGATACGTCGTGATTTTTACGTCTTTCCCCCACCCCGATCGCCCGCACCACTTCCTCCGCGCTCCGCGCCACCTGCCCGAAGTAAAGTCCGAAGTTCATCATGGCCGCGTCGTGCATCGCTGGAATGCAATCCGCGCATGCATCCGACACCAGCATGCAACCGAAACCACGGTCCGCAGCGTCCCTCGCCGTCGTCTCCACGCAGCAGCTTGTCACCACTCCCGCGAACACCAGATTCCTGATCCCCGCACGGTCCAGCACGTTCTGGATCTCGCTGCCATTAAACGCGCCCTGAGTAGTCTTCCGGATAACAGTCTCGCCCTCCATCGGTGCAACTTCCTTACGAAACGCGTAGTCGGGATTGCCGGTCCACCACATGTCGTCAATACCCGCTGCCCGTTCCAGCCTGTGCGTCCAGTCGCGAAAACGCGGTGGGCAATCGCGCATGTCGCGGTAAGCCGAACCCGTCGAAATATGCACGACCGGCATCCCGGCCGCGCGGAATGCGCCGAGTAACTGGCGGATGGCGGGGAGGGTGGTCTGTTCCAGGCGCTCCAGGTAATAACGCATCGAACCGGGCTCCACCGCTTCACATGCCTTCACCCAACCGCGGTCAGGCGCAGCATCGCTGTATTGAACGTCGACGACGACTAGCGCCGTAGCACGGCGATCCGTCAGATCGACGGACGGAATGGTCGATGAAAGATCTTCGAATGCAGCGGACGTTTTCTCTGACTGGTTCATGCCGGACGATCCTCGATTGCGGTTGACGTGCTGTCATTGTGAATAGGTGAACCCTCGACCGCCCACACGAAAGCGACACCCGCTTACGTTCCCGCGACGCGGCTCGATACGCTCATGCATTGCCGACAAAACCCGCGCCGCAAGTGTCGCAAAACATCAAGCGTGCGATTTATGACTCAGTAAATTGAATTGGTCGCGCTTGTGCAAACCGGCTCTCGAAGCCTCCCCGCCGCTGTCGCGACGCGCTACCGCGACGCGCTTTCGTCACGCGTTTTTCGGCACGGTATCCGGCCTTACAGCTAACGCAGCGCAGTCTGCGAACGCCGCAGAGCTGGCCCACCGGTCGCCCCAAAATCGATTTTCCTGGAGAAGAAACGATGAAAGCCCCCGCACGCCTCGCCTGTCTGGCGTTGACTGCCTGTTGCAGCATGACTGCCCACGCGCAAGACCCGGAAGCGTGCCGGACTGTCCATTTTGCGGACATCGGCTGGACCGATATTGCCGCGACCACGGCACTTGCGTCGACCGTGTTCGACGGGCTCGGCTACAAACCGGTGAAGACGGTGGCATCGATTCCTATCGCGCTCACCGGCATCAAGTCGAAGCAGATCGACGTGTTCCTCGGAGACTGGCAGCCTTCGATGGATCCAGTCGCCGAGCCGTTCGTCAAGGCGGGCACCGTGAAGGTCCTGAGCACGCCGAATCTGACCGGCGCGAAATACACGCTTGCCGTACCGACCTATGAATACGATGCGGGCCTCAAGTCCTTCGCCGATATCGCCAAGTTCGGGGATAAGTTGCAGCACAAGATCTACGGCATCGAACCGGGCAATGACGGTAATGCGCTGGTGAAGAAGATGATCGACAGCAATCAGTTCAACCTGAAGGATTTCAAGCTGGTCGAATCGAGCGAGGCGGGCATGCTGGTCGAGGTGAACCGCGCGGTCAGGAACAAGGAGTGGGTTGTCTTTCTCGGCTGGGACCCGCACCCGATGAACATCCAGTTGAAGATGACCTATCTCACGGGCGGCGACGACGTGTTCGGTCCTAACTATGGTGAAGCGAAGGTCTACACCATGGTGCCGCCGGATTACCTGACGCGTTGTCCCAACGCCGGGCAAGTGGTGACGAACCTGAAGTTCACGCCGGGTATCGAAAACCAGGTCATGGAGTCGATCACTACCGACAAGAAAGAGCCCAACGTTGCGGCGAAGGAGTGGTTGAAACACAATCCGGGTGTGCTTACGCAATGGCTCGCCGGCGTCAAGACGTTCGACGGCAAGGAGGCGTTGCCTGCCGTGAAGTCGTATCTGGCCACGCCGTAACGGTTCACGGTTCGGGCATTCAACGCGGCGCCGGTGTTTCATCCGGCCGCCACGTGGGTGTCGGCGTCGACACGCGTTGCCGCATCACCGGCGCCTCCCACGACTGCGACCGGTCTCGGCTTGGCGGACAACCGAACTTAGTCTTATAGACCCGCGAGAAATGTTCGAGCGAGTCGAAGCCGGTTGCAGCCGCGACTTGCGAGACGCTGAGTTCGGTTTGCTGCAACAGCTTATGCGCGGTCGCCAGCCGCAAGCTGACGTAGTAGCGGAGCGGGGCGGTCGCGGTGTAATGTTTGAACTGCCGCTCAAGTTGTCTTTTAGATAGCCCGACTGCTGCCGCCAGATCTTCACACGAGATTGGCGCGGCAACTGATTCCTGCATCAATCGTATGGCGTGGCTCACCTGCTCGTTCATCGGCGCGGCGTCGAGGTCGGTGCGTGCAAGCTGCACTTCACTGGTTCCCCGAATGCGCGCGTGCAACAGATGCTGTGATATCTCCGCCGCCAGTTCCGTCCCTGCATGCTGGCCGATCCACTCCAGCATCATGTCGATAATGCCGCTGCCGCCCGCGCAAGTAATCAGCCTGGGCTCGATGGTATAGAGCTGCGTGGTCGCCTTGACGTTGGGATATGCCTCCTGGAATCCTTCCAGATTGTCCCAATGCACGGCGGCTGGGCGACCATCGAGAAGCGATGCGGCCGCGAGCATTTCCGTGCCGGTTTCGATCCCGCCAATCTGCGCGCCGAACACGCTTTCGCGTCGGAGCCAGGCTTTGACCTTGCGGTTCTTCGCGTGCTTCTTGGGCTCGAAACTCGCGATAACAAAGATGGTCGAGAACTCACCGGTTTCACCCGACACGGGCCGCGCAGGCGCGATCATGCCGTTGGTCGCCTGCACCGGTTCGCCGTCGATGGACAGCACGGTCCATTCGTAAAGGGTGCGCTGGCTGAGCCAGTTCGCGATGGCCATCGGTTCGATCACGAGCGCAAGGCCGAGGTTCGAGAACTGCGGCAAAACGAGGATGCCCACGCGCCGCGGCGATCGAAGATCTCCGGTCGAGCTCATTTCAAAAGCGGATTTGCTCAGCGTGCTCATGGGGCTCCCGAGTCTTTTACCGGCCTGACGACATTACGCGCAGTGTGTTGACAGGCTAAAGGTCGAGCACGAGCCGTGCAGATCGCGCTCTTGATACGCAGACGTAAATTACCGTATTTTGATTTTTTTCCGTATCGGTCTGGATCACATCCCGATGCTCGGCTTCACCGGCCAGAAGCGGCACTGCGCAGGTCCCACAGATTCCTTCACGACATACCGAGTCGATGCGCACGCGTTCCTGACGCAATGCCTGCATGATCGACTGATCCGGCCTTACGGTGATTACTTTTCCGCTTTTGGCCAGTTCGACTTCAAACGATACGGCCGCCGACGCTGTTGCAACCGGCGCTGGCGCTGCGAATCGTTCGAAATGCAGGGTATCGCGTGGCCAGTCACTGGCCGCCTCAAGCACGCCATCGATCAACCTGCCGGGGCCGCAGACATAAACGTGAGCGCCTGGACGCGGCGCTCTGATCAGTCCGCGCAGATCGGCTTCGCCGTGCTCGTCGCTGAAGTGGAGCCGGGCGATATCCTTGAGTGGACCGGCATCGATAACATCAAGCAAGGCGGTTCGCTGACGGCCCCGGCCGAGATAGTTAAAGCTGAATCGCTTTCCGGTCTTGGCGAGTCGCATGGCCATCGGAAGAATGGGCGTGATACCGATTCCGCCCGCAATCAGGATGGTTTCGTCGTGGCTCTCGTCCAGCGCGAAGTTGTTTCGCGGCCCCGATACATGGATGCGTTGCCCCACGCGAAGTTGATCGACAACATAAGCCGAGCCACCCCGCGAGGCCGGTTCGCGCAGAACCGCAATGCGATAGGCGGAGCCATCGGCGGCGCGTTCGATCACCGAATACTGGCGAACGTTACCGTCCGGCAGCCATAGATCGATGTGCGCGCCGGGGTCGGCCGGCGGCAGCACTGCACTGTCCGCAGCAGCGAGGCGGATGCCTTTGATATCGGCGGTAAGCAGGGATGTTTCGATGACGATCGCATCGATCCTGCCCATCGGTTCGTTCAAGTTCGACATGGCGTCTCTCCGCTCAACGCTGCTGCGTACGCCAGTTGGACGCGGCCCAGACCGCTGCCGTCGACGGCCTCAAAGGCGCACGATCCAGCACGAGATCGCTGCCTTTCTCTCCGATCATCACCGTCGGTGCATTGGTGTTGCCGCTGACGATGACCGGCATGATGGACGCATCGATCACGCGCAGCTTGTCCAGACCGTGCACGCGCAGGTCCGGTCCCACTACAGCTTCCGGATCATTGGCGGGACCCATCTTGCATGTGCCTGCCGCGTGATAACCAGTCTCGATGACTTGCCGCGCCCAGGCGTCGAGGGAGGCGTCGTCGTTCGCAGCCGGCCCCGGCGTCAGCTCTTTCCCGACCAGATCGCGGAACGCATTCTGCGCGATGATCTCCCGCACAAGCCTTGCGCCCGCGCGCATGTCGGCGCGATCACGGTCGGTTTGCAGATAGTTGAAGATAATCTTCGGCGCATGGCTCGGGTCGTTTGACGCGAGCGTCACCGAGCCGAGGCTGGTCGGCCGCATCAAATCGATATGCACCTGGAACGCATGCGCCGGCACGCTTGCTACGCTGCCGGGCTGAACCGCGAGCGGCATGAAAGTCAGTTGCAAGTCGGGGTGTTCAACCCCGGCACGTGAACGAATGAACGCCCCCGCTTCGAAGTGGTTACTGGCGGCAAACCCTGACCGGTTCATGAACCATTGCGCGCCGACCCACCACTTGCGCGGTGCAACGGTCCACGGATAGATGGACACCGGCTTCTTGCATAAGTACTGGACCACCGTGTCAGGGTGGTCGGATAAACGCCGCCCGACACCCGGCAGATCATGAAGCGGCCTGACGCCGGCCCGACGCAGTTCGTCGGCGGGACCTACGCCCGACAGTTGCAGCAGTTGAGGCGTATTGATCGCGCCGCCGCACAGCAGGACTTCGGTATCGGCATGCACGGTGACGGTCTCGCCATTGCACGCATACTCGACGCCGACTGCACGGTTGCCGCTCAGGAGCACACGCAGGGCGAGCGCACCGGTCACGACTGTCACGTTGCTGCGGGTCAACGCTTCGGCGAGATAACCCCGTGCCGTGCTCCAGCGTTCGCCTTTCCATGTAGTCCGGTCAACACGTCCAAAACCTTCTTGCCGGTAACCGTTGGGGTCGTCGGTATGACCGTAACCTGCTTCAACGCCGGCTTCGATGAACGCACGCGTCAACACCGTATCCGTATTGCCGGCAGTCACACGAAGATGACCGCCGTCGCCGTGATACGCATCGGCGCCGAGTTGATGTTTCTCAGAGCGGATGAAGTAGGGCAGTACATCGCGATAACTCCACCCGGTGCAACCTTGTTCAGCCCACGCATCGTAGTCGCGCGCATGGCCGCGGATATACACCATGCCGTTGATTGACGATGAACCGCCGAGCACGCGGCCTCGCGGCGTACCTATGCGACGCTGGTTCAGGAACGGTTCCGGCTCCGACTGATACTGCCAGTTATAGCGGTCCCCGCCGACCACAATACCCATCGCCGAGGGCATGTCGATCGACCAGTTGCGGTTCACAGGGCCGGCTTCGAGCAGCAGCACCCGCACCTGCGGATCGGCGCTCAGGCGGTTAGCCAGTACACATCCTGCCGAGCCTGCGCCAACAATCACATAGTCGTAGCTACGGCGAATGCTTTCTGTCGACATAGATGGCTTCGCGCTCATTTTATTCCTCGAAATAACGGGGACAGTCCTCTCATTCGCCATGAATGCCGTTATGAACCAGCGTGTGAAAGTGATGCACCAGATGCTCGCTTTCATTGCTGCGGTCTGCGTCGATGACATAACGGCCCTGGTTGTATCCGACCGAATGCAGACCCTTTTGCACCGAGATATTCAGCTTGATATCTTCGGGTCCGAGATCCGTGTTCATCCAGTCCATACAGGCCTTGGTCACTTCGGGGACGGTGTCGTGCGTGGTGTAATAGCCGAAGCGCAGCAGCGTTTTCTCGGCCGCAAGCGGGATGATCAGGAAGGTCGCGAGGAACTGGGAAAAGGGAAACGTGTAGAACGTGTTATGCGGCCAGATGCCGATGTTGAAGAAACATTCATCCGGGTTTTTATCCGCACTTAACGGCACGCCGTATGCACTGGTCGCGTCCTTGTTCGCCGGCGCAGCGTAGGTCCACCACTTGTCGCGCTGCGTGAGCTTGTAGCCTTCGAAGTCGATCAGGTCGGCAAGGTCGACATGGCACGGACCTGAAAGCGAAAAGTGATAACCCTCGATGGAGTTGTCCATGATGACCTTCCAGTTCGCCGGGACGATCACGTCCTTTTCCTCCAGCAACTTATAGTCGTCGAGCGTCGGGAACACGCGCTTCATTTCCGCGTCGGCGCCGGGGAACAGATCGCTCATGGACGGCGCGTTCGGGTCGAGGTTGAAGTAATAGAACCCACCCACTTCTTCTACGCGAACAGTGGGGATGTTGTAGCTCCCCGCGCTGAAATTCTTGATGCGCTCGCTGCGCGGTGCGTGGCGAAGATTGCCGTCGAGTCCGTAACACCACGAATGATAAGCGCAGCGGAACACACCTTTTTGCACGCCGCGCCGTTCTTCGACCAGCCGGTTGCCGCGATGCTGGCAGACATTGTGGAACGCGTGAACGACGCCATCCTTGCCGCAGGTCGCGATGATGCTTTGATCGAAGATATCGGTCATGACGAACTGGCCGGGCGTGCTGAGTTCGCTCTTGTGGCCGATCACATGCCAGGCCGACATGAAGATCCGGTCGCGCTCCGAGCGGAAGATCGTGTCGTCGAAGAAATATCGCGAGGGCAGGGTTAGCGCTTCGTCGGGCGACTGCGCGAGCCAGCTATCCGGTGCGACGATGTCTGCCTTTTTCACAACACGAATGGTTTGCATGTGCGGGTTCCTGTCGGTTTATGGAGGACGGGGCAGCATTTAGCGCTGTTTGCGCTCGCCGTTAGACCAAACTGTAGGGCCGCAAATTTTCGTGGACTTGATGAAAGACGACGTGATGATGGCGTATTTCGTCGTTGAACCGATTGCCGGTCTGCGTGTGACGAGCCTGATCGTTTGCGTCTTCGTTACGTCGCTTTCGATCATGTAGCCGGAAAATGGCGAGCTTATAGTCCGCTTCGAATGCCGGCGTTTCATGCATCCGATGACCTGAATGTGGCCCCTTGAAGGAGACTTCATTCAACTTCGAACCCAAAGCCATGGGCTGGTTTTGATAGCCCGAAAAGGAGATGTTGTCATGCCTGAACACCGTCAGCAACGCGTCGATCTTGCGTGCGCCTTTCGCTGGGCTGCGCGACTTGGCATGCACGAATAGATTGCCAATCACTTCAGCATCGCGGTCTCGGACGATGGAACAAAATTTCTGATTAACCCTCGTGGCAAGCACTTTTCTCGCATCAAGTCGAGCGATCTCCTGTTCGTGGATGCAAACGACGCGCGGACAATCGATCGGCCGGACGCGCCCGATATCACCGCATGGGCGCTTCATTCGGAGATCCATAAGCGGCATCCCTACGCGCGTTGCATCATGCACGTCCATTCGAAATATGCGACGGTGCTCGCCTGCCTGCAAGACCCGGTGCTGCCGCCACTTGATCAGAACTGCATGCGTTTTTTTGAACGTGTCGTGATCGATACGGGCTTCGACGGCATGGGTCTCGGCGACGAGGCGCAGCGGGTGAGTCAGGCGCTGGATGGCAAGCCCGTGATGCTCATGGGGCAGCATGGCGTCCTCGTGGCATCGGCGACGGTCGCGCAGGCATTTGACGATCTCTATTATTTCGAGCGTGCGTGCGAGACCTATGTCACCGCGCTGATGACGGGGCAGCCGTTACGTATTGCCTCGGCGTGCGTCGCGCAGAAAACGGCGCGGCAATGGACGGAGGATTACAAGAGTTTCGCCGATCAGCATCTGGCTGAGTTGAAGGCGATACTCGATGAAGAGGGGGCTTCATACGCTGAGTAGTTCCGCTGTGACGCCAACCCTCCAAGCACCCGTACCCCGTCCGCTCGTGTTATTTTCTGGAAATCTCACCTTTCGCCACGACCTCCAGGAGAATGCCGATGACCGCCTTAGCCGCCGTTGCAGCCATCCTTGCCGCGCTATTAATGGGCGCGATGAGCCCCGGTCCGAGCTTCGTGCTGGTTGCGCGCAACGCAATCGGTTTGTCCCGGTCCGACGGGCTGGCGACCGCACTGGGCATGGGCGTTGGCGGCGTTTTCTTCAGTGGCATTGCGCTTGCCGGGCTTTATACGCTGCTGTCCGCTGTTGAATGGCTCTATGTCTCGCTGAAAGTTGCGGGTGGGCTCTACCTGATCTACATCGCCTCGAAAATCTGGCGCGGAGCGTCAAGCCCGTTGGTCGTGGACGACGAGCGTGCCGCGCAAAACCATAACTTGCGTAAGTCGTTCTGGATCGGTCTTACTACGCAACTGAGTAATCCCAAGACTGCCATCTGGTACGGCAGTATCTTCGCTGCCCTGTTGCCGCATCATCCGCCGCTCTGGTGTTATCTGATCCTGCCGCCCATGATCTTCGCGATAGAAGCAGGGTGGTACACCGTTGTCGCGTTGTGCTTTTCAAGCCGCCGTCCGCGTGAGGTTTATCTGCGCGCAAAGAAATGGATCGATCGGGTTGCGGCGGGCGCTATCACCGTGCTGGGTCTGCGATTGATTTTCACCGCGCATAAAGCGGGTATCTGACGGCTGCTTTGCGTGCCTAGTGGCTGATCATCCACGGTCGGCCACCGGCTGTACGGGGTGCCGCTTGCGCCTCGGCCGAGCGCGGCAGTTTGATCTTGCCCGAGCAGCAACCACACCCCGAACCGTGCCCAGACGAGCGAACGGGTTCATGGGCCGAACGTTCGTTTATTGCATGCGCCGATCGCGTTGTCTGGCCAAGCGAGGACAACTGCGGCGCGCTGCGCATGACCCGGGTTGAAAAGGTTTCGCACGAGGGGCAGCTTGCGGGCGTGTCGCGCTCGGCGATGGCACGCCTTGCGTCGAAGGGACCGCAATAAGCACATTCGTATTCATACGTTGGCATGTCATGTCCTCGTTTTCGCGACTCCCGGATTGCCGCCGCAAGCCGGGACCGCATTCCAAATGATCGGCTAGAGATCCAGCGACAACGGCAGGTCAACTCCCCCCTTGATATGCTTGATCGGTCCGGCAGCATTCGGGCTAATGTCGAAGTCGAAGATTTGCGTCGGCAGCCATAGGGTTGCACAGGCGTTCGGGATATCGACGACCCCGCTGATATGCCCCTGCACTGGTGCCGTGCCGAGTATCGAATAAGCCTGTGCTCGCGAGTAGCCGAACTTGGTCATGTATTCGATCGCATTCAGGCACGCTTGCCGATACGCCACGTGTACGTCGAGGTAATGCTGTTGCCCGGCTTCATCGACGGAAATGCCTTCGAAGATCAGGTAGTCGTTGTAGTGGGGCGTGATTGGACTCGGCTTGAAGATCGGATTCTTGATACCGTATTTCGCCATGCCGCCTTTGATCAGGTCCACTTTCATGTGCACCCAGCCGGCCATTTCAATCGCGCCGCAGAACGTGATTTCGCCATCGCCCTGGCTGAAATGCAGGTCGCCTACTGAGAGGCCCGCGCCATCCACGTACACCGGGAAGTAGATCTTCGAGCCGCGCGAGAGATCCTTGATGTCGCAGTTGCCGCCGTGCTCGCGCGGGGGCACGGTGCGCGCTCCGGTCGCGG